>CBETBW010000025.1:0-34328 GCA_965534715.1 uncultured Parasphingorhabdus sp.
CTGTCTGGAGAGACGTAGGGTCATGCTCCCGCCTCACCATCTTGGATAGGGGAGCGATCCCGTGCGAGCATCCGAACTTCGATAAACCACCATTATGATCGGCAAACGACAAGGGGCTTCGACCAACGGCAATCGCTGATCGACAAATCTATCACCTTGTAACTTTTGTTACGATTCAGATAGTTACAGAAGAAACCGAATCATGCTGTATTAGGACCCTAAATCAGTCCGGACAGCGGACTTGACGGGTCGGCATACATCCGGCGTCCCATCCGTCCGGACAAATAAGCCTCGCGACCTGCCTCGACGGCCAGCTTCATTGCCCGCGCCATCCGCACCGGCTCTTTCGCTTCGGCAATCGCGGTGTTCATCAGCACGCCGTCACAACCCAGTTCCATGGCAACCGCCGCATCGCTCGCGGTACCGACACCGGCGTCGACCAGCACCGGCACATTGGCGCCTTCGACGATCAGCCGGATGGTGACCCGGTTCTGGATGCCGAGCCCTGACCCGATCGGCGCGCCAAGCGGCATGATCGCCACCGCGCCTGCCTCTTCCAGCTGTTTCGCGGCAATCGGATCGTCCACACAATAGACCATCGGCTTGAAGCCTTCCCTGGCCAGCACTTCGGTCGCCTCCAGCGTTTCGCGCATATTGGGATATAATGTCTTCGCCTCGCCCAGCACTTCCAGCTTGACCAGCTCCCAGCCGCCGGCCTCGCGCGCCAGCCGCAAGGTGCGGATCGCATCTTCTGCATTGAAACAGCCTGCGGTGTTTGGAAGATAGGTGATTTTCTTCGGATCAATATAATCCATCAGGACCGGCTGGTTGCGATCTGTAACATTCACCCGGCGGACGGCGACGGTGACAATCGCCGCGCCGGACGCTTCGACCGCTGCGGCGTTCTCTTCGAAGTCCTTATATTTGCCGGTGCCGACAATCAGCCGGGACCGGAATGTATTTCCTGCCACCGTCCAGCTGTCATCAGCGGATCCGCCGCCGACAAAATGCACAATTTCCAGTTCATCACCCTGTTCGACCAGGACATCAGCCAGAGTCGATCGCGTCACAATCTCGCGATTGCGCTCTACCGCTACCTTGGCGGGGTCGAGATCAAGGGACCGTACCAGTTCGGCAATCGACAAACCGGCCGCGAGCCGGTGATCCTCGCCATTCAACCGGATCCGAATTTCCGCCATTTCGATAACTTTCATGTCTTTGATCTCGCTTTTCAAATACGAGCCATATAAAGAGGTCGCTCCAGTCGCAACCAAAAGCCTTGGGGAAGGAACAATATCTTGGCGGCCAAGACCATCTTTATATTGAACGGACCCAATCTCAACCTGCTGGGCATGCGCGAGCCCGAAATTTACGGTTCGGAAACGCTCGACGAAATCGCCGGACAGATCGAAGACCATGCGCAGACGCTCGGCTTCGACGTCGAAATCCGCCAGAGCAACCATGAAGGCCATCTGGTCGACTGGTTGCACGAAGCGGCTGCAGAAGATGCCCATGCGGTGATCCTCAACGCCGGGGCATTGACCCACACATCGCTGGCCCTGTTCGATGCGATCAAGGCGATTGGTACTCCGGTTATCGAAGTGCATATCTCGAATCCCGCCGCGCGCGAAGAATTTCGGCACAAGAGTTTCATTGCACCGGTTGCAAAAGGAAGTATTTGCGGCTTTGGAACATTGGGCTATCAACTGGCGCTGGACGCAGCGAGCAAATTTTAACGACTATATAAGGACAGAATATGCCTGCAAAAAAAGAAACGGGTGAAGGCATGAATGTAGATATCAAACTGGTTCGCGATCTTGCCGCCATTCTTGAAAAAGCCGGCTTGACCGAGATTGAAGTCGAGGATGGTGACCGCAAGATCAAGGTCGCTCGCGGTGGTGGAACATATGTATCCGCGCCGGTCGCGTCCGTACCTGCTCCTGCCCCGGCAGCCGCCGCCCCGGCCCCGGAAGCCGCTCCGGTTGACGACCACGCCGGTGCCCAAAAATCACCGATGGTCGGCACCGCCTATCTAGCAGCCGAACCCGGTTCACCCAATTTTATCAGCGTTGGCGACAAGGTTGCCGTTGGTGATACGTTGCTGATTGTCGAAGCGATGAAGGTGATGAACCCGATCACCGCCGAAACATCCGGCACGGTAAAGGCTATTCTGGTCGAAAACGGTCAACCGATAGAATTTGACCAGCCTCTGGTCATGATCGCTTGAGGCAGACAGGGTGACCATTGAAACAATCCTGATTGCCAATCGCGGAGAAATCGCACTGCGGATTCTGCGCGCGGCAAAAGAACTGGGCATACAAACCGTCGCCGTGCACAGCACCGCCGATTCAGAAGCCATGCATGTACGGCTCGCCGATCAGGCTGTCTGCATTGGCCCGCCGCCGGCAGCCGACAGCTATCTGTCGATCCCGGCGATCATCTCTGCAGCCGAGATCAGCGGCGCGGATGCAATTCATCCCGGCTATGGCTTCCTCTCCGAAAACGCGCATTTTGCGGAAGTCGTCGAAGCCCACGGCATTAAATGGATTGGCCCCAAGCCCGAACATATCAAAATCATGGGCGACAAGGTTGCGGCCAAGAAAACCGCCGGCGATCTGGGCATCCCGCTGGTGCCCGGTTCCGACGGTGCGGTCAGCGAAATCGAAGAAGCCAAACGGGTAGCGGCAGACGTCGGCTATCCGGTGATCATCAAAGCGGCTTCCGGCGGCGGCGGTCGCGGCATGAAAGTGGTCAACAGCGAGTCCGAGCTCGAAACCCAGATGAAGCAGGCGGGAACCGAGGCCAAGGCCGCCTTTGGTGACGCCACCGTCTATATTGAAAAATATCTCGGCGATCCGCGCCATATCGAATTTCAGCTGTTCGGCGATGGCCGCGGCAATGCCATCCATCTCGGCGAACGCGATTGTTCGCTGCAGCGCCGTCACCAGAAAGTGCTCGAAGAAGCGCCTTCGCCGGTGATCAGCGCCGAGCAGCGCGAAAAAATGGGCAAGGTCTGCGTCGATGCGATGAAGGGCATGCAATATCGCGGTGCCGGAACGATCGAATTTCTCTACGAGAACGAAGAATTCTATTTCATCGAGATGAATACCCGCCTGCAGGTCGAGCATCCGGTCACCGAAATGATCACCGGCTTCGATCTGGTCCGCGAACAGATCCGCATCGCCGACGGCCGCGATCTGTCGGTCACGCAGGACGAACTGGAGTTCAAGGGTCACGCCATCGAATGCCGGATCAATGCCGAAAATCCAAAAACCTGGGCGCCCTCGCCCGGCAAGGTTACCAGCTATCACGCGCCCGGCGGCATGCATGTGCGGGTCGATAGCGGTCTTTATGCCGGCTATTCGATCCCGCCTTATTATGACAGCATGATCGCCAAGCTGATCGTCTATGGCCGCACCCGCGACGGCTGCATGATGCGCCTCGCGCGGGCGCTCGACGAATTTGTCATCGAAGGCGTCCAGACCACGATCCCGCTCCACCAGAAGCTGGTTCATGACGCGGAATTCCAGTCCGGGGAATATACGATCAAATGGCTGGAAGAGTGGCTGGAAAAGGATAATCTGAAAGATTAGGCCGTGCCCCCCGCGCAGGCGGGGGTCCATCTTGTGATCTCGAACCAACCCCCAAGGCGTTGGTTCACGCCTCCGTTCGTCGGCAAGCAATCAGAAAAACGGGCTCGCTATCAGACGCGCGATGGACCCCGGATCAAGTCCGGGGTTGGAGTTATTGGGACAATGTTGTTCAGATAACTCCAACCTTTCCTGAACATAACAAGTCAGTTCAGGACTCTGACAGGGTTAACAACCTATCACCTGTTGCACAGATGCGGCAAATGGAGTCGCCAGCAACAGGAGTAAGCCATGCGTATATTTTTCTTAACCGGTTTGATGGCGGCCACGATGTTGACGCCCGCCGCCGCATCCGCCGCAGAAATTGCCCCCAATCTCAATCAAAGCGCTACTGTCGCTCAAAACCTGGTCAATCTCGACTTGACCGGTACAGCGGCTCAACAGCGTGACCGTCGCAGCGAGCGCCGTGGCAATCGCGGAGCGAGCCGCGGTAGTAACAGAGGCAACCAGGCTACCAGTCGTGGGGGTGGTCAGCGTCAGGCGCAACGATCCGAAAATCGCAACAACCGCGGACAGGCCAGCCTCGAAACGCGCGGAGACCGCGCCGAAGCCCGGCAAAATCGCCGGGTCGAGAGAGTGGATCGCAATGTAAACGCCAATCGCGGTGATCGACGCAATGACCGGACCGTGCAGCGAAACATGCGGGAGGATCGCGATGCCAATCGTACAGCACGGCAAGACCGGCGTGGTGTGCAGCAAAACCGTACCGTTCGACAGGATCGGGTTGAACAGCGAGACGTCCGGCGAGATCGCAACGTCAATCGCACAGCGCGGCAGGACCGGCGTGGCGTGCAGCAAAATCGTGCCGTTCGGCAAGACCGGCGAGCCGCCAATCGGGCGGACCAGCGTCGGGATATCCGGCGCGGTGACCGCAACCGCGATGGCCGGGTAGATCGCCGCTTCGATCGCAACCGGGACGGACGGATCGACCGGCGCTATGATCGCAACAATAACGGCCGGGTGGACCGCCGGGTAGACAGAAACCGCGACGGACGAATCGACCGGCGCTATCGCGACAATCGCAACTCAGCGCGCAGCAGCCGCAACTGGAACCGCAGCTGGCGTCAGGACCGTCGCTATGACTGGCAGCGCTACCGTAATGCAAACCGCAGCTATTACCGGCTAGGCCGTTATTATTCGCCCTATCGGTCCCATAGCTACCGTCGGTGGAACATCGGTGTTTTCCTTGGCACATCCTTTTACGGATCGCGCTACTGGATCAACGACCCCTGGCGCTACCGTCTGCCGGCGGCCTATGGCGGAACCCGCTGGATCCGCTATTATGACGACGTCCTGCTGGTTGACACTTATACCGGAGAAGTCGTCGACGTGATCTACAATTTCTTCTGGTAAGACAGAAAAACATGATCGAAAAACCCGCTGCCTGAAAAGGGAGCGGGTTTTTTGCGAGCATAGTCCCGTCTGTTCGCTCATCCAAAATGCCGTCAGGGAGGTCGGCTAATATCCGGTCGATCAGTTGAGATACAAGAGCTCGAAATTGCCCCAATATTCGCCGTCAAAATAGAGCGGAACGAAGACCTGCTTGCCCGCCGTTGATTTATCATCAGCGGTTCGAACAAACCTGTATACCGAGACGCTGAACGGTCGATCTTTTTGCGCAATGCCGCGTTTCGTCATATCGTCCAGAATTATACGCCGATTGCGGCAATATTTGTCATCATGCGCTGGATCGCCATTGGGTTGACGCGACCGCTCGCTGACATGGGTCGGCAGATAGCCGTCAATATTGGAAGCGCCGCAGCTGATAATCGCATCCATTTTCCGGTATTTGTCCAGTATCGGCTGGATTTCAGCGTCGGCAAACGCGTTGAACTTGTTATCATATCGCGCGGGATTGGAGCCCGGTATCTCGCTATATTGCCGGTCAAACAGCTCCTCAATCGTCAGCTCTCCGCTGGCCAAAGCCTTTTCGACTATTGTGACCAATTCGTCCCTGCCCGTTATCGCCAGGTCAACAAATTTGCGGTCTTCTGTCGCGAAGCCACTCTGGACCAGTTGGTCAAACATGATTTTCGACGTTGTTTCAAGGTCACCCACCTTGTTTTTTGCCGCTTCCAAAGTAATATTATTCTTGTCGGCACTCTCCGAAAAATGATCGAGAACCGCTTGCACCTGTTGCACTTTATTGTGGATCAGGCCGGTGTTTTCGGCAATGTCGCTATTCTGCTCATCGACCTGGGAAACCAGATCGGAAATCCGGTTCACAGTGTCATCTATTTTTTGAAAGTTTCTCTGGGCATCATTACCCTTGCTGACGCCCTTTTCGATTTTCTCAACCAGATTTTCGGCTTCGACGCCCAGCGAGTTTACCGTGGCTGATATTTCATCTGTGGCTTCGCGCGTATTGAAAGCCAGTTGCTTGACTTCCGCTGCGACGACCGCAAATGTTGCACCAGCGGCGCCTGCCCGATGCGCTTCAATTGCAGCATTTAGAGCGAGTATGCTCGTCGTATTGGCAATCCTGTCAATATTCTGGGAAACCCGGCGCACTTGATCCATGGCGCCTGCAAATCCGGTAATATGCTGGGCCAGCGCAACAACAAGTCCGGTCAAATCACCAAATTCCTGCATCGACATCCTGATCACTTCGGTGCTGCTGTGCAGATCATCCTTCGCGCGCTTCGACAACAGCCTCGCCTCGTCGGTGGAGTCTGTCACGCGTTTCTGGTCATCAGCCAGTTTTGCAATAACATCCTGCAACACTTCCCGGCGCTCGCGCATTTCATCCGCAGTCGCCATCACGTCCTCAACCAGACCACCTACATCAGCGCAGCCAACAGTGACTTCCCCGCACGAACGAGCCACAGCATCAATCAGCTTCGGATCGGTAATATCAAACTTCTCATGTTTCATAATCTTGATCAATTTCTCATGATAAACAGGTCAATAATCCACAACTCTAACCCAATCAGGTTAGCGACCTGTTAACTGTAACATCGGGTAACGACGATACAGGTGCCAGATCGACTGATCCAATCGGAAATCTATGGTTTGCGCGGCTGGTTACCGATCGAAATATTAGCACTTTTCCCGCTGGCGAGAGTACCGGCGACCAGCTCGATTTCAGCTTTGGATTTCCGGACGACACGATTGATTGTGCCGGATTTAACTACCTCCTTCCAGCGCAAGGCGAAAATTCCGGCCGGAACAAATTCCTTTCTTGTTGCAACTTGCGATGTCGCTCCGCAATAAGGCGCGATAACCATGGAGAGAGAAATCATGAAACGTGTGTTTGGTTTGGCTATGGCCGCTTTTGTAACGGTCATGATTTCGGGCACGGCATCCGCTCAAGACCGGGTAATTCTCGTTGGTAACCTGATCACCGACGCCGCGTCCGGCCCGAGCGGCCCCGCCACGATCATCGTCCGGGATGGCAGGATCGCTGAAATCAGACGGAGCGGGGCGAGCGCCGACTCCGGTGCTGCCATAATCGACCTCTCCGATAAAACCGTCATGCCCGGCCTGATCGATCTGCACGTCCACCTGACCGGCGACCCCGGTGGTGACTATTGGAAACGAGCCACCGAACCGGCCGAATGGGGTGTGGTCGTGGGAGCGAAAAATGCCTGGGTCACCGCCAAGGCTGGCTTTACCACCGTCCGCGAGGCAGGATCTTCGCAATATAGCGCCTTTTCGCTGCGCCGCGGTACCGCAGAGGGCCTGATTCCCGGACCGCGCATCATCGCCGCCGGGCCGCCGCTGGCGATTGTCGGCGGACATGGCGATACCACCGGTTTCACCGAAGATGTCAACGAACTGCTGGCCAGCGGCTACAGCTGCACCGGAGCGGTCGAATGCGCCGAAAATGTGCGCCGGGCATCGCGCGCCGGCTCCGATATCATCAAGATCACCGCAACCGGCGGCGTCCTGTCGCAGCAAGGCCGCGGTCTGGAAGCCCATTTCACCGATGCCGAGATGCGATCGATTGCCGACACCGCCCATTCGCTGGGATTGAAAGTCATGGCCCATGCCCATGGCGCGCGCGGAATCGAAGCTGCAGCACGGGCCGGGATTGATACGATCGACCACGCCACATTCGCCGATGACGCGGCCCTCAGGGTGATGAAAGCCAATGGCACGGTGATGGTTCCGACATTGATGGCGTTCAAGGGCGTCGCCGAAGGCCTTGGCAAGGGGATCTACACGCCGGTGGTCGAAGCCAAGATTCGCGAGACTCTGGGATCGGTCGGCAAGGCGGTGACCGCAGCCAAGAAAATGGGCGTACCAGTCGGCTTCGGGACCGACGCGGGGGTCTTTCCCCATGGCCGCAACGCAGAGGAATTGCAGTTGATGGTCAACGCCGGCCTTACCAACCGCGAAGCCCTGGCAAGCGCAACAACCATCGCCGCAGACACGCTCGATATGGGAAATGAAATCGGCCGCATCGCAGTCGGCTATTCCGCCGATCTGATCGCCTTCGACGGCAATCCGCTGGACGATGTCCGGGTCCTCGAAAAGATCGACTGGGTGATGGTCCGCGGACGCGTTATCGACTAGGCTGCCAGACATGGCCCGGGTCTTTTCGAAAAAGCAGATCGAACTTTATGCCAGTCTGCGGCGGATAGCCGAGCTGGGCCGGCGGGTGACCGAAACGCTGAACGCCCATCCAAGAGTCCAGTGGCTGGAAAGCCCGCATGTGCAACTCTATGTCTGCCAGAATTTCATCAGCGATGCCGATTGCGACCTGTTGATCGACATGATCGACAGCGACAGCCAGCCATCGACGCTTTACGAGGGCACCGAGCGCGAAGGATATCGCACCAGCTACAGCTGCAATGTCGATCCGGCCGATCCCGACATCCGCCGGATCGACAAAGCGATTTGCGATCTGATGGGCCTGCCGCAAAGCCACAGCGAAGTCCTGCAGGGCCAGCGCTATCAGCCGGGGCAGGAATTCAAGGACCATCACGACTATTTTCATGCCAGCGAAAAATACTGGCAGTATGAAGGCCCGAATGGCGGCCAGCGCACCTGGACCGCGATGGCCTATCTCAACGAACCGGAAAAGGGCGGCGCAACCGCCTTCCCGCAGCTGCAATATGAGGTCGAGCCGCGCCGCGGCATGTTGCTTATATGGAATAATATGAGCCGCGACGGGACACCCAATATCGACACGCTGCATGCCGGCACGCCGGTCGACAAGGGCACCAAATATATCATCACCAAATGGTTCCGGCTCAACCAGTGGCAGAAGGCCTGGGTCCGATAAAGCCCTGCTGCCCGACCAACCGACGACCGGTTTCGACAAACAACATCAGATAGACAGTGAAGTCGTTGCGAGTGATACTTTACCGTGTTAGCTGGACATAACAGTTTTGGATAGGAACCATATATGATCAAGAAACCCCTCGCCCTTCTCGTCGGCACCAGCCTGCTCGCCATCGGCAGCGTCGCGACCGCCCAGCCGCTTGCCGCGGCCAGCGCATCGGCCATGGAGCATCACGAAGAAGCGGAGATGACCGAAGGCGAAAAGATGAAGGTCCTGTTCGCCAAGAGCGACGAGGATAATCTGAAACGCAATCCTATCGGCGCCCTGTTCCGCGGCGACGAACGCTATGCCGACCAGCTTGGTGATTATATTTCGGACGAATATTTTGCAGCGGAAAAAGCCGCGGAAGAGTCCCAGCTCGCCGCACTGTTGAAACTGGACCGCAGCAAGCTGAGCGCAACCGACAAGATTGCCTATGATGTCTTCAAGCGCAACAAGCAGCAGGCGCTCAAAGGATATTCCGACGAGATCATGGCGTTGACGGTGGTCCGTCCGGTAAATCATTTCAGCGGATTTCATACATTCTATCCCAATTTTGCATCCGGCAAGGGCGGCGCACCGTTCAAGACGGTGAAAAATTACGAGGATAATCTGAAACGCCACAAGCAGTTCATCATCATCGGTGACCGTTCGATCGGACGCTTCCGCGAAGGCATGGAAAGCGGCGTGGTCGAAACCAAATTGACGATCAACAACGTGATCGAACAGCTCGCTACCCAGATTGCTCTGGGCCTCGAAGACAGCCCGCTGATGGCGCCGACAAAAAATTTCCCTGACGATTTCAGCAAAGCGGACAAGGCACGCCTGACCAAGGCATATGCGGCGGCCACCAATGATATTTTCGCCGGCTATCAGCGGATGCACGACTTCCTGAAGAATGAATATCTACCGGTCGCCCGCGAAGAAGTCGGTCTGTCGGGCATGAAGGGCGGCGCGGTTCTGTATGAGAATCTGATCGAGAACACGACCACGCTGCCGCTCAAGGCCGACTATATCCATAATCTTGGCCTCAGCGAAGTGACGCGGATCAAGACGGAGATGGAAGAGATCAAGGACGAGGTAGGCTTTGACGGCACATTGTCCGAATTTTTCGAATTTCTGCGGACCGACGAACAATTTCACCCGGAATCCCGCGAGGCGCTGACCCAGGCTTATTATGACATGGGCAAGAAGGTCGATGCCAGAATTGGCGAGCAGTTCAAGGTACTGCCAAAATCGCCACTGGAAATTCGGCCCTATGACGAATCGATCGAGAAATTCCAGGCAGGCGGTTCCTATCAGAGCGGCACGCCCGATGGCTCGCGTCCCGGCGTCTTCTATTTCAACGCCTATGACCTGCCCTCGCGCAACACTTCGGGCATCACCACGCTATACCTGCACGAAGGCGCACCAGGGCACCATTTCCAGATTTCTCTGGCCCAGGAAAATGCCGAGCTGCCCAATTTCATGCGCTTTGGCGGCAACACGGCCTTTGTCGAAGGCTGGGCGCTCTATGCGGAGAAACTCGGTTTCCCGATGGAATTATATGGCGACCCCTATCAGCGCTTCGGTCATCTCGACGATGAAATGCTCCGCGCGATGCGGCTGGTCGTCGACACCGGTCTGCACAGCAAGGGCTGGACCCGCGAACAGGCAATCAAATATATGCTCGACAACAGCAGCATGGGCGAAACCGATGCCACCGCCGAAGTCGAACGCTATATCGCGATTCCTTCGCAGGCCCTGGCCTACAAGATCGGTGCGCTGACCATCCAGCGGCTCAAGAAAGAAGCCCAGGACGCGCTCGGCGACAAGTTCGACCCGCGCGAATTTCATGATCAGGTGCTGAACACTGGCGCATTGCCAATGACCGTGCTGGAAACAAAAATCCGCGACTGGATTGCTTCGCAGGGCTAGAGTTTTGGTACTCCTTCTCCCGTGAGGGAGAAGGATGCGTAGACTAGGCAGCAAGCTGCCTAGTCGTAGCTGGATGAGGGTGTTCGATCTCGGGTTTTGCGCGAGCCATCACCCACAGCACGCCCTCATCCAACTTTGCCTAACCGCATGCGCGATAAGGCACCGCACCCTTCTCCCTCAAACGAGAAGGGGCGCCAAGAAAATGCTGTCCTACACGGGCAGTGCACACTATCCTCGGTCACTATGAACGCCGCTGCGATCCCTTTCCAAAACCCGCCATTTTTCGCCAATCTGGGGCCGGTCCGTTTTCTTTCTTTTAACACTGTAAAGTTTGTAAAGTTCGAAGCCCCATGACCCACTCCAAAACTTCCCCACAAAACCCGCTATTTTTGGTCCCCGGCGCGGGCAAATATCTTTCCGCATTAGGGGGTGTGACCCGTGTGACCCTCGTGTCTTGCACAGCGGATATTCTCAATGGATGATCTGGCCGCAACGGCCCGCGATATTCTCGCCACGCTGATCGGTTTCGACACCACATCGCGGAACAGCAATCTCGAGCTGATCGCATGGGTCGAAAACTATCTCGCCGAACACGGCGTTTCATCCACCCGCGTCATCAATGCGGATGCTTCCAAGGCCAATCTCTACGCCACCGTCGGTCCTGTTACCGAAGGCGGGATCATATTGTCGGGCCATAGCGATGTCGTGCCGGTCGACGGACAGGATTGGGATAGCGATCCCTGGACGGTGACCGAGCGGAACGGCCTGCTCCACGGGCGCGGGACGTGCGATATGAAGGGGTTTATTGCCCTTGCTCTGGCCGCCGTGCCGCTTCTCAAGACCGGCAAGCGCCCGGTGCATCTCGCTTTCAGCTATGACGAAGAAGTCGGCTGTCTCGGCGCGCCGGCGATGATTGAGGAAATGGCGGCGAAGCTGCCGAAACCGGCGCTGGCGATAATCGGCGAGCCGACGATGATGAAGGTCATCACCGGACACAAGGGGATCACGGTCCACGAGGTCGAAGTGCTCGGGCACGAAGCCCATAGCAGCCTTACTCATCTCGGTATTTCTGCCAATATGGTGGCGGTGGAGCTGATGCACGATCTCGCCGAACTGGCGCGCGGTCTTTGGGAAAATGCCGATCCCGCCTCTCCCTTCATCCCGCCCCACGCGACGCTCACCATCGGCACGATGTCCGGCGGGACCGCCGCGAATATTCTCGCGCGACGTACCTATTTTGTCTTTGATCTGCGCTGCCCGCCGGATGTCGACCCCGAGGCGGTACTGGCGCCGTTCAAGGCGAAAGTCGCGGCGCTGGATGCCGAGATCAAGCAGGCCTTTCCCGAAGCAGGGGTCACCATCACCCGGTTGTCCAACGCTCCGCCGATGGCGCCAGCCGGTTCCCAGGAGGCGGAAGATTTTGTCCGCCGACTGACCGGCGACAATGGCCCGGCGGGGGTTGTCTCCTATGCAGCCGAGGCCGGACAGTTTCAGCAGGCGGGCTTTGCCACCGTGATCTGCGGCCCGGGATCGATCGAGCAGGCCCACCAGCCGAATGAATATCTGGCGGTTGACCAGTTTGAGCGCGGCGCCGATTTCATGATCCGGCTGGCCGAGGCGCTGGCTTGAACACGCAACCAAATTGCCGTTCGTCCTGAGCCTGTCGAAGGATGATGGCGTGCAGCAGGACAGGCTTTTCTTGGTGGAAGTCCTCCCCGGCACGGGGAGGGGGACCACGCGCAGCGTGGTGGAGGGGGCTCCCGTCTGAACGCAGCGCCTCGGCCAGAGCCCCCTCCGCCAGCCGTTCCGGCTGCCACCTCCCCGCAAGCGGGGAGGATTTGTCGTGCTGAAACCGGGATAACGCTACGGCATCGCCATGATTTGGATAAACGGCAAAATTCCGCTATATTGAGGACTAGAAAAGGATCATCATGCCCGCTGTAAAGGCCGCCAAACCAAACGAGATATTCTCCCGTGCAGAATGGGCGGCGCTGACCCGCGTTTCGCGCTGGCGGGGCCTGTGGCTGGCGCTGCACGCATGGCTGACGGTAGCGCTGATCGCCGGCGGCACCGCGCTGCTCTGGCAATGGCACTGGCTCGCCGGACTGATCGCAACCCCTCTGGCCATTGTACTGGTCGGCGGACGGCAACTGGGCCTGTCGATTCTGATGCACGAAGCCGCGCATGGCCTGCTCCACCCCAAGCGCAAGATCAACAATTTCACCGGCCAGTGGCTGACCGGAGCGGCGACCGGCAGCGACCTGCACAGCTATCGCGCCTATCACCTGACCCATCACCGCTACACCCAACAGCCCGAGGATCCCGATCTCGGACTATCCGCAGCTTTCCCGACCACGCCAGCAAGCATGCGTCGCAAAATCGTCCGCGACCTGACCGGCCAGACGTTTTTCAAACAGCGCGGCAATCAGTTCGCAGTGGCATGGAAAGGCCTCAAGGCAATGCTTACTCCGTTCGTCCTGAGCCTGTCGAAGGATGAGGAAGCGCGCCGTGCGTACTTCGACAAGCTCAGGACGAACGGAAACGGAAAGCGGGACACATCCGCCGGTACGCCGCTCAACCGCAACGGGGCTGCCGGAGTCGCCGCGCCCGTGGTCAATCTGGACGGCGCGAAACGGACGACCCGGACCGTGGCGCGATTCCTGTTCATTCAACTGGCGGTCCTGGCAATCAGCCTCGCGACGCTCGGTATCATTCCTTTCCTGATCTGGATCGGCGCGCTGGCGACCACGT
The DNA here is from genome assembly GCA_965534715.1 of uncultured Parasphingorhabdus sp. Taxonomy (GTDB): domain Bacteria; phylum Pseudomonadota; class Alphaproteobacteria; order Sphingomonadales; family Sphingomonadaceae; genus Parasphingorhabdus. Next base: position 13,588 of record CBETBW010000025.1, read on the forward strand.
TCCAGCTGATCCTGCGGATTCGCAATATCGCCGAACATGCCTGCACGACAACCGGCGGCGATGACCCGTTCAGCCATGCCCGGACGACCCGTGCCGATATGCCGGTACGCATGACCCTGGCCCCCTATTGGGTCAATTATCACAGCGAGCATCATCTGTTCATGGGCGTGCCCTGCTATAATCTCGCCAGAGCGCACGAACTGCTGCTTGCCAAGGGCTATGGTCCGCGAATGACGATTGCGAACAGCTATGCCGAGCTGCTGCAGACGGTCACCCGGCCGGTAGCGGCTTAGTCCTGTCCCCCGTTTTTCCGCCGTTGTGAAAATGCAGTGATCGGGTAAACAGGACAATGGCCTCCTATTACGTCATTGCGCTTGCATTCATCCTGGGGTTTGCCCTTAGCCGGGCGGCGACCTGCACGGTGGCGGCAACCGGCCGCTGGGTCAATCACGGCAAGATGGATTGGCTGTTCGGCCTTTTGGTCGTTGCGAGCTGGGCCGCCATCGTCCTGCTCCTGCTGGTGGAATGGACCGGCCGCGCCCATTTGCCGCTCGACATAAGGCTGAACGGCCAGCTGTTCTTCGGTGCCGCTTTGATGGGGTTTGGCGCGATCATCAACCGCGGCTGTTTCGTCGGTACCGTAGGCTATATCGGGACCGGCAAATTTAGCTATATCCTGAGCTTCGTCGGCTTGGGATTTGCCCTCTGGCTGGCGGGAGGAAACGGTCTCGATCTATTCGGTCCGAACGAGTTTCTGCAGCGCACAACGATCGACCAGACACCCGCCAAACAGATTGCTCTGGGAATATTTGGAATCATCGCGCTGGTCAGCCTGTGGCTAGTATTTGTCAGGCGCAACAGAACCTATCTCGCGCTGATCGCCATCGGTGTCTGCGCGGCGACCATCTATGGCACACATCCCGAGTGGGCCTATACGGCCTTGCTCAACAGCTTCCTCCAGGGCCAGGGCCTCTCGGTCGGCAAGACCATCGAATTGGCCGTGATCGCGCTGTTCGCCGGTGCGATTTTCTCGAGCTGGCTCAAGGACCGGTTCAGACCGGAATGGGGAAGCTGGAAATTCGCACTGGCCAATCTGGCCGGCGGCTTCCTGATGGGTATCGGTGCCAGCGCTGTGCCGGGGGGGAATGATGTCCTGTTGATGTGGACGATTCCGGGACTGACCTTATACGGGCTGGTCGCTTACCTGACGATGATCGCGACGATTGCGGTCGCCATGCTGATCGGCAAAAAATTCAACCCGCAGGCTTCACAGCCGTCTTGATCTCCACAAGGTCCGCTTCGAGCTTCGCCATCTTTTCCAGCATCAGGAGGTCGATTTTTTCATGCAGGCGAATGATGTCGATTTCAGCCCGAAGATTGACCTCATAGTCATGCGCGGCGGCAATCCGGTCCTTGTTGGAGGCGCGATTCTGACTCATCATGATGATCGGTGCCTGAATGGCCGCCAGCGTCGACAGCATCAAATTGAGGAAGATGAAGGGATAGGGATCAAAAGCCGCATTGAACCGGATCAGAATTTCCGAATTCAGCAGCATCCAGCCGAACAGGACGACCGCAAAGGCAATGATGAAGCCCCATGAACCTCCAACGGCGGCAACGCGGTCCGACAGGCGTTCACCGAAACTGGCCTGCTCAGCGGCCAGATTGCCGGCGTCATCCGCGACAATCTCGCGGGATACAACCGCTTCCAACACGCCCCGTTCGTCGGGGGAAAGAGCCGCCAGCGGCTTGTTGAGCAGTTGCTCGCTGAGTTCCTCGACCGTACGCTTTGCCATCTCGACCTCCCCGTCGCTGCGACTATTTCCTTAAAAACCCTATTCTCTGATAAATCTGTGTGCCGAGCGGTCCTTGCGCGTCTTTGCGGGGTCGAAAACCTCGCCATTCATCGCGATATAGACGCCGGGTGGCAGAGTCTGGGTCGCAGCCAGTGCAAAGCCGATATTGAATTCGGCATCGCTAATCCGCAAAGTCGCTGGCTGCATTGCACCGGTTATCACGATGGTCTTGCCCGCAATATCCGCAAGTGCGATTCCCGTTTGCACCATCGTGTCGGTGCCATGGGTTACCAGGATTTTGTCGGCATCACTGGCGACAATCGCCGCGTGAATATCGCGACGATCCGCATCGGTCAGTTCCAGACTGTCCTTGCGCATCAGCTGCGTCACCCGGTGCGGAACATGGACATTATTCTCGGCCAAAATATCAGGCAAGGGAGTCGGGCCGATATGATATTCCGACAATGCATCGAAATAGACCTTGTCGATGGTGCCACCGGTGGTGAAAATATCGATCATTTCAAAGCCAGTGCTTCGGCGATCAATGTGCGGGTATTTTCCACACCGTACAGGGCAATGAAGCTGCCCATCCGCGGCCCCTGCGAAGAGCCGAGCAAAGTCTCGTAAAGCGCCTTGAACCAGTCGCGCAGATTTTCGAAACTGCCTTCCTTGCCGATCGTATAGATGATCGTCTGGATGTCCTCGGCCGCGGCATTGTCGGGCAGTGCGGTCAGTTCACTGTCCAGCCGCTCCAGTGCCGCCACTTCAACGCCTTCCGGTTTGCGACGCTTTAGGGTCGGAGCGATGAAATCCTTGTGGTAGGCCATAGCATTGCCGATCAACTCTTCGAGATCGGGATAGCGCTCCGCCGTCGCATCAGGCGCATATTGCCGCAAATAGGCCCAGATCTGGTCGCGATCAGCATCGCCCATTACGCCGACAAGATTGAGTAGCAGCCCAAAAGTTACCGGGATCGTGTCACTTGGCACATCGCCATTGTGGACATGATGCACCGCGTTGCCGAGCCGCTTGTCCGGTTCCTGTTCGTGCCAGTTGGTGCGAGATTGGAAATATTCGTCGACCGCTTTGGGGATGACACCCAAATGCAGTTGCTTGGCCGATTTGGGTTCGCGAAAAATATAAAAAGCAAGACTGTTTTCGGAGCCGTAGCGCAGCCATTCGTCGAGGCTGAGCCCATTGCCCTTGGACTTGGAAATCTTCTCGCCTTTTTCGTCGAGAAACATTTCGTAGATAAGTCCTTCTGGCTTGCGCGCGCCGAGCACTTTGGCAATCTTGCCCGACTGGATACCACTCTCGGTCAGATCCTTGCCATACATTTCATAGTCGACACCAAGCGCTGTCCAGCGCATCGCCCAGTCGACTTTCCACTGCAGCTTTGCACCACCGGACAGAATATTATGCTCGATCATCTCTCCCTGATCCTCAAACCGTACAATCCCGGCCCCGGCATCGACGATCTCCACCGGCACCTGCAGCACATGGCCGGTTTTCGGGCTGATCGGTAGCACCGGTGAGTAAGTTGCCTGCCGCTCCTTGCCTAGCGTCGGCAACATGATGTCCAATATCTGCTGATTGCGCGCCAGCACCAGTTTCAGCGTCTCGTCAAACGCGCCGGATTGGTATTTCTCGGTCGAAGAGACAAATTCATAGTCAAAGCCGAAGCGATCGAGAAACTCGCGCAGCATTGCATTGTTGTGAGCGGCAAAGCTTTCGTGATCGGTCTCGAAGGGATTCGGGACTTGGGTCAGCGGCTTGTGAAGATGCTCTGCCAGCATTTCCTGATTGGGGACATTGGTCGGAACCTTGCGAAAGCCGTCCATATCATCGCTAAACGCGATCAACCGGGTCGGATTGCCGGTCAGTGTTTCATAGGCATGACGGACCATGGTGGTGCGCAATACCTCGTTGAATGTGCCGATATGCGGCAGGCCCGAGGGACCATAGCCGGTTTCGAACAGCATTGGCTCGCCACCCGGCTTTGGCGCGGGTACTCCGCGCTCGCCGCGATAGCGTTTGAGAAGCTTGCGCGCTTCCTCGAACGGCCACGCTTTGGAATTCTCTGCTGCATCACGATATTCGGTCACAAATTTGTCCTCTTCAGTCGTTGCTGCGCAAATAGTAGCCTTAGCCGAGATGGCAAGGTAGAACGCAACAAAAGCGGGAGATTGAACATGGTAATGCTGATCACGGGGGTTCTGCTGTGGAGCCTGATACATTTGATGAAGTCGGTTACGCCGGGATTACGCGCCTCGATCCAGGGGGCGATCGGGGAAGGACCGCACAAGGGTCTGGTCGCCCTAATATTGCTGGGTTCGCTCGCATTGATGATTTTCGGCTGGCGCTCGACTCCGGCCGAATTTGTCTATGACCCGCCCGCATGGGGCCGCCATGCCAACATGGCGTTGATGTTCGTGGCAATATTGCTACTCGGCACAGCGCAAGGTGCATCACGGATACGGCAATGGATCCGGCATCCGATGCTGACCGGTGTTCTTATCTGGGCGATCGGACATCTGCTGGCCAATGGCGACAACAAGTCGCTGGTACTGTTCGGCGGTCTCGGACTATGGGCGTTGATCTCGATCATCACCGTATCGCGCAACGAAGGCCCTTGGGTGAAACCGGCCAAGATCGCGACCGTCGGTCGCGAATTGTTGAGCGTTGCCATCGTTGTCATATTATATGTCATTCTGGTGTTCATCCATCCGTGGATTGCTGGCGTGCCGGTCGTCGGTGGCTGAATGGTTGCGCCGCTCCCCTATCCCGCGCTTCATGCCAGCCATAGCGGTATCTGGATTTGCTCAAGCGAGGGCGAAACCCGGGCGATTGGCAAGGGCGAGGCGATTGGCAGGGTAGCGGAAACGCCACATATCCTGCTTAATGCTCCGCTTTTGGGACAGCGGCTCGGTTATCCTGATCTGTCCGGTCTGGATCTACTGGAGCTATTCGCCTTCATCCATCCGGCGCAGTTCGTCGTTCCGACACCGGCCGGTCTCGCCAAGACACTTGGCCTGACCCCGCCAGTACAGGAGGCCGATATTGCGGCCCTTTGCCGGCAAGCAGCGAGCCTGTTACTGGAAGGATTGGAAGCACCTTATTGGAAAGAGCGGGAAGGTGCATGGAGCAGCGCGCAGGCGCTGTATCGGCTGCGCTGGCCATGGGCACAGGAAGTAAGGCGCAAACTGGAAAAACCACTCGAGGCCGAACGCTGGCTTTTCTCCAAACTTCCGGAATGGGAAGAAGAGGCACCGCGACCGGCCCCGAGATCGATCACAATAGATCGGGGCGAGGCGCTTGCCACGCTCGATGTCCTGACCGGCGAAGGATCAGAGGATCGGCAGGGTCAGAAAAGCTATGCCGCCGCCGTTACCCAGATTTTCAATCCGCGCAAGATCAAGGACGCGCCCAATATGTTGCTGGCAGAGGCGGGGACCGGAATCGGCAAGACACTCGGCTATCTGGCGCCTGCCTCCTTATGGTCTCGCCAGGCTGGAGGAGCGGTGTGGATTTCGACCTTCACCAAGGCTCTGCAACGGCAGCTCGACCGGGAGACCCGCCGTATTTATCCGGACGAAGAAACGTTTCGCAAGAAAGTCGTCGTGCGCAAGGGGAGGGAAAATTATCTCTGTCTGCTCAATCTGGAAGACGCGCTTCAGGGCGGTTTTGCGGGACGCGCGGCGATCCTTGCCCATCTGGTCGCGCGCTGGGCCGCCTATAGCAAGGACGGCGATATGGTCGGCGGCGACCTGCCGGGTTGGCTCACCACACTGTTTCGTCGCAATGGCGCCACGGCGCTGACCGACCGCCGCGGCGAGTGCGTTTATGCCGGTTGCCCGCATTACCGCAAATGTTTCATCGAAAAAGCGGCGCGCGCAAGCCAGCAGGCCGATATCGTCATCGCCAATCACGCGCTGGTCATGGTCAACGCTGCCCGGGGACGCGAACAGCAGAACCGGCCGACCAGGCTGATTTTTGACGAGGGTCATCATCTGTTTGACGCTGCAGATTCTATGTTTGCTGCGCGTCTTTCCGGGCAGGAAGCAATAGAAATACGGCGCTGGGTGATCGGTCCGGAAACAAGAAACCGCGGCCGGCGTCGCGGACTCGCCGCGCGCCTTGCCGATCTCGCCTCCTATGACGAGGAAGGCGGTCGCGCGATCGAAAGCGCTCGCCATGCGGCGGAGGCAATGCCCGGAGATGGATGGCTCCAGCGGCTCGGTGAAAGCGAACCCTTTGGTCCGATCGAGGCACTGCTCCACGAAGTGCGCGCGATGGTCTTTGCCCGCGACGAAAGCCAGAGCGCCGATGCCGGCTATGGACTGGAAACCGAACTGACCAATATTGAAGGTCCGATGATCGACGCGGTGGCCACTGCGGCAGAGGCGATGGATGCCCTGCTCAAACCTCTGGTCCGCCTGGGTCAGAGGATCGAACATCTGATCGAGGAGGGCCCTGACTGGATGGACGCCCAAGCTCGGGCGCGAATGGAAGGCGCGCTGTCGAGCCTCGGCTGGCGCTGTGATACATTGTCGGGCTGGCTCTCGCTGCTGTCGCGTATCGGCGGAGCGGCCGATCCCGATTTCGTCGACTGGCTGATGATCGACCGCTATGAAGGCCGTGAGTATGACGTCGGGATCTGCCGTCACTGGCTTGACCCGACTATCCCGGTTACCAAAGTCGTCACCAAACCGGCCCATGGCGTGATGATCACCTCGGCCACACTGAAAGGTGGCGGCGGCTGGGATACCGCCCGGGCGCGCAGTGGCGCGGTCCATCTCGAACATCCACCCCAGGAATTCGAAGTCGCCAGTCCGTTCGACTATCGCAATCAGGCGAAGGTCATCATCGTGACCGACGTGAAGCGCGGCGACATGGCGGGGCTCGCCGGCGCCTATGCCCAGTTGATTGAAGCCTCCGGTGGCGGAACGCTGGGCCTTTTTACTGCAATAAGGCGCCTGCGCACCGTCTATGCCCGGATCGCCGACCGAATGGCGCAAAGCGGACTGCCGATCTATGCCCAGCATGTCGATCCGATCGATACCGGCACATTGGTCGATATTTTCCGCGACGACCCCAAGGCCAGCCTCCTCGGCACGGATGCCTTGCGCGACGGCGTCGATGTACCCGGCCAGAGCCTGCGGCTCGTGGTCATGGAGTCGGTCCCCTGGCCGCGCCCCAATATTCTCCACCGCGCCCGGAGGCTGGCAGGAGGCGGTAGCGCCTATGACGACCGGATTATTCGCGCACGGTTGGCTCAGGCCTTTGGCCGGATCATTCGCCGGGCCGATGACCATGGCCATTTTGTTGTCCTCTCCTCGTCCTTTCCCTCGCGCCTGTTCACTGCCTTCCCCGAAGGCACGCCGATCGAGCGCATGCCGCTCGATCAAGCTCTGGCGGAGATCAGCAAGGCCACATCCAAAATGACAGATTCCGGTCTTCCAACTGAAACGACTTTGATGCATGGCGATCCGAGATGAAAAAGCTCACACTCCTTCGCCACGCCAAATCCAGCTGGGACGATCCGGTCGAGCGTGATTTTGACCGGCCTCTCAACAAGAAGGGCAAACGCGCGGCTGCGGTCATGGGCCGGTTCATCCAGAGCAACGGACTGAGCTTCGATCAAATTCTCGCGTCTCCCGCCGTGCGGGTAATCGAGACGCTCGAGAATGTCGAGGAAGCCAGCGGCCTTGCAATGGAGCCGACCTGGGACCGCAAAATCTACCTCGCGTCCTCGGCAACGCTGCTCGATGTTTTGCGTGGCGCCCGCGCCGATGCTGACCATATCCTGATGGTTGGACATAATCCGGGGTTGGAGGACCTGATCTTCGATCTCGTTCCCGACGATGGAACTTCACCGGCCCGCGACGAGGTTGAAACAAAATATCCGACCGCCACGCTGGCCGAGATGACGCTCGCCATCAATAGCTGGGCCGATATTGGCGAAAAATGCGGCGTGCTGGACCGCCTCACTCGGCCGCGTGATCTCGATCCCGAGCTTGGGCCAAATTACGATTAGGCCCGGCTATCCGGGCCAGCCATAGAGGCTAAGCCTCGCTTAGCGCGTGCGATAGCTGGTTACGGATCGATTTCAATTCCGCCAGGATCAGACCGCTATCTTCACTGGTACTGGCGGCCATGGGAAGCGCCGCAGCTTCCGCTTGCGGAGCATCTTCCACCATCTCCGGTCCCTTGCGCCGCGAGGCCAGAAATTTCCGAGCCCCCTTGATGGTATAGCCTTCGTCGTTGAGCAGCCTGTTGATCATCTTGACCATCTTCACATCTTCGGGGCGATAATGTCGCCGGGCTCCGGCACGCTTGAGCGGCGTCAGCATCGCAAACTGATCTTCCCAATAGCGCAGGATATGGGGCTTTATGCTAAGCTCTCTAGACAGCTCTCCGATGGTCCGGAAAGCCCCTTGTTCCTTGGTCATATTTTCATTCCCCCGGGGTTCGCTGGGTCGGTTAACCGGCAGCGATAATCCTGTCACGCATCGTTTGGCTGGCGCGGAAGGTCAACACCCGGCGCGGCGCGATTGGCACTTCAACGCCTGTCTTGGGATTGCGACCGGTGCGCTCTCCCTTGTCGCGCAACACGAATGTTCCGAACCCTGAAACCTTGACATTTTCGCCATCGACCAGCGCCTCAATCATATGGTCCAGAATCGATTCCACCATGACCGCGCTATCGGCACGCGACAGGCCCACCTGCCGGTTCATTGTTTCGGCTAGATCCGCGCGGGTCAGGGTGTTCGTATAGCTCATCACAATATCTTCCATCAAGAGATTGAAAACTCGCCAAAGGCATAAATCAAATCCGCGCTTTTGTAAATGTCGGCGGCAAACTTACCTGTGGATTTCAGCCGATTAGCCCGATATGCGGGATGCTATGACCGATATTCAACCTCAGCCTGTCGCCCTTGCCCAACTGCTCGATCAATGCGGACCCGGCGGAAAGGACCGCCCCGTGGTTTTGCCGCAAAGCTGGACCCAGGGCCGCACTGCCTTCGGGGGCCTGTCCGGCGCACTTGCCTATCAGGCAGCCAGCCATATCAAGAATGATCTTCCGCCGCTCCGGTCGGCTCAGATTGCCTTCACCGGCCCCCTGTTCGGTGCATTGACTGCGGAAACCGCCATGCTGCGCCGCGGCAAGAATACGGCTTTTGTGCAGTCGGAGATTTTTGGAGAGAAGGGTCTCGGGCTCCACTGCAATTTCATTTTTGCCGCGCCTCGCGCCACCGCAGTGAAGGTATCGGATATCAGGGGCCCCGATTTTCCCGCGCTTCCCGGCGACGAGGACCTGCACAGCGGCCCGTCGCAATATTTTACGTCGAACATGGAATATGTCGGCAAGCGAATCGACACCAGCACGAAGACCAATCGTCTGACCCGCTGGATGCGGCTGAAACAGCGCGGCGGTCTTGACCCCGTGGCTGAAATTCTCTGCATGTGCGACAGCCTGCCGCCTTCGGTGATGGGATTGCTCGACAAGAACGCGATGGTCAGCTCGATGAACTGGCAGATCAACATCATCGCAGAAGAGCTCACAACCGACGACGGCTGGTGGTTGATCGATTCTCATACCCACCATGCCGATCACGGTGCGAGCAGCCAGTATATGAGTATCTGGAACAGCCGCCGCGAACTGATGGCTACCGCGATGCAAAGCGTGGCCTATTACGCCTGATGAAACCGGTCGCCAACCACCGGAACAGACCCACGCTCGCCGTGATTGGCACCGGTATCGCCGGCCTGAGCGCAGCCTATTTGCTGAAGGACAAATATCAGGTTACGGTTTTTGAAAGCCAAGCGCGAGCCGGCATGGGAGCGCATAGCATTGACTATGACAGCAATGGCATCACGCGCCGGATCGATATCCCGCTGCGGATATTCTGCCACGGCTATTATGACAATCTGCTCGCGCTCTATGAGCATATCGGCGTCGAGATACTGACGAGCGACCATGCCGGTGTGTTTTCCGATGAAGCGGGCCAGATCATCCTCCATTATGGCAATAGCAACTGGGGCATGGGACGGTTTCCCTACCCGAAGGGGCGGAGCTGGATAAGCCCCGCAGCCTGGACCATCGGCGTGCAGAGTCGGCGGTTTTTTGCTCGGGCAAAGCGAGATACAGGCCGGACGAATCTCGCCGACCTGAGCTTTGGCGACTATCTGCAGCAGTCCGGTGCGGGCCGGGATTTTGTCGATAATGTCCTGTTGCCGATGATGTCGGTGACCTGCACCTGCAACTATCAGGCGGTGCGCGATTATCCGGCCGACCTGATGCTGGAATATCTGACCTGCGGGGTCCACGAAATCGGGATCATGAGCGCCGCAAAGGGCGTGGATGATATTGTGCCTAGAATGCTGGTCGATGTGGAGTTGCGGACCAATAGTCCGGTTGCCGTGATTGAGCCTGCCGGACAACAGCTTCGGGTAGCGACAACGGCGGGTGCAGATCAGTGCTTTGATCAGATTATAGTAGCGGCTCAGGCACAGCAGGCGGCAGCCATGCTATCGGGATTTGACGATCGCCAGATGCTGCTCAACCGCATTCCTTTTGAATCATCCACGATGAGCGTTCACACCGATCAGGAAATCCTGCCCGCACCGGCAAAAGGTCTATCCCCGGTCAGCTATCATGTCCCGCAGGGCAGCGGTCGCGCCGAAGTATCCGTCAACCTGACCAAAGCAATTCCCCGCCTGTCCGGCCAGCAACCCGTGTTCCAGACCTGGAACCCGATGCGCAGGATCGCCCCCAATCGCGAACTGGCAAGGGTCGATTTCACCCGGCCGACGGTTACGCAGGATAGCCGCCAGGCCGTCATCGCTCTACGCGAACGGCAGAATCAGACTGGCAACCAGCTGTGGCTATGTGGCTCCTATATGGCGGAAAAAATTCCCCTGCTTGAAGCTGCGGTTGATTCTTCCGTCGCAGTGGCGAAACAATTGGGTGCCGTCATACCCTGGAACACCAGCGCCGACACTGCGAACTGAGCGATGTCCGAATTCCATGATCTGGCAGAACTGGCGCTCAATCGCGAAGGGGAGTCCTGGGGCAATCTGGGTTACTGGAAAAACGCTGCCGATTATTCGGGTGCCTGCCGGGCGCTCGCGCTATTGCTCGGAGAACAGGCCTGCCTGGATCACAAGTCGGTAGTTTTCGACGCCGGCTTTGGCTGCGGCGACCAGTTGCTCCTCTGGCTAGACCATTTTCGCGTCGCACAGATACATGGTGCCAATCTGTCCTGCAGCCAGACCGCATATGCCAAAAACCTGCTGGCGAGCAACGGACGTCCAGAAGCTTCCGGCGCGATTCTGCAGGGAGACATCAACGATCCCGACATCTGGTCACGCGCATTGGACAGCGACCAGCCCAGCCATGTTCTGGCGCTGGACTGTGCCTATCATTTCACCAGCCGAGCGGATTTCTTGGAACTGGCGCACCAGCATCTTGGACCGGCGGGCGAACTCGCGTTGACCGACTTCCTGCTGGCGGATCGACACGACACAAATTCCTTTGCCCATCGGCTCCTGCGCTGGATGCTGAAACGCGCGCGCATCTCAGAGGCCAATATCGTGGCCCGGGACGTTTATCTGCGCCAACTGAAAGAAACCGGTTTCGGCCAAATCGGGATCACTGATATCAGCGAGCATGTCATGCCTGCCTTCTCGGCCGGCGCTGGCAAAAAACCGGGATGCGCCGGATGGATCAAATATACAGTGACCAGCCGGTGCCTGAAATGGGCCTATCACCGCTCGATCCTGCGCTATTGTGTAGTCAGCGCGACGAAGATCTAGTTTCTCGGCCATCCGGATTGAGGATTCGCGGGCGATATCTATCCGAGATCGATTGGCGCGCGCTACGCTGCAAGTGTTTCCTGCGAAGTGCGAAACTGATCGAAACAAGAAGCGATATGCCTTGCATAAGGCCGGCCTGTTTCGGTAATCACCAGCTTGCCGTCGCGCCGGATGATCAGGCCTTTCTCCTCGAATATGTGCAGCATGGTAGCCTGCGGCAACATGCTGGCGGCTGCGGCGTCGACCTGCCCCTGACACAGCAGCGATGAGATTATCGCACCCCGCTTTTGTGCTTCGTTGTCCAGAGCCACACCGCGAACGACTGCCACCTTGTCTGAAGAGACCATGGACCGGTAACGCCCCACATTCTTTTCATTCTGTACAAGAAGTCCGGGCAAGCTGCTGATCGCACTGGCACCAAAACCGAGCAACACATCATTCGGATCATCAGTGAAACCCTGAAAGTTTCGATTTACCCTGCCTTCGGCCGCGGCGATAGCAAGCGGATCAGCGGGCAAGGCAAAATGATCAAAGCCGATCGCAATATATCCTGCTTTGGTTAGTCGTTCAAACCCTAGCGCGCTCTGGGCAAAGCGCAATTCTGCATCAGGCAAACTATCGCCATCAATACGCCTCTGTCGCGGTATCATGTCAGGCATATGGGCATAGCCGAATAGCGAGATGCGGTTGGGTTTAAGCTGAATTGCCTGAGCCAGCGTATCGTCAAGATCCTGCAATGACTGTTTTGGCAGGCCATACATCAGATCAAAATTGATCGCATCGATGCCCCGCAATCGCAAGGCAGACACGGATTTTTCAATATCAGCCAGCGGCTGGACACGACCGATCGCTTCCTGAACATGCGGCGCAAAGGTCTGGACGCCGAGGCTCACTCTGCCAATATTTGACGCCGCCATCGCTAAAGCCCATTCGGAGGTCAAGCCGCGCGGATCAAGCTCCACCGAGATTTCTGGCGTCCCGGCGTCAAATATTGTCGTGATCCTGTCGAGAAGGCGTACAAATTCTATGGTCGTGATCGCGTTCGGGCTACCACCACCAAATGCAATACGGCGAACTTTCCCTCGTCCGCTCAGCAACCGCCCAATCAACGCAATTTCACTTTCGAGCGCATCCAGATAGGCTGTTAGCCTCTGGATTTTACCCGCCGCACCGGTGTTGCAACCGCAATACCAGCAAATCGATTGGCAATAGGGAATATGGACATACAGCGACAGCGGTGTCCCCGATGGCATGTCGCGCAGGGCCTGAATATATTCGTCTGCACCAAAGCCGTCATTGAACTCGACAGCCGTCGGGTAGCTCGTATAGCGCGGCACCGGTTTTGCCAACAATTCTGGATGATAGGGCCACATGATGATGATGGTAAGCGGGAGAACCGCACTATGCTTTGATCTCAGTCAAAAACTCTCGCCACAAAATAACATTAAAACAAGGCTTTGTTCAAATGCAGAGAGCAATTTGGCTTGATGGATGAAATACCGGGAGAAATCGGGCAATATGGTCGCTGGACTTCCGGGATATCCTGTTCCCCCAGATGCCGTGACACTATTCTACTTCTGCGAGGGCTTTCAACCGGTTGCGATCCTTGATAACGACTGTGCGGCGGTCAGGCAGGTCGATGATTCCTTCCTTCCTGATGCGGGTAAATTGCCTGCTCACCGTTTCTATCGTCAAGCCCAATATATCCGAGATTTGTTGCCGATCCATAGGTAGCTCGAAACGATCAAGATAAGGTGTAATCGGACTACAGCCATCCATACTCAGGCGATCAGACAATTCTATCAGCAGAGTAGCAATGCGTTCGGTTGCTGATTTCTTGCCCAGCAATGTCATCCATTCGCGCGCGCGGTCGAGTTCATCGAGAGTCCGCTGGAGCAATTTGTTCTGCAGGTCGGGATGTTCCCGCGCAAAGCTGTCAAAGGAAGATCTCGTAAAAACGCAGACCTGCGCATCCGTCATCGCGGTCACGCGGTAGGGGCTTTCCTTGCCAAACGGCCGTCCGATAAAGTCTGAGGCATACATAACGCTGACGATCTGCTCACGCCCGTCCTGCAAGTTGACGGAAAGCTTGAGCACGCCATCGATAATATTGGCGACGACCGGAGCCGGATCACCCTCCCACAGCAGAGTCTCACCGCGTTTGATCGTCCGGCTGCGACCAAGCTTACCCAGTAACTGCAACTCATCAGTTTCAAGGCTTGCGCAAATCGCGCGGTTGCGCACGACACATGTTGAACAATCGCTCATGTTTAATGACTAGGCATTGATAGCAGTTAACGCAACAGAACGATGTACCTTCACGTACGAATCATTCTGCGATTATGACCGGCTGCTGGTTTGCAACCATCTAGATAGCAAGATCAGAAGACGGCATGAAGGCACTCCCCTTAACCGGCCTTTCCGTCGGCTCGCTTTGAGAGGTAAATGAGCGCCTGCCTCATGACCCATGGCGTGACGAGCAAGATCCAGATAACGCCTGCAAGAACTAGCCAATGGCCATGTTCTCCGCGAACACCGGCGGCAATTCTTGCAAGGGCAGACAGCTGGATACCCCAGAATGCGAGCCAGGTTATACGATTCATCGCCAAAGGCCGGCCGGAATGCCCTAATGTAACGCGCGTGACCATTGCGATCACGAGGCTGCCAGCCATTCCGATATATAGCGCATGGAGCGGCGCTCTGCCGAGACTGAAGCCGTATCCGGCAAATTCAGCAAAACTACCAACCGCAATCAACACAAAGCCAATCGGTGCCCATGCGAAGCCCCATATCAATACCATGAAAAGGCCCGGAGTATGCTGCCTTGGCCACCAGCGCCATAGCATCGTCGCCGTAAGCGCACACAGGGCAAACGCGCTGATAAATTGCAAAGCATTGTGGCCACCAAGCAGAAGCAGCAGATGTGTCATCAGAAAAATCCACAGCAGCGCTAGCACCCAATAAGGCCGCCAACTCACATAATTCTGGACAACATTGCCTGCGAAAAACGGGATCATCCGGTGGGCAACGGTAAAAAATACTGGCAGCAAAAAGCCAAACGTTCCAACGCTGCTGGCAATCTGATAGGCTTGGGTATCCTGCGTCACCAAAAACTGTACCGAAAAACCGAGCCCTGCAAGACCGAAGCATAGAGCGGCGAACGCCGACCATCCATGCCATGTTGGGCCCTTGCCGTCGCGCCTTTCGGCTCTGAGCAGAACGACCATATGCCACAGGGCGACCATCCAGCCGAGCCCGGCAACACACAGGGCTATCGCAAGAAAATGATGCTCGCCGCCAATCAGCGCATACCACGCCAGCATCGACGCGATGATGAATGCGCTTCCTATTGGAACATATTGCCTCTGGCTCAGATCCGGATAGCCGATCCAGCGCGGAAAGACGGTAAGCAGAAAGCCGAAGAAGAATGACGGGACCATCAGGAAGAGCATCACTGGCGCATGTAGAAGCGATGCGGGAACGCCACCTGAAGCCAAGCCAATCGGCCAAATATAAATATCAAAAAGCGTCGCCGTCCACCAGATCATCAACAACCCAAAATTCATTACGCCAGCGAGGAACAGCGGGCGATGGGCTGCGGCAAAGACAATTGAGATACGCGCCAGCATCAGATGAGCCCGTGACTGCCGGCAACAGCACCCATGACGGTTATGATGGCTAGGATAGTCAAAATACGATGCACCCTCTCCATTTTTTCAAAATCGCGTCCAGGTTCTTTGGATTCGGCCATCCGGCGATGGAGAAACAGCGGTTCCACAACAAAGAGCATGATCATGAATAGAAGCCAGATAATCACCATCGCGTGCATCCACCAATAGCGGACGTCCACGAACCGGTCCCATGAGTCAGCCCGCCAGGTCATCCAAAACCCGCTCGCGCCAGCTAGCAGGACCCATATTCTGGCTTGCCATGCAAAACCGTTCTCGAACCCGTGAAATACGGACAATCGATCATCGGCCTGCGACTGACGCCGGATTGCCGGCATCACAACCATCGTCACAAACGCCACCCCGCCGATCCACAGCAGGACGCTGGCGACGTGAATTACTCGTGCTATCGTAAAATCATCCATCTCATTCTCTTATACACAGCAAGGCAGGGCGATAATCTCGAACACCGGGATTTCTCTTGATTTGAGTCAATTACTTCATACTGGCAGACCTCTACCTCGCCTTTATGAAAACGATCAAGAAGAACAATGTTGTCGCACTGGCGGTCGCAGCTGCCGGTTGCTTGGCCAATCCGGCTTTCGCGCAGGAAAATACGGAGCCTCAGGCTGAAAAACGGGCGCCCTCCATCACGCCCTATGCCAATATCCGCTATCGTCTGGAATTGGTCGATCAGGATGGTATTCTCAGGAATGCGACCGCTTCCACGCTGCGGATACGGGCAGGTTTGCAAACGAGTGAATGGAACGGACTCAGCGCAGTTATCGAAGGCGAAGCCATCGTCGCCGTCGGCAAGGAGCGTTTCAACGACACGATCAACGGACGGACGCAATATCCCGTCGTCGCGGATCCCGAAGATGTCTTGCTGAATCAGGCCTACGTTCGCTGGCGTCCGGATAGCAGGATTGAAGCGACTGTCGGACGACAAGCGGTGAACCTTGATAATCAAAGATGGGTGGGTTCGGTCGGCTGGCGCCAAAACGACCAGACACTGGATGCGGTAAGAATATCGCTGAAGCCGGTCGCTGATTCCACGGTGGACTATTTTCATGCCTGGCGCGTGAACCGCATTTTCGGATCAGATTCTCCTCAAGGCATATGGCGGAACACAGATATCCATGGATTGCGCGGTGGTTATAAAATCAAGCCTCTGGGAACACTGTCAGCATACGGCTACTGGCTTGATATTCCCTCTGCTCCGGCGATGTCTTCGCGCACGTTCGGCGTTCGGATATCCGGCGATCAGCCGCTCAACCAGACCACAAAAATCCTCTATACTGCTGAATATGCCAATCAGAAGGATCATGGTTCCAATCCGTTGGCCTCTAACCATGACTATTTGCTTGTTGAAGCTGGCCTTGCTGCAGGACCCGTGACAGCAAAAATCGGGTTTGAACGATTGGGAGGCAACGGCAGTTCTGCCCTGCAGACGCCGCTGGCGACGCTTCATGCCTTCAATGGTTGGTCTGACAAATTTCTCGTGACACCGGCAAATGGCTTGCGTGATATCTATGCCGACCTTGGGTATAAGTTGGGCGGTGACAGTCCGTTAAAAGGGACAGTGTTCCGGCTGGTCTACCATGATTTCAGATCTACGCGGCTGGGCATTGAATATGGCAGCGAATGGGATGCCGTGGTCAGCGTGCCGCTTCGCAAGAATATTACTTTGCTGGGTAAAATTGCCAGATATGACGCGGATCGGTTCTCGACGAACACCACCAAAGCCTGGTTTTCCATCGAGGCAAAATTCTAATCCAAAGCAAACCGTACGGGATCTATGATTCAAAAATATTCGGAAACGGATCAGGGCGGGCGAATTTAACCAGCGCGTCATGGTCGGTGATCGTTATATTGCCGCCATCGACGGATACACCATGTTTCGACAGCGCGCTGATCGCGCGCGACAGATTTTCCGGAGTCATTCCGAGCAGAGAGGCCAGCAGTTTTTTTTCGCCACGCAGTTGCAGGTTCATATCACCATTGCGCTTGCGGCTCTCCAGCAGGAGGAAATTCCCTAGCCGTTCGGTCGATTGGCGCAGTTTAATATCCGTCAGAGCGCGCACCATATTCCTGTAGCCCATCGCAAGTTCGAGCATTGCCTGCTGCATCAATGCACCGTCCTGTTTGATTACATCGCGCAGAAGATCGGCTGGAATCAGCATAACTCTGGAAGATTTCAACGTCCGTGCAGCCATCAAATAAGGTTGATCGGTGATCAGTGCTGCGAGAATGAAACTGCTAACCGGTTCCACAATCGCCAATGTCGAATCCCGGTCGGCATTTGTCGTAAAGAGCTCTATGAGGCCATCGACAAGAACATAGAGAAAATCCGGTTTCTGACCGACTTCGAATAATGTGAGCTGCGGGGGAAACACCTGCAAAAGTGAAGCGGCAAAAACACGTTCGCGCTGATCTTCGTTCATTTCGGCAAAAAGAGGTAACCTGGCTAATTCTGGACGTTCACCTGCACGCAAAAATATTTCCTTAGATCATGAATTCAAGTTCGACGGGCCAATTGATCTTTATCAACCAGAGAGATGATAATAATCTAAGCTTGGCCTGAAACTTGTCAGGCAACAAGCAAATTTTTCCCCTGAGCCCCTCACGCTTTGATTCAGATCAAAAAGCCGTCTGGCCAACTCATCCAATAGCGTCGCGAGAAACTCTATCGGGGCCATAACATGTCGACTACCCATATTCCATCCGCAGCTGATCAAAACCGGGCCATCGGACTAAGCACCTTTGCCTTTACCATCTGCTTTGCTGTCTGGACGATATTTGCAATTATCGGCATAGAAATAAAGGCCGAACTCGGCCTGAATGACACCCAATTCGGCCTGCTCGTCGGGACGCCCATTCTTACCGGGTCTCTGACGCGGCTATTCCTCGGGGTCTGGGCTGATCAATATGGCGGACGACTGGTACTTCCGCTCACCATGCTGGCATCGGCCGCCGCGACATTCCTTCTATCCTATGCCGACACTTATTTTCTGACCCTGGTTGCAGCGCTTGGTCTGGGCCTTGCAGGAGGCAGTTTTGCCGTGGGTGTTGCCTATGTCTCCAAATGGTATCCGCAAGAGAAGCAGGGAACGGCGCTGGGCTTTTTTGGTATGGGTAATGTCGGCGCAGCGGTTACGAAATTTGCTGCGCCCTTTGTCATGGTTTCTCTCGGCTGGACGGCAGTGGCACAAATCTGGGCAGTCGTTCTTGGCATCACTGCCATTGGCTTCTTTCTTCTGGCAAAGGACGATCCTGATTTTGCCGAACGCAAAATATCCGGAGCAAAACCAAAATCACTGATGCAGCAGCTTGAACCGCTCAAGAACCAGCAGGTCTGGCGTTTCTCACTTTATTATTTCTTCGTGTTCGGTGCCTTTGTCGCGCTGGCTCTCTGGCTGCCCCAATATCTGATGGGCGTATATGGCCTCGACATCAAAATGGCCGGCATCCTGGCGGCAACCTTCTCGCTGTCGGCCAGCCTGTTTCGTGCCTATGGCGGCATACTTTCCGATCGATATGGCGCGCGCAAGGTCATGTACGCCACGTTCGGCATATCGCTTGTTTGCCTTTTCATGCTCTCTTATCCGGCAACGGATTACGTAATCCACGGCATCAAAGGCGAGATTAAATTTACGACATCAATGGGTCTGGTGCCCTTTGTTATCACCGTCTTTGTGCTCGGTTTCTTCATGTCGCTGGGCAAGGCAGCAGTCTTCAAGCATATCCCGGTCTATTATCCCGGTCATGTCGGTTCTGTCGGTGGTATGGTCGGCATGGTCGGCGGGCTGGGCGGCTTTGTTCTGCCGATCGTCTTTGGCGCTGTCAGCGATCTGACCGGCATCTGGACCAGCTGCTTCATGGTACTGTTTGCTCTGGTTGGTGTTGCCATGGCGTGGATGCATTTTGCGGTGCGGCAGATGGAGCAACAGGCCTCCGGTATTGACGCACGGTCGCTCCCACAATTTCCGGAAATGGCGGAAATCCACAAAGAGACCATTCATGGCCGAGCTCCTGCCAAGGTTCTGCAAGACTGGCGTCCGGAAGACGAAACTTTTTGGGACGAAGTCGGCCAACGGATTGCGCGCCGGAACCTCTATATATCAATACCGGCATTGCTGCTCGCGTTTGCAGTCTGGATGGTCTGGTCGATGGTGGTTGCCGAACTACCCCGCATCGGATTCACTTATACCACCGGGCAGCTCTTCTGGCTCGCTGCCTTGCCGGGACTGTCGGGAGCAACGCTGCGCATATATTATAGCTTCATGGTTCCCATTTTTGGTGGTCGTCTATGGACAACCCTGTCGACCTTCTCGCTTCTGATACCGGCCTTCGGGATCGGCTATGCCGTGCAAAATCCGGATACGCCCTATTTCATCTTTCTGGTTCTCGCTTTGCTGTGCGGGCTCGGCGGCGGTAATTTTGCATCGTCTATGTCCAACATCAGTTTCTTCTTCCCGAAATCGAGCAAGGGCAACGCGATGGCGCTCAATGCCGGTCTGGGCAATCTCGGTGTGTCCGTGATGCAGTTCGTCATTCCGATCGTTATAACCGTCGGCGTGTTCGGCGTGCTTGGCGGAGAGCCGGTGTTGACTGACGAAGGCGATCAACTCTGGCTGCAAAATGCCGGGTTTATCTGGATACCGTTCATCATTGTATCGAGCTTGCTTGCATGGTTCGGGATGAACGACATCGCCGATGCGAAAGCCAGCTTTGCCGAGCAAGCGATCATCTTTCAGCGCAAGCATAACTGGCTGATGTGCTGGCTCTACACCGGTACATTCGGATCGTTTATCGGATTTTCGGCCGGACTGCCTTTGCTTGCCAGAAGCGAGTTTCCCGAAGTGAACGTGTTGCAATACGTGTTCCTGGGGCCACTAGTCGGCGCAATCAGCCGGGCAGCGACTGGCTGGGTTTCCGACAAATGGGGCGGTGCGCGTGTTACATTCTGGGTGTTTATCAGCATGATGCTTGGCGTGGTCGGAGTGGTCTATTTTCTCGGCCAGCACAACTTTTTCGGTTTCCTCGGCATGTTCATTTTCATGTTCTTCGTCACCGGCGTGGGCAATGCCTCCACCTTCCAGATGATCCCTGTGATCATGCGTCAGGAAATGAAGAATCTGATGCCGCAGCTCAGCGCGGGCGAACGGACAAAACAGGCCGAAAAGGAATCGGCCGCGATTGTCGGATTTACCTCGGCCATCGCAGCGTACGGCGCGTTTTTCATCCCGAAAAGCTTTGGCAGCTCGATCGCTGCAACCGGATCGCCGACGACTGCACTCTGGGGCTTCCTGTTATTTTACGCCAGCTGTGCCGCCCTGACATGGTTTGTCTACACACGCAAAGGCGGCACGCTCCACGATATCGAACGGGGCCGCGAGCCGACCAGCCCCATCCCTGCGACCGCATGAACCGAGGAACCTGAAAAATGAGCCATCTT
>CBETBW010000026.1:0-31869 GCA_965534715.1 uncultured Parasphingorhabdus sp.
GCCTCGATCGCAGGGATGGTTTGCTCGTTAATCCCCAATATCGGGCAAAAGCCCTTGAACGTCTGCCCGCGCTCGCGGCCGATTGCCAACTGCTCTTCCTTGCTGGCTTCCGGCGCTGCGACAGCGCCAAATTCGCCGTAGACCCATTCTTCATTATAGTTCCAGCGATAGTGCATCGCCGGGATCACCAGCCATTCGTCACCATATACTTCCATCAGCAAAGCCACCAACCGCTGTTTCGGTGTATCGGGATAGACCGACGGCCCGCCGGTCTTCGCTTCGAAATGATCGATGATAAGGGTTGTGTCCTGAAGCGTTTCCCCCTCTTCGGTTACCATCACCGGGATGACGGGACGGCCCACTTTGGGAACGATGACCGTCTTGTAGACTTCCGTCGTGCTCAGGATTTCCTCGTAATCCACCCCTTTCCAGTCGAGATAGGCCCGCGCCTTGCCGGAGTAGAGCGACAGTGGCCCACCGTAGAATTTATGCGTCATCAGCCACGCCCCCGATAGGGCGCAACGCCTTGTTCCGGTATCCATAGTCCTTCGGGCGGCTCACTCGACTGCCAGAACACGTCAATCGGAATCCCGCCGCGCGGATACCAGTAGCCGCCGATCCGCAACCATCTGGGCTTCATCTCGTCGAACAGGCGCTTGCCGATTCCGACCGTGCAATCTTCGTGAAAGGCAGCATGGTCGCGGAACGACCCCAGAAACAGCTTGAGCGATTTGGATTCGACGATGCTCTGATCCGGTGCATAGTCGATCACCAGATGGGCAAAATCCGGCTGGCCGGTAACCGGACAAAGCGACGTGAATTCCGGCACAGCAAAGCGCGCCAGATATAGCTCGCCTGCCCGAGGATTGGGTACATAGTCGAGCATCGCCTCTTCGGGAGATGAGGGAATCGCGCTCGCCTTGCCCAAAAATTTCGGGCTCTGGGGAGTGGATGGATTATCGGTCATGCCGATTATCTAGTGCAAGGGGCGCTTCATGTCATCACCCCTGCTGCATTCATCACAGGTTCAGTGCTTTGGGCGGAAATTTGATCCGGGAATGTACAGGGAATTGGCTGTTTTTCAGACGATCACAAACAATTGGATCAGGACGGTTTTGACCGGCGTAGCTTTGGGGCTGTTCCCGAGCGCGGTCGCCATGGCTCAACCGTCAGCCGATGATACTATCCCCAATCTCCGAAACCGGCCATCGGTGGAAAGCTATTCGCTGCCGCCGGGACCCAGCGACACTTCGGACGGGGATGTTGTCCAGGGGCCCGTTGACGCCGAGATTCCGATTGTTCAGCCGCCGGTTGCTCCGCCACGCACCGCGCCTGCAATAGCGCCACCGGAATCCGGCAATCGGGCGGTTGGTCCAGCCGCCATCGACAGCCGGGTCAGCCAAGCACAGCAGCCGGTCAGGCAGGTCCCGCTTCGCCCCGACGTCAGAGCAGAAATATCTCCACCGGAAACGGATCCGCCAATAGCAGATCCGGCAGCCGCCATAGACGAACGCGTGGAAACAGCTGGCGTCCCGGACACGAAAATCGATGACGTTCCATCTCCTTCGGAAGCCCTTCCAGAACTGGAATCAACTACCGCGGAAAATGGTTGGTATCTTTTCTTGGTAGCAGCCCTGTTCTTCGTCTTGCTGGGCGCGATGTTTCTGTGGCGCGCGCGGCGTACATCCCTCAAGCAACCGACTGTCACAAAGGCTGATGCAGCGAAGACCGGACTGACAGACCCCATCGCAGAACCTCCGGAACCGCTCCAGCCGGCACCTGCCATTGCCATAGGCTTCCAGCCACATTCGGCCAATGCGACGTTGTTCAACGCGGTCGTGGGTTTCGAACTCACATTGTCCAACCATGGCGGCGAAGTTCTGACGGGGATCAGGGTCCAGGGCTCTATGGGTCAGGCCGGGGAAAACGGCACCCGCGATCCCGCTTTGGCCGATCTCTCAACATTCCGGGAACTTCCGGCTCTCCGGGCCGGGCAAACCGAAAAAATCGTCGCGGAGTTTCGCATCCCCTTGGCCAGCATCCATCCGATCATATTTCGCTCGCAGGCTTTGTTCGTTCCGCTGGTGCAAATCTCGATTGAATTTACCGATGGTGCCGGATTCCAGCATTTTCAGACCGCAGCCTATCTCGTCGGTCAGGAACATCAGCCCCCACGCCTGAAAATGGCACCGTTCCGGCTGGACCTGGGTCCCCGCAGCTTTGCGCCGCTTGGCCACCGCCCTTTCGCGGCGGGATGATATCTGCCCATCCAGACAGCAACCGGCGCTGATTTGGTCGCAAATCAAGCGTGACCGCTACGACTCGTTCTGCACAAAAACCACATAAGCGGTGGATTCGCGGAGCAATGCGTTATAGCCTCGACGGCAGGAAATCGAATCGCTAAACGGCGGGATGAAAAGCGCAAATAATTGCGGGCATGAGGAGTTTAATATGGAATTGCTGGTAACGACCGAGTGGCTGGCCAACGAATTGGGCGCGTCTGATTTGCGAATTGTCGACGCGACAAAATTCATGGCCGATGCCGGACGCAATCCTGCAGCCGAATATGAGGCTGGCCATATCCCCGGCGCGGTGTTCATGGATCTCGGTGAATTGACCGATACCGGTAATCCAATCGACAATATGCTCCCTCCGGCCGAGAAATTTGCCAGCCGGATGCAATCGCTTGGCCTGGGTGATGGCAGCCGCGTGGTTCTCTATGACGACAGTCCGCTCAAGAGCGCAGCACGCGCCTGGTGGATGCTCACCATTTTTGGCGCGCATGAAGTCGCATTACTCGATGGCGGCATCGCCAAATGGAAGGCTGAAGGCCGACCACTTGAAACCGGCAAGGAAGCACTGCGCCACCGCCATTTCACGGTCTGGAAAGATGACAAGGACGTCCGCACCAAGGCGGATATGCTCGCCAATCTGCACAGCAAGAATGAACAGGTTGTCGACGCGCGGCCTGCTGACCGGTTTAGCGGTGAAACACCCGACCCGCACGGCGATATCGCCTCTGGCCATATCCCCGGCTCGACCAATATTCCTCACAGTGATTTCTTCAACGCAGACGGGACGTGGAAAAGCAGTGACGAGATCAAGGCCATCTTCAATGATGCCGGTGTCGATCTCTCCAAACCGCTTGTCACTACCTGTGGCTCGGGCATAACCGCAGCGGTCGTTTCCTTTGCAGCGGCGGTTGCGGGCGCCGAAAAAACCGCGCTTTATGATGGCAGCTGGGCGGAATGGGGCGCCGACGCGGATACTCCGAAAGAAACTGCCTGAAGATGCTGGTGCGACTGGAACTATAGTTGGCCGGGAACGACTCTGGTTCAAAAAAACCTGCGACACAGGCCGTCACCGGTGGTCGACGGAAGACATGGACCGGAGCTGTGGTCAATCCGCCTATATGGCGCGGAAGTACGCATCTTTATGACGATGTCGCGCATCTCAGGGAAGGCCTGAAATCCAACGATGACGGTCATTTTTTCTATGGCCGCCGCGGTTCCCCGACCCAATGGTCGCTTGCCGAAGCTCTGACCGAAATGGAACCCGGAGCGGCCGGGACCATGCTTTATCCTTCCGGCCTTGCCGCCATTTCCTGTTCGCTACTCGCGGTATTGCTGCCGGGCGACGAGGTCTTGCTCACCGACAACAGCTATGACCCCAGCCGCAGCTTTGCCGACGCCTTTCTAAAGCGCATGGGCATCACGGCCCGCTATTATGATCCGATGATCGGGGCGGATATTGCCGGTCTTTTTGGTCCCACTACGAAGGCCGTATTGATGGAAAGTCCGGGCAGCCTTACCTTCGAGGTTCAGGATGTGCCTGCCATCTGCAAAGCGGCGCATGCAGCTGACATAGTGGCCCTGCTTGACAATACATGGGCAACCTCGCGATATTTTCCGGCGCTCGAGCATGGTGTTGATATCGCAATAACCGCTGCAACCAAATATATTGTGGGTCATAGCGACGTGATGATGGGCGCAGTCACCACGCACAGCGCCTATTGGACCCGTATTCGCCGGACCGCGCAACAACTCGGCCAGGTGGTTTCTCCCGATGATGCCTATCTTGCGGCGCGCGGACTAAGGACACTGGAAGTCCGGCTGCGCCAGCATGAAGCCAGCGCAATGAAAATTGCGCACTGGCTGAAGGACCGGCCCGAAGTAGGCCTCGTCCTCCACCCCGCCCTGCCCGATTGCCCGGGTCATGAAATATGGAAACGAGACTTCAAAGGCGCATCCGGTCTTTTTTCCTTCGAGCTTTCCGACGGCGACGACCACACCCGTGCCGCTTTCATTGATGCGCTGGCGCTGTTCGGCATCGGCTATAGCTGGGGCGGATTTGAAAGCCTCGCTCTTCCGGTCGATCCGGCAAAACATCGTACGGCAACCCAATGGACCGCAAAAGGCCCGCTGGTGCGACTGAATATCGGACTGGAAGACCCGGACGATCTGATAGCGGACCTTGCCAAAGGCTTTGAAAATTATCACAGTGCGCGATCATGATCGATCAAGTCCTGCAATATCTGGAATCACTGGCTGCTGATACGCCGCGCAACGTCCAGTATATTGAAGGCATAGTTGCCGCAGGGCTAGCCGCAATCGCTTTGACAGCGGGCTGGTATCTCAGCAAATTTATCGGACCCAAGCTGCGCCACCTGTGGGAAGCACGCGCGGGTTACGAGAGCGAACTCGCCGGTCGCCGGATTCGCGACATGACCCGCCGTGCGACAACATTCATTTTATGCGGTATCTTTCTGGCCGCCTATCCCTGGCACCTGATTGCCCATGTCGTCTTTTCACTCACCATTGCGATAACCGTCGGCCTGTTTGCCAATGATCTGATCCGCGGAGTACGGATGCCTGACTGGCTGGGAACAATCGTTGGTCTGGCTCTTTTTGTTACCATTGGCTCTGGCCTCGTCGGAGGCATAGCGCCGATAGCAGAGGCCATGGAGCGTGTCGGCTTTGACCTCGGCTCCCGCCGAATTTCGCTCTGGTGGATCGTGACGGTGGCCATGACCGCAGTGATCTTGCTCGCCGTGGCCCGGGCCTTGATGAAAATCGTGTCCCATATTATCGGCAACAGCCAGCTGGATGGCGCACAGAAAGTCCTTGGTCAGAAACTCGCAACCGTGGCGATTTTGGCGGCGGCTTTCGTACTCGGCCTCGATATACTCGGCATAGACCTGACCGCGCTGGCGGTTTTCTCCGGCGCCTTTGGTCTGGCCGTTGGTTTCGGTATGCAGAAAACGATCGGTAACCTGATAGCCGGTATCATTTTGCTGATGGATCGTTCGATCAAGCCGGGTGATGTGATCGCGGTCGGGGATACATACGGCTGGGTCAACAAGATCGGCGTACGCGCGGTTTCGGTTCTCACCCGCGCAGGCAAGGAACATTTGATCCCGAATGAGGATCTGATGACGCGGGAAGTTGAAAACTGGTCCTATTCCAGCCCCAATGTCCGGATCAGCATACCGGTCGGAGTGTCTTACAAAACCGACATGGATCACGCGATTGATCTGATGCAACAGGCCTGCGTCGATGTACCGCGCGTGCTTAGCCATCCCAAGCCGGTCGTCTGGATGCTCGAATTTGGCGAAAGCAGTGTCAATTTTGAAATCCGCTGCTGGATCAAGGATCCGCAATCGGGGGTTGGCAACTTCAGGGCAGCGATTCTCAAACGGGTCTGGGATCTGTTCAAGGAACATGGAGTCGAAATTCCGTTCCCGCAGCGTGACGTTCATATCAAGTCATTGTCGGAGGGAGGAACTGTCAAGCTCGAAGCCAGTGCTAAACAGAAGGTTCCCACGCCAGAATCGACCGAGAGCGAGTAAGGTAATAACGCGGGACCGAAGTGCGACGATGAATGTGTGAAGGCTGCAGTGACGCTTTTTTAGCCACCCTGAATCCTATCCGCCTAAATTTTAATCGACCGGAAACCGGTTTGTTGCGCTAGTGCCACATTATAACATTATGTCACTTTGCCTGTCGTTTTCCTTCTTGTGCACCGCAGTAATATCGACCAGCTTTTTCGTGCATGTTTAGAGACTGTTCGCGTTTGGAGTATCTGGCGCAATAATATGACAGCCGTGACAATATCAGGAGGGGCGCTACGCATTAACCAGAAAGGGATTTCCATGCGCACGTCCAATAAAATCAGCCTTGCCAAAAGAGCCAAGTCGAACATCATCGATCTCTCGGCCATATTGCTCGCAACCACGGCCGCACCGGCCTTCGCTCAGCAAGTCGATGCTCCCGGCGCCATCACAGTTTCAGGAAATGCTGCGGTCACGTCGGATTACCGTTTTCGCGGCCTGTCCTTTTCCGATGGCGATATCGCAATCCAGGGTGGCATCGATGTCGCTCACCAAAGCGGCTTTTATATCGGAGCCTGGGGATCTTCCATTGAAGACAGCCCTACATTTGGTCACACGGAACTCGATATCTATGGTGGCTGGTCCGGCGAAATAATGTCGGGTCTGACGCTGGATACCGGCCTGCTCTATTATTTCTTTCCGAATGGTGAAGACGGTGTCGCCGGACCCAGCGACTATTTTGAACCTTATGCTTCGGTGGCCGGCTCGATCGGTCCGGTCGAAGTCAAAAGCGGAATCGCATATGCCTGGAACCAGGCCAGCCTCGGAAATTCCGACAATGTCTATATCTATACCGGTGTTTCAGCCGGCGTTCCGAATACGCCGCTCACGGTGAATGCCAATATCGGGGTCAATGACGGGGCTCTTTGCACTCCAGCCAGTATCGTCTGTGACAATGACTATGTTGACTGGATGCTTGGCGTGGACTGGGCGGTTACCAACAATCTGACCGCCACGCTGGCCTATACCGATACTGACGCGCCACCGATCAACAATTTCACCGATAGTGCGGTTGTTTTTACCCTCGGTATATCCTTCTGAATTCACAGAAATTGCACTGAGAAAAAGGGGTCACCCCGCCAACCGAGTGGCCCCTATTTCAACTGGCGGCGACAAGCTTTTGCGTCGCCGGATGCCGGGGATCGTCAATGACCGCCTGCATATCACCGGTTTCGACAATCCGCCCCTCTTCCATCACCGCAATCCGGTGGCACAAACGGCGGGCCGCAGCGATGTCATGGGTGATGAACAGCAGGCTCAAGCCGTTCTCCACCTGAAGCTGGAGGAGAAGCTTCAGAATTTCCGCTCCGACCAGCGGATCGAGCGCGGATGTAGCCTCATCCAGCACCAACAGCTGTGGAGCCGCAATAATTGCTCGCGCAATCGCCACCCGCTGCGCCTGACCACCCGACAGGCTGGCCGGTACACGGGTCAGGAAATCGTCGGTCAAATCGACATCGGCCAAGGATTGTCGCGCCATCTCGGTCCGTTCGGCCTTTGTCAGCTCGGCACGCAGATTGCGCAGCGGTTCGGTCACGATGTCGATGACCTGCCATTGCGGATCGAGACTCGCTACCGGGTCCTGAAACACCGGCTGGACCATCCGGCGCATTTCCAGACTGCGCTTGCGGCGCTCCGGAAGCAATGTCCCCTGCCACAGGATTTCGCCACTGGTCACCGGCCCGATTCCGGCGATAGCCCGTCCAAGCGTTGATTTTCCGGAACCGGAACCGCCGACCAGGGCCAGAGATTCGCTCTGCCGAACCGTGATGCTGGCGTCCGCAACCGCCTGGATTTTCCCGCGACGCCAGCCAGGTCGGTGAAATTCGACACCAACATCCCTGGTCTCGATCAGGCTGTCGCGAGGCGGGCCAAGCTTCGGTGATGGCTCATCCAGCCGCGATGTCGCCGCTATCAGGCGCCTCGTATAATCTTCCACAGGATTGGCAATCACGTCACCAGTTGGGCCGGTTTCCACCACCCGCCCCTCGTCCATCACCACCAGTTGATCGGCATGACCTTCGACCGAAGCAAGATCATGGCTCACCAGCAGCATCCCCAGCCCCTGCTCGGCGCGCAATTCGTCGAGCAGGTCCATGATCTCGGCCCGCAAGGATGCATCGAGAGCGCTGGTCGGTTCGTCGGCGATCAGCAATTTGGGACCATGTGCAATAGCAGCGGCAATCATCACCCGCTGCCGTTCCCCGCCGGACAATCGGTGCGGGAACTGCTCAAGCCGTTCATCGGGTCGGGATAGGCCAACGCGCTCGAGCTTACGCGCCAGCTCCTGCCGCGATGGGCGCGCTGATCCCGCCTGCATCGTCGCTTCCTGCAACTGCGTGCCGACGGTCAGATGCGGTGTCAGCGCGGTCAACGGCTGCTGAAACACGAAACCGGTGAGCCTGCGGCGTGCATCGCGCAATTGACGAGCGTCGGCGCCAGCGAGGTCTATACCATCCAATATCATCGAGCCGAAGGCCGTGCCCGGCGTGAGCCCGAACGGCGTCAGGCAGGTCAGGCTTTTCCCGGAACCGGAGGCACCGATAATCGCTGTGCACTGCCCCGCCTCGACGGTCAGGCTGACATCTTTGACCAGCCGATTGCCCGCAATATCCACCGCCAGATTCCGGAGTTCATAAAGGCTCATGAAAAGCGGTCTCTCAATCGTTCGCCTTCTATCGTGAGGCAGACCAATATCACCACGAGCAGGCCGCCTGGCAGCGCTAGGCCGAGCGGCGTCATATCCATGTCGTCGGCACCCTCCTTCACCAATATGCCGAGCGAGGTCAGCGGCTCCTGCACACCCAGACCGAGAAAGGAGAGGAAGCTTTCGACCATCACCACCTGCGGCACGGTCAGCATCAGATAAGCGAGCGCGACGCCCGCTATATTGGGCAGGATATGGCGCAGAATGATCGTGATGGAAGGCGTCCCGGCTGCTTCCGCCGCCAATATGAAGGGTCGCTGTTTGAGCGCCATCACCTGCCCGCGGACCACCCGCGCCATGGTCAGCCATTCGACCAGTCCGATGCCGACGAAGACCAGCAATATCGACCGCCCGAAAACCACCATCAGCAGGATGACGATAAACATGAACGGCAGCGCATAGAGGCCGTCGACGATCCGCATCATCGCTTCGTCGGTCCGGCCGCCGACCCAGCCTGCGGTCGCCCCCCAGGCGATGCCGACAATCAGCGAAACCAGCGCCGCGGCGATCGCCACCATCAACGTGATCCGGGTTCCGGCGGCAAGCCGCGCCAAGCGGTCCCGGCCAATTTCATCGGTACCGAATATATGCCATCCGCTGAACGCCGGCGCGCGGACGGCATCCCAGTCGATCTGGTCATAGGTCCAGGGCAGCAGCAACGGCAGCAACAGCGCCAGCGCCACTATCATCAAGACGATCAGAAGCGGGAAATGGCGTTTCAGCACGGCTTCACCCTTCCCGCATTCTGGGATCGAGCCAGCCATAGATCAGGTCGGCAAACAGGTTGAACAATATGATCAGCGCCGCATAGAGCGTGACCACGCCGAGCACGAGCGGATAGTCGCGGTTGAGCGCGCCCTGCACAAAATAGCGTCCCAGCCCCGGCAGCCCGAAGACCGTCTCGACCACGACCGCTCCCGTCAACAGGCCTGCCGCTGCCGGACCCAGATAGCTGGCCACCGGGACCAGCGCGGGCCGCAGGCCGTGCTTGAACAGGATCTTGGTTTCGGAAAGGCCGCGTGCCCGCGCGGTGCGGATATGATCCTGCTTGAGCACGCTCGCCAGTCCCGCCCGGGTGAGCTTGGCGATGGCGCCCGACACCGGCAGCGCCAGCGCGACGACCGGCATGATCAGCCAGGCACCGCCTTCACCCGTTCCCGACACCGGCAGCAATCCCAGCCATAGACCAAAAAACAGCGCCAGCGCGGGTCCGGTGACAAAAGTCGGCAGCGCGGTGGCGACAGTCGCCAGCATCATGATCGTCTTGTCGACTGCCTTTCCGGCTTGCACGGCGGCAAACAGGCCAGCCGTTACACCGATGACCAAGGCAAGCAATATTGCCAGCCCCCCAAGCGTCAGGGATATCGGCAGCCCCTGAGCGATCAGCTCTGATACGGTGAAATCGCGGTAGACCAGAGATGGCCCGAAATCGCCCTGCACCAGCCGCGAAACATAGAGCCACGCCTGCTCCCACAGCGGCCTGTCCAGTCCATAAGCCTGTTGCAATGCTGCCTGCGTCTCCGGATCCAGCGGGCGTTCCCCGTCAAAGGGCCCGCCGGGGGCCAGTCGCATCAGGAAGAAGGAAGCCAAAATGATCACCAGCAGCGTCGGTATCGCGGTCATCAGCCGCCGGGTGATCAAGGCCAGCACGCGCTGCTAGAGTTCCATAGAACCGAAACAGCTTCGCACTTCGGCGATGAATAATTCCGGCACTTCCATCGCGGCAAAGTGACCGCCTTTCTCAGGTTCGCCCCAGTGGCGCAAATCCTTGAACCGTTGCTCTGCCCAGCGGCGTGAGGGGGTGATAATTTCGTTGGGGAATATGCTGCACCCGGAGGGTATGTTGACGGGGTCGATGTTGGGCGCACCGAAACTTTCGCGGTACAGCCGTGCCGATGAAGCGCCGGCGTTATTGAGCCAGTAGATCATCACATTATCGAGCAAACGATCACAGTCGAAATTGTCATCCGGGGCTTTGGCATCGTCGGACCAGCCCTGGAATTTCTCCATGATCCATGCCATTTGTCCGACCGGAGAATCGGCCAGGCCATAGCCGAGAGTCTGGGGCCGGGTCCGCTGGATTTCTGCATAGCCTGCTCCTTGCGACTGATAGGCTGCAAAATGCGCCAGCGACGCCTGCTCTTCCGGCGTCGGATTGGCCATAATCTCTTCGGACGGGGTCCCGACGACCACCAGATTGACATGGATGCCTGCACAATGTCCAAGATCTTGCGCACCGATAACCGACGTCACCATCCCGCCCCAGTCGCCGCCCTGCGCAAAATAGCGGTCATAGCCGAGCCGCGTCATCAGCACGTCCCACGCCTGCGCGATTTTTTCTGTTCCCCATCCGGTTGTGGTCGGCTTGCCCGAAAAACCGTATCCGGGCAGCGACGGGATCACCAGATGATAGGCATCTTTTGCTTCGCCGCCATGCGCGACCGGATCAGTCAGCGGACCAATCACGTCCATAAATTCGACAAGCGAACCGGGCCAGCCGTGCGTCATGATCAGCGGGCGGGCATCGGCTTCCGGCGAGCGAATATGCATAAAGTGGATATCGACGCCATCAATCTCGGTCAGATGATGGGGATATTGATTGAGTTCGTCCTGACAGCGCTTCCAGTCATAGCTGGTCCGCCAATGATCGACGATCGTTTTGACATATGCGAGCGGAATGCCCTGCGACCAGTCATCGACCGGCTCCGGATCAGGCCAGCGCACATGCCGCAACCGGATGTCCAGATCGTCCAGTGCGGTCTTCGGGATATCAATTTTAAAGTCTCTGATTTCTTCACTCACAACATATCATCCTATATTCGTTTGTCCCAGGCCCGCCGCAGGACGATTACCCTCTGCCAGTCTTCATCCTCCGAAAAGCTCAGGACGAAGGGGTTGCACCTACATCGTCGGAACCGGCACTTCGCCCGAATAATCATAAAAGCCCTTGCCCGTCTTGCGGCCCAGCCAGCCGGCCTCGACATATTTCTGCAGGATCGGTGCAGGCCGATATTTCGGATCGCCAAAGTCGTTCTGCAGCACCCGCAGGATTTCCAGCAATGTATCAAGACCAATCAGATCGGCCAGCGTGATCGGCCCCATCGGATGGCCGAGACCCAGCTGAATGCCCCGGTCGATATCCTCCATCGACGCCGTGCCTTCACCGAGCGCAAAAAAAGCCTCGTTGAGCATCGGCAGCAGGATACGGTTGACGACGAAACAGGGCGAATCCTTGGCCATCACCGGGGATTTTCCGACGGCTTTGGCAAAATCACTCGCGAGAACGGCCGTATGATCGCTGGTTGCCAGACCGCGGATGACCTCGACCAGGCCCATCAACGGCACCGGGTTGAAAAAATGTACGCCGACAAAGCGCGAGGGGTCCTTCACCGACTGTGCTAGCCGTGTGATCGAGATCGATGATGTATTGCTCGCCAGGATCGCCTGATGCCCAAGAACTTCGGAGGCGGCTGCAAAAATCTGGCGCTTGATTTCCTCCCGCTCGGTGGCGGCCTCGATGATGAGGTCGGCATTGGCCATCGGGTCAAGCTGAACGATCGGTTCGATACGAGCCAGTGCGGTTTCGGCCACTTGCTGATCGATTTTTTCCTTCTCCACCAGTCGCGCCAGCTGCTTGGCGACGCCGGCCTTGCCACGCTCGGCGATCTCGAGGCTGACATCCGACAGATAGACATGATAGCCTGCCTGGGCCGAAACCTGTGCGATACCGGCGCCCATTTGCCCCGATCCGATAATACCGATTGCTTTCATTCCATGCCTTTCGCGCTGTTCATCGTAATAGCACAAGCCACTAGCGATTGTCGGTCAAACTGGCTAGATTGCAATTATGCCCCCAATCACTTTCATCGCTGGCCTATTTGCCACAATCGCCTCGACCGCCGCCCTGCCGGTGCCACAGCCGGGAGATATTCCGACGTTCAGAGACTGGGCCGCAGGCTGCGACAATATTGGCAATTGCGAGGCAGTATCGCTGTTGCCGGACGAAGACGGAGCGCGCTTCGATGACTGGGGCGGACCTATTTCTATCATCCGCACCTCGGGCAGTGATGATATTTTCAAGATTCGCGTCCTGTTCGATGAAAAGGGATTTGACCGCTACAAGATGATTGTGGATGGTCAGCTGGTCGATACCGGCCCGATTGTGCAAGGCGACTATCCGATCGAAATTGTTGGCGAGGATGCAAAAAAAGTCGCGGGAGCGATCATCAAGGGGAAGCGGCTGGTCGTGCAGGGACCCGGAGGTGACAATATCACCCGGATTTCGCTCGCTGGTTCCTCTGCAGCTTTGCGCTACATTGACCAGAAGCAAAACCGTGCCGGTACCAGCACCGCTCTGGTCGCCCGGGGTTCGCGTGCGTTCCAGCCCACAAACACCGATGCACCAATGATCGTCGTCGACCAATGGGAAACCGCAAAGCTGGTTCCGGAAGCCAGTGCCCTGGTCGCGCTGGCCGAGGATTCGAAATGCAAGGAAGACCGCTACGGGCTGGTCGAGGATCAGGCCTATCCGCTCGGCAAGCGCGGAGATCTGTTCCGCGCGTTGGTACTGATATCCTGTGGCTCCGGCGCTTATAATTTTTCCAGCGCGCCTTATATCGGCGAGTATCGGAAAGACAGCCCAGAGGGCTGGACGTTCACACCCGCCAAATTTGATCGCCAACCGACATGGGGCGGGGAAGGCAACCAGCCTTTGCTGGTCAATGCCAGCTGGGATGAACAGGACCAGACGCTCAGCAGCCATGGCAAGGGGCGCGGTCTTGGCGATTGCGGCAGCGCTGAAAATTATGTCTGGGACGGCGAGGCATTTCGCCTGATTGATGCCAGCGCGATGAATGAATGCCGCGGCGCTTACGAATGGATTACCATCTGGCGTGCAAAATATCGCAAGCTGGAACAGACCGCAGCGAGAGCCAAATAGGCGCTAGGGCGAGGGCCCTTAGGGCGCGTGCTTGTAGGGGTGCGCTTCGACCAGCATGAGCGTGAAATAGTCTCGCTCGTCGCTCCATTCGTGCAACGGCGTCCAGCCGCCGGCTCGCAACATCAGACGGGCATCGCGCAAACCATATTTATGACTGTTTTCGACATGGATTTTCTGGCCCTTGGCCAATGCATGAACAGTCCCGTCGATTGAAAACTCCATGTCAGCCTGTGCTTCGAGATAGATTTCAATCCGGGCGTAGAGGTCATTCCAGACCGCTAGATGCCGGAATTTCTCGCAGGGTATATCGCCGTCCAGTTCACGGTTGATCCGGTGGAGCAGGTTTAACGAAAATTCCGCCGTCACGCCGGCGCTATCGTCATAAGCATCGACCAGTATCCGCTTATCCTTGATCCGGTCAAAACCGATCAATAGCTGTGCGCCTTCACCCAATGTTTCCCGCATGAAACGGAGCAGGTCAACCGACGTGCGTGCGATCATGTTGCCAATCGTCGACCCCGGGAAAAAGCCCAGTTTCGGCATGTCCGCAACCGCTTCGGGCAAGGCCACCCGTTTCATGAAATCCGCCTCGACGGGATGTATCGGCAGGTCCGGGAATTCCTCCTGCAACAACGATGCACTATGTTCAAGAAACTCGCCTGAAATATCAATCGGCACATAGGCGGCAGGATTGATCGCTTTCAACAGATGGGGAGTCTTGGTCGAACTGCCCGACCCGAATTCGATCACCGCCCGTTTTGGTCCGATAGCTTCCGCGAACGCTGTTCCATTCTCGATAAGCAGCTTCGTTTCGGTGCGGGTCGGATAATATTCGGGGAGCTCGGTGATTTCCTCGAACAGTTCGGATCCGCGCCGATCATAAAGCCAGCGTGCCGGAATCGCATAGGTCTGTTGTTCAAAGCAGCGCCTGACGTCTTTGCGAAAGGTATGATCAACAAGCGAAGTGGTCATGTCCATGGGGATGGTCCTTTGCGTCAAAGATCTTTGGCAAGCCGCAGTCCGCAGAACTGCCAGCGCTGGTGAGGGTAAAAGAAATTCCGGTAACTGGATCGGATATGGCCTGGTGGAGTGGCGATACTGCCGCCCTTCAGAACCGACTGTCCCGACATGAACTTCCCGTTATATTCTCCGACTGCACCGTCGGCGGGTTTGAAACCCGGATAGGGTAGATAGGCGCTACCGGTCCATTCCCAGACGGTGCCGGTATTAGGCAGGCCATCATTGGCGGCAACTTCCCATTCTGCTTCGGTCGGCAAACGCGCGTCGGCCCATGTTGCAAAGGCATCGGCTTCGTAGAGACTGACATGCTTGACCGGTGCCGACAGATCAAGTGGTTGATTGCCAGCCAGTCCAAATTCGGCCCATTGCGAATCAGACGCCCGGTTCCAGTATAAGGGCGCTTCAATGGCTTCCCGCTGCACCCAGGCCCAGCCGTCGGACAGCCAGTGGCGGGCGTCGCGATAGCCGCCGTTTTCGATAAACGCGAGCCATTCGCCATTGGTTACCGGGCGATCGGCAAGCGCATGGGGGTGCAGCAGCACCTCGTGGCGCGGGCCTTCGCAATCAAAGGCAAAAGCTGGCCCCTCATAGCCGATTTGTTGGATACCGGTCCTGCCTTCGATCCACTGGAGTGACTCGGGCTCAGCGGCGGGAACCGGCGCCATATCGGAATAAGCAGGTTTCAGTGGATTGCGGGAGAAGAGATGGAGAATATCGGTCAGCAGCAATTCCTGATGCTGCTGTTCATGATGGAGGCCGAGTTCGACCAGAGCGCGCAACTCTTCGGAGAAACCTCGCATCGCATCGGTCATCGCTCCATCGACATGCGTGCGATAAGCCATCACTTCTGCCAGCGATGGGCGAGTCAGCAAGCCTCGCTCCGGCCGGGCATGCCTTGCACCTTCGGCTTCATAATAGCTGTTGAACAGATAGGGATAGGCCTCGTCAAACAGCTGGTAGCCAGCGACGTGGTCACGCAGCAGGAAGGTTTCGAAAAACCAGCTGGTATGGGCCAGATGCCATTTTGTTGGAGACGCATCGTCCATCGATTGCGCGGTGGCATCGGCGTCACTCAAGCCATTGGCCAGACGCACCGAATGGTTCCTGACATGTTTGAAACGATCCAGCAGCTCGCTCGATCGGGAGGGATTTTCTGCGTCGAACGAAGTCGAAGTCGGGCGTTGCGGTTGGCTGGCGATCAGTCCTACTCCGTTGGATGCTCGGGTTCTCTTCAGAACATAGAGCGAACGATTGTTAGGTCAACAACGCATATTTGCGCCGGATGGTTGCAAAAATTCGCAAAGCGTTGCGTAACTGCAGTCTAGCGTGATGCCCCCGGCACCCATAAAATATCGTCTTTTCCGCCATTGTTGAGCGCGCGGCTGAGAACAAATAAATAGTCGGAAAGGCGATTGATATAGGCCAGAGCCTGCGGATTGATGGCCATTTCCTGGGCTGCGGCAACGCAGGTTCGCTCGGCCCGGCGGGCAATCGCGCGCGTGCAGTGAATGGCTGCGGCCGCTTTCGCGCCACCCGGCAGGATGAAACTGGTCAGAGGATCAAGATCGGCATTGGCCGCATCGATTTCCGTTTCCAGCCGCTCGACCTGCGATGGCACCACGCGAAGCACCATTTCTGAAGGAGCGAAGTCATCACCCTCCTGCGCCGGTGTTGCCAGATCCGCGCCGAGATCGAACAGATCATTCTGGACAATCCGCAATGTCTTGACCAGCGCGCCATCGGTGATTTCGCAAATTGCAAAACCGAGAGAACTGTTCAGTTCATCAACGTCGCCAATCGCGGCCATGCGCGGATTATTCTTGGCAATCCGGGACCCGTCGACCAGTCCGGTCGTGCCGGCATCACCCGTCCTGGTGTAGATCTTGTTGAGTTTTACCATCGGGGGGGCGGACTAGCTTTGACCGCCCGCCAGAACCAGCAATATTACCACCAGTACAATCGCGATCGCCTGATATTTGACGCGGGCAAACATCATTTCATTCTGCTTTTTATGCGACGCGGTGATACCGTCTGCATCGACGTCACCGGGCTTCATATTAGCAAAGGCGATCAGCCCACGAACCAGTGCGTAAACAACAGCACCTGCGGCTGCGACGATCATCAATATCAAAATATAGCTCATAAGTTCACCTTAAACCGAAGAAAGCGAGATTCCAACAGGGAAGATATCCCGTCGTAAATCTTGGACCAAATCATACCCGTCACGGCCTGCCGACCGCAATATGGACAAAGAGGCAGAATCACGACTTTTTGACAGCTTCGCGCCGCTATCGTCGAGCAACAGCGGATGATGAAAGTAGGTTGGCGTCGGCAAATCCAGCAGCGCTTGCAGCAAGCGATGGATATCGGTCGAAGCGAAGAGATCGTCGCCGCGCACCACGTGGGTGATGCGATCGCGGGCATCGTCCAGTGTTACCGCCAGATGATAAGCCACCGGCGTGTCTTTCGGCACAATGACGACATCGCCGAGCTTTTCCGGGTGGGCCAACTGCTTGCCATGCCGTTCGTCCAACCATTCCAGCGGTCCGGGCACGGCGACCGCCCTGGCAACATCAAGACGCCAGCTATGCGGCTCCGTTTGCGCCCGTTCATCGGCTTCGGCCGGGTCCAGATGACGGCACGTACCAGCATAGATCGGTCCGTCCGGACCTTCCTCGTTCGAATCGGCCTCCTGCACCTGGCGCATGCTCGTCCGGGTACAGAAACAGCGGTAGAGCAAATCCATTGCCTTCAACCGTTCCACTGCCTCGGCATAGCTGTCCCACCGGTCAGACTGGAAAATCACGTCCCTGTCCCAAGCCAGTCCGAGCCAGCGCAAGTCCGCCAAAATTGCCTCGACAAATTCTGGTCTGCTGCGCGCGCTATCAATATCCTCGATACGGAGCAGAAACTGACCACCCCTTGCGCGGGCGAAATCATGCGCGATCATGGCGGCATAAGCGTGGCCCAAATGCAACAATCCATTCGGGCTAGGGGCGAAACGCACCACAATATCCCGATTTAATTGCACACTTGACGTCATGAAGAGGATATTGTTCTTTGTGTAATAGTCATGTGATGTTCTTAGGCATAAAGAGCGGGCAGTAAAGGACAAGGGAGACAAGTGCTTATGTATCACCCCGACCTGCAAAGGCATCCTGAAAGCTGTCCTTCGCTCGTCCTCAACGCAGACTATACGCCTCTCTCTTATTATCCGCTCAGCTTGTGGCCTTGGCAAACTGCGATCAAAGCGGTGTTTCTCGACCGGGTCGATATTGTTTCCAGCTATGAGCGCGAAGTGCACAGCCCCAATCTGGACATGAAAATCCCGTCGGTGATTGCGCTCAAGAAATATATCAAGCCATCCGAATATCCGGCCTTCACGCGCTTCAACCTGTTTCTGCGCGACAAATTTGAATGCCAATATTGCGGATCGCCCGACAGCCTCACCTTTGACCATGTGATCCCGCGCCGCCAGAAAGGGCGTACGACCTGGGAAAATGTCGCCACCGCATGCCTGCCGTGCAATCTCAAGAAAGGTGGCCGGACGCCGAAGGAAGCGCATATGCAGCTCGCCAAACGTCCGATCAAACCGACCAGCTGGCATCTTCAGGAACATGGCCGCGCTTTCCCGCCCAACTTCCTGCACGATACGTGGCATGACTGGCTCTACTGGGATATCGAGCTGGAGAGCTAGCGGCGTCCCGGATTCGATATAACCGCGAAATTGCGCTATAATCCTCCAAGTAACGTGCGTATCCAATGAGTCGCACAACTTAGCTTAGGGAGGCTAATATGAGGAAATCACATCTTACATTAGGTGCCACGCTATTGGCATTGAGTGCTTATGGGGACGGGATCGCAAAAGCTCAATCCAGTTCTGTCGCTGCCACGGCTTTGACGGACGCCGAGCTCGTCAAAATGGCTGGCGCGCCGCTGTTTGAAGGCATGGGTGCCTATGACCGTAAAATTTCGACCAGCTCGGACGGTGCCAATCGCTACTTTAATCAGGGCATGGTGCTGACATTCGGTTTCAACCATGCTGAAAGTATCCGATCGTTTCGCGCGGCCCAGCGACTCGACCCCAGTTGCGCAATGTGCTTTTGGGGAGAGGCTTTGGCCACCGGTCCCAATATCAATGTGACGAGTAAGGGCAAAGCGGTGATGAGCGATGCCGAACGCAAGTCCGCGTTCGCCGCGATTAATCGTGCGCTGGCTCTCAAAGACACGGCAACGCCCCTCGAACAGGCACTGATCGAAGCGCAGGCCAAGCGCTATAACGGCGATGCGGCAACCGCCCGCCCACCTTTGGATCTCGCTTATGCCAAAGCAATGGGCCGAGTCGTTGCTGCCCATCCGGAAGATGATGATGCTGCGGCTATCTATTCCGAAGCATTGATGAACACGATGCCTTGGGACTATTGGTCAGCCGACGGCACGCCCAAGCCGGAGACAGAGAAAGTTATTGCCGCACTGGAGAGGACCATTGCCCGCAGTCCGCAGCATCCGCTCGCCCTCCATCTATATATTCACGCCGTCGAGGCGTCCAATAGCCCGGGACGGGCTGAGGAAGAGGCAGACGCGCTTGCCAATCTGGTGCCGGGATCAGGGCATCTCGTGCACATGCCCGCCCATATTTACTGGCGGGTCGGACGCTATGACGATGCTGC
This sequence comes from uncultured Parasphingorhabdus sp., assembly GCA_965534715.1. Classification (GTDB taxonomy): domain Bacteria; phylum Pseudomonadota; class Alphaproteobacteria; order Sphingomonadales; family Sphingomonadaceae; genus Parasphingorhabdus. The sequence continues at coordinate 19,227 of CBETBW010000026.1, forward strand.
CACGGCAAATGTCCGGGCAGCGGCAGTTGATGAAGAATATATCGCCGCCTGCAACGCGCAGGGATTTTATCCGGCGATGTATTATCCGCATAATATCCATTTTCTCTGGGCAGCAACCAGCATGGCGGGCCAGAGCCAAATGGCTATCGATTCGGCGCGTAAAGTCGCTGCAAATGTCCGGCTGGAGCAGATTGAACAATTTCCGACGGTGGAGTTTTTCAAGACCATTCCTCTGTTGACGCTCACCCAGTTTGGCAAATGGTCGGATATTCTGGCCGAGTCGGCCCCGCCCGAAAATCTCGATTATTCGAACGCGATCTGGCGCTATGCGCGGGGTATCGCGATGGCCAATACGGGGGATATCAACGGCGCGAAGGCCGAGCGTGTCAAACTTGCAGCGGTGAAGGACTCAGTGCAGATACGCTTTTTGGACAGCGCCGATTACCCGGCCAGCGTACTGCTCAATATTGCCGACGATCTGTTGCAGGGCGAAATAGCGCTCAGGTCGGGCAACCCTGAGACGGCAGCGAGCCATTTCGAACGCGCCGTAGCGAAGCAGGATACCCTGCCTTATATGGAGCCGCCCTTTTGGTATTATCCGACCCGGCAGTCGCTGGGTCAGGCGCTGCTTGAAGCGGGACGCTCTGCCGCAGCGGAGGCCGTGTACCGGAAAGATCTGGAAGACTATCCGCGCAACGGCTGGTCGATGTCGGGACTCGCTACGGCGCTTGAACGGCAAGGCAAGATGGAAGAGGCCAAAAAGGCAAAAGCCGCTTTCGAAATCATCTGGGCCAAGGCAGATGTGCAGATTAACGGATCGCGCATTTAACAGGTCCTGACCCTAGTTTGGCTTGACCGATTATCTGTTGCGGTGCAGCATCGTCAAATGACAAAAGCACTGACCGTTCGCCAGAATCCCGACATCAAATATCTCGGCAAATTGCTGGGAGATGTCATTCGTTCCTATGGCGGGGAGGAGTTGTACAAGCGCACCGAGTATATTCGGTCGACCAGCGTTGATCGCCACCGCGGTCTGGCGGATGCGGATGCCATAGACCCCGGCCTTGATGCACTATCACTCGATGAAACGCTGGCCTTTGTGCGCGGATTCATGCTGTTTTCGCTACTCGCCAATCTCGCCGAAGACCGTCAGGGCGTGGCCGCGGAGGAAGGCGCAACCGTGATCGAGGCGGTCGAATTGCTCGCCAGTCAGGGCGTCGACAAGCAGGCTGTGCTGAAGTTGCTCGACGAGGCTTTGATCGCGCCGGTGCTGACCGCCCACCCGACCGAGGTACGTCGCAAGAGCATCATCGATCACAGGTCCCGCATCGCCGAACTATTGCTGATGAAAGACGACGGGGATACGGAAACACCGCAAGGCGATCTGCTGAACGATGCGATTATGCGCCAGATCGCCCTGCTATGGCAGACCCGTCCGCTGCGCCGCGAGCGGCTGTTCGTCACCGACGAAGTCCAGATTTCGCAAAGCTATATGAAGGATGTATTCCTCCCCGTCCTGCCGCGACTTTATGCAAAATGGGAACAGGTTCTGGGTGAACGCCTGCCCAGTTTTCTCAAGCTCAACAGCTGGATTGGCGGCGACCGCGATGGCAATCCCTTTGTCGACGCCCATGCCATGGAAGAGGCTCTTTCGCGCGCGGCCGAAACCGTCATCGGCTATTATCTGACCTGCGTCCATACGCTGGGTGCCGAGCTTTCGATCTCCACCGAACTCGCGGAAGTTCCTGATGCGGTGCTGGCGCTCGCCGAAGCGAGCGGCGACGATGCACTGAGCCGCAAGGACGAACCCTATCGCCGCGCGCTGTCGGGCATCTATGCCAGACTGTCGGCGACCCATCTCAAGCTATGCGGCCATGTCCCGGGACGCTCTTCGCCGATTCCGGCCGAAGCCTATGACAATCCGCAACAATTGCGCTCGGAACTTGTCATCCTGGCACGCGGCCTAAAATCCGCCGGCAAAGGCGTCTTCGCGACATCCGGAGCACTGGGACGCCTGATTCGCACGGTCGAGCTGTTCGGCTTCCATCTCGCAACTCTCGATATGCGCCAGAACAGCCGGGTGCACGAACGGGTGATCGCTGAACTGTTGAAGCAAGCCGGCGTCGAGGAAGATTACCTGGCCCTGGATGAAGCGGCGCGGGTAGAACGCCTTCGTACGGAACTCACCAATAATCGCCCTCTGGTCAGTCCATGGATCACCTATTCCGAGGAAACTGAAAAGGAATTGTCGATCATCCGCGCCGCCGCTGAAGCGCATCGGAAATATGGCCCCGAAGTCGTCACCAATTACAATATCAGCAACGGCGAGAGCGTTTCCGACATCCTGGAAGTCTATGTCCTGTTGATGGAGGCGGGTCTCTATCGCGCGCCGACCGACGGTGACACAGCGTCTTCCTGTCCGGTGATGGCGGTACCCCTATTCGAGACGGTTGCCGATCTCGAAAATGCACCCGAGGTAATGACCGATTTTTTCGCCATTCCGGAAATGTATGCGCTGACAAAAGCACGCGGGTTTCAGGAAGTGATGATCGGCTATTCGGACAGCAACAAGGATGGCGGCTATCTGACCTCGACCTGGAGCCTGTTCAAGGCAAGCGATGCACTGATCCCGATATTCAAGGATGCCGGTATCAAAATGCAGTTGTTCCATGGACGTGGCGGAGCCGTAGGGCGTGGCGGCGGCTCTGCATTCGGGGCGATCAAGGCTCAGCCCAAGGGAACCGTTGCCGGTCGCATCCGGATCACCGAACAGGGTGAAGTCATCGCGGCCAAATATGGCACGGAAGACGGAGCGGAAACCAATCTGGAAGCCATGACTTCGGCGGTGCTGATCAATTCGCTGGAGCCCGATCAGACGGACATCAATGTGCAAGCCGACTTCGCCGTGGCGATGGACGAAATTTCGCTAGTCGCCTTCACCGAATATCGCGATCTGGTTTACGGCGACGATGCGTTCCGCACCTTTTTCCGGCAAATGACTCCGCTGACCGAGATTGCCAAACTCAAAATCGGTTCGCGCCCCGCCAGCCGCACAAAAAGCGACAAGATCGAGGATCTGCGCGCTATTCCCTGGGTGTTCAGCTGGGCGCAAGCCCGCGTGATGTTGCCCGGCTGGTACGGCGTCGGGCAGGCACTCGCCGCTTTTGACGACAAGGCCAAGCTGAAGGATATGGCGCAGAGCTGGCCCTTTTTTCAGGCATCACTCTCCAATATGGAAATGGTTCTGGCCAAATCCGACATGGGCATCGCTGCCCGCTATGCGGACCTGGTCGAAGACCAGGTGATGGGACAGGCCTTTTTCAACCGCATCCGTTCCGGCTGGTATCAGACGCGCGACATATTGCTTGAAATCACCGACCAGCCCCATCTGCTGGCGAAAAGCCCTTCCCTGTTCAACAGCATCGAATTGCGACTGCCCTATATCGAACCGCTCAACCATCTGCAGATCGAGCTGATGAAGCGCCTGCGCGCCGGGGAAGACGACCCACGCATCGGTGAAGGCATCCAGTTATCGCTCAACGCGATCGCGACCGCGCTGCGTAATAGCGGCTGATTTTTGGACCCGAAAACAGCAATATTGTTATATTGCAGCTAAGCCTAGCCTTTCCCGCACCAAATCCCTAAATGCACAACCATGCATTTTCTCGATCAAGCCAAAATTTACGTCAGCTCGGGTCAGGGCGGGCCTGGCGCTGTCAGTTTCCGGCGCGAGAAATATATTCAATATGGTGGGCCCGACGGCGGCAATGGCGGCAAAGGCGGCGACATCGTCTTTCTCGCGGTTGAAGGTCTCAACACGCTAATCGACTTTCGCTATGCCCAGCATTTCAAGGCCCCGCGCGGCAAGGGCGGCGCAGGCCGCAACCGGACCGGCGCAGGCGGCGAGGATCTGGTTGTCAAAGTACCCGTGGGCACACAGATATTGTCGGAAGACAAGGAGCATGTGCTGCTGGATTTTACCCGGGAAGGCCAGCGCGCGACTTTTCTTGAAGGCGGGATTGGTGGACGCGGCAATGCCAGCTACAAAAGCTCGACCAACCGCGCACCGCGCCAGCATCAGCCTGGCGAAGCCGGCGAAGAGGCGGCCGTCTGGTTGCGGCTCAAACTCATCGCCGATGCGGGTCTTGTCGGCCTGCCCAATGCGGGCAAATCAACATTGATCAATAAAGTAACCAACGCAGGCGCCAAAGTCGGCGCTTATCCGTTCACCACCATCCATCCACAGCTTGGCGTGGTCCGGCACAAAAGCCGTGAATTTGTGCTTGCCGACATCCCCGGGCTGATCGAAGGTGCGGCAGACGGAGCGGGCATTGGCGACCGCTTTCTGGGCCATATCGAGCGGTGCAAAATATTGCTCCATCTTGTCGACGCGACCGGTGATGATCCTGTGAAAGCCTGGAAAACGGTCAGCAAAGAGCTGGAGAAATATGGCGGCGGACTTTCCGAGAAACCGCAGATACTGGCGCTCAACAAGGCGGACCTGCTGGACGATGATCTGATGGCCGATATCGCCGATCAGTTGCGTGCAGCCGGAGCGGAGCATGTCCTGCCGGTCTCCGGTGCAACCGGCGCCGGACTGGACGCAGCGCTCGACAAAATCCTCGAGGCCGTTGGTGAAAATAGTTCAATCGAACGGAAAGGACAACCAACGTCAGGCTCAGGCGAAGAGGATAAAACCAAGGATTGGTCGCCATTGTGAGTGTTGCCAAGCAGGGCACGATTGTCGTCAAGGTCGGCTCATCGTTGCTCGTCGGCGAGGACGGGCGACCGCGACGGGATTGGCTGAAGACATTGGTTGCAGATGTTGCCAAACGTCATCAGACGGGCGACAGTATCATCATCGTTTCATCTGGATCGATCGCTCTGGGCGCGCGAAAGCTTGGCCTCGAAAAAGGTGGCCGGGCCAGTCTCGCCGACGCGCAAGCCGCGGCATCGGTAGGCCAGATCGCGCTGAGCAGCCTGTGGTCGGAACTGCTGGGAGACCATGAGATTACCGCCGCCCAGATGCTGCTCACGCTCGACGATATGGAAGATCGAAAGCGCTATCTCAACGCAACCGCCACGCTGGAAAAACTGCTCGAGCATCGCGCCATAGCGGTGATCAACGAAAATGACAGCGTCGCCACAGACGAGATCCGCTTTGGCGACAACGACCGGCTGGCGGCGCGCGTGGGCCAGGCGGCATCGGCCGATCGGGTGCTGCTGCTCTCCGATATTGATGGCCTCTACGACCGCAGACCGGACAGCGAAACCAAAGGCCAGTTTATCGGCACCGTTGATATGGTTGACGAGAATATCATGGCGATGGCGGATGGCAGCTCGTCTTCCGGCCTCGGATCCGGAGGAATGATTTCCAAACTTGAGGCTGCAAAAATTGCCAATCTCGCCGGGATCGAGCTGTCGATCATCTCGGGGCGGGAAGACCATCCGCTGGAGCGCTATGCGCTGACCAATGTAGGCACCTTGTTCAAGGCAGGTGATGGTGCCAATGCCCGCAAGTCCTGGCTCGGCGGGCGGCTCACTTCGGCGGGCACGATAACCGTCGATGCCGGCGCGGTCGCCGCCTTGCAATCGGGCAGCAGCCTGCTGGCGGCCGGCATCATCACCATTGATGGCCAGTTTGAACGCAGCGATGTGGTTGAGATCAAGGATGAGGACGGGCTGACGATCGCGCGCGGTCTGGCCGAATATGACGCGCTGGATTGCGCCAGGATCATCGGTCGCCGCAGTTCGGAACTGGAGGCGCTGCTGGGCTACTCCCCGCGCAGCGCCGTGGTCCATCGCAACCAGATGGTACTCGTTTAATAACCATGACTGGCGTTTCTCAAAAAACAATCGCAATCACCGGCGCAACCGGCTTTGTCGGCAGCCGGATGCTCGATCTGGCGGTTCGTGCGGGATATGTCGTGCGAGCGTTGACGCGGCGCAAGCAGGAAGATCGCCCCAATGTTACATGGGTTCGGGGCGCGCTGGACGATCCGGAAAGCCTCGCCAGTCTTTGCGGCAGCGCCGATGTCGTCCTGCATATTGCCGGAGTCGTCAATGCGCCGGACAGAGCCGGGTTTGAGTCCGGAAATGTTGCCGGGACGCTGGCGGTCATCGAAGCCGCCAAACAGGAAGGAACAAAACGCTTCATCCATGTCTCTTCACTGGCAGCCACCCAGCCGCAATTGTCGATCTACGGCGAGACCAAGGCCAAAGCAGAGAAGATTGTCGCGACCAGTGGACTCGACTGGACGATCATCCGCCCGCCCGCCGTTTATGGCCCCGGTGATGGCGAGATGCTGGATCTATTCAAAATGGCGCGACTGGGATTTGTCACCCTGCCTCCCGATGCTGACGGCCGGTTGTCGATCATCCATGTTGATGATCTTGGTGCGGCGCTATTGGCATTAATCCCCTATCATGACGACTTCACCGCCGAGACCTATGAGGTCGACGACGGCAAGCCGGGTGGCTGGACCCAGGCCAGTTTTGCCAAGGCGATAGGCTGGGCGATGGGCAAACGCATTACTACCGTCGGCCTGCCCAAATCGCTGTTGCACCTTGGTGCCAAAGCGGATCGTCTGGTGCGCCGCGACAAGGCCAAGCTTACCGCAGACCGGATTAACTATTTTTGCCATGATGACTGGACGATTGATCCGCAAAAACGCCTGCCAGCGCAGCTCTGGCAGCCCCAGATCGAGACCCGCGAAGGTCTTAAAGATACTGCACAATGGTATCGCCAGAACGACTGGCTGTAACGGAATTCAGAGCATCGGTCCGGCGAACTGTTCATAGATGTAAGTGACGAAGGTTAGCGTCAAGCCGATCAGAAACACCCGATAGGCCCACCCCAGAAAGCGGTATTTCTTGCGGCCAAGCACGATCCCCATCTGATAAATGTCGCGCAGCATCGCGCGGTAGACCGTTTCCTGAGTCTCAAATTCCTTGCTCAACAGATGTTCGATAAACTCCTCTTCCGACAGACTGCTGAACCCGCCAAAAAACAGCAAATTGGTCGGCCCGCCCTTGTGCGGGGTGAAAGCCGGCATCACCGCGATCGCGGCCAGGCCAGCGGAAGCAAAGGCCGCAACTGCCAAAATCATCAGGGGTATCGACATCTCGCCGGTTTGGCTTTGGCCAATAGCCAGTGTGAAGACGATGAACGTGGCGCCGATCAGCATATTGGCTTTATGATCGGCCATCAGGCTGAGCTGGACGTGATGTTGCTGGGTCGTCCGCAGCGCCTGGATCACATCGACCGCCCATTTTCTGTCTTCTACCATGTGTTTTCCCCAAAGTTTCAAGAAAGTGACACAGTCAACGCATTTGGGCAAGCTGATGCCGCTTTTGCGCCTTATTCGCTTGCCAATGGGGCGCATCCGTTGGCAAAGGTCAAGCAAGGCATTTTTTGGCCAGTGACACGAGGGAAGCAATATATGGCAAATCGCGAAGACATCATGGCCAAGATCAGTGAACTGATCGGGCCGTTCAACAACAAGGGCGTCGATTTGTCGGCGGGCACGACCTTCCAGGGCGATCTCGAATGGGACAGCCTGACCGTCATGGATTTTGTCGCGGCAGTGGAAGATGAATTTGATATCATCATCACCATGAACATGCAGGCCGATATCGAAACCGTCGGCCAGCTCAGCGATGCCGTTGCGAAGTTGATGGAAAACTGAAAAGTGCTCCCCGCCTGGTGCGGCACCCCGGAACATATACACGCTAATTGCGGTGTTCCGTAATGGGTTCCGGATCAACTTCGGAACACAAGATGAGAAAAACATGACCGACCTACTATCAAAATTCGACCCGCTGATCGAGGAGCGCGAGAAGCTTCTTGCGACCGGCATCAAGGATCCGTTCTCGCTGGTGATGGAAAAAGTTCTCTCGCCGACCGTTGCGGTCTGCGACGGCAAGGAAACCATCCTGCTCGGCACCTATAATTACATGGGCATGACGTTTGACGACGATGTCCGCGCGGCGGGCATAAAGGCACTGGAAGAATTCGGATCCGGCACCACCGGCAGCCGTGTTCTCAACGGCACCTATTCAGGGCACAAGGCATGCGAAGAGGCGTTGAAAGAATTTTATGATATGGACCATGCGATGGTCTTTTCCACCGGTTATCAGGCCAATCTGGGGATAATCTCGTCGCTGGCGGGCAAGGGCGACTATGTTATCATCGACATCGACAGCCATGCCTCGATTTACGATGGCTGCGCGATGGGCAATGCCGAGATTGTCGCCTTTCGCCATAATGACGTCGAAGCGCTCGAAAAACGACTGAAGCGTCTTCCTGCAGAAGCCGGAAAACTGGTCGTCCTCGAAGGCGTCTATTCGATGCTTGGCGATGTCGCCCCGCTCAAGGAAATGGTCCGCGTCTGCAAGGAAAACGGCGCGATGATACTGGTAGATGAAGCGCACAGCATGGGCTTTATAGGCGAAAATGGCCGCGGTGTCTGCGAAGATCAAGGTGTGATTGACGATGTCGATTTCATCATCGGTACGTTCAGCAAAAGCGTCGGCACGGTTGGCGGCTTCTGTGTTTCCAACCATCCGAAATTCGAGATATTGCGCCTGGTTTGCCGCCCCTATGTGTTCACCGCCTCTCTTCCGCCAAGCGTAGTTGCAACCGCAGAAACCAGTATCCGCAAACTGATGCACAGCGGCAACAAGCGCGCCCATCTGTGGGAGAACAGCAAGAAACTGCATAAGGGCCTGCGCGATCTCGGTTTCGTCCTCGGTACGCCGGAAGCACAAAGCGCGATCATCGCGGTGATCATGCCCGATCTCGAAAAAGGCGCGTTGATGTGGCAGGCGCTGCTTGCCGAGGGGCTCTATGTGAACCTGGCCCGACCGCCAGCGACGCCAGCCAATATGACCCTGCTGCGCTGTTCGCTCTGCGCAGAACATACGAGTGAACAGGTCGACCAGATTTTGGGCATGTTCAAGGCGGCTGGTAAGGCAGTTGGAGCGATTTAGCCGAGATGGCTATCTCGATCCTGATCGATCAACGCGGCGCTACTTGATTGCACCCCCCGCAATCAACCGCGGCAACATCGTCAACGCCCCCAAGATCGGCCATTTGCGCTGCCAGGGCTTGATCACATATTCGGTGCCCGCGTGGCGGTTGATCTTCCACGCCAGATAATCGATCCCGCCGGCATAGGTGGCTGAGGCTTTGGCGAGCCGGGCGAGAGTCAGCAGTTTGCCGTTGCGCCGCAATTGCCGCCATCGTTTCTCGACCGCTTCGCGAGACGCGATGATTTTGAGTTTTTTGCCCCGCGCTTTATCCCGCTCGGCAATCGCCGCCATGACCGCTGGTCCAAATCGCGCGTAACGCTCGGGATCAGAATCGACGACTGAATCGGAACGATCCTTGCGCTCGGCGCGCAATTCCGCACCATAGGTCAGTTCAAATCCCCGTTTCCAGAGATCCTCAATCATATATTCTGTACCGATATCCATCATCGGGAAGGTCATGTCGAATAAAGTGATCGCAGCGCCTTCGACCGCCTCAACCGCTTGAGACCGTGCCAGTTCGTCCGCATGCCAGACCAGTCGCGACGGCTGCGCAAATCTCGCCCAAACGCTGACCGCGCTGGCGGTAATCCGGTTCAGCTTGTGAAAATCTTTTTCGCTCAACACCGCCACCTTGGCGACCAATCCATCATGTTCTGCCGGAAACACATTCGGTGGCAGCCGCTTGTTCGCGCGTACCAGCCAGCTCTTGCCATAAGCCGCCTCATAGCTTGAAACGATCAGGTAGAAGTCGAGCATCTGCCCGTCGAGTTCGGTGGTTCGCAAGCAGGAGCCATAGAAAAGAACGGCCCGCGATGCCTCGCCATATTGCTCGGCAACCGCGGCAGCAAAAGCGGAAACCCGGGGATCAACGGGCTGGGCCAGTTCTTGTGCAATCAATGACTTGAGTTCGCTCACGCGAAACGTCCTAGCTCAAGCGGCGAGCCGAAGAAAGGACACTGGCTTTGTTGATTTCAACACGATCGGATGCCCGGGCTGGGCGCAGAATAGCTCACCGTCCATCAGCACATTGCTGCCGTCACCCTCGATGCGAATCATGTCCCCGCGTTCCAGATGAATGCCCTTCTGCACATTTTTGCCCAAGCGGCCAAAAATCACCGAAAGCAGAAAGCGAATAATTGCCCCGGCCTGCTGATCAATTGCCAGGAACTGCATCCGCCCGATCGCGTTTTTGTTCCGCATCGATCGCTTCATCAGCAAAAGCCGTTCCAGCGTGGTGACAATCAGCACCGCAAAATTGCCCTGAAACTGGCCGTCCCGGATCAGGGATATTTTGATTGGCAACGACCGGTTGGGCAGGAATTTCGCCCGAATGCCAAACAGCACCGATGCGAGCGCGGCAAAAACCGTCAGCACATGAGCGGCAGCATTGGGCAGTCCGAGCGGGTAAATTTTGTTGCGGCAATAGAGGATGAACTCCGACAATCCTGCCCCGCCCAGAAACATGCCCAGAACGACCTTGCTGTCCTTGCCGCCATCCGAAAGCGCGATCAGTTCACGGTCGACCAGATGTTCGTGCAAATCATGCTTGGCCAATTCGACAATCCGCTCGAGCGCCTTGAGCGGGTTGCCTTCGGATCCGAGATCAAGCGCGATCAAATTGGTCTTGCCATTGGGCAGAACGGCGACCGGTGGCGGGTTGTCACCGAAATGCCCGCCCTGATACAATTCGGTCAGTGCCGCCTGTACCGTTCCGTCGCCGCCATTGATGACCAGCACTTTCGGCTTCACCCGGGCGATCATTTGCAAGGCCTTGGCAATCTCATCCACGTGATCCACTTCATAGTGGAAAACATCGCTGTTCTTCACGCAATAAGACCGCACTTCCGGCAATATCGCCCGGTTGCCGGTTGAATTGGGATTGGAAAGAAGTGCGACGTTGGTCATTTGTTGGGCCCTATCCCCAGGAACAGATTTGCATCATCTGTATTTCATGCTGATGTTGATCGACTTGACTTCATTCCCGACGCTGAAAGCAGTTTTCTTGTAGCTCGGCTTGCCGAGATTGAAGATGTTGACGCTGGGATTGTTCGACATACCGCCACCATCGCCGAATATATCGGTCTTGCCATTGCCATTGACATCGTGCCGGATCGCAACCGCGTAAGTTCCGGCGGAAGGTACCGGCAGGCAGAACTGCATGTTCCCGGTCTTGGCCGGAACCTCGACGCGGTGAAGCCATGCCCCGGTTTTCAGCCATTCCGACGAGATGCCACGGTAGGTCTGAACTCGCATTTTGCCACTGGATTCCTTGACACCAGTGACATTGACAAGAACCGCAGGGCCAGCGCCCGACCGGCATTTGCCAAGATCATTGGGAACCACCTGACCGCTCGCAAATGCCGGGGCAGATGAAAGTAGCATAGTGGTGGACAATGCGATGGATGCCGCAAATTTCAACATGACGTAGTAACTCCTAGTCGTTATACCCGCGCCATTACTCCGGCGCGGACAAGAATCAGCCCCCGATCTGCCTATGGCTATGGATTTGATTTGCGGCGAAAACATGGTGAGAGGGCGACAACAAGTTGAAACTGCTGACTTCTACCGATCGCTATTTAGCAAGATTGATTGCGGTGCCGCTGTTCAGCACCCTGGTGATTGCCGCGATGCTGCTGGTGCTCGAGAAAATGCTCCGTCTGTTCGATTTTGTCGCGGCAGAGGGCGGACCTGTCAGCGTTGTTTGGAGGATGCTGGCCAATCTGATTCCGGAATATCTGTCGCTCGGCATACCGATAGGCTTGCTGCTTGGCATATTATTGGCCTTCCGGCGGCTCGCATTGAGCTCCGAGCTCGATGTTTTCAGAGCGGTTGGCCAAGGTTACGGGCGGTTGCTCAGGGTGCCCTATATGTTCGCGGTCGCCCTGATGCTGGTCAATCTGGCGTTGGTCGGATTCATTCAGCCGCTTTCCCGCTATTATTATGAAGAGTTGCGATTCGAATTGCGATCGGGCGCGCTCGGTGCCTCGATCAAGGTCGGGGAATTCACCAATTTGGGCAATCGTATGACCCTGCGGATCGAGGAAAGCCGTGACAATGGCACCAAATTGAGCGGAATTTTCGTCCGCGCCGAAAACAAAAAGGACCAGACCGTTTCGGTCACCGCGAAAAACGGCCAATTTCTTGCAACTGACGATCCCGACACGATCATCTTGCGTCTGACCGATGGCGTGCTTGTCCACGATGCGCCCAATTATAAAAAACCGCGCATCCTGAGTTTCAGCAACCATGATTTGCCCATTGATTTGCCCGACATCGAATCCTTCCGTTCGCGGGGCGGCAAGGATCTGGAATATACCATACCGGAACTCGTACGGGTCGGCATGGACAAAAAACGGCCGGCGGCCGAACGCAACGAAAGCCGCTCCAATTTTCATTTCCGCATGGTAGAGGTGGTGATGATGTTGCTGATGCCGCTACTGGCGGTTGCGCTGGCCGTTCCGCCGAAACGCTCCAATTCCGCCCTCGGCGTATTTCTGTCTATCGTGATGATCGTGACCTATCACAAGGTCAACGAATATGGCGAGGATGTCGGGTCCTTGGGCCTCGTCGATCCGATCATTGCCTTGTGGTTGCCCTTTGTCCTGTTCGC
>CBETBW010000027.1:0-29308 GCA_965534715.1 uncultured Parasphingorhabdus sp.
CTGCCGATGATCACCACCTTCTTGCCGGTATAGTCGAAATCCTTGGGCCAGAATTGCGGGTGGACGACCTCGCCCTTGAAATCCTGCAGGCCTTCTATCTGCGCGTCATAGGGATTGTCATAATCATAATAGCCCGCGCCCATATAGAGGAAATTGGCGTGCATGGTGACCTGGCTACCGTCGGATTTCTCCGCAGTCACGGTCCAGCGCGCATCCTCGCTCGACCAGCTCGCGGTCAGCACCTTGTGGCCGAGCCGGATATGCTTTTCCAGATCATGCTTGGCCTTGATCCGGTGGAGATAGTTTATGATCGAGGGACCGTCGGCAATCGACTTTTGCTCGGTCCAGGGTTCGAATTTGAAGCCCAATGTGTGCATGTCGCTGTCGCTGCGGATGCCGGGATATTGGAACAGGTTCCAGGTCCCGCCGATATCATCGCGGCGCTCGACCAAGGCAAAGCTCTTGCCCGGACATTTGTCGCGCAGATGCACCGCCATGCCGATGCCCGAAATACCCGCGCCGACGATCAATACATCGACCGATTCTACCATGGTGGCAGTCTTTTCCGCAACTTGTGTAGCCATTGCCGTCTCTCCCAGCTTTTATATGGTTATGCCATTGGCGAGGGAGAGTTGCAATTGGGAATTTAATTGGGCAGTTAAGGCGCTTGGCCAAATGATGGTTCCCGGCCAGATTTCGAACCCCAAACCAGGCGGGCATGCACAATGACCAACAGCAGTAGCATACCGATCACCAGAAACCCGGCCACCGCTCAGAAAGTCGACGCCATCCGCGCGGCGGTGGCCAATGCCACCTCGATCACCACCGAGAACGACTCATCCCGCCTCGCGACCGTCGAGGATGCCGCTTTATTCCATGAATTTCTGAGCGACCCGCAGATTCACGCCCCGATCTATACCCTGCCCCGCCCGCTCACCGTCGACGCGGTGCGGGACTTTATCACCGACCACCGGCAGCAGCGCGAACAGGGCACCGGCCTGCTGTTTCTCAATTATAGCGATCAGGGCGAGATTGGCGGCTATACCGATATCTGCATCTGGCCCGAGTGGGCGGCCGGCGAGCTGGGCGGCGCGGTCCACCCCGATCGCCAGGGCCAGCGACGCGGCATCAAGGGCGCGCGGCTGAGCTTCGGCTGGATGTTCGAATCTTTGGGCCTCGACCTGATCTGCGAGACCGCTTCGCTCGACAATCACCGCACCGCGCATCTGCTCGACGGCCTCGGCTTCCGGCGGATGGGCGAAACCCTCAGCCACCGCGCCGACGGCACCACAAGACCGTCTCTGGTCTGGGAAATATCGCGAACAGAGTGGCAAGCCAAAAACCTTCTCCCGTGAGGGAGAAGGATACGGAGCCTTGGCGCCGAAGCCTTGGCGAAGGCGGCTAGGCGCAGTTGGATGAGGGTGTTCCGCTAGTGGGTTGCTCCACCACCATGGTCCAGTATACCCTCACCCAGCTACGACTAGGCAGCAAGCTGCCAAGTCTGCACAACCCTCTCCCGCACGGGAGAGGGAGCAAGCCCACTTAACACCCTCACCAAAGCGTGATAGCGCCACAGCATCGAAAATCTCTTCCTCTTGATTGGCCTGGCCCTCGCGGCAGCAGGACTGGTGCTGATGGTGCGCAGCGATCTGCTGTTCATCCGCAACGGCACCCGCCGCGTCCCGGCCCAGATCGTCCGCCACCGGCACAAAAGGCGCGGCGGCGCGACGCTGTACAGCGCGATCCTGCTGGTGCCCGACGAACGCGGCGGCTTTATCGAGGTCCGCGACCCGCTGACCACGCCCTTTCCGACGCCGGTGATCGGCGAGCGGCTGACCGTCGTCCACCCGACCGGCTACCCCGACAAGGCGCGCATCCCCTATCCGTGGTTCCGGGCCGGGGTGTACGCGATACTCGGCTATGCGTTTGTGGTGACCGGGCTGGAGATAACCGGACTGGGGTAACAGCGTGCGTGACAGACGCCCGGCTATATCCGTTCAGTCAGTGCCGGATGAAACCATCGATTTCCTGACACTTTCTCGCAATTCGCTGCGAAACTTTTCAAAATAGGGATCGCCATCTCTGGTGCGCAACCACATCAGATTATATTCCAGAGGCGGGAATTTGATGGGAGGGGTGAAAATCTTCAGACCCAGGCGTGCCTCGTTCAATCGGGCAAAACTGGCCGGAACGAGGCCGATGCTTTTGGTCGCAACAACCGTATCGAGCAATGCCGAATAGCTCGAGAATCTGATGAATTCGTTCTGACGCAGGCCGAGAGATCCCAGAAAAATCTGTTCATGCGACAGGTCTCGTCCCATCCCGACGTCAAAACCTACGTGCGGCCGGTCAAGATAGGCCTCAAGCGAAATCGGCTCGGCAAGCTCGTCATCATCCGCAGATGCCACTCCCACCAAAGGTTCGGAAAACAGGAGTTCGGAGCTCATCTGCGCCATTTTGCTCAAACTCGCTGGCTTCCCTCCCATCAATCCCAATCTTGGCGCAATGATAAAATCAATCGTTCCGGCGGCAAGATCCAGAAGGGAATTCGCACTCCCGGTTATAAATTGAGGCAAATATCTCAGTTTTTGCGACACCACCAGTTTAACCAGGCGCGCGCCCAACATCGTCATCAAATGATCATTTGATGCAATGACGATCAAGGGGGCAACATCGGAATTTGCCTTGTCATTATCAAAAACCAGACCTTCCAGGGAGGCCAGCACTTCCTCCAGAGGCGCCAGAATATTCTCGCCTTTCGGGGTGAGCTTCATCGATGTGCCGCTGCGGACGATCAGGTCGTCATCAAATTGTTTCCGCAGCTGCTTCAAGGCCCCGCTCAGCGCCGGCTGCGATATATTGAGCGCTTCTGCCGCTTTTCCGACGCTGCCGTGACGCAATATCTCCCGCATCAATGGCAACGTATTCAGGTTGAACGAGCGGAGATGCCTGGGGTTTGATCGAACGATTTGAGATATCCTTTATAACAATTGCTTATAGGGGGAATCGGAATAACAGATTGGACAGCAAGAATCCTGAGCGTCACTTTGGAAAAGTTCAATAGTTCGGTCCGTTGATGGTTGATCGAGCTCAGAACTGCAAGGGGGGCAGCAAATGATGAAGGTATTTGAAGGGAATTTCCGAAAAATCGATCCTGCAAATGGCAATGAAAGAATAAAAATTGTAAGACAGGACCGGTCAGAACGGACCAAAACCACACTCCGCCACATGCGAACGGTCCATATGATCAAGTCCGATGGCCTGGGTCCTCTTTATCAATCCCTTGGCGACCTGATGTGGCAAATTTTATGCGACATCTGCCTGCGCAATATTGACGGCATCGATTTCTCGGTCTCGGATCTGGAACAGTCACTGGAACTGTCCGGACCGCAAGCGGAGCGCTATGTCGCCGTGCTGGTCTCGGAAGGACTGCTGGAAACCACGGCGAGCGACGGCGGCCCGGGTTCCCGAAATCTGCTGCTGACCGAACTGGGTCAATCGAAGGTGCATCTGGTTCTCGATCAATGCACCGATGCCTTTACCGAAGGCTTTATCTATTCCTGCCCCAAACTGGTGGAGTCCGGGGACTAAGCCTCCCGGTCGACCGGCTTGGGCAGCGGGTGAACGGCCTCGTCAATCCGACGCGCCGCAATTTCACAATCAGCCAGAGGCCCAGCCACAAGACGTGATGCACGCCCCTTCTCCCTTGAGGGAGAAGGATACGCAGCCTTGCCGCCGAAGCGTCAGCGCAGGCGGGTAGGCGTAGTTGGATGAGGGTGTTCTGCTGGTTGGCTGCTGTGCCAGCATGGTCCGGTAATTCTTAAACGTCCATTTGATGAAGCGAAAGCTAGCTCCGCGTTGGATGAATTTATAGATATCAACGAAGAGATTAAGGACCCAGATAAAGAGACCAAAAACCCAAAACAGAAAGATGCTGCAAAGGGTCAAAGTCAGTCTGCACAACCTGAACCCAGTGTATCAGAAATCATCGGTGGACCGCGACCTTCTGACCCTGATGACAAATCTGGTCCCACTTAATCTCTTTCCTACAACACACCAAATGGGTTATATTTACTCCCTTTAACAAACCATTCCCAAACCGCCGCACCGCTGTGCAGCGGTCGGGATGGTTGCTTTACAGGAGTCAGACTTATGGGTTTTCAGGATGAATTTGCGCGGCGGCAGGCCCTTCGACAGGCTCAGGGTGATCGGAGTGATCAAGGGAACAATGATGGAGGCGGGGACAGAGCCCTTTCCTGTCATTCCCGCGCAGGCGGGAACCCAGATGGCGCTGCCCGTGCAGACGAAAATGCCGGTAAACTGGATCCCCGCCTGCGCGGGGATGACACAGTCGAGAATGGGGTTGACGAAAATACCGTTAGTGGTGAGCCTGTCGAACCACGCTTCTCGTCCGATAGGGGGCCTTCGGAGTCGCAGACGTCGCGCAGCGACACCAGCTCAGGGCGAACGGATGCCCCCGAAACCCCAACCCCCACAACCCGCCACGACGGCTGGCTCCCCGAGCTGCGGGTCAAATTTCTCGAGGCCCTCGCCCGCACCGGCAATGTGCAGGCGGCGGCCCATTATGTGCAGCGCTCGCGCCAGTCGGCCTATGATCTGAAACGCCGCGATACGGATTTCGCTCGGGGGTGGCTGGCGGCGCTGGTGCTGGCGCGGGAGGTGGCGCAGGACAAGTTGCAGGAGCGGGCAATTGAAGGCGTCGAGGAGGAGATTTTCTATCATGGCGAGGTCGTCGCGACGCGGCGGCGCTATGACAGCCGCCTGCTGCTCGCGCACCTGGCCCGGCTCGACAAGATCGCCGAGCAGATCCCGGCGCAACGCGGCGCGGCGCGCTTTGGCGAACTGCTCGACGCCATCGCCGCCGGCGAAGACACCGCCCCGCTGGTCGCCACCCCGACCGAGGACGAGCTGGCGACGCTGGCCGCCGAGGCCGAAGCGCGGCAGCAACCGGAAGCGGCCGGACAGGAAGCAGCAGAGTTTTACGAGATTCGCTGGCCGGACGATGACGGCCCGCCGGAATATTACCGGATGAGCCCCGAGGAAGCCGCCGAAATGGAACGCGACGTCCCCGGCCTGACCACCAAGGCGACCGGAACCGCCGACGGCGCGGTGATCAACGCGCTGGTTTTCCATGCGCAAGCGGTGGCCGAATTCAGGCTTGGCGACGCGGAGAAAGGAAAAAATCTATAACAGTGTAAAGTTTGTCAAGTTCGGGTGGGGGTGAAATCACCGTTCGTCTCGAGCGCAGTCGAGAGACCGGCGGTCAGGACCAAATGTCTCGACTACGCTCGACACGAACGGACGGGGTATTAGCCCCTTCTCTTCAGAGGATGGGCTTAAGAACGCCGTTCGTCCTTAACCCGCAGCAACCCCGAACAGATCATGGTCGTCGGTATCCTCGATCACCGCGTCGATAATATCGCCGACCGCAAGGCTGGCGGGCACGTTGCGGAGGAAGACATTGCCGTCGATCTCCGGCGCATCGGCTTCGGAGCGCGCGGTCGCGCCGATGTCGCCATCCTCGTCGGGCTCGCCGATCTCGTCGATTATGACGGGCAAAGTGCGGCCGACCTTGGCGGTGAGTTTGGCGGCGCTGATCCGGGCGGTGACCTCCATCAGCCGCTGGTAGCGCTCTTCCTTGACCTCTTCGGGCAGAGCGCCGTCGAGTTTATTGGCAGCCGCGCCCTGCACCGGCTCAAAGCGGAACGCACCGACACGGTCGAGCTGAGCTTCCTCGAGCCAGTCGAGGAGATATGTGAAGTCGTCTTCGGTCTCGCCGGGAAAGCCGACGACAAAGGTCGAGCGGATGGTGAGATCGGGGCAGATATCGCGCCAGCTCTTGACCCGCTGCAGCACCTTGGCCTCGTTGGCCGGGCGCTTCATCCGCTTGAGGACGTTGGGCGCGGCGTGCTGGAACGGGATGTCGAGATAGGGCGTGATCTTGCGCTCGGCCATCAGCGGGATGACCTTGTCGACATGGGGGTAGGGGTAGACATAGTGGAGCCGGGTCCACACGCCCTTGCCTTCCGGCGTCCGCAGCTCACCGAGTGCGGCGG
Source organism: uncultured Parasphingorhabdus sp. (assembly GCA_965534715.1). Lineage (GTDB taxonomy): Bacteria > Pseudomonadota > Alphaproteobacteria > Sphingomonadales > Sphingomonadaceae > Parasphingorhabdus. Next base: position 6,078 of record CBETBW010000027.1, read on the forward strand.
CGAGATCGGTCATATGGGCGCGGACTTCGCGGCCCTGTCCGGTGGGGCCGTTCCACACACGGGACTGATGGCGGATATCGACGCCGTAGGCCGAAGTGTCCTGGCTGATCACCAGCAGTTCCTTGGTGCCCGCCTCGACCAGCTTCTCCGCTTCGCGCAGGATCGCGTCGGGGCGGCGGGACACAAGGTCGCCGCGCAGGCTGGGGATGATGCAGAAGGAACAACGATGGTTGCAGCCCTCGGAAATCTTGAGATAGCTGTAGTGCCGCGGGGTCAGCTTGAGACCGGATTCAGGCACCAGATCGACGAACGAACCGCGCGCTGCCGGAGCCGCCGCATGGACTGCAGTGACGACGTCCTCATACTGATGCGCGCCGGTGACAGCCAGCACATCGGGGAAGCGCTTCATGATCAGGTCGGCTTCATTGCCCATGCAGCCGGTGACGATCACCCGGCCATTCTCGGCCATCGCCTCGCCAATCGCCTCGAGGCTCTCCTCCTTGGCGCTGTCGAGAAACCCGCAGGTGTTGACCAGCACGACATCGGCGCCGGCATAGTCGGGCGACAGGTCATAGCCGTCGGAGCGCAGCTGGGTGAGGATGCGCTCGCTGTCGACCAGAGCCTTGGGACAGCCAAGCGAGACCATGCCGACTTTGGGCGGAGAGGGAATTTGGGTTGCCATATGGCGCGGCCTTTAGGCGCGTTTTGCCGGGGAGTCACGATCAATGTTCGGCATCATCGTGCTCCGGCGCAGGCCAGAGCCCATCTCGTGAACTTCAATAGCTTTACAATGGCGGCGTGGTGCAGGCCGCTACCGCCCGAACGCGCCCCAATTGCCGAAACGCCCAAATTTCGCTATGGACACAACAACCCGGCCTGCGCCGGGGAACATACCTGGGGAGGATCATATGAACATTTTCGATGTGAACTGGATTGCGGTCGTCGTGGCTGCGCTGGCGGGCTTTCTGGTCGGCGGCATCTGGTACGGACCCGTCATGGGCAAGCGATGGATGGGCGCGGTCGGGCTGACCGAGGACCAGATCAAGGAAGGCAGCATGGGCAGGATTTACGGCGGGGCCTTCGCGTTCAGCCTGATCGCTTCCTGGGCGCTGGCCCATACCTTCGCGACCTATGCGACGGAGTTCGATTTTACCACCAAGGTGCTGACCGCCTTCAGCATCGCGCTCGGCTTCATCATTCCGGCGATCGGCACCAACTATCTGTTCTCACAGAAGAGCAAGACCCTGTTCTTCATCGACGCGGGTTACTGGCTGCTGTTCTATATCGCCATGGGCGTCGTCCACGCCTGGCTTGGCTGAGACATGTGACGGGTTGGGTCAGTCGCGGGGTTGGGTCAGGCGCGGCCCGCCAGCGTATCGGCGATGATCCGCCAGACCTTGGGGTTGAAGCCGAGACCCATATGCCCGCCATCGACGCGGATATTGCGGGCCTGCGGATTGTAGATATCCTTGGCGATATCGGGACCGACGATCCCGTCGCGATCGGAATAGATAACGGTCAGCGGCTGCCCGAACCCGATGCTGTTGCGCTGATGGACTTCGCGCTCATATTGATCGAGCCGGACATTGGCGGACCGGGCGTAGCGCTGACCGGGGGTTGTATATTTGGGACCGCCGATGATCGGGGTGCCCATGGTGATCACCTCGCGCACCAGATGGGGGGACAGGCGAGCGGCTTCGCGGGCAATCGTCCCGCCGAGCGACCAGCCAATCAGGGTGAACGCCTGCCCGCCATTCTCGGCAAACCGGGCTTCCGCAACCGCCGTGAAGCGCGCGACATCGCGGTCCACCGAACCCTGGTTGCGGCCGAGCGACCAGTCGGCGACGGCATAGTTGATTTGCTGGAGAAAGCCTTCCAGCGGGCGCATCGACAATTCGCTGCCGCCATAGCCTGGGATCAGATAGACCGGCCGGCCATCCCCGCGCGGTGCCGTGACCAGCCGCGGCCATTGCAGGCCAAAGCGCAGCAAATCGAGCGGCAGGGACAATTCTCCAAGCTGCGCCAGTCTGCGGGGTGGGCGAAGCCCGGTGGGCATGGGTATTGGATCGGCCATCAGCAAGCTCCGTCAATGAACCGCCAGAATAGATGTTTATCTCGCAGTTGCAACATGAACCGAAGAACAGGCCGGATCAGACGTTTTCCGCTATATGTGGTTCCACATCATTGCCGGGAATGATTTCAACGATGATATCCCCGGCCTCGAGCGTCTTCGCTTCCGTTTCCCAGAAACCGATCACTGTGTCACCCCGGTAAATCCGCACGCCCAGCCCCGTGCCGACAACTTCGCTCATCGCCATTCCGACTTCGCCTTCGGTTACCGCCCGCTGGACCAGTTTTACCCGGCCCGTGGCCGAAGCGAGGTCGCTGAGATAGTCGGAAATCTTGGCCCCTTCACAGCTTCCGGCGAGTAACAGTCCCGCGAAACTGACGGGATTGATGACGGTCGTCGCTCCCGCCTGCCGCGCAAGCAGTTCGTTATCCGCCGCCTTGATCGAAACGCTGATCGGCAAATGATAGGCGAGATGCCGGGCGGTGAGTACGATCAAGATGCTGGTGTCATCGCGCCCTGCCGATACAATCATCGAACGGGCACGCGAGATTTTCACATTCATCAGTGCATTGTCACGGGTAGCATCGCCATTGATCACCGCGCAGCCGAGCTTCTCCGCCAGCGACAATGCGTCGTCAGATGTGTCGATCACGACGATTTCTTCCGGCTTGGTACCGCGCGCGAGAAGCTCCTGCACGGCCTCGCTGCCGCTCGTTCCAAAGCCGGCGATCACGATATGGTCGTGCAAATTGCCTTGAATCAGTTTCATGCGCCAATTGTCCCAGGTTCGTTTGAAAACAAAATTATAAGCCGTGCCGACGAAGATTAGCACGACGAAGATGCGAATAGGAGTCACAACCAGTGCATCGAACATCCGCGCCCGTTCGGTGACCGGGGTTATATCGCCATATCCGGTTGTAGTGATCGAAATCATCGTAAAATAAATAACGTCGTAAAAACTGACGTCACCGTCATAGCTGTCCTGCAAGCCATTACGGTCGAAATAATGCACCGACACGGCCATCCCGATCAGGCCGAGGACGAAAGCAACCCGCCAGGCAATATCCGCCCAGATCGGCAGACTCGAACGCCGCCGCAAAGTGAAATAGTCAGAAATCTTGCGTTGGGTTTTCCTTGCCATGGCGGGTTCAGCCGCGTTTCGGCAGATGGTTGTTTGGATCGACCGGCTTGCGGTCCTTGCGGATCTCGAAATGTAGTTGTGGTTCCTCCACATAACCGCTTTCACCGGCGAGGCCGATAACCTGTCCCATCTTCACCTTCTGGCCGCGCGTCACATTCAGCTTGTCTGCATGGCCATAGGCAGTAACCCAGCCGGAACCATGGTTGATCAGGATCAGTCCGCCGAATACGCCAATTTCATCGCCGCTATAGGCGACTATTCCATCGGCGGACGCACGGATCGGCGTACCTCTCGGGACGCCGATGTTGAGACCATCATTGACCTTGCCACCGCCTTTGCTGCCAAAGCTGGAAATAACGGCGCCATCCACCGGCCACTGGAACCGTCCGGTGAAGCTGCCCGGCGTAGCGATGGTTTTATTGGGTGCGATGGCTTTTCGCCAATCGGACGGCTCTTTCGCAGCCGCACCATACGCCAGCGCTGGCTGGCTGCCGGTAACAATATCATCAATATCCAGATCAAAGGCGGCGGCACGCTGCTCAATGCTCAAACTGGCTGGATTGCTGGGCGCGGTTGCGGGCAGCAGCAGCTTCTGCCCTACACGCAGAATATAGGGTTCTTCCAGCGCGTTCAGCGCCACCACTTCGCGCCACGGTGCCCCATAGGCACGGGCGATCGCGATACCAGTCTCACCCGAATTGACCGCATGATAGCGCCCGCCGGTGATCTTGAGTCGCTGGCCTGGTTGAATGACATAGGGTTCGACCAATCCGTTGGCTGTCGCAATGATCTGTGATCCTGCTCCAGTCTTGTTGGCAATCCCGCGCAACGTATCTCCGGGCTGCACGACATAAACGCCGGATTCCACCCGCTGGGCGTTGGCCGTGACGGGAATCGATTGCCAAGTCGAAGGCGGCGCCTGATCGGGTGTTGCGCCAAGAACGGCAGGATCCGTACGCAATTGAGGCTGGACTGGTGGCGGGGCATATTCATCGCGGCCCGGCGGGATGCAAGCAGTGACTCCGCAAAGCAATATCAGGATCGCAACGTGACGCATATATGACCCCATTAACCAACTCTTCCCTTTGCTGGAACGCTATTAGCAGCAAAACCGTACCTTGCCAGCCCCGCTGAACCAAACATAGCGAATTCTGAGCGTTGGGGCTCGCAATCAGCTATAAAGTTTTTTCAGATCATCCATCGAACCATAATGGGTTAGATCCAAATGGAGCGGCGTGATCGAGACATAGCCGCCGGCGATTGCTTCCAGGTCGGTGCTGTGAGCCGGCGTTTCGACCATCGGACCAAGACCGAACCAATGATATTCAAAGCCGCGCGGATCGCGGTTGCTGACGATCTGCAATCGACCATAGTCGCGGATACCCTGCGAGACGACCCGCACACCCTTTACTTCACTCGCTGGGAGTGCCGGGAAATTAATGTTCACCAGCGTCCGGTGATCCATGCGTCGCTTGATCAAAGGCCGCAGCACACGTTCACCCCATTGTAGAGCTGCCTCAAATGGAACATCAGCGCCGATATCTTCCCGTGCATAGGCTTGACTGAGCGCGATCGACGGGATTCCCGCGAGTGCACCTTCCATGGCGGCAGACACCGTGCCCGAATAGGTGACATCTTCGCCCAGATTGGCACCGCGGTTGACGCCGGACAGGATGAGATCGGGCGGGCCGTCTTTCATGATCTTGGCGACCGCCATCATCACGCTGTCGGTTGGAGTACCATCTACTGAATATTGCTGATCGCCGCGCTTGCGAATGCGCAGGGGCCGGGTGAGTGTCAGCGAGTGACCAGCCCCCGAATTCTCGTCAGACGGCGCGACAATCCAGATATCGTTGGAAAAATGCTGCGCAATATCCAGCAGGACTTTCATACCCGGTGCATCGAACCCATCATCGTTGGTAAGCAATATCCGCATTAGCCGGGCTCCAGCTTGTCGATACCGCCCATATAGGGCAGCAGGGCTGGCGGAATTGTGACAGAACCGTCCGCCTGTTGATAATTTTCGAGCACCGCGACCAGAGTGCGGCCGACGGCTAGTCCAGAACCGTTGAGCGTGTGGACAAACCTTGTCCCCTTTTCCTCACCCTCGGGACGGAACCGGGCATTCATCCGCCGCGCCTGATAATCTCCGCAGGTCGAAATGCTCGAAATTTCGCGGTAGGTGTCCTGCCCAGGCAGCCAGACTTCGAGATCGTATGTTTTGCGAGCCGTTGCACCCATATCACCCGTACACAACAGCATTTTGCGATAGGGCAAATCGAGCGCCTTGAGGATCGATTCTGCGGCTTCGGTCATCCGTAAATGTTCTGCATCGCTGTCGTCGGGATGAACGATTGCTACCATTTCGACTTTTTCAAACTGATGCTGACGGATCAGGCCTTTTGTATCCTTGCCGGCAGAGCCAGCTTCGCTGCGGAAACAAGGGGTAAGTGCGGTCAATCGGATCGGTAGCTGCGCTTCATCCAATATCTGCCCGTGCACGCTGTTGGTGAGACTGACCTCTGCCGTCGGGATCAGCCAGTAGCCATCAGTAGTCTGGAACGAATCCTCGGAAAACTTGGGCAACTGGCCGGTGCCGAACATAGCCTGATCACGCACCAGTACAGGAGGCGCGCACTCTTGAAAGCCATTCGCCGTTGTCTGCTGATCAAGCATATATTGACCGATCGCCCGCTGCAGCCGCGCCATCTGACCGCGCAGAAAGGCAAAGCGCGCGCCTGACATTGCAGCAGCCGTTTCAAAATCCAACCCCAGCGCCGGACCGATATCGCTATGTTCGCGAGCCATGAATTCGAACGCCCGCGGTTCGCCCCAGCGTTCGATCTCGACATTGTCGTCTTCATTCCCGCCAAGTGGGACGCTCTCGGCTGGCAGATTCGGCAGCGCAGCCAGGATATCTTGTAACCGATTAGAAACTTCCCGTTCTTTTTCTTCGATTTCCGGTATTTCACTTTTCAGTTCGGCGACTTCCGTCATCAACGCCTGCGCCGTCTCGTCGTCGCCCTGCCCCTTGGCTTTGCCGATCGCCTTGGATGCCTCGTTACGGCGTGCCTGACCATCCTGTAGCTGGGTTTTCAGCGCGCGGCTTTGCTCATCCAAGGTCAGTATATTCTGGGCGACTGCTTCGACACCACGCTTCGCTAGCGCAGCGTCAAAATCTTCCGGATTATCGCGAATATATTTTATATCATGCATGGCCAATGCCTATGCCGAGCGTCTGTTTCACTTGCAAGACTGCAAAGAAAAAAGCGGCCAGATTGCTCGAGCCGCTTTCTCAGATTATCTTGGTTTAAGCTTCTTAGGCTGCAATTGCCTTTTTCGCCTTGCGACGGCGCGCAAACAAAGCCGCTGCTGCCGCTCCGAAAAGGAGGACAACCGGTGGTGCGGGTACTTCTGTGCCGCCGGTCGATCCGCCGCTGCTGCCGCCCGAAGACGAGCTGGAGCTGCTGCTCGAGGAGCTGGAACTGGAGGAACTGCCCGAGGAACCGGAGGACGTGCTGTTGCCACCGAAACTCGAGGATCCGCCCGTCGCTCCCGACGAGCTGCTGGTGGAACTACCACCCGAGCTCGAGGAAGATGAGCCGGAACTGCCGGACGACCCTGAACTGCCCGAGGAACCGTTGGAACCGCCGCCGGAAGAACCGTAACCACCGGAAGAACCATGTCCGCCCGACGATCCGTCGCCGCCACTGGAACTGGATGAACTGCTCGACGAACTGCTGGACGAGCTGGACGACGAAGAACTGCTGCCGCCCGTAGATGTGCTCGTTGAACCGCCAGTGCTGGTCACCCCACCGGTAGACGTGCTAGTCGAACCACCGCTCGTTGAGCTGCCACCAGAAGATGTGCTTGTTGACCCACCGCTGCTGGTCGAGGAGATCACGACGCTGCCCCCACCGGAGCCACCGCCGCCGAAAAAGCCACCGAAAAAGCCGCCGCCGCTGCCGCCGTATCCGCCGCTGCCGCCAATCACTACAGGTACTGAGCCGCCGCCGTCATAGGTCGGTGGAGCCGGCGGGATATAAGGAGGCAGAGGAACCGGTATAGGTTGTGGAGCTGGGGTCTGGGCAATTGTGACCACCGTTGGTTGGCAAGCTGTCACCGTTTTGGTCACAGTGCGCCGTGTACGCTTGATCTTGCGAGCTGGCTCACCTTTCCTGATCATACGGGCGCGAACCGGCTGCTTCTTTGTGAGCTTCTTCACATAAGGTGCAGTGGGCGCTTCTGACACATGAACTGCGCCACCGCCAATTAGTGCCCCGCCGCAAGTGCAAGCGCATAATTTTGCTAAAGCCATCCGTACCGACATAATATCAACTCTCTTCCGCTGAGGAGGCGACCAGTGAGTCAGCATTCAACCGCTGACTTTCCTTTTCGCTGTCCCGACATGCATTAGAAAGACAGAAGATATCGTAAACCACAATTGCGTTAACCTTGTTTCACCGCCAAAAATGGGAAAATGTCTTAGCAGATTGTATCCCACCACGGTTAATGTCCCGAATTGGAACCATTGGAGATGTTATTATTGCGAAAACAAGAAGAAGTTCAGATATTTTCACGCGGCAGAGATTGAGCCATGATCCGTTGAAGGGCCGTTAGAATATACTCCGCGCCATATTTCGATGTCTTAAATTTCCCCATTTCAGGATAATTGAAATATCAGCTATTTTGCGCCTTGTTTCCACCAGATGTGCTGGGTATAGGCCCGCCGTGTAAATGGTTCCAGCCTCCCGGATTCGGATAGGGCAGATGTTTGGAGAGTATGTTGGCATCCTCGGTGAAAAAAGCATCCGCAAAAAAAAGCGCGAATGGCGCAAATCTAGTTCTCGCAAGCGGCTATGAACCGAGCGAAGACGAAGAGTTCATGAACGAGCATCAGCTCGCTTTTTTCAGGCTGGCCCTGGAAAAATGGAAGCAGGAAATCATCGAGGAATCCAAAGAAACCCTGGCACATTTGCAGGATGGTCCGATTCAGGAAGCTGACCTGAATGACCGGGCATCGAGCGAAACCGACTGGGGTCTGGAGTTGAGAACCCGCGACCGTCAACGCAAGCTGACGTCCAAAATCGATTCGGCATTGCGGCGGATTGACGAAGGCGAATATGGCTATTGCCAGGTTACCGGCGAACAAATCTCGCTCGACCGGCTGAAAGCCAGACCGATAGCCACGATGACCGTCGAAGCGCAGGAAGCGCATGAACGGAACGAGAAAATCTCGCGCGATCAGTAATATATGGCGCTGCCCCGGCATCAAAATTAATGTTTTGGCTTCTTTAGGTCGAAACATTCTTCGCGGGCGGCATTATAGCGCAAATGTCTCGCCGCAAAAAAATGCCAGATATTAACCAGATTTGCACTTATTCCTCTCTAAGCTCAACTTCGCGACACATGCTGTTACAATTATCGACTACGGGAAGCTTATGAAAGAAACTTTTGACGAGAACCTGAAAATGAACAGCCCGGCCGTTGACCAAGCGAAGCGCGAACTGGACCGGGATAGTCTGTTTCTGAAGGCGGAACTGCTGTTCATCGATGGCGATAATTGCGGCGAGGTGCGGATCCGTAATCTGTCATCAGGCGGCCTGATGGCCGAGGCACCAGTACTCGCCAAGCGGGGCGACAAGGTACAAATTGAACTGCGCAATATTGGTCGTATCACAGGATCTGTCGCCTGGGTTGCCCAGGGTAGGTTCGGTGTAGCTTTTGATCATCCAATTGATCCAAAGCTGGCGAGACAACCAGTTGGACAGAAAAAATCGGAAGTGCCGCATCATCTACGTCGCCAAGCCAAAAAATTTGTCCCATTGCGGCACAGAGAGCCTCCTCGCTAGACTCCGGACCAGACGTCCACATTAAGCTTGCTTAGAATTCCTTCCCTGCATAGGACCGGTTAATCAGTCGATTAAACAGGAGCGGGGCATGGCAGGGCCATTAAGCGGAATCAATATCATCGAGTTTGCCGGGATCGGTCCCGGTCCCTTTTGCGGCATGATGCTCGCGGATCAGGGCGCCACAGTCACTGTTCTCCATCGCCCGGGCAGCGCTCCTGATCCCCGCCTCGCCCTTTCCCGCTCTCGCACATTGGTCGAGATTGATCTGAAGTCGGACGAGGGGATTGCAATGGCCCGCAAACTGGCGAAAAATGCCGACGGATTGATCGAAGGCTTCCGTCCCGGCGTGATGGAGCGGTTGGGCTTGGGTCCAGATGTGATGCTCGCGGACAATCCAAGCCTGGTCTATGGCCGGATGACGGGTTGGGGGCAATATGGGCCGCTCGCCGCCGCCGCTGGACATGATATCAACTATATTTCTATTTCCGGCGCCTTGCATGCTTTCGGGCATGCTGGCGAAAAGCCGACCCCGCCGATCAACATGGTTGGCGATTTTGGCGGTGGCGGGATGATGCTCGCGTTCGGCATGGTTTCTGCCCTTCTCCATGCCAAGACGGGAGGCACCGGTCAGGTGGTCGATTGTGCAATGACCGACGGTTCCGCCGCATTGATGGCAATGATTTTCGACTTTCACAATATCGGTCATTGGAAAGATGAGCGGGGCGTCAATATGTTGGACACCGGGGCGCATTTCTACGACAGCTACGAAACGTCCGATGGCAAATTTATCTCGATCGGATCAATCGAGCCGCAATTTTATGCACAGCTTCGGCAAGTGACCGGCCTTGCGGAAGATTCGGACTTCGACGCGCAGATGGATCCAAGACAATGGCCGCTACTGAAAGAAAAACTGACCGCGCTGTTTAAAACCAAGACCCGCTCCCAATGGTGCGATCTGATGGAAGGAACGGACATCTGTTTCGCGCCTGTCCTGTCGCTGACGGAAGCGAAAGAACACCCGCACAATGTCGCACGGCAGACGTTTGTTGATGTCGGTGGATTGATGCAACCGGCACCGGCGCCGCGTTATTCTGTTACGGTTTCGGACCCACCCAAGCGCCCGGCTTGAGCAGTGCCGATGATCCTGTCCGCATAACGGGGACCAATCGCCAACCGGCTGCCGTCCTGCAGAATTACAAATCGCTTGCGCCCTTTTCGGCGTACTTCCGAGATGCAATCACGCCGGACGATGGCCGACCGGTGAACACGGACGAACAGGCGGTCCGGCAATTGTTTTTCCAGCGAGCGCATGGATTGGTGCAAAAGATAGCTGCGGCCCGGTAAATATAGCCGCATATAGTCCCGTTCGGCTTCAACCCATTCAATATCCGAAACCGTAAGTTGCAGAGATCCTGTGCCATCCTGCACCCAAAGAGGTGGAGCGATCTCCGGCTCTTGATCCCTGAGACTGCGCGCAATATTGACAATGGCGCGTTCGACAGCCTCCCGTAACTGGGCCTCCTTGACCGGTTTCAAGAGATAATCGGTTACTTCCAGCCGGAATGCCTGAACCGCATATTTATTGTGCGCGGTGGTCAAAATGATCTCCGGCATCCGCGCCAGGCCCTCACAATATTCCGCCACTTCGAGACCCGACAAATCCGGCATATCGACGTCTAGCAGCAGGATATCGGGTTCTAGCTGCCTGATTTTCTCCAAGGCCTGACGGCCGCCATTGGCCAAATCCATGTTGCCAAAAAGTTTGGTCCGCTCGCACAGTGCCTTGAGGCGAGATCGAGCGAGCGGTTCATCATCGACGATCAAGACCGATGGCAGCTTTGTCGCCATTCTCAGATATCCTGAAAAATCAGAGAGGGATCCGGCAGGACTATGGTGGCGATCGCCATGCCTTCCTTGTTGTTGGCCAAAAGCAACGACGCATTTTGACCATATAGTGCTTTCAACCGGTCCTGGATGTTGGTGAGACCGGTCCCCGTCCCGGAAATGCGGCCATGCGTAAGGCCAGCAGACCTTTGTACTCTACCATCATTCGCGATACTGATGCGCAAGCGATCGCCCTCCCGCTGTGCCGAAATGATGATATTGACCGGCTGGTCCGTTCCTGAAACGCCATATTTGACGGCATTTTCAATCAGTGGCTGGATGATCAGCGCCGGAATGCTCCAACCATTTGCAGCGGAATCGATGTCGACGGTATAGTGCAGCCGATCGGGAAAGCGCATGCGTTCAATCTCGAGATAGCGCACTTGCTGTGCAATTTCCTGTTCTACCGCCACCATATCGTCGGCGCCATCGGTCAGCACCGCGCGCATATAATCAGCCAGATCATCCACCAGTTTCTCAGCCTGCGCGTTTTTCCGGTCAATAATCAGGCTGCTTACCGAATTGAGCGCATTGAAGACGAAATGCGGGTTCAATTGGTAGCGCAGCGCCCGTAGTTCACTTTCCCGGTTCAACTGCTCCAGCTGCCGGCTGTGCACCATCATCCGCTGTAGATCCTCACTATGGGCCAGGGCTAAATATAGAGCTCCCCAGCTGGCCAGTATGAAATAGCGGGTAAACGCTTCGTCCAGAACATAGGCCCAGTCGAACGTAACCAAATTGACCGGATCAAGCAGATAGGAAAAGTCGAACATTGCTGCATCATGGTCGAAGATGATCTGGTCGAGGATGGCGATGTAAATGGCCAAGATGATGGTCGGCAAGGAAAGCATGAATATCGCTGTTCCCATGCCGTTGCGGCGCACCGCAATTAGCAGCCGGTATAACAGCCAAGTGACAGCGATACAGACACTGGTCATCAATATTCGCTGGAAGAACAGCGCATCTGCATTTTCCTGCGTCCGGTACAGAAAGCGGCTCGATACAAACAGGAAATAGGCGCCCCATATGCCGAACATCGACTTGATTGCCAGGCCTTGATTGACCGGAAACAACCGGTCGAGCAGCGAGCGGGTTCGAACCCCGGCATCTTGTGCTAGAACAAGGGCTGGCTCAGGCTTCACGAAGCCCCATTGCTGTCGCTAGCATCGATTCCCCTCCGGGTGCGCCAATAAGTCGCAAAACTGGCCAGCCAGTGGCTGCCGGAATAATGCGGTGTGCGCACAGATCGCTCTCCGGAATTGCCGTGCAGGGTGGCTGATGCGAGAAGCGAGGCACGTCGCTTGTCTTTGGCCGGGAGCGCTGAAGCCATGCCCTCAAGCGCCCACGCGCGCGAAAGGTTGAGGCCGTCAAGATGCACCAATTTGCCATCGGTGGGGTCGTTGACGATGCCGACTTCCAGCCAGTCGTCGCTGCCATCAGTCGGGATCGCCGGCAGAAAATCCGATAGCCAGCTGGCATATTCGGCGCCATCCATCACCCGCCGCATCAAGTCGGCAACCATCAGGCAGGAAGACAGAAAGTCCTCCCCCGAAGGTTCATAGGCCATCGGACAATCTTGATCTTTGCGATGGAAACTTAATGCCTTGTTGCGCACAAGACTGGCCATTCCGTCGTCACCGCTGCGCTCGGCCCAGTCGAGAAACAGTCCAAAAGCAAAAGCCGACTGGTTATGAGTCCCCAGCCGGATGGGATAGGCCAGTTTTGGTACCCAATTCTTGATATTGCTCACAATCACCGCCTCCAGCGGTTCCAAACGGGTGAGCCACGCTTTTGCCTGCTCGGCCTTGCCGCCTTCCCCGTCCGCGATCTCGCGCAGTTCGGCGGTCAGCTGCAGAAACCAGGCGATTCCATAGGGGCGCTCGAATGCGTTGCGATCAGAACCGTCAAAATAGGCGAGTTCGCCGGCAATTTTTTCTGTCGTGAAATTCGCGGCAAGCGCCGCGGCAATCTCTTCATCCATCTCGGGAACCAGGCCCTGCCCCCATAAGCGGGTCAACAACCAATGCCCGTGAACGGCGCTATGCCAGTCGAAACAGCCGTAGAAGACGGGGGTCAGTTTTGCCGGTTCCGCTACATCGACCGCGCTGTTCAACACATGGCTGATCTTGTTGGGATATTGTTTGTTGATGCAGTTGAGCGCTATCCGCGCATAGGCATGTTCCGCCTTGCGGGGTGTCGAACTATTGTCGGCCGGGTCGGGCGCAACATTTCTGCGCTCGAAAACGCCGCGTTCTTGCGACGACTGTTGTTTATCTTCCTCGGCAACAGAACAGCCCGCCAGTATGGCGATCACCAGTGCGATCATTGCTTTTCGATAAATCATCCGACGCCCTCCAAAGATCATTTTCCAATAGAGATGAATTGACCCCTTGGCAAAAGGCTATAGGGCAAAATGTCTCTTCCGCCATTGCCAGTTTCGGCCAGGCGATTTGCAGTGGAACAGATAAAGTCGCGACACAACCCGCCATATTCCTGACCGGTAGCCCCTTGCGGCATATCGCGACCATGTCACTGACCGCCAGCATCGGTCTGCTGACCATGTTCATCGTCGACTTTGCCGATCTGTTCTATATCGCGCAACTGGAAGACAGCGCACTGACTGCAGCAATGGGCTTTGCCGCGACGATCCTGTTTTTCGGCACAGCATTCTATATCGGCCTGATGATTGCCACCAGTGCGCTTGCCGCTCGCCATATCGGCCAGGGCGATCCGGATCAGGCCCGCCGATACCTGACCAATATATTGGTTCTCAGCACGATGTTGATTGTGCCATTGGCGATCCTGTTTTTCGTTTTTGCCCCCGACATTCTGGAACTGGCGGGGGCTGATGGAGCCGCCAATCAGGCTGCGACCGGCTATATCCGGATCGTCGCCCCATTCATGCCGTTCAGCGTCACAGCCATGGTCTGTTCCGGATTCCTGCGCGCTCATGGCGCGGCGCGGCGGGCGATGAACGTTACGCTCAGCATGGGCATCACCAATGCCATTCTCGACCCGATATTCATCTTCGGCTTCGACTGGGGAATCCAGGGCGCAGCAGTTGCCAGCGCCTGCGCGGCTATTGTTTCGGCGATGTTCGCGATTTGGCCGATCGTGAAGAGTTATGGGGGTTTCGACCGTTTTACCCTACCCCATTTTCGAAAAGATATTAGCCCGATCATGGCGATACTGATCCCCGCGATCCTGACCAATATTGCCACACCGATCGGAGGCTTCATTTCCTACCGGTTCATTGCCGACTATTCTAATGATGTGATCGCCGGATTTGCGGTCGTCGGCAGGGTCGTACCGGTAGCTTTCTGCCTGCTGTTCTCGCTTTCCGGAGCAGTGGGGCCGATCATTGGTCAGAATTTCGGCGCGCTAAAATTTGACCGCATTCGCACAACGATCCAGCAGGCGACCATTTTTGCTCTGGTCTACACGCTGGCTATCTGGCCAATCCTGTATGCCCTCAGTGGTCCGATCAGCGACGCATTCCATCTTGTTGGCGAAGGGCGGCATGTATTCTGGCTATTTGCAGCTGTGCTCACTCCCCTTTTCTTCTTCAACGGCATGCTGTTCATCGGTAACGCCGCCTGCAATAATCTCGGACGTCCGATTTGGTCGACTTACTTGAACTGGTTGCGCAATACGCTCGGGCTTGTCCCTTTTCTGTGGCTGGGTCGCGAATATTACGGGCTGGACGGAATTATCATTGGCCCGGCCTTCGGCGGCATCATTTTCGGCGTGATTGGATATATCGTTGCGCAATATCTGGTGACTATGCGAGAACGACGGGCTGCGTTAACCAATTAATTTGTCCGCAAACCGCGTCCCGCGATGGAACAGCGTCTTTTTGGCCCGCGCGGAGCCCGCTAAAATTGACTATATCTCGCCGGATCCGCCCGTTTGGGCCTAATCAGGAATTCTGAAAACTCGTGCGCGTCCCGCCTCCCTATGTTCCGCATCTGAGCGGCCATATTCCCGATTACGGACAAGGTCATCAGGAACCGGAAGCATTAACCATAACTGGCAAGAATCCAGCCAGCACGGAAACGACCGAGCCGGGACGGAATACAAAGCCTTCCTCAAAGGCGGCACAGCGTCAATTCTTCACGAACCTGACGGCTCACGAACGAATATTGGCTGCGTTTTTCCTGATCGGCCTGATTCTGATTCCGACAACCATGCTGCAATCGAGCGTCGATGCGCAGCAGTTCAATCCCAGCGATCCCGGATTGCAGCCGGTCGAACGGGCAGAAGATAATTTTGCCGGATCGGCCTTTTATTTCCTCGATCCCAATTATGCGACCCCGCAAAATTACGACGGTATCGGCATTGATCCGTTCGCGGAACCAGGATCCGGTTCAATCAACGGTTTGTCAGATACGACCCACAATGATCGTGATCAGACGTCCGCAGCACATCTCATCCGGCAAACCGCCTTTCGCGGTTCGGCAATCGACGATAGCCGGGCGCTGCATTGTCTGGCCCAGGCGGTTTACTATGAAGCCGGCATGGAACCGGATGCCGGTCAACGCGGAGTAGCGCAGGTCATATTGAACCGAGTCCGCCATCCCAGCTATCCGAGCACAGTGTGCGGCGTGATTTATCAGGGCAGCGAGCGAAATACGGGTTGCCAGTTCACCTATACTTGCGACGGTTCTCTGCGCCGCAAACCAGCGCGCTTTCATTGGGACCGCGCCAAAAAGGTCGCGGCTGAAGCGCTAGCTGGAAAAAGCTATACAAGCGTCGGCACCGCTACCCATTATCATGCAACCTATGTCTATCCCTACTGGGCACCAAGTCTGCGGTTCCTCGGAACGGTCGGTGCGCATCGATTCTACAGCTGGAAAGGCAATGCCGGCAAGGCTAGCGCCTTCAGCCAGAGATATCGCGGCGGCGAGCCCTTGCCGGTGCCGAAAACTCGCCGCGTTAATGTGACCCGCGACAACGCCACGGATTCCTCGCTCGACCCTATCGAGCTGGAAAAGGCCTATGAGGCCGGTCGACGCAAGGCCGAAGCCGCAGCAGCCCAGTCAGAGAAAATGGCTGCACTGGCAGCCGACAACGCTCGTCGGCATGATCGGCCTACTCCGCCGCTGGATGCAAACATCCCGCGATCCTATCAGGCGCCCAATTATAGCACCGAGGCAAAAGCGAGGGGTGGTGACAAGGCCTTTGCCGGACAGAAATTGCCCGATGTCAGCCAAATCAAGCCCGAATTCCGCAACAGCGGCAGTTGGAAGAAAAAACCCGTATCTTAAACTAAAGCGGCAGTTTCCCGATAGTTTCGCTGGCAACCAACAATGGGTTTTCCTTGCCTTCGCTCTTGACTCCCGCCTAAAGGCTCTCGATTTTAAAGGAAACGAAACGGAGCGCTCTGATGGCGACGAATTGGACGGCAAATAGCTGGCGGGATTTTGAAGGGTTGCACATGCCCAACTATCCTGACGCCGCCAAGCTGGCGGAAACGGAGGAACTGCTCGGCAGCTACCCGCCGCTGGTCTTTGCCGGCGAGGCGCGCAGCCTGAAACAGGATCTGGCCGAAGTGGCCGCTGGCAAGGCATTCCTGCTGCAGGGCGGCGATTGTGCCGAGAGCTTTGCGGAATTTCATCCGAACAATATCCGCGATACATTCCGCGTCATCCTCCAGATGGCGGTGGTGCTGACCTATGCGTCGAAGCTGCCGATCGTCAAAGTCGGCCGCATGGCTGGCCAGTTTGCCAAACCGCGCTCTTCTGATGTGGAAGTGCAGGATGGTGTTGAATTGCCCAGCTATCGCGGAGATATAATCAACGGGATCGAATTCGATAGCAGCCGCCGCGATCCTGATCCCGAC
The DNA here is from genome assembly GCA_965534715.1 of uncultured Parasphingorhabdus sp. GTDB lineage: Bacteria > Pseudomonadota > Alphaproteobacteria > Sphingomonadales > Sphingomonadaceae > Parasphingorhabdus. Next base: position 22,868 of record CBETBW010000027.1, read on the forward strand.
CGGATGATCCGCGCCTATAATCAGGCCGCGGCTACACTCAACCTGCTGCGCGCTTTTTCGACCGGCGGCTACGCCAACCTCAAGCAGGTTCATGGCTGGACCCACGACTTTATGGCGCGCAGCCCATGGGCAAAGAAATTCGAAAAAATGGCTGACCAGATCGGGGAAGCACTGGCCTTCATGGAAGCCTGCGGAATCAATCCCGACACTGCGCCACAATTGAAGGCGACATCCTTCTACACCAGTCACGAAGCGCTGCTGCTACCCTATGAGCAATGCCTGACCCGGCAGGACAGCCTGACGGGCGACTGGTATGATACCAGCGCACATTTCCTCTGGATCGGAGACCGAACCCGTTTCGAGGGTTCGGCTCACGTCGAATTTCTGCGCGGTATCGGCAATCCGATTGGAATGAAATGCGGCCCCTCGCTGACACCCGACGCGCTTCTGAAAATGCTCGATACGCTCAACCCGGCGCGCGAGGCCGGCCGAATAACGCTGATCACCCGCTTTGGACATGACAAGGTAGAAAGCGGTCTAGCGCCGCTCGTCCGGGCAGTCAAACGGGAAGGCCATCCGGTTATCTGGTCCTGCGATCCGATGCACGGCAATGTCATCAAGGCGGACAGCGGTTACAAGACCCGGCCGTTTGACCGCATCCTCACCGAAGTGCGGGGCTTTTTCGCAGTCCATCGTGCAGAAGGCACTTTCGCGGGCGGCATTCATTGTGAAATGACCGGTCAGAATGTCACCGAATGCACCGGCGGCGCGGTGGCGGTCACCGATGCGTCGCTCGGCGACCGCTATCACACCCACTGCGATCCGCGTCTCAATGCAGCACAGTCACTGGAACTCGCATTCCTGTTAGCAGAAATGCTCAACCAGGAACTGTCCGACCGCGCGCGGGAAGCCGCCTGATCATGGTCGAGAAGGCACGAACCGAACGCATGCGCCCGGAAGATTATGCGCCAGGAGAATCACCGATGAGAAGTAGAGCCACTATTGTCCGCAAGGAGATCGTCAGCAAAGGCGTTGGCTTCGGCAGCGCTCTTGCCATCGCCATCAGCTTCACCACGCACAAGTCGATTGTCTGGGCGGTCATCCATGGTTTTTTCTCGTGGCTCTATGTGATTTACTACGCTCTGACGCGATAGGCCCGTTCGCCCGAAGCCAATTTGCGTGACTTTATCGGACCGGCACACTATCAAAATGGCTTGAGAAAAACCAGCGGGAGAATGTGGTGATCCGAGCACTCTCATGGATATTGGCAGGCGCAATGGCGGTTTCCGGCTGTGCCGGACCAATTGAAACCCGCGTCCAGACGCATCAAATAACACCGGCGGCTGAACAAAAGCAGTTTACGATTTCCTCAAAAGATGCGGTGATGAATCGCGATTTGGCACTTGCCAACGAGCTAGTAGCGAAATCGTTGACCGAAAGAGGCTATCAGTCCTCTCCGGATGCATCGATACTGGTGCACGTCGCGCTCTCCGACCGGCCAGCCGATATCGCGGTCAACGCTGGCGAGAAAGATGCCGAACAATCAATAGCCGCCGCAAAACGGCAGAAACGGTTTCAATCGTGCAGAGACCAGGAGCATCGGTTGACCATCAGCCTTTTCGACCAGGCGCGCGGTACAATGCTATATTCGGGCAATGCCGCCGAATATCATTGCAACGGCACGATAGCGCAATCCTTGCCCTTTCTGATCAATTCCGCCCTGTCCGGACTGGACCGGGTTCCGACCCAAACCCCGCAAAGCGCAATCCGGACCCGCCAGGGCATTGAATGAATTATCCGGCCTGATCCTCAAGTTCGGGAGCCAAGGGTAATATCACGGTAAAACAGGCACCGCCATTTCGGCGATTTTCTCCTCTGATGTGACCGCCGTGCCGTTCGATTACCCTGGCGACAAAATTCAGTCCCAGCCCAGCCCCCTTTATCGATGAATGAGCCTCCCGATCATCGCTGGCAAAACGGTCAAACAGCTGGTCCATCATATCGTCCGACATTCCCGGACCCTGATCGACAATCGCCACCGACACATGGGGTTGTCGATCCAGCTCAGTGACCCTTATGGTAATTACTACCGTGCCTCCATCAGGGCTGTATTTGATCGCGTTGTCGATCAGATTGACAAAGGAACGATAGAGACTGGATGGTTCGCCGCTTACGAAGGCACCATCAGACTGATCATCCAGCTCGCAGACAATGGCCCGTGTGTTGCTTAGCGGCCACAAGCTGTCATTGGCTTCGGCGACCAGTTCAGCGAGCAATATGTCTTCACCTTCAAATTCGCTGGAATCGATCCGCGCAAGACCGACAAAATTGTCGGCCAACGCCAGCGTACGCCGTGCATGACTTTCGATCCTGTTTGCCGTTTCATCTTTTTCTTGTCCATCCAGCAGAGCAAGAATTGCCGCCTGTGGGGCGCGCATGTCGTGCGACAGCAATTGCAGCACCTCTTCCCGCTGTTGTGCTGCATGGGCGACTTCCGTGATATCTGCGAGATAATGGATGTACCCCTTCAGCGCACCCTCATCCGATACCACCGGTGCGCGGCGCATCGCGAAAATTTGTCCGTGGAGTGAGGTAAAATCGACATAATCATGCTTTGCTGGCCTGTTTCTCAAATCGAGATAGTCCCTCACCTCCTGAAGGTCATCGGGTGATACGAAGCGGTTGAGCATGTCATCCAGCGCGAGATTCTGAGCTCCGTCTTTCATCCCGGCCTGCGCCAACCGGTTAACGAACTTTACCTTGCCGTCGAGATCAGTGATGAACATCGGATCAGGAAGGTTACTGAGCGCATCGTTGATGAACCGCCGTAGATCGCGAACATGGGAAATTGCATGAGTAAGCTGTTCGGCTTGACCAGTGATGACATCGACCGGCCCGAGATCGGTGTGCATGATCGGAATATCGATGTTTGACAGTTGGAAATTCTGCAGCTCGCTATCCATGAAATCACTTGTCGCCTGCAGCCGTCGCCATCCCCAGATCGGATAAACCAGAGTAACGCCAAAAAGGGCCGTTGCGGGCGCAAACCAGATCCCGAACTGGATCAGTATCGCACTGCTCAGCAATATAGTCACCATCAAGCCGAACGAGACCATGATGGTGGTCCGTGGACGCCAACGCCAAAAGCCGATCAGCAAGATCCAGGCAGGAAGCAGCGATAGCATCAGTTGCTGAGCGAACGGGAGCGGGGAGACAAAATCATTCCGCGCTATCGCGCCAAAAAGATTGGCCATGATTTCAACTCCGGAGAGAGTCGCGCCATCGCCGAGTGGAACCGGATATTGATCTCCCAAACCGCTGGCCGTCGCACCGACGAGAATGACCTTGTCCTGCAGGAACGTGACGGGAACCTGACCGCTCGCCAACGCGGAATAGGGGATGGATGTATAGCTATCGCGCTGTGCGAAGGGCATCAGCAGTCTTTGATCGCAATCTTCCAATCGATTGTAGGCGGGGGATGGCTTGCCGTGAACGGACCGATAGATTTCTTCGATCATATGCGGCCAATCTTGTCCCGACGCCTTGTCGCCGAAGCACAGAGCTGCACGGCGAACGACTCCGTCGGTGTCGAAGACCAGATTCACATGACCAAGTCCGGCGGCAGCATCGCCTAAGGGCGCAATCGGTCGTTTGACGTCATATTCTGCGCCATTGCTGCCGGGAAAAACAAAATGCAGCGGCAGAAACAAGTTGGGATTGTTCGCCATCGCCCGTGCCAGCTGCGCATCGTCATCGGGGTCTCCGGGTTCACTGAGCAAAATATCGAAACCGATCACCCTCGGATTGGCATTGGCCAGTTGATCGAACAGTTCGGCATGCCGCTGCCGGGGCCAAGGCCATTTTCCAAAGGTGTCAAGACTGTCTTCATCAATCTTGACAATCAGAATTTCGGATAGTGCTGCCGGCCGATCGATCCCGGACAGCTGGTCATAAACCAGGTTATCGAAGCGGGAGAGGCTGCTCCAATAGGTCAGTGCCGCGATCACACAAGATGCCAGCAACGCGACGGCCAGCCATTCCATGCCCAGTCGTTGGCGCAGTCTCATCGGTGATTGTGCCTCTGCAGAATATCGATCAAGAACCGAGCCTAGGCAGCTAGTTGACCACGGTCAACTTTTCAAAATCGGTCCATTTTTCGACCGCTTCCCGGTCTTCCGGATCACTGGAAAACTGGATCACGCCCACGCGCCAGTAATATTCCCCGTCCGCCAGAACCGACATGGTGACGGTGTCCGTCGAGAGTCCCGCTTCGTCGATGATCGGAACAGCCGTTTTACTGTCCTTCAGAATCTGGAGTCTGTAGAATCTTTGTCCCTCGCCTTCGCCGAACCATTTGAACCGATAGCCGAAATCGCCAGCATCGGCGCTGCCTCCCAAAGTGCTGAGCTGGCGCTTGAAGCTATAGGTCGCGGGCATGCCTTCGAAACCATCGGCCGCCAGGGCGGTCACCTTGGCAAAATACCGTCCATTGGGGATCGCCGGCAAGTCAATCGCCGCTCCTTGCACCTGCGCCTCTGCCACAATGTCGACAAAGCCGGCATCCGACGCAATCATGATGCGATGACCAATGGCGGTATCGCGCGGTATGACAACAAACTGTAAATCCACCTCCGACTGCACCTTGGCAGGATCCAAGAGCTCCGGAGGCGCCAGCAATTCCGCTTTGGCAAGCGCACCGGTTACCGTCGCTGCCGCGCCGGTGCCGGCCGGTATCGAAATCAAAGTACCGCTACTCAGGCCTTCCCCTGCGGCCACGACCACTTCGCCTTCTACCGTTTCGGAAAAAGCAGTGCCCGATATTTCATCAACTCTGGTGCGATAGTCTGTACCGCGAACGGCAGAGACCGCGACTGGAGTCCGGACGCGGTAGCGATCGACTTTCTTTTGCAGCGGCGCGACTTTCGACCGGATCCGGCCCTTGTCGACGGCAATTTCATAATCCACGCTATCGGTCAGCAGGATGTGGCGCAGGCGGGTTATCCTGACATGGCTGTTGGACGGCAGGGAAACCCGGGATCCATCTTCCAGTTGCAGCGTCAGAAAACTTCGCGCTGCGGTCGTGATACGGCTGCCTTCACCGATGCTCAGTCCTTGGACGGGCGTCAGATTTCGGCCACCGGCGGCAATGGAAACATCCCCTCGAAAGGCGCTCAAGCTGGCTTCACTCGGTCGATATTTCAACAGATAAACAGGGATACGGAGGGATTTGCCAATCGGGATCTGACGGGGGTTCGCGATGCGATTAATGCGCTGAACCGCAAGATAGTCGGACCGTTTGCGCAGATATTTGTTCGCCAGGTCAAACAGCGTGTCACCGCGCTTGAAGACATAGGCCATTTGTTCCGTGTCGGGACTTTTTTGAGCGGCGGTTTCGTTGGGCGCAAAGGCCATCGCAAAAATCAGGAAGCCGGCCAAAAGACGCAGCCCCGACAATGGAATCAGTTTCCGGAAGTCTTCAAACACAATTACCCTCCGTTACCAAGCGTCTCCAATCTGTAGCCATAGCCGAAAACCGTGAAAATCCGAAACCCGTTTTCCGGTTTCAGTGCGAGCTTGGAGCGGATCCGTGAAACGTGCATGTCGAGCGTCCGGGTAGCTAGGTGAGCGTTGGTGCGCCAGACGGTTTCCATAATATATCGCCGCGACAAGGTCCGGTCGCGATTGCGGAACATCAGATCAGCTAGCTCGAATTCCTTCGCGGTCAGGGCGATTTCCTTGCCGTCATGCCTGACCGTCTGCTCGATGCGATTGAGCAGATAATTGCCATATTCAGCCGTCGCTTCCATTGCCGATGCACCACTGTTTCTGCGCAACAAGGCATTGATACGAGCAGCAATGACGTTCTTGTCTTCGGGCTTGGTGATATAGTCATCGGCACCGGCATTGAGCGCGTCGCTGATATCTTGTTTGGCCGTACGGCTGGTCATCATCATCACTGGCGGGCGGTCGTCGACCGCGCCGTCCATCCATTCCAAAATCTGCATGCCGGTCTTGCCGGGCATGTTCCAGTCAAGAATTACCAGGTCAAACGTGTCGCGCAACAAGGCATTGGTCAAGGCCGTGCCATCAGCGTAGCCCGAATAGACATGTTCCAGTCCTTCTACGATTCTACCCAGAAATTCGATAATCTCCGGATCATCGTCGGCTATCGCTATACGCATTTCTTCTCTCCTGGCAGTCTACCGGTGCTGATACCGCAAACACTACTTCTTCAAGTGATTTTATGATCTGCGTTTTACAATCAATTACAGAAATATTGCCAGAACTACGAACGCCTATTTACAATCATTTACATCTGGACGTTCCAGGCTCCGATCAGGAGAAGCCTAATTTGTCATGCGCTCTTCTAGAGGAATGCGGACGTTGGAGGGGAATTCCGCCGGTATTTCTATGCAACAAAAGTTGGTTGGGGTGGCAGGA
>CBETBW010000028.1:0-28866 GCA_965534715.1 uncultured Parasphingorhabdus sp.
GACCTCGAACCGTTCAAGATCAAGGTCAAACGCGGCGGCGGCGCAGCGGGCCATAACGGCATAAGATCGATGATCGCCCATATCGGCCCGGAATTCCGCCGGGTGCGGATCGGCATCGGTCATCCCGGACACAAGGCGCGGGTGACCGGCCATGTGCTGGGCAATTATGCCAAGGCGGAGATTGACGAACTCGGCGACATGCTCGGCGTGATCGCGGCGGAAGCCGACTGGCTGGCCAAGGGCGACGACCCGCGGTTCATGAGTGAAGTCGCGATGCGGATGCAGGAAGATTAAGGTTATGGAATATCTCGAAGCATCCCGTGAATCCGCATTGCAGCTTTTATCACGCGGCCTGACAGGCCCGGTTGTGAATCTGAACCTGCTGCGATTCCGCGATATAGCCGACTATTCGGCATTCCCCGACCTGGCCCCGGCTACGCCGATCAGCGGTGCGGAAGCCTATCGCCTGTACGAAGCGGCCACCCGGCCGATTGTCCGGCGGCACGGCGGCGATGTGCTGTTCTCCGGAGCCGGTGGCCATTATTTCATCGGCCCCGCTGATGAAGTCTGGGATCATGTCCTGCTGGTCAGACAATCCAGCGTCGAGAATTTCTTCGCGATGGCACAGGACCCGGACAATATGAAAACGATCGGCCATCGAATGGCAGCCATTACTGACAGCCGCTTGCTGGTTGTCGATCCATCCCAGATACAGGAACAATAAAATGGGTTTCAAATGCGGTATCGTTGGCTTGCCCAACGTCGGAAAATCAACGCTTTTCAATGCACTGACCGAAACACAGGCGGCGCAGGCGGCGAATTATCCGTTTTGCACGATCGAGCCCAATGTCGGCCAGGTCGCCGTTCCAGATCCGCGGCTGCAGCAGATTGCGAAAATCGCCAACAGCGCCAAGATCATCGAAACGCAGCTCGCCTTTGTCGACATTGCCGGTCTCGTCAAAGGGGCGTCGCAGGGCGAAGGTCTGGGCAACCAGTTCCTCGGCAATATCCGCGAGGTCGACGCGATCGTCCATGTGCTGCGCTGTTTCGAGGATGATGATATCCAGCATGTCTCGAACAAGATCGATCCGATTTCCGACGCGGAAATCGTCGAGACCGAACTGTTGCTTGCCGATCTCGAAAGCCTCGAAAAGCGGGTTCCCGCGTTCCAGAAAAAGGCCACCAGCGGCGACAAGGAAGCCAAGATTGCCGCCAATGTTCTGGGCCAGGCGCTGGAATTGCTGCGCGAAGGCAAACCGGCGCGCCTGACCGAGCCCGAAGGCGAGGAAGAGCAAAGGATTTTTGACCAGTCGCAACTGCTGACCGCCAAGCCGGTGCTTTATGTCTGCAATGTCGACGAGGGCGATGCCCAGAATGGCAATGCGATGACCACCGCCGTTTTTGAAAAAGCCAAGGCGGAAGGCGCCGAAGCGGTGATCGTCTCCGCCGCCATCGAGTCCGAACTGGTCAGCATGGAGCCGGAAGAGCGTGTAGAATATCTCGCCGACCTCGGACTCGAAGAATCGGGCCTCGCACGGGTCATTCGTGCCGGCTATCAGCTGCTCAACCTGCAGACCTTCTTTACCGTCGGCCCCAAGGAAGCGCGGGCCTGGACCGTCCACAAGGGAGCCAAAGCGCCCGAGGCCGCCGGAGAAATCCACAGTGACTTTGAACGCGGGTTCATCCGCGCCGAAACCATCGCTTTTGATGATTATGTCACTCTGGGCGGTGAAAGTGCAGCTCGCGACGCCGGGAAACTCCGTCAGGAGGGCAAGGAATATGTTGCAAAAGACGGCGATATCTTCAATTTCAAATTCAACGTCTGAATAGTTGAACAGTCCGGACAGACGAAACCGATCTGGGAGCAGGTACTATCTTGAGCAGGCGCTTATATCCCGATGCCGGATTGCTCCGTCCGCAATTATTTCAACCGCTCGGCATCGGCGATTCTGGTATAGACCACCGCAACCGGATCGCTATTTTTAGCGCTGCAATTTTCCGGATCAACAATTCTGTCTCCCCGAAAACCCGTCAATTCATTGCGGCCCTCATTTAACGTCAGCCCCATGCCAACCCATATCTGGCGCGAACATTTTTCCTGCATCGCGCGAGAATATGGGCCGCGATGGGCGCCATAGATCAGGTTTCCGTGAATGGTTGCGGTGAAATCGACTTCATTTTCAACATGGCTCGCTGACTTCCTGGAATGTCGGGACGTCAGGCTGGAACCTTCTTGTGTAAAATAAAAGACTTGGCCGTCACCTTGTTGCCAATAACCGGTTAGATCGGTTTCGATCTGATGCATCCCCACATTTCTCTCAGAGTCTGGACGCGCCTCGACCGCGACACCATTGGCCGTCATCAGAGCAAGAAACACATAGGCAGCATGGCGGTATATCATGGAAAACTCCTGTTTCATTCTAATCCAGAGCCTAATATACCGGGCCAAACAGACAATGACCTTGGTCACAGACCGCTGACGGATCAGTATTTTGTTCACTTTCGGCCAAACAGCTTTTCCACATCCTCGAGCGCTAGCTTCACCCATGTCGGACGACCGTGATTGCACTGACCGCTGTGCGGCGTCACTTCCATTTCGCGCAGCAGCGCATTCATTTCAGCGACGCTGAGTACCCGTCCTGCACGAACCGAACCGTGGCAGGCCATTGTCGATGCCACATGATCAACCCGCTCCTTGAGGCTGAGCGCTTGATCATAAGCGCCAAGTTCATCGGCCAGGTCGGTCACCAGTTCCTTGACATCGCCCGGCCCCAGCATTGCAGGTGTCGCCCGCACCAGCATGGCAGTCGGACCAAATCGTTCCAGTTCCAGCCCGAAATCGGACAATTCTGCCGCACGTGTCTCAAGCCGGTCACACGCATTCTCGTCCAGTTCGACAACTTCCGCCATCAGCAGCGCCTGTGACGCGACCGTTCCGCCCTCGACCGCCTTGCGCATCCGCTCCAGCACAAGCCGCTCGTGCGCGGCATGCTGGTCGACGATCACCAGGCCGTCTTCGGCCTCGGCGACGATATAGGTTTTCGCGACCTGACCGCGGGCAATGCCCAGCGGATGACGGCTGGCCTCGGGTACCGGCCCGGAAGCCTCCTCTGCCCGGCCCATAATCGGTGCGATATCCTCTTGCGGATCGAAGCCTGCGAAGGCACTGACATGCTCTTGCGAACGCGCCGACGGATAAGGCTGCTGGGCCACATTCGCCCTGCCCTGCGCGGTAAAAATACTGCTCTGCGGATCGGGGGCGGCCGGTTCCCTTCGCCATTTCGACAGCGCCGACTCCGCGGGTCGCTGGACCGCGCGAAACCCGCCCTCGTCGAGCGCCTTTCGCAAGCCGCTGACTATCATGCCGCGGACCATCGCCGGTTCGCGAAAACGCACTTCGGTCTTCGCCGGATGCACATTCACATCGACCTGTTCGGGCGGCATATCGATAAACAGGGCCACCACCGGATGGCGATCCCGGGCAAGCATCTCGGCATAGGCTCCGCGGACGGCCCCGACTAGCAACCGGTCCTTGACCGGGCGACCGTTGACAAACAGAAACTGATGATCGGCGACACCGCGATTATAGGTTGGCAGGCCGGCCACGCCGGTCAGGCGAATCTCTTCCCGCTGCAGATCAACGCCGACGCTGTTGGCGCGTAAATCGCGGCTGGTCAGCGCGGCAACCCTATCGGGGCCGGTCTCCCCGCTCTGGACCGCAATCGCCTTGCGCCCCTGATGCTCCAGCGTGAAGCCGATATCGGGCCGCGCCATTGCCAGACGCCGAACAATATCGGTGCAAGCGGCATATTCGCTGCGCGCCGTGCGCAGAAATTTGCGGCGGGCCGGTACATTGGCAAAAAGCTGCTCGACCCGCACCTTGGTTCCCGGCGGAATGGCTGTTGGCCCTTCGTGCACCAGTTCTCCATGATCGATGATCCGCGACCAGCCATCTTCACCGGCCATCCGGCTTTCGATCGTCATCCGTGCAACACTGGCGATCGACGGTAGGGCTTCCCCGCGAAACCCCATGGTGGTCACCAGTTCAATTGCTTCATCCGGAAGTTTCGAGGTCGCATGGCGTTCCAGCGCCAGCGCAATGTCATCGCGGCTCATCCCGCAACCATTGTCCGAGACCTGGACCAGATCCAGCCCACCCTGCTCCAGACGGATATTGATCTGGCTGGCCCCGGCATCAATCGCATTCTCGACCAGCTCTTTCAGGGCGCTGGCCGGACGCTCGACAACCTCTCCGGCGGCTATCCGATTTATCAGGCTATTTGGAAGTCTTCTTATTGACATATTGCCGTTCCTAGCCCAAGCGACCTTGCCAAGCGACCCCTGATTTTCTGGGCGAATATCATGATTAATTTCATGACCCGCCCAGCTTAACCAGAGCTTTAAACAAATGTTGCAGCCTGGCCTGCGAAACTAAGAAATTACGGACACAAATATGTTTGAAAATCTGTTCAAGTTCCGTTCGCAAGATTTGGCGATCGACCTCGGCACTGCGAATACAGTGGTTTATGCGCGCGGTCAGGGTATCGTTCTTAACGAGCCATCGGTCGTTGCGATCGAAACCATTAACGGTGTAAAAAAAGTCAAAGCCGTCGGCAATGACGCGAAGATGATGATGGGCAAAACGCCGGACAGCATCGAAGCCATTCGGCCTCTGCGCGATGGCGTGATCGCCGACATCGATGTGGCCGAGCAGATGATCAAGCATTTCATTCAAAAAGTGAACGGCAAAAGCAAGCTGTTCAGCTATCCCGAGATCGTGATTTGCGTTCCCAGCGGATCGACGTCTGTCGAACGCCGGGCCATTCGTGATGCCGCTTCCAACGCTGGCGCGCGGCAGGTGTTTCTGATCGAAGAACCGATGGCAGCAGCGATTGGCGCCGACATGCCGGTTACCGAGCCCATCGGATCGATGGTTGTAGACGTCGGCGGCGGCACAACCGAAGTCGCCGTGCTCTCGTTGCGCGGTCTGGCCTATACGACCTCCGTACGCACCGGCGGCGACAAGATGGACGAAGCTATCGTTTCCTATGTCCGTCGTCATCACAACCTGCTGATCGGCGAAACAACCGCCGAACGGATCAAGAAAGACTTTGGCGTGGCGCAGGCTCCTGCCGATGGCGTGGGTCACACCATCCATATCAAGGGCCGGGATCTGGTGAACGGCGTGCCGAAAGAAATTTCGATCAACCAGGGCCAGATCGCGGAAGCGCTCAGCGAACCTATCGGAACGATTATCGAAGGCGTTCGCATCGCGCTGGAAAATACAGCGCCGGAACTGGCCGCAGATATTGTTGATCAGGGCATTGTCCTGACCGGCGGCGGCGCTCTGATCAGCGGTCTCGACGCGGCGCTCAGCGATGAAACCGGTTTGCCCGTGACGGTCGCCGAAGATCCGCTGGCCTGTGTCGCCATCGGCACGGGTCGTGCCATGGAAGATCCGATGTTCCGGGGCGTCCTGACCACAGCCTGAGCCCGAACCAATGATGAAACAACGATTGGAAATGAAAGGATAAACCAATATGGCGCCGCCAACAAACCGGCGTCCAGGATTTTCCAAGCGGGCGCAATACAGCATTTTCGCTAGCTATTTACTGGGCATATTGGGAGCGATCATGGGTCTGCTTCTGTTGCTCGTCTCTTTCATCGATCCTCTCGGATTTTCAGCCCTTCGCACTATTGGCGCAGAAACGATCGCACCGGTCAGCAAGACGCTTGCCAACATCGGCGGCGCCACAGGCAGCGCCGGGGGTGAAATTTCTGCCTATTTCAATGCAGCATCCAAAAATGCCGCCATGCAACGGGAAGTCGAGCAGAATCGCATAGAAATCCTGGAAGCCCGCGCACTCAGACAAGAGAATGAACGCCTCAAGCGGCTGTTGAAGCTCAACGAGGAAGTACCCGATTCGATCGCCATGGCCCGCTTGATCAGCTCGACCGCATCGAGCTCGCGGCGCATCGCGACATTGGGTGTCGGCAGCACCAATGGACTTGAGCCCGGCCAGCCCGTCCGCTCGCCGGAAGGGCTTGTCGGCCGGATATTGGAAACCGGCCCGACGACCGCTCGCGTCCTGCTGGTATCAGACGGGAAAAATGTCACTCCGGTGCAGCGGGCCAGCGATAGCCTTCCCGCCTTTGCCACGGGTCGCGGCGACGGCACAGTCGATATTCAGCCGATCAATATTGGCACCAACCCGTTCAAGGGCGGTGATCTGATGATCACTTCCGGCAGCGGCGGCCTGTATAGCCCGGGCATTCCCGTGGCGGTGGTCATTCGCAAAACGGAAACCGGTGCCATCGGGCGGGTGCTGGCCAATCCCGCCAAGGTCAGCCACGCAATCGTCCAGCCTATTTTTCAGGCCGAAACGGTGCGTCAGATTGCAAAAAACCCAATGGCTGACCTGGAAGAGGAAACCGGAGAATAGTGCCCAGATCGCGTCAATCCAAAATTGGCCGGCAACCGTCGCAGTTGCGGATCAAGTTGGTGCCACCGGTAACCGTCGTTCTGGGTTCGATGATCACGGCCCTGCCGATAATCACCGACTATCCGATCTTGCCGCCCATGGGGTTGCTTGCGGTGCTGGCCTGGCGCCTGATCCGTCCGGGATATTGGGTAGTCTGGGCGGGTTTCCCCCTGGGTTTGATCGATGATATATTCAGCGGACAGCCTTTTGGCAGCGCCGCGTTTCTCTGGTCGGTCGTTTTCATCCTGCTGGAAGCAATCGACAGGAAAGCGGTGAACCGCGACTATTGGCAGGACTGGCTTATCGCCTCCATCGCCACTGTTTTTGTGCTAATAGGTGGAATGCTGGTTGTAGATTTCCAATCCAATATACTGCGGCTCGATCTGCTCTTGCCGCAGATTATTCTGTCGATCCTGCTCTATCCGTTTGTTGCGCGGTTCATCGGCGCCGTCGACAACTGGCGGGTGGCTTCATGAGACCAGCCCAGACGATCAGCAGTGCCATGCAAACGCTCACCTTTTCGCGCAGGGCGACGGTGATCGGTGGATTGCAGATTGGCGTGGGAGTGCTGCTTGCTGGCCGGATGGCCTATATCTCGGTTGCCGAGAACGAGCGGTACAAGCTTTTGTCGGAAAGTAACCGGGTCAATCTTACGCTGGTCCCGCCCCGGCGTGGCTGGCTGATTGATCGCAACGGCAAACCGATTGCCAATAACAAGACCGATTTTCGCGTCGACATCATTCCCGACCGGTTGCGGGACAAGAAAAAGACCGTTGCAACCCTGGCCAAGCTGCTCGCGCTCGATTCGGAATCGCTCGAGCGCATTAACCGGGAACTGGAGCAGGCAAGCAGTTTTCAACCGGTTCAGGTTGCCACCGGACTGGATTGGGAACAATATGCGGCCGTCAGCGTCAGGCTGCCCGACCTTCCCGGCGTTTCGCCGCGTCAGGGTTTCTCGCGCAACTATCCGAGCGGGCCGGCAATCGGACATCTCGTGGGCTATGTCGGAACAGCATCAGCGGAAGAATATAAAGAGAAACCGGATCCGATACTGATCACGCCAGGCTACAAGATCGGCAAGGATGGTCTGGAGAAAATTTTCGAGGACCGCCTGCAGGGGAAGCCCGGAGCAAAACGGGTGGAAGTGACAGCGCGCGGCAAGATTGTCAGGGAACTCAACACGCGCCCCGATGTTCCGGGCAAGGCGTTGCAACTAACCCTCGATATCGACCTTCAGGAATATGCTGCCCGCCGTTTGGGTCCCGAATCAGGTTCCGTGGTCGTCCTCGATTGCGTTACCGGTGATATTTTGACGATGACGTCGATGCCATCGTTTGACCCGAACAGCTTTTCCGACGGCATTGGTGTCACAGAATATGGCATGCTTCGCGAAGACGATCATGTTCCCCTGCTCGACAAGTCACTCAAAAGTCTTTTCCCGCCTGGATCGACCGTGAAGCCGATGGTCGCCCTTGCCTTTCTTCAGGCTGGACTGAGCCCGGATGAAACCGTCAATTGTTCTGGCGGGTTGCAAGTGGGCAACCGCCGCTTCCGCTGCTGGAAGCGTGGTGGCCACGGCCGCGTCGATATGGCCAGGGGCATCTACCAGAGCTGCGATGTCTATTTTTACTATTTTGCACAGAAGATCGGAATCAATCCGATAGCCTTGATGGCCAACCGCCTGGGCCTGGGGCAAAAATATCCGTTGCCGGTGCCGAGCCAGTTTTACGGGACGGTTCCCGACCCGGCGTGGTTGCTCAAGAAATATGATCGCAAATGGCAGGCCTATGATACGGTCAACACGACGATCGGGCAGGGATATATGCTGGTCAACCCGACCCAGCTGGCGGTCATGTCGGCACGGATTGCAACCGGGAAAAATGTGCTTCCACGCCTTATCATGAACGAGAAAAAGCCTCTGATCGAAACATTGAACCTTGATCCGGAGCATCTTCTTTATGTGCAGCAGGCGATGAGCGATGTGGTCAACGGGCCGGGCACGGCCGGACGCGCACGCCTGCCGATTGAAAACGTGAAAATGGCCGGAAAGACGGGTACGGCCCAAGTGGTCAATCTTGATTTCGGCCGCGGTGGCAGTGACGTGGCCTGGAAATATCGCGACCATGGTCTGTTCGTCTGCTTCGCTCCCTTTGACAATCCGCGCTATGCGGCAGCGGTGGTCATCGAACATGGCGGCGGGTCCGGTGCGGCCTACCCGGTGGCGCGGGACGTGCTCACCTTCCTCTACGATCGTCAAAAAGCGATGGATGTCCTCACGGGGCTCGAAAAATCCTGGGGTGGCACGATTCAGGAACGCATGGACACGAAAATGGCGGCCTATCGTGCCAAGAAAAAGCTGGAAAAAGCCATTGCTGAAAAACCCGTTCCGGCCAAACCCGAAACCACCGAAGCCGGCGCCGGAGAATAGAAATTGAGTGATTTCATTCCAGCGCCCATTGCGCAGCTTCCGTGGAAAACAATCCTGCTTCTGTTCGTTATGGCCAGCTTCGGCTTTATCGTCCTTTATTCGGCAGCAGGAGGCAGCCTGAGTCCCTGGGCGGGCCTTCACATGGGCAGATTCGTCCTCTTCCTGGCGATGGCGGTGGTGATGTCCCGGTTCAAGGAATCGTTCTGGAAGACCATGGCCTTCCCGACCTATATCATCATCGTTGTCATGCTTGTCGGTGTCGAATTGATCGGAGCCGTGGGCGGCGGCAGCCAGAGATGGCTCAACCTAGGGTTCATCCGGATACAGCCATCGGAACTGATGAAAGTCGCTATCATATTGGCGGTTGCCCGGTTCTATGACCTCCTGCCACCCAGCCAGATCCGGACATGGGGAGCAGTCTGGCCGCTTTTTGTACTGCTTGCACTCCCCTGTGCGCTGATTCTGCTGCAACCCGATCTCGGCACCACGATAACCGTCTTCGCCGGCGCGCTGACGGTTGCATTTCTGGCCGGACTGCCGCTGCGACTGTTCATCGGCGGGGGAGCGGCCATCGCGATCATGGCGCCCATAGCCTATTTCTTTGCGTTGGAAGAATATCAACAAAAGCGCGTGACCACATTCCTCAACCCGGAAAATGATCCACTGGGATCGGGATATCATATCAGTCAATCGAAAATCGCGATCGGGTCTGGTGGCCTGTTCGGTAAAGGCTTCATGAACGGGACGCAAAGCCATCTCGATTATTTGCCAGAAGGTCACACCGATTTCGTTTTTGCAACCATGGCCGAAGAATGGGGCCTGTTCGGCGGAATAGTGGTTCTCTTCTGCTTCTTCCTGCTGTTCCGCTGGGGTCTGGGCGTCGCGATGAAAGCGAAAACCCGTTTCTCCCAGCTGACGGCGGCGGGATTGACGGTGACGATTTTCTTCTATGTGGCGATCAACCTGATGATGGTGATGGGCCTGGCGCCGGTTGTCGGCATTCCCCTGCCCTTCCTCAGTCACGGCGGATCCTCCATGATGACGATCATGATCTGCGTCGGAATATTGATGTCAATCGACCGCCATCCCGGCCGCCGGGGCGGCGCATTCGGGTGATTTCGCAAACATCTGTTGTGTTCGCTCCGTTCGTCCTTATATAGCCCCTCTTATGGACGCTTAGCTCAGTTGGTAGAGCAGCTGACTCTTAATCAGCGGGTCACAGGTTCGAACCCTGTAGCGTCTACCATTTTTGCCGAAAACGAGACCATCCGGCGGATGGTCTCCGGCATAAATCCCGAGCGCAAGCGAGGGTGTTTCACGGTCAGTATAGTTAATCCAACTGACGACAATTCAACAAGGAATCACCCATAGAAAAAGGCGGGCCTCTTTTCGAGATCCCGCCTGATTTTTTCTAGAACAAAGTGCGAAAAAATGGGGAGCGAAACTCTGCTCCCCGGTTTAATTATTTGTTGACGGCGTCTTTCAAGCCTTTGCCGGCTTTGAATTTTGCTTGCGTCGATGCAGGAATTTGCATCGGTTCACCGGTACGCGGGTTGCGGCCGGTTGAAGCTTTGCGCTTTGAAGTTGAGAATGTACCGAAGCCCACGAGACGAACTTCGCCGCCGCCTGACAATGCACTGGTGATCGATTCGAATACGGCATCTACCGCTTTGCCGGCATCGCTCTTGCTTAGGCCGCTGTGGTCCGCAACGTTACTGATAAGATCCTGTTTATTCATTTTGGGTATCCCCCCTTCTCTGGTGGCAATTCTTTTGAATCGCATCTTTGTCTGGCGGCAGTAATGCGAAATTATCCGGATGAGTCAAAGGAAAACCGCCGTTTTCTGCGCCAAACCCATATTTTTTACGACAAAACATGGTAAATGACCCGATCATTCACAAAGCATCGGTTATTTCCGATATTTTTAGGCTGAATTTGACCCTCACTTCACAACCGCGACTCGATAACAACGACCATTTAATGTCGCGCTGCGGAGCCCGCGTCATCGGCAATCGGGGCGGTGGCGTGGCTGGCCAGTTCATCCGCATCGCTCCACTCAATCGGTTCCACCTTGCCCGCGAGCGCTACGGCAAGCACTTCATCGACATGGCTGAGGGGAATGATCTTGAGTTTCGAGGTGATGTTTTCCGGTATCTCGACCAGGTCTTTTTCATTATCGGCCGGAATCAACACGGTTGTGATCCCGCCGCGCAGAGCAGCCAGCAGCTTTTCCTTCAATCCGCCAATCGGCAATATCCGACCGCGCAAAGTAACTTCTCCGGTCATCGCGACATCGCGGCGCACCGGAATGCCAGTCAAGGTCGATACGATGGCGGTAACGATACCGACACCGGCTGAGGGACCGTCCTTTGGCACAGCGCCTTCGGGCAAATGGATATGAATATCCTTGCGATTAAAGAAGCTGGGCTTGATGCCGTAGGAAGGCGCGCGCGCTTTCACAAAGGAGAGGGCTGCCTGAATGGATTCATTCATCACGTCACCCAGCGTACCGGTGGTTTTGATCTGGCCTTTGCCGGACACAGTGACGGATTCGATCGTGAGCAATTCGCCGCCGACCTCGGTCCAGGCAAGGCCGGTCACCGCACCAACCTGATTTTCTTCTTCGCCAATGCCATGACGATATTTTTGCACGCCTGCATATTCAGCGAGATTATCGGGCGTAATTTCAACGCTCTTATATTCACCTTCGAGAATGCGGCGCAGCGCCTTGCGGGCAAGCTTTGCGATTTCGCGTTCCAGGGTCCGCACACCGGCTTCGCGGGTATAGTAGCGGATCAGCTCGCGCAGCGCATCTTCGCGCAGGACAAACTCGCCCTCTTTCAAACCATGGGCCTCGATCTGCTTTTCGAGCAGATGGCGTTTTGCGATTTCGACTTTCTCGTCTTCGGTATAGCCTTCGAGACGAATGATCTCCATCCGGTCGAGCAAGGGCTGGGGCAGATTGAGCGAGTTGGCGGTTGTCACAAACATGACGTCCGACAGATCAATGTCGATTTCCAGATAATGATCCTGAAATTTATCGTTCTGCTCCGGGTCGAGCACTTCGAGCAGCGCTGATGCCGGATCGCCGCGGAAATCCTGTCCCAGCTTGTCAATCTCATCAAGCAGGAACAACGGATTGGACGTGCCGGCTTTCTTAAGATTGGAAACAATCTTGCCGGGAAGCGATCCGATATAGGTTCTGCGATGCCCGCGAATTTCGGCTTCGTCGCGCACGCCGCCGAGTGACTGGCGAACGAATTCGCGTCCGGTGGCGCGGGCGATCGAACGACCGAGCGAGGTCTTGCCGACGCCTGGTGGCCCCACCAGACAAAGGATCGGGCCTTTCAGCTTGTTCGTCCGGGTCTGCACCGCAAGATATTCAAGAATGCGTTCCTTGACTTTCTCCAGCGCGAAATGGTCATCATCCAGAACCTTCTCGGCCTGCTTCAGATCTTTCTTGAGCCGCGACTTCTTGCCCCAGGGCAGTCCGAGCAGCACGTCGAGATAGTTGCGCGTCACCGTCGCTTCGGCCGACATCGGTTGCATGCCCTTGAGCTTTTTCAGCTCGGCCGTCGCCTTGGCTTTCGCTTCCTTGGAAAGCTTCAGTTCCTTGATTTTCTTGCTGAGTTCCGCGAGCTCGTCGCCTTCACCCTCTTCGCCGTCGCCCAGTTCTTTCTGGATCGCTTTCATCTGCTCATTGAGATAATATTCTCGCTGGGTCTTCTCCATCTGGCGCTTGACGCGGCCGCGGATTTTCTTCTCGACCTGCAACACGCCCAGTTCGCCTTCCATGAAGGCAAAGACCATTTCGAGACGCTTGGTGGGATCGCTCTCCATCAGCAGACTCTGCTTGTCAGAGACCTTCACGTTGATATTGGCTGCCACGGCATCGGCGAGGCGGGAAGCATCGTCAATCTCGCCCAATTGTATCACCGTTTCCGCAGGCATTTTCTTGTTGAGCTTGGAATAATTTTCAAACTGGTCGACAACGGAGCGCATCAGCGCCGAGGCCTGCGGGCCTTCGGCAACCTGCTCTTCGAGCAATTCTACCGTGGCCAATACATAGCCGTCCGCTTTCTCTTCGAGCGACAGATGCCTAGCGCGCTGCTTGCCTTCGACGAGCACGCGGACTGTGCCATCGGGCAGTTTCAGCAATTGCAGCACCGTCGCGACCACGCCGAGATCATAGAGCTGATCGCGTACGGGATCATCTTCCGCCGGATCGAGTTGCGCGACGAGGAAAATTTCCTTGTCCGAATCCATCGCTTTTTCCAGCGCGACCACCGATTTGTCGCGGCCAACGAATAGTGGCACGATCATGTTCGGGAACACCACTATGTCGCGCAATGGCAACAGTGGCAGGACCTTGGATTCAGGGGTAGGATTGGCTTCGGACACGGACATTTTTACTCCAACATATTGCGCTGCAACAGCGCTTCTGTCCACTATATGGTGCCTGCGGGAGACACTTCAAGCGGAATGCGTCCGATTGGGAGAACGGCTTAAAATGGCAGTTTAAAACCTGGGGGTAACTGCATACCGCTGGTCATCTTGCCCATTTCCTCGCTGCTCACTGCGTCGGCGCGGTTGCGGGCGTCATTGAACGCGGCAGCAACCAGATCCTCCAGCATCTGCTTTTCTTCTGCCTTCATCAGGCTTTCATCGATCGTCACGGCGAGGACACGGCCTTTTGCGGTCGCTTTGACCTTTACCAGTCCGCCTCCGGCTTGCCCTTCCACTTCCAGACTATCCAGCTTCTTTTGCGCTTCCTCCATCTGGGTCTGGACCTGCTGCGCGGCTTCCTGCGCGGCTTTCATCATTTCTTCCATCGATTTCATGGCTATGCGCTCCTTGATTCTTGTGGGCGAGGATCATCATCCTCCAGCAATTGGGCGTCAGGAAAGGCTTCAAAAGCCGCTTTCACCAGCGGAGCATCCAGTATCGCCTGACGTTCTGCGTCCCTGATCTGCTGCTCCTGTTCGACGAGACTCGGCTGCGCCTCGCCCTCGCCTTCAGTGATTTTCCAGTCCTGACCGGTTTCCTGCTTCAGCGCATCCGCAATTTTCCGGATCTCTGCATCGGCAATCGTGCGCACCGGCTGATAGACGATATTGGGCGCGTCGAGCGATACCAGGCGCATGTCGGCAATCAATATGCTTTCCAGAACAGCCGATACCCGTCCGACGGCTTTGACAACGTCGAAAAACTGGTTCGGAGGCGTGTTGGCTTGCGGCTCTTGCGCGGCAACCGGCGCGGGGACTGAAGAGGGAGACGGAGCAGTCTGCGCGACAGGCTCGGCCACCGGCGGCGCGGCCTTCTGGATTTCCGGTGCGCTGGCCGAAGCCGGAACGCCTTGCTCAAGCATTTTTGCCAGTTTCCCCGGATCGGGCATGTCGGCTGCACAGAGCACCCGGAGCAAAGCCATTTCGCAGGCTTCGCGGGGCAGATGTGCTTGCTGGACTTCCTGATAACCCTTGAGCAGCAACTGCCAAAGCCGATGCAATACCGGATAGGAAAGCTGTTCCGCCCAATCGGAAAACTGCTGCCTGGCACCTTCCGACAATGTCGGATCGCTGGCTCTCCCAACCTTGAACAAGGTCACCTGATGCGACAGCGACAGCAGCCCGTTCATCAGCGACAGCGGTTCCACGCCAATTTTATACTGTTCTGCGATAGCATCGAGAAGCGCTGCGGAATCGCCTTCGAGCAATTTTGCGAAAAGCCGGCGGACGGCGCCGCGATCCGAAAGACCAAGCATATCCCTGATCTGGGCAGCCTTCACCTGACCATCGCCGTCCATATCGGCATGGGCAATCGCCTGATCGAGGACCGAAAGACCGTCGCGAACAGACCCTTCTGCTGCCTGCGCGATGAGATCGAGCGCTTCCTGTTCTGCCGTCACCCCTTCTTTCTCGACGATCATTCCGAAATGTGCGGCCAGTTGCTCGGCGCTGATCCGTTTCAGATCGAAGCGCTGGCACCGGGACAGGACGGTAATCGGAACCCTGTTGACCTCGGTGGTCGCGAAAATAAACTTCACATGGGGCGGCGGTTCTTCGAGCGTCTTCAGCAATGCGTTGAAAGCATTTTTCGACAGCATATGCACTTCGTCGATGATGTAGATTTTATAACGTGCGGAAACCGATGAATAGCGTACTGCCTCGATAATCTCGCGGACATCGTCGACGCCGGTATGGCTGGCGGCATCCATTTCGATGACATCGATAAAGCTGCCTTCCGCAATACTGCGGCAAGGTTCGCATTGGCCGCAGGGATCGATTGTCGGACCGCCCTGCCCGTCTTCGCCGATGCAGTTCAGCGCTTTGGCGATCAGTCTTGCGGTAGACGTTTTGCCCACACCGCGCACGCCGGTCATCAGGAAAGCGTGAGCGAGCCGGTCGCGCTTGATCGCGTTGCCCAGCGTCTGGACCATCGCGTCCTGCCCGATCAGTTCCGAGAATTTCGACGGCCGGTATTTGCGCGCCAGCACCCGATAGGGTTGCGCCGCGCCGGGGGCGGGCTGATCCGGCGCATCGACGCCAGTGGCCGCAAATATATCTTGTGAATCGGACATGAAAGATGAGTTTAGGCGACAGGCATCGGCTTGTCGAAGGCTATTCACCGTCAATATCAAGTCTAACCAAAAATAAAGACTAATTTTGTAGAACATCTGTTTTGCAGAATGGGGAGGGGATGAACAGACGCGCAATCTATGTCGGGATCGGATTTGGTCTCTTCTGCATCGGATATCTGCTGATTAACGAGCAGATTCTTGTCCAGTCGGTTCTCTATCGGGCTGCAGCAAATGATTATAGCAGTGCACTGACTGCCTTCACCGCAATGGCCTTTCAGGCCACCGCGTTGCTGGTCGGCCTGATTGTCCTGTCCAACCGGCTATTCTGGTTTGTCCTGATCCTGATCGGGCTTTCTGCCGTTACCAACACGATCTACAGTCAGATACTCAACGACATCATCGATCTCGCCAAATTTGACTGGTTGCTGACCGAGGCCCGCCATGCGCAAAATGCTGCAGGGGAATTTGCAATTCCTGCCGCCATTGGGCTGGCCAGGACACTAGCGGCGCTCGGGCTACTTGCTGCTTGCCGCAAGCTGATCCGGCTTTCCCTGCAAGACCGCACCCGCTTGCTCAACGCTCCCCGCGCCAATATCGTCGCAATCCTTGTTCTCGTGATTCCATCGATCGCCTTCGGCCTTGGCGTTCCCGGGCAACTCGCAGCGGAACGGAACATCTATAATTTTGCCGTCGAGAAGCTCACCATTCCGCCACCACCCCCAAGACGCGCGGTTGATATACCCGTTTCCAACATCGGGAAATCCATCGAGAAAATCATCTGGATCGTGGATGAAAGCATTGGCTATGATGCTTTCGTTAAGCTCGTCAGACCGGAATTATCGCGCTTTGGACCAATTGATTTCGGCAAGACAGCGGCGATGGCGAATTGCAGCGCGCCCGCTCATGTCGCTCTGCGTTCAGGTGTCGATGTCCTGCATGTGAATGCCCTTACCGATCTGCGCAAGACGCCATCGATATGGGGATATGCCAAAAATTCAGGGTATAAAACCATCCTTATCGACGGGCAGGTTTCCGGACCACCGCAGAATTTGCTGCTGCCGCCAGAGGCAAGCAAGATCGACGAAATCCAGTCGCTGGCCTCCGGAATGCAAACCGATCTGGCGATAGCGAAAAATTTGAATGCCCGCCTGAAAACCAACGGTAGAGAATTTATCTATGCCGTGCTGCGCGGCGTTCATTTTCAATATTCAGACCATTATCCTGCTGGAAGCCTCGCGGCGGGCAGTGATCTGTCGCAACAATATGACGCAGCCATCGCTTATTCAAAACAGGGTTTCTTCAAGACGCTGCTGGACGGTGTCGATCGGGAGAACATAGCAATTGTCTATACATCGG
The DNA here is from genome assembly GCA_965534715.1 of uncultured Parasphingorhabdus sp. Lineage (GTDB taxonomy): Bacteria > Pseudomonadota > Alphaproteobacteria > Sphingomonadales > Sphingomonadaceae > Parasphingorhabdus. Next base: position 16,844 of record CBETBW010000028.1, read on the forward strand.
ACCATGGTCAGAACGTGAAGAAAGGCGTGCTGCCTCATTGCTCCGCGGTTCCTGACAAGGACGAGTTTGCCGTGCCTTTGCTGGCATTTTTACCGCAAGCCGTTGCAGAGGATTTCCCCGCACCAGTTGAAGCCGGTTATAGTGCCAGTCAGATATTTCCGTCTACGCTGGCATGGATGGGCTACGATCTAGCCACCGTGACCAAGGCGTATGACAATAGCCTTGCACAACCGACCAAAAAATTCGTCTGGTTCGGACGGGCCGTTATCCCGCTCAGGGCCGACGACAGGATAGATGTCAGAGGATCGCAAGAGTCTCTGGTCGAATGATTATTATCGGAATGGCGTTTTTTGAATCTCTGCCGGAACACGGCGGTGTTTCAAAGTAGGAGCCGGGCGACCCGCAGAAAAATCGTTACGGCTGCTTCCTTCCGGACCTGACCGGGTTGGCGAACACTACGTCCACCCGACTCCCGCTGCGCATATGGTGGGACTCTGGCCAAAATGCAAGTAACTAGATGATCTGCATATTGTGGCTTTCAGCAGGTATATGAACGGTCAAGCCGTCGAGTTCGGCCGTAAGCGTAATCTGACAGGCCAGTCGGCTGGTGCGCCGTGCTCCGGCAGCAAGGTCCAGCATATCCTCTTCCATCTCGGTCGCGTCGGGCAATTTGTCAAAATCCGCCGCTTCTACAATCACGTGACAGGTCGAACAGGCCATCTGCCCCTCGCAGGTTCCTTCAAGCGGTTGATCATGAATTTGTGCAACGGTGAGCAAGTCGTCGCCTTCTGATGCCTCGGCTGAAACCGTTTGCTGGCCGTCAGAGCTGACAAAATGGACCGTGACTTTCTTCATGACAGCTGTTTCTCCGCCGCTTGATTGATCAGGTGGGCCGCCTGTTCCACATCGTCGATACTGTTGTAGCGGCCAAACCCGAGTCGGATGGATGACTTGATCTGTGCCGGCTCCAACCGCAGCGCGGCCAGCACATGGCTGGGACGACCCGAGCCGCTGGCGCAGGCCGACCCCGCGGAAAATGCCACGCCACGGACATCGGAGATCAGGCGAGCGACATCAAGCCCCTCGCGGCGGATATTCAAATTGCCGGGATAGCGTTGATCCAGCGATCCGTTCACCGTCCAGTCGCCGAACAGACTGCGCGCTCTTGCGGCCAGCGCGCTTATATGGGCCATATCCTCTGCCCGGCGCTCGGCACAAATTTTCACCGCTGCTCCCAGACCCGCGCACAGCGCTGGAGAAAGCGTGCCCGACCGCACCCCCTGCTCCTGACCGCCGCCATGGAGCAGCGGTGGCAGGTCAATACCGTCACGCACCCACAGCGCGCCGATGCCCTTGGGACCGTAAATCTTGTGGCCGGACAAGGCGATCATATCTGCCTGCTCCGGAATGTCGATTCGACCAAATCCCTGGACCGCATCGCAGAGCATCAGAGCGCCGCTGCGGTGGGCCAGTCTGACGATATCCTCGACCGGTTGGATAACGCCAATCTCGTTATTGACCAGCATCGCTCCGACAAGTGCTGTTTTCGGACCCAGACATGCTTCCATATCTTCCATCGAAACCAGTCCTTGCGGACCCACGGGAAGCAGCGTCATTTCAAAACCCTGTTTGCCATACCAGAGCGCCGTATCGCGCACCGCGGCATGTTCGGTGTCCAATATGGCGATCTGGTCGCGCCCTTGCGGGGACATATTCCGGGCCGCGCCAAACGCCAGATTAATCGCTTCTGTCGCACTACCGGTAAAAATCACCCGCCCGTTCGCGGGCAGCAAAGCGGCCACCTGCTCGCGGGCGACTTCGACGGCTGCCGCAGCCTGCCTGCCCATCACATGCGAACTGTGCGGATTGCCGAAATTGTCTTTCAGCCACGGCAGCATCGCGTCAAAAGCCTCGGGCGCAAGCGGCGTGGTCGCCTGATTGTCAAGATAGATGGTGGCCATTGATCCGGCTCAGCTTCCTCGCGATTCCGCGAATATCGACTTCCACTTGTCGATGAAGGCATAGATATGTGTCCGGCTTGTGTCGCGTCCGATACTGACCCGGATCACTTCGCGCGCGACTTGCGGGTCGGTGCCCATGGCTTCGAGCACATGACTGGTCTTGAGCGTCCCCGAAGAACAGGCGCTTCCGGCAGAAACGGAAAATCCGGCCATATCGAATTTGATCAACTGCGTGTTGGCGGCAACGCCGGGCATGTGGTAACTGGCGATCGTCGCAATGCGGGAAGCTTTCTCGGCAATCACGGCGCCGCCTTCTTTCTTGATCGCGTCATCGAGATGCTGACGCAGCTCCGTTGCCCGTCCGGACCAGTTTGCTGGCGCCTCGAGCGCTGCGGTCATGCCCATGATATAGGGCAGATTCTGGGTGCCGGATCGATAACCTTGCTCCTGACCACCATCGGCTTCGAGCAGCCTGAGGTCCTTGACCAGAAGCGCGCCGACGCCAGGTGGGCCGCCAAACTTATGCCCGGCCACAATGATAAGGTCGGCATCCGGCAACGGCATTTTGCCGATCGACTGGGAGCAGTCTGCGAGAAGATAACTGCCCCGGTCGTGCACGACTTTCGCCAGCGCATCGAGATCCTGTATCACACCGGTTTCGTTGTTGACCGACTGTATTGCTACCAGGGCCGGTCCTTCGGAAGCCTTCAGCAGATGGTTGAGGTTCATTGGAACAACCATCCCGCTCATATCGACCGGAATGGGATTGGCGTTCCGGGCGAATCTCAGAACTACATCATGCTCGACGGGCGAAACATATTGCGTGGCAGGCTTGGACTTGGTCAGCGCGATCTGGATCGCCTCGCTCGCTCCGCCGGTAAAAATAACGTCGCCGCTCCAGTCCAGAGCCGCCTTGAATCGCCGCCGCGCATTTTCCAGCATCGCCTGGGCCGCACGACCGTCGCCATGTGGCGAAGATGGATTCGCCCAATGCTCGAAACCCTCTGCGCAGGCCTTTTTGGCCGCATCGAGCATCGGCGCGGTAGCAGCATAGTCGAGATAGATACGTTTAGTCTCGGTTACCATATTGGCAAAAACTCTCTAGCGTGCTGGATTGAGTTGCGGATTTGTTCACTCTCCCTATATAGGCGCTGCATCCAGCGCAAAAGCTATTCTATATTCTCGCGCTCTGGAAAGTGTAATTTTGACCGAAGAATAGAAAATCCATGCCAGACGTAATTTTTACAGGGCCCGAAGGCCGTCTCGAAGGCCGATTCAGCCCAGGACCCCGTGACCGCGCGCCGGTTGCCATGATTCTGCATCCCCACCCGCAAGCCGGTGGCACGATGAATGACCGGATCACGCAAGCGATGTACAAGACATTTGTGAAGCGCGGTTTCGCGACTTTGCGATTCAACTTTCGCGGCGTCGGTCGTTCACAGGGCACATTCGACAATGGCATTGGTGAATTGTCGGACGCCGCATCGGCGCTTGACTGGGTGCAGAGCTTCCATCCCGAAGCACAGACCACCTGGATCGCCGGCTATAGCTTTGGCGCCTGGATCGGCATGCAATTGCTGATGCGCCGGCCGGAAATCCGCGGATTCATTTCCGTATCACCACCTGCCAATATGTATGATTTCAACTTTCTGGCACCCTGCCCTGCATCAGGAATCATCGTTCAGGGCGTTAATGACGAAGTCGTCACCCCCGGTGCAGTCCAGAAACTGGTCGACAAGCTGCGGACACAAAAGCACATCACAATTCATCATGACGAGATTCCCCGCGCCAATCATTTCTACGAGAATGAAATGGAGTTGTTGATGGGATCGATCGACAATTATCTCGACATGCGGCTCGCACCGGATTCACCGATCAAATAGGATTAATCGGCGGACGGCGGTGGTACCGGCTGATTGCTGTCCGGAACGGGAATCATCCCGATTGCGACATTGGCGAACATCACTGCAGAAGCGACGAGCATCAGCCAGCCCTGCCTTTTATTGACGCCCTTGCGGAGCACAAACACACCTCCGGCAAGCAGCGCGGTTCCGGCCAGCATCAATACCGATAATATCAGGTCAGACATGGCGTGATAGTTACGGATACATCAGCAGACTGACAATATATTGTTTCGATGATTTTCGAGATGAGTATCCTTGTCGTGCCAGTTTCGCTTTCAATTTCCGCCAATCCTTCATGAACAGGATTGCTATCGCCTTCCCTTTTGACTAGAACATATAAAGAACAAAAGGACAAGACGATCGAGAAGCGGAACTAGTCAGGTGAGTTCGGAACCTCCTCTATTGATCATCGCCCCCGTTGCGGATGATTTTGATCTGGCGGACGTGCCATGGTCCGACGCAGCACGAGAGCGAATATCCGTCAATACCGCCAAGTTCAACGAACTGGAGATGCTCGAAGTCATCGTAGACGGCATGCCTTTCCTTCTGTCTCGCTTTACAGCCGCAGAAACCGGCCAGCGATTTGCCGCGGAGAAATTCGAGCAGCTTTTCTCTGACGGGCCGTCTTCGGAAGATTCATCCATCGGCGTTACCCCGAGGGACATTCTGGCCAGCGCCAGACACTTGCCCGAGATCAATCGTCGAATGCTATCGCTGGGCCAATGGATCGGGAAATGCCTGACAGCCACTGCCGCGGCATGGATGCCATCTCGCAAGATCGCGAGCTTTGCTTATTTTGACGAGACTGTGGGAGAATATCTGGCAGACGGACCATTCCCGACATTATTTCAAACCTCTTTTTCAGAAGTCCGGACGGGCTATTTCGTGACCCACGGGCTGCACTATTTTACCGGTCAGGAAATTCGCCTGACCGCGCCCTCCGACTATAGCGCTTCCGACGCGACAAAATGCCTGGTCCGCATCATCGACGATATCGCAATCAATGGAAAGATTGATAGTCCGGCACAGGCAAAAGGGATTGTGGAAGGCGAAACGATCGTCTTCTCGCCCAGTAATGATCTTGCATATCTCGATATCACGATCAGCAATCACCCCATCAAAACCCGTTAAGCAATGATACGTCCGGCAACGACCCCATCTCATTAACTAAGCCAGAAGATAATGGTGGAGCGATTGCGATAGCTGACAAAAATATGTGAGTTCAGCGACGACAGCCGGTATGGGTGCGCCGCCATTCCTTGAGCTTGCCGAACATATTCTCGACCTTGTCGCGCTGGCGGTAGGGGGACTTGTTGAAGCTGGCAGGAAAACGGAGTCTATTTCTGGAGGGCAGTGCTGCGCAAATAAAACGGCTTTGGCCCGCTACCAGCTGGCAGGTTTACGCCAAAGGCGAGGCACTAAAAATTTGTGTTTCAATTTTGCGATGACTAGAGCGGACGCATGAATATGATAAACAAAATCACACATTTGGGCCTGTTCGTATTTTCGGTTATGCTCGTTGCATCCTGCGAGGATATGCGAGAAAATAGACATGAAAATGTCTCTCACTCGGATGATACGGCGCAAAGAGCGCATGGTCATGGCGATGCATCAGGAGAAAACGCAAAATCTGTTGTCTGTATCATGCAAGCTTTAAACAGGAGTACGCATGAGATTACTGACGGGATAATACTCAACGATTTTGCAAAAATTGAGGCTTCTTCATATGCTATTGCTCATCATGACCCAATCGCAAAAGATGACCTGGACGCCCTATTCGAAGCGCTCGGACCGCGTAAAGATGCCTTCATCACGTGCGACAAAAAAGTGCACGACGCTGCTGTTCTGTTGAACGATGTCGCAAAAACGAAGAAAATGGAGGAGGTTGTAGATACCTATGCCGATATGATTGAAGCCGTGGCATCATGTCATCGAGATTTTAAACCCACCACAGGTCAAAGTTGAAATTGTACCCAAATAGCAGATTCCGTCTATCAATAAAAACGCGCTCTTTATTCGAAAATTCTGAAAGTTTAATGTGATGATCTGCTTTGGGCACTGCTGCAATATTCTGTCAAATGTGTGATGGCTCAGTGAAGACAGGAATCTTATAATAGAGTGAACCAATGAGCTTGGTCATCGCCGTTCTCCAACCGGCGCTGGGGTGCGGACTCAATTGGTCCATTACTGAATCATTGAATCAATATCGGTGAATAAGCTCGGATCATGGCTGCATCTCTTCGCCATCAAATGCTCGATCAATTGAGGTTACACCCTAGGCGGCAGTAGGGGCTGCTTCCCGGACATTCTGATCGACATGTTCTGCAAATTGTTCGAAATTGTCGATGAACAATTTGACCAGCTTTTGCGCAGTTTCATCATAGGCGCTTGAATCAGACCAGGTCGAGCGGGGATCAAGGATCGCGCTGTCGACGTCCGGTACGGATACCGGCACTTCGAAACCGAAATTGTCGTCAATGCGGAACTCGCCGTCATTCAGGCTGCCATCCAGCGCCGCATTCAGCAATGCCCGGGTCGCCTTGATCGGCATCCGGTTGCCTTCGCCATATTTACCTCCGGTCCAGCCCGTGTTTACCAGCCAGCAGCGGACTCCGCCTTTTGCTATCCGTTCTTTCAGAAGATTGCCGTAAACCGAAGGATGCCGGGGCATGAACGGCGCACCGAAACAGGTTGAGAAGGTTGCTTCCGGTTCGGTCACGCCGATTTCTGTACCGGCGACCTTGGCGGTATAGCCGGAAAGAAAATGGTACATCGCCTGTTCCGGTGTCAGCCGCGAAATCGGAGGCAGCACGCCGAACGCATCGGCGGTCAGCATGATAATATTCTTGGGAACCGGTCCCATATTTTCTTCCGAGGCGTTGGGAATGAAATCGATAGGATAGGCACCGCGGGTATTTTCCGCCTTGCTATTGTCATCGAGATCCAGTTCCCGCGTTTCCGGGTCCATGACGACATTTTCAAGAACGGTTCCGAACCGGCGCGTGGTCGCAAAAATTTCCGGCTCCGCTTCTTCGGACAACCGGATCATCTTGGCGTAACAGCCGCCTTCAAAATTAAACACCGCGGTATCGGACCAGCCATGCTCGTCGTCACCGATCAGCACGCGACTGGCATCAGCCGACAGCGTTGTCTTGCCTGTTCCCGACAAGCCGAAGAAAATGGCGGTATCGCCTTCTGGTCCGATATTGGCCGAGCAATGCATGGGCATAACCGAATCGAGCGGCAACAGATAGTTGAGCAGGCCGAACACCGATTTCTTCATTTCACCAGCATAAGCGGTACCGCCGATCAATATCAGCTTCTCGGTGAGGTTCACGGCGATGACGGTCTCGCTGCGGGTTCCGTGGCGCGCGGGATCGGCCTTGAAGCTGGGCAGATCGATGATTGTATATTCGGGTTCGAACGCGGCCAGTTCATCGGCATCGGGCCGGACCAGCATCGTACGAATGAACAGATTGTGCCAGGCCAGCTCATTGATGACACGGACATTGACCCGGTGCTCCGGTTGCGATCCACCGAAAAGATCCTGCACGAACAGCGTATCTTTCCCGGCGAGAGCGGCGAGGAAATCTTCCTTCAGCGCAGCGAAATGATCCAGTGTCATCCCGACATTGGTTTTTCCCCACCATACACTGTCTTCGGTTTCGGCATCACGGACCATGAACTTGTCATTGGCGGAGCGCCCGGTGTGCTTGCCGGTCTCCACGACCAGTGGACCATCTTTCGCCAAATGCCCTTCGCCACGGCAGACAGCAGCTTCAACCAAAGCGGGAGCACCCAGATTCCAGTGCTGCTCGGCCGAACTGCCAAAACCTTGGTCATTTAACGAAACAGACGAAACATTTGGCACAGGTAATCCCCTAAAGCTTGAAACAGGTTGAGGTCACGCCGATCTGGCAGTTTGAAAAGGCGCTTACTGGACACTATCGAGTCGGTCAAATTTCTTCCCGCCGACCATCGCAAAATTACGAAATCCCCGGCCAGATCGCGACTCCTTGTGGCGAAACTGTTACCGATGACTTATCTTGAAACATACTATCCCATCCACTAGGTCGAATCCAGAGCGAGCGGCAAAGGAACGCAAATTTATGGCAGCCAATATTGCTCTTGTCGACGACGACCGCAATATTTTGACATCCGTGTCGATCGCGATGCAGGCTGAAGGCTTTGTCACGCGTGTTTACTCGGACAGCGAAGCGGCCCTTCATGCGATTCTGGAGAATCCCCCGGACCTTGCGATCTTCGATATAAAAATGCCGAAAATGGACGGGCTGGAACTGCTCAGAAGAGTGCGGGAGAAATCAAACCTGCCGATCATATTCCTGACTTCAAAGGATGAGGAGCTGGACGAAGCACTCGGGCTTGCAATGGGGGCGGACGATTATATCAAAAAGCCGTTTTCGCAGCGTCTGCTTATCGCCCGGGTCCGATCCATCTTACGACGTACAGAATTTATCAAATCATTGGATGAGGGCCAGGACGACGAGTCTGCTGAACCGCTCGTCCGCGGTGATCTGGAAATGGATCCGGCGCGCCATCTGGTGAAATGGAAGGGAATAATTGTGACCCTGACAGTCACGGAATTCATGATTCTCGAAACATTGGCGCATCGGCCAGGTGTGGTGAAAAGCCGGAACCAGTTGATGGACGCCGCCTATCAGGATGATGTCTATGTCGACGACCGCACGATCGACAGCCATATCAAGCGGTTGCGGAGAAAATTCCGCGAGGTTGATGCTGAATTTGATGCAATAGATACGCTATATGGAGCCGGATATCGCTACACGGAATAATCGCGCACTGGATAGCGAAAGCGGTCTGTCACTCCGTTGGTCGGCCCGGCTTTCCCTTACAACCCGCATATTGGTCGTCAATGTCCTGGCGATTGCGCTGCTGGCTGGTGGCCTGTTCTATCTCAACAATTATCGGGACAGGCTGACAGAAGAGCGCCTCGCACAAGCGCGAATGCAACTGACGATCGTCGCTGACGCGTTGTCCTCGGGAGAGGCTCAACACAGAGACGCGCTGGTCCGCCAGTTTTCCAATCACCTGGACGCCCGACTGCGACTCTATGCTCCCGACGGCACGAAAGTCATCGACAGCTTTGCGCTGGCGAAGCCGACTTACGAATTTGTCGATCCGGATGCCGAGCCGTTTCGCAAAGATGTTGCTCGCATATTGGATCGAACCATTGAAAGCGTCGTTTTCAGTGCGCAAATCCCGGATTTCAGCGAACCCGCCAACGATATAGTGGGAGAATGGCCGGAGCTTTTGGCAGCCAAAAACGCGGGGAATGCGATCAGCTCGGTCAGTTTAGCACCGGACCGTACGCCGGTAATTACAGCTGGCAGACCGCTTCCCGATGGAACCGGCTCCATCCTGCTCACCGCAAACGCACGAGATATCACGCGAATTGTACGAGCGGAACGATCCAGCGTGTTGCTTGTGATATTGGTAGCAGCAACGATCTCGATTCTGCTTTCGCTTTTTCTGGCGCGTACCATCGTCAGACCGATCAGAAAACTCGCCCGCGCGGCTGTTCGCGTTCGCATGGGACGATCGGACGAAATCGCGATTCCCCGAATGCCCGGCCGGCGCGACGAAATCGGACAGTTGAGCCGCGCACTTTCCGACATGAGTGCAGCACTACGTCATCGGATCGATGCAACAGAAGCATTCGCCGCCGACGTCAGTCATGAAATCAAGAACCCCCTCGCCTCGCTGCGGTCTGCACTGGAGGGACTGGAACGGGTCGATGACCCGGATTTGCAGAAACAGCTTCTCGATGTCGCCAACGACGATATCCGCCGCATTGACCGGCTTATCAACGATATTTCGGATGCTTCGCGGGTCGATGCCGAACTGGCGAGAGCCAAGTTTGAACCTGTCGATATTGGTAATATGCTGGAGCAGTTGCTAGCCGCCCGCGAACAACGGACCTCGAATCTGGGTGTCAATATAGCCTTCGCACGACCCGCAAAGGATGTTGCAAAGGTGATGGGAGACGGGGGTCGCCTGGAGCGTGTGTTCAGCAATTTGCTGGACAACGCCGTCTCTTTCTCACCCGAAGGCGGCCTGGTGGAGATTTTGGCGACGCCGGATGGTGACGAGATTGTCATTCATATCGCCGATGAAGGACCAGGTGTTCATCCGGACCAGCGGGAACAGGTTTTCCAGCGCTTTCACTCTGATCGCCCTGATGGAGAAGCTTTCGGAAAACATAGCGGACTGGGACTGGCGATCGCAAAGACCATCGTCGAAGGCCATCAAGGCAAGATTCACATTTTGGACCGGGCGGGCGGAAAATCAGGAGCCTGTTTCGAGATTCGTCTTCCAAAGGCCCCGGGGTGACAACCATGACCGGCAAGGACGATCAGCTTAAAATACACGCAACCGCCGTCGCAATTTCGGGTGCTGGGCTGATGATTTGCGGAAAATCAGGATCGGGAAAGTCAGATCTGGCGTTGCGTCTGATCGACCGAGGGGCGACATTGATCAGTGACGATTATGTCGTCGTCAATCGACAAGGTGAAAATTTACTGTTGAGCCCGCCATCCAGTCTCGCCGGCAAACTGGAGGTCCGCTCATTGGGGATATTGCAGCGCGAACATATGTCCGAAGTTGCGCTAAAACTGATCGTCAATCTGAAGGATGATCCAGACCGGTTTCCAATGGACAAACAAACCATGATTATGCTGGGAATAACTATTCCATTCTGTACACTGGACGCCATGGAAAACAGTGCGACAATCAAGGCGGAATTGGCCTTGCAGCGGATATTACGGAATGAGGTTGGCATATGACCGGTGATTGCGTCAAAAACGTCCTGCTGGTCACCGGCCTGTCGGGGGCCGGAAAGTCCACCGCGTTGAAAACAATGGAAGACATCGGTTGGGAGACGGTGGACAATTTCCCCATTCGACTGGTCGAAGGCCTGCTGAAAACACCGCCGTCGAGTTCCCGGGGTGACGGCGATCCGCCATTGGCCCTCGGTTTCGATAGCCGGACAAGAGGGTTTGAACCGGGCAAGTTAATCGACAGCATCAAACGCCTGCAACAAAAGCCGGGCTATCTTATTTCAACACTGTTTCTGGATTGCTCCGGCGGGGAGCTGGGGAGACGATACGATGAAACGCGACGGCGTCATCCGCTGGCTCTTGATCGACCGGCCAAAGAAGGCATTGCCCTTGAACGGACGTTGCTCGCGCCATTTCGTCGTTGGGCGGATCATGTGATCGATACCAGTGATTTGACGGCGAACGACCTGCAGCGCGAAATCCGCCAACGTTTCTCGCTGGACAAGGATGCCGCCACCACAATCACATTGACCAGCTTCGGTTTTTCCAGAGGTATCCCCAATAATATCGACCTGTTATTTGACGTCCGCTTCCTGGCCAACCCGTTCTGGGACCCGGAACTCAAGCAGATGACGGGCCTCGATCCGGAAGTGGCAGAATATATCAGCAAAGACCCTGCCTATCCCGAGGCAATTGAGAAAATACTCGATATGCTCGAATTTCTGCTGCCGCGCTATCAGGACGCTGGCAAGGCCTACGTCAATATAGGGATCGGCTGCACCGGTGGGCGTCACAGATCGGTACATGTTGCCGAACGCCTGAGCAAAGACTTGCGTGCAGCAGGCTTTTCGCCCAATGTCCTGCATCGCAACTTGGCTTCACCGCCGATGGAAGCGCTGGAATCCATGCAGAATTCGAACGGGAACAAGGGAATTTAATCAACATGATTGGATTGGTTCTCGTCACACACGGGCAACTGGCAACGGAATTTGTCATAGCGATGGAACATGTCGTCGGCCCGCAAAAGGCGATCGCGGCGGTCGGCATTGGTGATCGTGACGATATGGAAGAACGCCGTCAGGAAATAGCGGATTGCATAGCGAAGGTGGATTCCGGCAAGGGAGTCATCATTCTGACGGACCTGTTTGGCGGGACGCCGTCCAATCTTGCCATTTCATTGATGGAAAAAGGCAAGGTCGAAGTCATCGCCGGGGTAAATCTGCCGATGCTCATTCGCCTCGACGGTGTTCGCAAATCCATGGAAATTGTTCCAGCCATTGCCGCCGCCAAGGAAGCCGGACAGAAATATATCAGCGTCGCTTCGGAAATATTGGGAAGCG
>CBETBW010000029.1:0-26650 GCA_965534715.1 uncultured Parasphingorhabdus sp.
ATGGTGGACAGGATAGGATTCGAACCTATGTACGCTTACACGGGCAGATTTACAGTCTGCTGCCTTTAACCACTCGGCCACCTGTCCATCCGGGTATCCAAGGCCGCCATCGGCGACAAGAGCGGCTCAATGACGAAGGGATGGCAAACTGTCAATGCCTGCCCTCGCAAATTTGCAGAAAAAAAGGGCTGTCGGCAGGAGGCTTAGCGGCTAGAGAGCTAATATGGCACGCAAGAACAAATCTATAAAGAAAACCGGTGGCGGACTCAAATTCTGGGGACGGCACGCAATCGAAGCAGCGCTCGACAATCCCCGCAGGGTGATCAAGAAAATATCGATCACGCGAGAGGCATTGGCAACGCTCGATATTCCCGATGATATCGCCGTGGTGATCAGCGATGTGGCGGACCTTGGCCGGGTCATCCCGCGCGACGCACCGCATCAGGGCATGGTCGCCGACGTCGACCCCCTGCCCGATATCTGGCTGGGCGATGTGCTCGACGAACAGAGCGATCGTCCTTTGCTGATCCTTGATCAGGTCACCGACCCGCATAATGTCGGTGCGATATTGCGTTCCGCCGCTGCCTTTGATGCAGCCGCGATTATCACCCAGGATCGCCATGCTCCGCCCGAATCGGGTGTGTTGGCCAAGTCAGCCTCCGGCGCGTTGGAAATTGTCCCCTGGATCCGGGTGGTCAACCTGTCCCGCGCGCTCGATGAAATTGCCGAAGCCGGCTATTGGCGGATCGGCATGGACGGCGATGCCGGCGATGAACTGGAAAGCGCCATGGGCACCGGCAAGCTGGCGCTGGTGATGGGCGCGGAAGGCGAAGGGCTGCGGCAGAATGTGTCGGCCCATTGCGATGCACTGGCGCGGTTGCCGATGAGCAGCAGGATGGAAAGCCTGAATGTTTCCAACGCCGCTGCCATCGCTTTATATGCCGAATATACGAGGAAAAGAGGAGAATAAGACTATGAAAGAGCTCGTCAAATTGTTCGCGGCCCTATCCATACCGCTGCTGTTGGCTGGCTGCTTGCTGATCCCGGGAAAGTTTGAATCGCAACTGCGGCTGATGAACAACGGGACCTATAGTTTTACCTATAATGGCCAGATGCAACTGGCCGAAGGGGATGACAGCCCGATGTCTTCGCAATCCGCCGAGATGGACGGCGATTCTCCAGAAAGCGGCCAAAAGGACGATGAGCAGAAAAATGCCGCCATGCGTTCGATCTTTGGCGGGGCGGTGCCGGGCGATGACGAAGGCCTGAAAGAATTCGCAGCCCAGCTCGCCAAATATGACGGCTGGAACAAGGTCGAATATATGGGCGATAATCTGTTCGAGGTCGAATATGCGGTCAGCGGGAATTTCGATCAGATGTTTGCCTTTCCCACCATACCCGGCGCGACGATGCAATTTCCCTTTGTCCAGATCATCCGTCGCAGCGGCGGCGAACTCGAAATATCGACACCGGCGATGGCCGGGCCGGGCGGCCTGGCCGGTGCCATGGGCCCAATGCCGATGGGCGGTTCAAGCAAACAGAAAACACAGCCTATCGATGGGAATTTTACCATCGAGACGGATGGCGAGGTGCTGAGCAACAACACCGCAGACGGCTATAAAATGAAAGGTGCAATGAAAAGCCTGCACTGGAAAGTCGACGATGCCAGCAGCGCCGGCGGCAGTCCTCGGGCGATCGTCAAACTGGCAAGATAGAAACGCTCCACATGTAAAAAAGGGAGCGGCAAGCGCTCCCTTTTTTCGATGCCCTGTCGGAAAGACTCAGTCTTCCGGGGCGATCCGGACTTTTAGGCCTTCGAGATCATCCGACAGTTCGATCTGGCAACTGAGGCGCGAAAACTCGTTGCGATGGTCGCTGCTTTCCAGCAGATCATCTTCGTCTTCGCTCATTTCCGGCAATTTGGCTTTCCAGTCGGCATCGACATGGACATGGCAGGTGGCGCAGGAACAGCAGCCGCCGCACAGTGCCAGCAACTCATCAAAGCCATTGTCGCGAATCGCTTCCATGACGCTGATTCCGCTATCGACGGAAACCGCTTTTTCTTCGCCATCGCGGCCGGTTACATGAATCGTTGGCATAGCTACCCCTTGAACTGACTGTTAATTGAAAATCCCGCACGCTATGTCTGGACCGTCAAAAATAATCAAGGGCCGAAACGGGGACGATAAATCGATGGGCCTGTCAAAAGAAACAATCAAAGCCGGGCTGGACCATGTCAGCGAACTCGAGCCGCGACTGGCAGCAGCGATCGCGCAGTCCGGCTATCCGGAACCGCGGATCCGTCCGGAAGGCTATGAAACATTGCTCCGCACCATCGTCGGCCAGCAGGTCAGCGTGGCCTCGGCGGCGGCGGTGTGGAACAAGCTCGAGGCGCGGCTGGGCGACGGTTGCCCGGCCGAAACCCTGATCACGACCGAATTTGATGAATTGCGCGCCTGCGGACTGTCCCGCCAGAAACAGGGCTATGCCAGAAGCCTCGCGGAACTGATCCTCTCAGGAGGCCTCGACCTCGCCAACCTGCCGGTCGATGATGAAGAAGCCATCGCGCTGCTGACAAAGATCAAGGGCATTGGCCGCTGGTCGGCGGAAATCTATCTGCTGTTTGCCCAGGGCCGTCCCGATATCTGGCCGGCTGGCGACCTTGCTATCCAGGTCGGTGTCGGCAATTTTCTGGAGCTGGCGGAGCGTCCGTCCGAACAGGACGTGCGCCAACGGGCCGAAGCCTGGTCCCCGCATCGCGGTGCCGTGGCGATTTTCACCTGGCACCATTATCATGTGATGGCGATGTAGCTAGGGCCAGGGCCTAGATATCGACCGGGTGGTTCCACCAGGCGGTATCGGAAAAGGCGCGCATGTCGAGTTCATGGGTCCAGGCCGAGCGGTGCTGGTGCGCGATGTGGAAATAGGTGTCGGCAATCGCGCTTGGTTCCATCAGCTCGTCCTTGCCGTTGGCTTTGGCTTCCAGCAATTTTGCGAACCGTTCCGGTCCGAGAAGCTTGCCCAGCGTATCCGGCGCATTGACCGCGCTGTCGATCAGGATATGCGCGACATGAATATTTTTGGGCGCGAATTCGGCGTTTAGCGTCTGGCAGAGCAACCGGCGGCCCGCCATCGCCGCCGCATGGCTGTGCTGGCCCGCATTGCCGCGCACCGCTGCGGTTGCCGAAGTGACCAGAAAGGTTCCGCCGCCCCGCTTTTCCATCAATGGCATCAGCACTTTCGCCGCCCGGAACAATCCGAAGGTCGCCAGCCGCCAGCCCATCTCGAACATCTTGTGGTGGGTTTCCGCCAGCGGCCGGTTGCCGACCTGTGCGCCGAGATTATAGACCAGTGTCTTGATCGCGCCGGTCTCGGCTTCGATCCGTTCGATTGCTTCCTCGATCGATCCGTCCTCGACCGCGTTAAGCAAATGGCCCGAAGCAGAGCCGCCTGACGCCTCGATCTCGGCGACCATATGATCAAGACCGTCCTGATCGCTACGGCGGCACAGCGCTGCATGATAGCCATCCCGGGCAAATCTCCTGGCGACATGACCGCCAATGCCGGCGCCGGCGCCAATTACCATGCAAACGTCCGTCATATAGCGCGCCTTTTATCGATCATTTGAGAAAGGGATTAAGCTTCATGACTTCCTCCATGAAGGACCGGGGCTTCTTCCAGTTGGCGGTTTTCAAATTCGTCTTGAGGTCCAATACCTTGATCACATCATTGATGAAATGCACGCAATTGCGCTTGTTGAGACTGTAGCTTTTCTGGGGAATAGACTGCCATTTCTGCACCACGGCCATAAGTTCGCGATATTTTTTGTCACTGATTTTCACGGTGAAATGCGGGTTGCTGCTGGCGATATAGTCGTCCGATGGTGCCTTCACATGCCCTTTGACCGAGCCGAACAAGATGCCCGGCGACACGTTGACGGCGGTAAAGCCGAAACCGGTATCGACCTTCTTGCCGCTTGCCAGCTCACCCTTGGCGACAAAAAAGGCGTGCGGGAAATTCTTGCCAAAATCGTGCGAATAGAAAGTGACCGTCACTTCCGCGCGCGCCGCGACCGAAAAACCTGCCATGAACAGCAATGCGGCCAGGCCGGCCATTTTCGATAGATATGCAAAACCAGATTTCACGTTCATTCCTTTAACTTCTTATCCAGCCATCGGGCGGCTTGCCGGGGCGTTTTCTTGTTCTCTGTGCGATCGACCATATAATTGGCTTCGCGCATATTTTCCACCGTGATTGCACCGACCAGCGGATTTAGTGCCGCGACGAACTTGTCGTCGTTGTCGCGCTCCGGGGCCAGCAGCAAGATCGCTTCATAGGAAGGCACGGCTCCCTTCGTGTCTTGCAGTATGACAAAACCATTCGCCGCGATCCGGCCGTCGGATGAAAAGGCAGATATTACGTCGACTTCACCGCTGGCCAACGCCGGATACATGAAAGTGGGATTGAATGACCGGGCGTCCTTGAAGCGGATCGGATAGGCGTCCTGCACCATCCGCCATTCGGGCCGTTCGAGAAACTCGACATCCGTGCCGAAATTGAAATCGCTCGACACCCGCGCCAGATCATCGAGCGTATTGAGCGATTTTGTCCGCGCGTCTTCCGGTCTCACGGCAAAGGCATAGGTGTTTTCAAATCCCAGTGCGCCGAGCATTTTGACGCCCTGATTGGCGCTGCTCCATTGCGCGATATTTGCGAGCATTGCTGCTTTCGGCTGGGTGTCGGTGCGCTGCATCTGGTTGGTCCAGATCGTGCCCGAATAGTCGACATAGACGTCAACATCGCCCTCCGACAGGGCCTGATAAACAACCGCGGATCCCAGCCCGTCGCGGTAACGGACTTCATAGCCCGCCTCTTCCAGCCGCGACCCGATCAGGCGCGCGAGAATGAACTGTTCGGAAAAGCCCTTGGCGCCGATCACCACGATATTGTCGCGCGCGATCAGCAGCGGGAGCGTCGCGGTCAGCAGGCCCGCTGCAATAATCGCTATCCCCGCCCATGCCAATATCCGGCGGCGCTCGCGGATCCCCCGCTCGATCAGCCCGAGCAACAGATCGACCGAAATGGCCAGCGCTGCCGAAAACAGGCAACCCGCCAGCACCAGTGTCCAGTTCTGCGTCTGCAGTCCGGCAAAGATCAGGTCGCCGAGGCTGGGCTGACCCACCGTCGTCGAAAGCGTCGCAGCGCCGATGGTCCACACCGCTGCCGTTCGAATACCGGCCATGATCGTGGGCGCCGCCAGAGGCGCTTCGACATAATATAATTTCTGACCGCTGGTCATACCGAGACCGTCCGCTGCTTCTTTGGCGGCCGAATCCACCCCGGCGAGCCCGGTCACCGCATTGCGCAAGATCGGCAGCAGCGCATAAAGGGTCAGCGCGAGCAGCGCGGGCAGGAAACCGAAAGCCGATATTCCCCCGCCGATCAGAGCCGAGATGCCGAGCAGCAACGGGTAGAAAAGCGCCAGCAGAGCCAGCCCGGGGATCGTCTGGATAAGACTGGCCACGGTCAGCGCCACCCCAGCCACTCTCGGCGATCGCGCCGCCCAGATCGCCAGCGGCAGGCAAATGATCATCGCCAGAAACAGGGCCGACACGCTGATCTGGACATGCGCTGCGAGCAGTTCCGGCACGCGGGCAAGGGCCTGTTCCCATTGGTCCGTCATGTTGATTTGCTCAAGGCAATCAGATGTGCCGCCTGCGCCCGGGGAATGGCGACCAGAGCCTCCGCTTCTTCGCCGACATTGCCCGACAATAGTTCGGCGGGCGTGGCATCCGCCTTGATCTGGCCATCCTCCATCACCAGGATGCGGTCGGCCAGATAGAGCGCCTCGGCCATGTCATGGGTCACGATGATCGTGGTCAGGCCCAGCTTGTCGTGCAGCGCCTTGTACTGATCGGTCAGATTGTCGCGGGTCACCGGATCGAGCGCGCCGAAGGGCTCGTCCATCAGCATCAGGCCGGGCCGTGTCGCCAGCGCGCGCGCAACCCCCACCCTTTGTTGCTGGCCGCCGCTTAGCTGATCGGGCATGCGTGAGGCGATGTCCCGGGGCAGTTCGACGAGATCGAGCAATTCGATCACCCGATCAGCGAGCCCTTCTTTCTCGCCTGCCAGTTCGAGCCCGATTGCGATATTGCGGGCAATCGTCATATGCGGAAACAGGCCGATATTCTGGAAAACATAGCCGATCCGCCGGCGCAGGATATGGGGATCGAGCGATTCGACCGGTTCGTCACCGATGGAAATCGCTCCGCTATCCGGTTCGACCAGCCGGTTGATCATCTTGAGCAAAGTCGATTTGCCCGAGCCGGAGAGACCGACCAAAGCCACCAGACTGCCCGCCACGATATCCAGCGATACCGAATCGACCGCCCGGACCGCACCATATTGGCGGCTGACATTCTGCAGACGGATGGAAGGACCGGAGACAGGCATTGGCAGCTATAGTGACGCGCTTTCGCCCGCATGTCCAACTTCGCTTGACGTTCACGTCAAAAACCGCTCGAATGAACATCAATGTTAATAACGAGGCGGGAGCGGAACCATGGGCTATCAAGGCGGACAAAAGACTATTTTCATCACCGGCGCGGCATCCGGCCTGGGCCGCGAAGTCGGTCGCTATTTCGCCGAGCAAGGCTGGTTCGTCGGGATTGCCGATATCAATGAAAAGGGCATGGCCGAAACCGCTGGGCAATTGCCCGAAGGTCAAAGTTCAATCCACCGTCTGGACGTGACCGACCGGGCACAATGGAAACAGGCGGTCGCCGACTTCGGTGCGATCACCGGCGGTACGATGACAGTCTTGTTCAACAATGCCGGGATTGGTGAAGGCGGTGCGATCGAGGAAATGGAAGATGCCGCTATCGACCTGATGATCGCGATCAACCTTACCGGCGTGATCAGCGGCACCCGGGCCTGTTTCGAAATGCTCAAGAACACCCCGGACAGCTGCATCCTGTATACCGCATCGGCAGCAGGCATCTACGGGGTGTCCGATCTCAGCGTCTACAGCGCGACCAAATTTGCCGTGCGCGGCCTCGCCGAATCGCATGACATCGAGTTCCGCAAATATGGCATCAAGTCACGCTCGCTGATGCCCGGCTTTATCGACACCAATATCATATCCGAGGTCGTCGAAGGCACCAACCAGAGCGGTAAGGAACGGCTCGAAGAAGCGGGCGTCATGGTCAGCCCGGTTTCGATCATCGGGCCTGCGGCCTGGGGTGCGGTGCATGGCGACAAGCTTCACACGCCGGTCAACAAAATGGCCAAGCAGCTGGCCTTTGCCGCGCGGTGGATGCCCGGTCGCGTTCGTAAACAATCGGTCAGCCTGACCAGCAACCTGGGCGATGTGCTCGCCGGATCGGATGAAAAATAGGCTCTAGAGGCAAAGCTCGATGACATTTGCCAGATCGACATCGCGCGACGACAGGCCGCCATTTTCGCCCGCATCATGAGTGGTCAGCAATATGTCCACCCGGTTGTAGACATTGAACCATTCGGGATGATGATCGGCCTTTTCCGCGTGCAGAGCGACACGGGTCATGAATCCGAAAGCTTCGGTGAAGTCGGCAAATTTGAACGAGCGGCTGATCGCATCGCGCGCTGCGTCATATTCCCAGTCCGAAAGCTTCGCCAAAGCCGCCTTGCGTTCGTCATCGGTCAATCGCGCTACCATATTTCTTGCTCCTTGCTTGGCTTTCTCGCCAATTCATGTCTTAAGTCTGTGCGATGAACACGGGACAGTCAACCGGAAGCAGCGATCGGCTCTTGGCCGAGGGGATAAGCTGCGTGCGCGGCGGGCGGATATTGTTCCGCGGCCTGTCATTTTCCCTTGAGCCGGGACAGGCAGGATTGCTGACCGGGCCCAATGGTGTCGGCAAATCCAGCCTGCTGCGTCTGCTGTCCGGCCTGCTCCAGCCGTCAGCGGGATATTACGCTGCGCCCGAGGCCAAGACCCTGTGTGACGACCGGCTGGCGCTGGACGAGCATCTGCCGCTCGAACAGGCACTGCGCTTCTGGGCGAAACTGGACGGCAAGGGCAAAGCGGATGTTGCATCGGCGATGGCGCGCGCGGGTCTGGACCATCTCGCCGAGGTACCGGTGCGCTATTTTTCGACCGGCCAAAGACAGCGGGCGCGGCTTGCGCGAACCTATCTGACGAACGCGCGATTTTGGCTGCTCGACGAACCGGCCAATGGCCTCGATACGGACTCGGTCGCACAACTCGGGACAGAGCTTCAAAAGCATCTGGACGACGGCGGGATCATTCTCGCGGCGAGCCATATCCCGCTGCCAATTACCTTTCATTTCACCATGAAGCTCCAGCCATTGGAAGAAATGGAAGCATGTTTGTGATGAACAGCATCGCTACGATCATCTGGCGCGATGTCCGGCAGAGCTATGCCAGTGGCGGGACCTGGCTGCCGGTAATATTTTACCTCTCCGCCGCGACGCTGTTCCCCTTTGCCGTCGGACCGGATCGTGAGCTGCTGCTCCAGACCGGCGGAGGAATATTATGGATCGCGGCGCTGCTGGCAACCCTGCTGCCGCTCGACCGGCTGATCCAGCCCGATCTTGAAAATGGGGTCTATGACCAGCTGATCGTCCGCGGCCTGTCTGACGAGATGATCGCGGCGGCCCGGCTGGTCTCGCACTGGCTCGCTTTCGGCCCGCCGCTGCTCCTCGCGGCTTTTCTGGCCAGCGGCCTGATGGGACTGGAAGGCGCGGCCCTCGGCACGCTGCTGGCCAGCCTGGCGATAGCGACGCCGGCTCTGGCCGGTCTGGCGGTGATGATCGCGGCGCTGACCGCTGGTCTCAAGGGAGCAGGCGCGCTTGGCGGACTGCTGCTGGTTCCACTGGCCATCCCGCTGCTGATATTCGGCGCCGGCAGCCTTTCTGCACAAGGCAGCAGTGCCTTGCTGTTTCTAGCCGCAATTTCCCTGCTGCTCGTTGCCATCACCCCTTTTGCGGCAGGAGCGGCGCTGAGCGCGATCCGGGAATAGTGCCGGTTATCCGGTTTTCTGATTATCGTGCGAGAAGAAATCCCACTCGCGGACGTATCCCAGGAACTGTTCGACATGCTCGTTTAGCTTGGCGGCCTGTTTTTCGAGATCCGTTGCAGACCCCAGAACCTGGGTGGCTGAAGTTCCTGTCGCGCGTGACGTTTCTCTCACCTGGACAATATTGTTTGAAACTTCCTCGGTTCCCTGCGCGGTGGCATCAATGCTTCGCGCCAGATCCTGCCCGGCCACTGCCTGTTGATCAACCGCAGCGGCGATCGAAACAGCGGTTGTTTCGAGTTTCTGGATTTGCGACCCGATAGAGCGGAGCGCGTCCACGCTTGCCGTGGTCGACTCCTGCATGCTGCCAATCTGGTTAGCGACATCCTGAGTGGCCTTGCTTGTCTGTGAAGCCAGTTCCTTTACCTCGGAGGCGACAACCGCGAACCCGCGCCCTGCTTCCCCGCCGCGAGCCGCTTCGATCGAGGCGTTGAGTGCCAACAAATTGGTACGGTGGGCAATGCTCTGGATCAGTTCGACGATTTGGCCAACCTGTTCTGCCGAATCGGAAAGGGCAGACATGGTTGTGTCAGCCTCTCCGGCTGCGTCAGCCGCTTTACGCGCCAGTTCTGCGGAACTGGAAGCCTGACGACTAATCT
The DNA here is from genome assembly GCA_965534715.1 of uncultured Parasphingorhabdus sp. GTDB lineage: Bacteria > Pseudomonadota > Alphaproteobacteria > Sphingomonadales > Sphingomonadaceae > Parasphingorhabdus. The sequence goes on from CBETBW010000029.1 coordinate 9,680, forward strand.
CGCCAATTGACATTGCAAATTCATCGCTGGCAGCAGCGGCGGCGGTGACACCCTTTGAGGCGTCTTCCATTGCCCTCGCCACGTTGCCGGTTTGGGTGGCAGACTGTTCCGCTGAAGACGCCATGGACGTCGCTGTCGATTGCAGCTGTACCGAAGCGGCCGCTACGCTGCTGACAACGTCACTGATCGTGCTTTCAAACTTGTCGGCCATTATCCGTATTTTTTTGGTTTGCTCATCGCGCAGGCGGCTCTGCTTCGCTTCGCTGTCCCTTTCCCGTTCATGGGCTTGCTCGCGCTCGCTGCGAACCTTTTGCAGTCTTATTGAAGCGCGACGGAAAACCTCTATCGATCGCGCCATATCCCCCATCTCGTCTTTGCGGCTAAGGTAGGGGATATCCATATCCATCCTGCCTTCGATCACATCCCACAACATCGGCACGAGCTTCCTAATGCCGCCGGATATATCCTTGCCAACCCGATAGATCGCGACGAAAGCCCATGCGAATGTAAGGATCATGATCATGATGAATATCATTTCCGCCCGGTCGGCGACTTCCTTGACCGCTGGAGAATTGATGCCCTCCTCCAGCAAGATAGCTTCAATCGCATTCAGTGAAAACCAGCCAACCGCAAGCAAGGCAATGCCGAAAAGCGAGTTCACCGCATGATAGAAATTGAGCTTGGCGCCAATCGAACAATCAAGATATTTATTCCAAAGAAAGTTACCCCCTTCAATGGACTGGTTCAGCAGCATTTCCTTGGTTTCAGCATGCGCTGCACTAAGGTCGTTCATATTGGTCGAAGCGATAGTCATGACATCTGATCCTACTTGATTGACTTTATTTTATAATTTTGCAAATTTTGCTGTACAAGGTGATGCGTGATTTCATCTGGCGGCAGTGCTTTGAAATACAGCCAACCCTGAATCTGATCACAGCCAGCGGACCTTACCAAATCCGCTTGTTGTTGGGTTTCGACGCCTTCAGCGGTGACCGCCATATTGAGCGCGCGCGCAACGCTGATGCTTGAAATCATCATTGCGCGGGAACCTTCATCGTCTCCCGCGTCGACAACCAGTGATCGATCGAGTTTCAATTTTTCAAAGCGGAACATCCGCAGAAAACCGATCGAGGCATAGCCAGTGCCAAAATCATCCAACGCGATATTGACGCCGAATCCTCGGATCACGTCGAGAGTACGTTCGGCAAGTATTGGATCAAGCACAAGACAGGTTTCTGTAATTTCCAGTTCCAGCCGTTCGGCCGGAAACCCGGTTTCTTCCAGGATCTGTCCCAGTTGGATGGGAAATTCTACATCCCGCAACTGCGCCGGAGAAATGTTCACCGAGAGCGTGATATCGTCCCACATTAGAGCGTCATTGCAGGCCTGGCGTAATACCTTCAGTCCGATCGGGTTAATCAAACCGGATTCTTCGGCGATGGGGATGAAGACATCGGGACCGATTAGCTTACCGTCCGGTCGCGCCCAGCGCAGCAAGGATTCTACCGCTACAATTTTAGCGGTCCGGGCGCATACCAATGGTTGGTAAAGCACGTAAAACTCATCCTTGGCCAGCGCGTGACGCATCTCGCTATCAATTTTTTGGGAGGCCTCACGGCTGCGATCGAATTCGGGTTGGTACCAGGTACACCGCATCTTGCCGTTGCGTTTAGAAGCATACATCGCCACATCTGATCGACGTAGCAGTTCCGAGGAGCTTTGCCAGTCTGCACCTTTGCTGCTTGAAATGCCGATGCTGGCCCCGAGCACGATGCGGCGATCTTCTATTATGATCGGTTTCTTGAATAGATCGATAAAGCTGCGGGATATGCCTTCCACGATTGTTCCGGAAAGCGGTCCCGTCATGGAAATCGCAAACTCGTCTCCACCCAGGCGATAGCAACGCGCATCTTGGCCACATAAATCCGCGAGCATTGCCGCACAGTTCTTGATCACCTGGTCGCCAACATTGTGACCATATTGATCGTTGACCAGTTTAAACCCGTCCAGATCGATCAGTGCGATGGCCGATTCCGAATCCGTTGTACCAGCATTGTGGACGTCGGCGTGTAATGCGCGACGGTTGGGCAAAAGACTTAAACTGTCGGTCATCCCAAGGCTTCTGAGATGACTAATATAAGATACACCAAGGCGAGCAAAAATCACCGCGGCAACAACATATGCCGTTATACCACCCAAAATAAGCGGTGACGTCAGTGGTATCGAAATCGCATCATTGATCACGAGCAGCATAGCCACTGTAGCAGAGATCAAGGTCAGTACGATCAATGGCGTAAAGACCAGGCTTTGTGCGCTACCACTCCATTCCTTCAGATATTTCCTCACTCCATCATCCTCTTAGAGGGGTAGTTTGCATTATCCTCTTAGAGGGATAGTTTGCGCCGTTTTACATATCTACAACTAAGGATTGGTTAATATCTTTTACGGTATGATACATTTGACAAGCTGGTCTGCAAGCTCATGAAAGCTCCAAATTCGGGATCTTCAGGCTGGATGCACTGGGGCGATAAAGTCCTATCCCTCCTTTAACCAATGCCAGCTGATCGGTATGACCGACAACAGTTTCTCCCGCGCCGAGCATGACCCAACCATCAGGATGCAAACACTCCATCAACCGCGCAAATGCACGCTGACGGGTTGCTGTATCGAAATAGAGCAATACGTTCCGGCATAAAACAAGGTCGAACGAGCCGATTGCGGGCATCGGATCAAGCAGATTATGAACCCTGAATCGCATCAACCCCCTCAGATCTTCGTTGGCTTCCCAGCCCATCGGCGTTTCGGTGAAATGGGCCAGCATTTGAGCAACGGGCAGGCCACGTTGTATCTCGAATTGCGAATATGTGCTTGCCCGCGCGGTCGCGATGGCACCGTGAGAGATATCCGTACCGGTGATTTCAACCTTCCAACCCGCCCAGCGCGTCTTTTGTTCGAGTATAGTCATTCCCAGAGATAGCGCCTCCTGCCCGGTCGAGCAGCCAGCGCATAATATCGACAAGGTTTTTTCCTTTTTGCGCTGCTTGGCAAGTTGCGGCAGCACGTGACCGGATAGCTGGTCAAACATCGCACGGTCGCGAAAGAAATAGGTTTCGTTGTTGAGCAAAGCTTCTACCACCTGTTGTGACAGGGTGGCATGGCCCGGTTGGTCGAGCAGGCAAACGAGCTGGTCAACATTGGATATACCAATTTGCCGGAATATGCCTGAAAGCGCGGTATCAATTCGCCAGCTGCGATCTTCCGTGAGCTGTTGGCCGGTCCGGAGTGAGAGCAAATCGGCAATGATTTTCTGTGACCCCACATTCATGTCCATTTGGTCACCGCCTTGCTGGATAAAATGCGTATTGCGAGATCTTCCGGGGCAAGTATAGCCGATGCCAGACCTGCTTCAGCCACGGCTCCCGGCATGCCCCATACAGCTGATGTTTCGCGATTTTGAACCAAGATCGTGCCCCCCGCGTCGACAACGCACCGAGCGCCGAGCACACCATCGCATCCCATTCCCGACAGGATAATGCCGAGTATTGCCCCATCGAAGCTTTTGGCCAGCGATTCCAACATCGGATCAACCGAAGGACAACAGCCATTTGGCACTTCGTGACGGGCGATACGCGCGACAGGTTGCCCGTCATTCAAGGCAATTATCAGATGCCCGTCGCCGGGTGCGACCATGATCTCTCCAGGCGTCACGGGCATGCCGTCTTCTGCAATTCTAGCCTTGCGAGAAGATGCGATTTCAAGCTGGCGGGCAAATACCGACATGAAACTGTTGGGCAGATGTTGGGAGATCACGATCGGTTGATCTATGAATTTGGGCAGATCACTCAACATCTGACACATGGAATGGATGCCGCCGGTAGACGCACCAATGGCAATTGCTCGCACCGACTTTGGCAGCGCTCCAGTTTTCCCGGCGGTCTTGTCGCGGTGAACAGAACTCGCCCTCTTGGTCTCGGTTGACGAGATGCCGATAGCACGGATGCGCGTAGCCAGTTCACTACGATAGTCGGATGTAAACTCGCTCGGACGCGGCTTGAGAATGGTGTCAGCAGCGCCCATCGAAAGAGCAGCCATGGTGGCTTCAGCACCTTCTGTCGTAAGCGACGAGATAACGATGACCTGTGCTCCGCCAGCGCGCGCCAGTATCTCCGGCAGCGCCGCGAGCCCACCCATGCCCGGCATTTCCAGATCAAGCAGGATGATGTCGACCTCGACCTGCGAGAGTTTTTCGATCGCATCCTCGGCGCAATTGGCCATAGCCGAGAGAGAGAGATCTGCCGTCTGCTCAATCATCTTGCGCAGCACTGTGCGGGCGATCAGCGAGTCATCGACAATCATGACACGGATCATTCCCGTCCGATTGTGAACACCATGCCTTTGGCCAGTTTGATTGTTATCGGCCCCTGTCATGCTGGTCGCTTAGTCAAATCCGACAATTTGAAGCTTTATTTGTAATGTCTCATGGTCAAAGGGCTTCATGACATACTCATCCGCGCCTGCATTCATCGCTTCGCGAATGTGGCTGACATCACTTTCAGTGGTGCAGAAGACAATCTTGGGAATGCGCCCATTCGGCCGGGCGCGCAGTTGCTTGATGAATTCAATGCCATTCATAACCGGCATGTTCCAATCCAGCAGGATCAGATCATATATGTTCTCATCGCATTTTTCGAGTCCGACAAGCCCATTTTCGGCGTCGCTCACTTCGAATCCAAGCGACTCCAGAATATGTCGTGAGACCTTCCGGATCACGCTGGCATCATCTACGATTAAACAGGTTTTACTCATTACGATTCTCTCACTTACAGACTCTCGATATCCAGTAAGCCTGACCAAAGCCTTAATGAGCCATTCAGTTTAAACTATTGATGAACGTGTCAGTCTTGATCAGCATCGCCGGACCGACATGCGTTTCGATCAAGCCATCAGAAATTTTCGACCATATTTCTCCTGCTCCGCCAGGAACCGGCACGGGATCGGTCAGGGCTTCAACGACGTCCTCCACCGCATCAACCAGCAGCGCATAATCATGTCCTTCAAAATTGAAAACGACCCCCTGTTGACCATCGTCGCTGTCATAATGGTTCAGCCCGAGAACTTTGGCACAGTCGATGACGGTCAACGCCCGACTGCGCAGCGAAGTAATTCCAATGATGTGGGAAGGAGCCCCCGGAACTGGCGTTATCTTGCCCAATTCGACAACCGAGTCTACTTCCAGCGCGGGCAAGCCGATGCGTTGCCCCGCAAGCTGGACCAGCAAAACCGACAGATTCATGAGGCTTTCCTTCGCTTTTCCGACAAGGATGCCAACAGGGCCGCTCGATCATAGCGATAGATGACGCCAACCTTGTGATCGGCCGCTGCTGGATCGTCGACAAGGGTAATGACTTGACCGGCGCGCTGGGGTGCGGACTCTTGTGCGCTCATCGTAATGGCGATATCGACAGCTTCTTCGGAGCCAGCGCCGACTATCTTGTAACCCGCTGCCTCGATCATCGGGCGAAGGATCGAGCGCACCCATGGATCGTCTTCATCTATCTGACAGGTTTTGGACACCTGCCTGTGCCTATGACTATCGTGCTGTGTGAACAGCCAATGGCAATCCAGCACTTCCACCGCCTCGCCTTGGAACAGGGTGACGCCTTCGATCTCGCCTTTTTTCTGTTCCGGCAACACCGCATTGGAAATGTGAATTGTGTCCACAACATTCTGTATGACGTAGGCAATCTGGTTCGCACCATCACTGAATATAAGCAGGTTTACCTCGCCCTCGCTCAGCGCTCCAGAGCTTGTCCCGGCGAGCGGATAGATTTCTCCATCAATCACGACCTGCGCGCCACCATCCGAGATTCGAACCGCGGCACTGTCGACCGTTTCAATCCGGCTTACCGGGTCCATCCGGACAATACGGCGTTTGCCATCCAAACCGAGAATTAGCAGTGCCGCGACATCTTCTGTTTCGACCGTTTTTTGCCGCTCCGCCAATGCTGATCTTCGGCTGGCTTTGTTGACATCACTGACCAGACCCTCCCGTACAGCAATGGCACCCATGTAGAGCATCAGCACCAGGCTTCCATCATCAAGCAAAGAGCTGCCTGTATACAGCTTGGTTGCAGTGATCGACGGCGGCAACGGCTTGATGACCAATTCCTGATGATCGATTACCTCATCAACGGCCATCCCGAAAAGATCACCGCCAGCAAGCCTGATCATCAACAGTGCGGCATTTTGCGGATCATCAATTGTGTCAATATCCAAGATCCTGGCCAGCGAGCAGCAGCGCAAGCGTTCCCCGCGAAATTTGACCAGCAGCGTGTCGCCAGCCTGATCAAATTCCAGAGCGTGGGATTTGATACTGACAATCTCTTCAACATAAGAACGCGGAATGCCAAAACATTGGTTGCCCACCTTCACGGTCAAGGCCGGAATGATGCTCAGCGTCGCCGGCAGGGTGATCACTTGCCGCGTCCCGTTTCCGGCTTTACTGGTCACGCGAATATGACCACCCAGGCTTTCAATATTCGCCCGCACGACATCCATACCCACGCCCCGGCCGGAGACCGATGTCACTTCTTCTGCCGTCGAAACGCCAGGCTGGAACATCAGCGCAATACGTTCCTCTTCTGACATATCCGCGCATATCTCTGCCGTGGTTATACCAGCAGCGACAGCGCGTTCGACCAGTTTTCCCGTATCGATACCGAAGCCGTCATCGGTGACGGAAATAACGATACTGTTGCCGGTCTGCCGTGCAGAAACATGGATCTGTCCAAGTTCGCCTTTGCCCGCAGCGAGCCGCTCAGCGGGCGTTTCGACACCATGATCAATCGCATTGCGCAAAATATGCATCAACGGGTCGCGCAGCAGTTCAATCAATTCGCGGTCCAGTTCTACCTGCCCGCCCTCGATGTCGATCATCACCTGCTTGCCCAGTTCCGCAGAAAGATCGCGGACAAGGCGAGGCAAGGTGGCAAAAAGATGTTCCAGACGCTGCATGCGCATGCGCGAAATATCCTCGCGCGCATCATCGACTATCGCAGAGAGCCGCTCGAAGGTGGCACTTACCACCGGATCGACATCGGCTTCGCGAATGGCGCGAGACAGCTCATTTCGGACAAGGACTATGTCCGATATACTCGCCATGACCCGATCAAGCAGGGGGACAGGCAAGCGGATGGAACGCGCTGGCCTGACCACGCTTTTCGTCTTGTCGTCGGTCGGTTGCACCGCAAACAAGCCATCCAAATCACTGCTGTTTTCCGGGTCAGGCTCGAGTGCCCGGATCAATTCATCATCGCCGCCGGCGGGAAAATCTTCGCCAGCGTCGATGGCATCGACCATCGCGACAATCCGGTCGATCGTTGCCAAAACACCATTGATCAGACGGTCATCAGGAGGGCGTTTGCCGGCGCGGACCTGAGCCAGTGCGCCTTCAGCGGCGTGGCCCAGTTTCTCGATACGCGGCAGGTCAAAAAACCCGCTGCTGCCTTTGACAGTATGGACAAAGCGGAAAATGGTGTCCAGCCGGGCGCGATCTGTAGGATCAGCCTCCCAAGTCACCAGTTCGCTTTGCATGGCTTCCAGCATTTCGCGCGTTTCAGCTATGAATTCTGCCAGCAGATCGTCCATTTTTCCCCACCTCAAAGATATTCTTTCCAACAGTTGCACAGTGATGGTTGATGAAAGGTTAAAATATGCGGCGGCATGCGGTGTTGGACAAAGTGGCGATCTGCGTTATCCGGGAACCTACCCGTCCATCAAACCAGTGGGAAAGACCTTCCGTAATGACGCTTAATATCTCTCGGCAAGACGATGTTGCGATCGTTGAAATCAACCGGCCCGAACGGCGCAATGCGGTTGATGGTGATACAGCCAAGGCACTATACCGGGCCTTTAAAGAGATTGACGCGGATGAGGCTATCCATGTCGCCATATTAACCGGTGCAGGTGGCAATTTTTGCGCCGGGGCGGACCTGAAAGCCGTAGCCGAGGGCAAGGGAAACCGCGTACAAGAGGAAGGCGATGAGGGCCCGATGGGCATCAGCCGGCTGCGCATGTCCAAACCGGTCATTGCCGCGATTGAGGGCTTTGCCGTGGCCGGCGGGCTCGAGCTTGCCTTGTGGTGTGATTTGCGGGTGGTTTCCGATGCCGGCGTGTTCGGTGTATTTTGCAGGCGCTGGGGTGTGCCGCTGATTGACATGGGCACGATCCGCTTGCCGCGCCTGATCGGGCAATCGCGCGCGGCTGACATGATTTTGACCGGACGGGAAGTGCGCGCCGACGAAGCCTTGTCCTTCGGCCTTGCCAACCGGGTTGTTCCTGCTGGCACTGCGGTGGAGGCCGCAACGTTGCTGGCGCATGATATTGCCGCCTTTCCCCAGCGCTGCCTGCGCAGCGACCGCCAATCGATGTATGAACAATGGGACCATAGCGAGGTCGAGGCGATCCATAATGAAGTCCGGCTTGGCCTCGAGACCATTCGTTCGGGCGAAACACGTGAAGGTGCCACCGCATTCAGTCGCGGGAAGGGCCGGCACGGAAAATTTGGTGATTATGCCTGAATGAAAAGATAGCAGTCCTGAGCCATTGTCGATGGCTGCATGGTTCCACTCTTTACGGTCAGCAGCAGCCATAAATGGTTCCAAGGGAGCTTTCCCAGCATTGTCCGCCATTTCTGCAAGGATAGCGTTCGAAGATTCTCGCGCCGTGTCATCAACCGGCGAGCCAGTTCTCGATCATCCCGCCTGATTGGCAAGGAGCGGTCCGGCATCCGGACCGCTCCTCTCATTCAAAACCGGAAGCCTATGCCGGTAAGTATCTCGTCTCGGGATATGTCATCCTCGTAGATCGAGTGGCGATATTCGCTTTTGAGATAAGTCGATGGTGTCAAGGCGACTTCCAAACCGGCACCAAGCCGCAATCCGTCCAAATTAACAGTTCGACTAGTCAATACACTGCCAATCTCGACTGATTCGTCTGTACGGTAGTTGGTGTAACCGGCCGTAAGATAGCCGAGAGCGTTACCGCCAATCCGCGTACCGAGGCGTCCCATGAGTGAAATGTCTCTTGTTCCATCGTAAGAACGCCTGCTTGATCCGTCGACGAAGCTGAACTCGTCGTCTGCGAAACTAATACCCGCTTCGAAACCCGCTATGAGGTTAGTTCCCAGCGGAATATCGTAGCCGGCGGCAAATCCCCAGCCCAGTGACGAATTTGTCTCGTTCCCGGACACCTGCTGATCTCGCAAGTCGTAATTGAGCTGGTTCCAACCGATGGTGGCCTCAACGCGAGGCCCGACAAATTCCTCCGCTTGCGCGGACGTCGTGCCGAGCACCGCTGCCAAAATGGTAACTGCGGTTGTTGCAAGATAATATTTCATGTTGCTTTCCTTCATTGACTGAAACGCGGGAAATTTCCTGCGTCGGACCATTTGTGAAGGAGGTTGTTTTCAGGCCGATCTCACTTTGTGTCTGCATTGATCGAATGCAGACACAAAGCTGCAATGTTCACCGGATCGGGAGGGATACACGCGCGCGCAACCCACGCGGGGATAGATTTATGAGGTCTATTGTGCCGCCGTGCGCCTGGACGGCACTGTACACTATTGCCAGGCCAAGACCCATTCCGCCAGTCGCGCGATTCCTCGAACTTTCGGCCCGGTAGAATGGTTCGAATGCCCGGACGAGATCCGCCTCCGACATACCAGGCCCATCGTCGATTATTTCCACGATGGCCAACCCCGCATCGACACGGACACTGGCCCGGGCGCGGTTGCCATAGCTGACCGCATTTTGAATAAGGTTTGCGAACACGCGTCTGAGAAGAACCGGGTCACCATCGATGGTCACGGATACTGATGCGGTCATTCGGACGTCCTTGCCAAGGTCCGCCAGATCATCCACGACACCTTCGACGAGCAGACCGAGTTCGACTTGCTCAGACACCTGCGCGCGCGTCTCATTCTGGACGAAATCGAGCGTCACCGCTATCATCTGCTCCATCTCCGCAATTTCGGCTTCGACATGCTGTCGAACCGACGAAGGTGCCGGAAGCAGATGGAAATGAATGCGCGACAGGGGCGTTCGCAGGTCATGGGCGATCGCGCCCACCATCGAGGTCCGTTCCTTGACATATTTCTGCAGCCGCGCTTGCATGTCGTTTAGCGCCTTCGCGGCCTGCCTGATCTCGGCAGGACCGCTGACGTCAACCCGCTCCAGGTCGTGGTGGGTGCCAAGAAGCTCCGCAGCGTTTCCGAACGCCCGGATCGGGCGCGCAATCCGCTTGCTGAACCACCAGGCGATCGGCAGGACCAGCAAGACCGAAAAGAGAATCCAGAGGACCATTCTGGACCGCCATTTCTGGACGATTCGGTCGCTACCGCCCGACACCGTTCTCCAGCTGCCGTCAGGTTGCTCCAAAGCGATTGTGAAGGACCCGAAAATCACCGGATCGAAATCCTCGGTCTGCGCGACCGTAGGTAGCTCTTCTTGTGAAGATCCCGTCCCGGGCGCAGTCCGCGTAACAATCGAACTTTCCTCCTCGTCCGATTGCATAAACCGGCCGATGGCACGCCGCAATTGGCCACGAGGCATGTTGTCGTCCAGCAACGGTAATGCATCGGTATTTTCGACCTGAAGGGTGGTTGATGACGGGGTCGACTTTTCGCCCTTGAGCAATTCGGCGATCTCGTGCGCCGTCACCGGATCGCCCGCCGGTGGCGGATGCAGCAGGATGATCGCGACGTTGACCAGCGTAACAGCGAGCACGACCCCGATCACCATGATCAACGCATGCGAAAAAATCGAACCCGTTTTTCGATCGGCACTCATGTCCGCGACACTTTCGGAAGGAACATGTAGCCTTCGTTACGAACGGTATGGATAAGCTCGTCGGCCACCCGGCTGGAGAGCTTGTGACGTAACCGACTGATCTGGGTATCTATCGCCCGATCGAACGCATCGCTGTCAGGGCCGCGTGTATATTCGAGCAGTTGATCGCGCGTGAGCACCCGCTGCGGCCGCTCGACGAATGTTCTCAAAAGCGAAAACTCGCCTTCCGAAAGCGTAATGATGATATTCTCCGGATCGTAAAGCACGCGGCGAACCAGATCGAACCGCCATCCTCCAAAGCGATAATAATTGTGGCAGTCTTCATCCTCATCCTGCGGTTGTTGTCTGCGCAGCACGGCACGAATGCGCGCGAGCAGTTCACGCGGCGAAACCGGCTTCGGCAGATAATCGTCAGCACCGACTTCAAGGCCGATAATCCGGTCCGTCTCGCTACCAAGAGCGGACACCATGATGATGGACAGATCGCGACGCCCTGCCAGTGATCGGGCCAGCGAGAGCCCGTCTTCTCCCGGCATCATCACATCCAGGATCACGACATCGATCTTGTGACTCTCGAGAAACGCGCGCATCTGCACGCCTCCGTCCGCCTCGAGTACCGTAAAGCCCTGGTTGCCGAGAAATTCTCCGATAAGGCTGCGCAGCGAGGGATCGTCATCGACGATCAGTATCTGGGTGTCCCCACTCATTTCATTATCTGCGATTTCGTACATGCAGTACGCATTGCCCGCGAATTGATGCATCATTATGTCGCGGGTGACAAAAAGCCAACACAATTCGGTTGACGGACGGGCAAAAGCCGCCCCGCCAAAGCTCTGGCAGAAAGTGCAACTGATCGGTCTCAATCAGCGCGCAGAATCCAGTGCCCTTCCCCGCCATTCCATGGAGTATGATTTTCACGAACCGCCCCGCTCGCGGGCCTTCCACAGAAACCGGTACGCGATCAACGCGATGGCGATCCACACCCCGCTGCGCAGGCTCATCGCGATAACGGTGCGCAGTTCATACCCACCGCCGCTCACGAGATGCACGCCGAACGCAACGAAGACAGCGAGTGTCGCTATCGCGATCACAAATCCGAGCCCGGCCGCCCAGAGCTTTCGAAACCACAGTCCAACGCCGGCAATAAAATAGGCAAATCCCGCGAGAAAATTGAACCAGACGACGAAGGGAACATATTGGCCCGCCGCGCGGCGGGCCTCCTCGCTCCAGAACAGAACGCCACCGCCCTCCCGGATCGTCAGCAGGCCGAATAGAACAGCGACGATGCTCGCCGACCGGATCCATAATTTTCCGTCCGTATGTGCAGGCATTATGACGACTCCTCTGTTTTCCGGTTCACAATATTCTGTGGAATAATCGAAGCGGAAGGCCCTGGGCGCGAAGCTTTTCGCCCCGCGTACTTTCAAAAGACGCGACAACCATTTGTTTCTCCAAGTGCTTGGTGACGGAAATTATGTCCAGATGAAGATGCAATCAATACGGTTATTCCCCTAGAGGCGTTCTTGAGGCTAATTTCCGCGTATGTACCGGTCGAAAACTACATGCCAAATCCATGAATCCGGTATCACGGCCATGCCGGGCGAGAACCTGCCGGCCAAGTTGTGAAGCCAGATCATGACAATGGGTATGAATACCGGTTTCGAGTTGCAGAATCTCCCGCAGTACGCGCTGTCCTGGGACACTGGCGTCCGGGCCAAGTCCTCCTATCCGGATGGTCAATTAGGGGGAGATCACTCAGCTCGTCTGTTCTCTAACATATCAAGCGCCACATCGACTATCATGTCTTCCTGACCCCCCACCATCCGGCGACGCCCCAACTCAACCAAAATTTCTCTCGTATCAACGCCGAAGTCCTCGCTGGCTTTCTCTGCGTGGCGAAGGAAGCTAGAATAGACGCCCGCATATTCTCCCTATCTCGGCAGGTTCCTGCAGACTGATCCTATTGGGTATGAGGATCAGTATAATCTCTATGCTTATGTCGGGAATGATCCGGTGGGGAAAATTGATCCTACAGGCACCAGTGCCCGAATTCGTGAAGCCGCGAGACAAGAGCAATTGAAGCAGCAGCGCAAAGGACGTGCTTGGGCAAACTCTGTACGTCGAAATGCGCGATCAACACCAGGTGCAATGCAGGGGCTTGTGACAGCTAGATATAATCAGGTACATTCTCAGGTTAAGATACTGAATCCTAACCATCAATCTATGAGAGATGCGACACGTCCACCGTCGATGACCGCAGTTCGATCTATGCAAGCCACTAGAGATTCAATCCTCTCGGGCTGGGCTCAACGAGCGCAGCGAGCTGACAGGAACCACTTTACAAAAGTAGGCAGGAGTTTTCAAAAACACTTCGATAGGGGTGAATACATACTGAGTGGCCCAAAAACAGCTTCCAATTTTAATAGAAATGGAGGAACGTTGCTCCGTTCGATTGTTTCTCATCCAGGTGTATCTATTTCTGTTACTCCAAACTCGAACCTGGTAAGAGTGACTGCGCCTAATGTGGGCGCTGCGAGGTTTTATCGCAACGGCGGTTTTCACTCATTTGATGGGAATTGAGATATGGTTGTCAAAACAAGTGTTAGCTTCGTGCCCGACTTAGATAGCTGGGTAGGCGAAGTTATAATCGACGATGCGTATGATGCAATGATACAGCTTGAAAACGATACAGTGTATCTGCTCAGATACAAAGATAATGGAGAAGTTTTAAAGTTCGACTATAGCAAATTTCAAACTGGTGTCGACGAAGTCATTACAAAGTTAAAGAGAACGAAATGACGAAGTCTTGATATGCTGACTTACGGTGATAGTTTACTAGAATTACGGTGACAGTGCACAAATTTCCTGACCGTAACTGACAAGCGTCCGTAGTTTACCGCGCGCTGCCCTTGTCCTATCAACACTATATGGCCCGCCTTGCCCGTGTTGTTCTGCCCGATATCCCGGATTTACGGTGGCAGTCCACCAAATGCCCTAATCCCCCGTCCTCTGTGACTGCTATTGTTAAAGCGCTTTCCTACACCCGGCCCGATCGCTTATTATCGCCGCTGGTCCAGCGACGGGTGCGGGACGGGCTCTTTGACAATCTGGATGGATAAAGGCTCCAGCGGCCATCCGCATGTTTCTGCCGGACCGTTTTTTGGGGACCGGTGGAAGGTCACACTCGGCGTCGGGCTTGATCGGGAAGCCGTATAGCGTGCTGGATCGGGGGCGGTGGATGGGGTGTGGTAACGCGGAAAGAGGCGCGGGAGTTTAGGGGTTGATGCGGCTGTCACCGTAATTCACCGTAATTGCGGTAATTCTAAATTGACATGAAGCCATACCGCCATCTGATTTTTGTTATTATTTCGTTTTCCACAGTAATTTGAACATAGCCCCGCCGCCAACCAGTATCCAGATATATAAACTCACTTCCTTCTTGGTAACCAAATCTGAATCCCGAAGCTTGAAGAGTTTTGTCTGCGGAAACATAGTCTTGGCCGATTCTAATATTGAATTTACTTCCAGATTCAACGCTCCCTCGATTACTTGAAATCGCGTGATAATTTCGTTCAATTCCAACAAAGTACCAAAGGCTGGTTGAAACCGCCAAAGTAACAACAATAAGTAACGGTCGTTTGAATTTCATAAGTTTTCCAGAAAGCTCGTGTTCTATTATTTCCTTAGGTCATTGAAGTCCAAAACGATTGACCATGTGAATCGACTTCAATCTCTATTACCACGTGTCGTCCCCGTGCGCCCACCTGTAATGTCACGCCGAACCTTAATAGTAACTTGTTTCAAAACTCGGTCTGCTTGCCCCCAACCCGGCGCTTTCGTTCCAGATGGCAAGGATTGAGGGCCGTCTCTACCATCTATTTTGCGAGCAAGTGCTGCTTGTGCATACGCTGCACTGTTGCTGTTGGCTTGAGTGCCAAATCCTCTTACCGGAACAGGGTCATATCCAACTCGACGAGGCATATTGGCATCATTCAATGTTTCAGAAATCAAGTCTCCTGACCTCTTAACAGCATCATCGGACGCTTCAATTGGTGCTGCGCTTATAGAAGCGTCGGAATTTTCGTTTCCAAGTTCAACCCAAGCTGCCATATCAGTTTTGTATGTTTCATGCTCTTTATCGTTTGCCACCAGATTGGAGCCTAAGATCGGTGCGCCATCTGGTCCATAAGAGTAAACTGTAGGTGTACCACCCAGTTTATCGGCGATGACAACGAACATATGGTCGGCACCAAGAGTCGGTCGCGAAACGAGCCAAGCCTCCTCTCCTGTCGGATCAATCGCATTAACCGGATCATTCCCAACATATGCGTACAGATTAAACTGATCCTCATAGCCAATAGGATCGGTCTGCAGGAACCTGCCGAGATAGGGCGAATAAGCCCGCGCCTTATAATGATAGATGCCGATCTCGGGGATGATGATCTGGCCGGTGTATTGGAACCGCCCGATATTGGTATCATTGGGGATGCCATAGGCATCATAGGCGTTGACCTGGACGATATTGCCGCTCGCGTCGGTGATCGCGGAGATCGAGCCCTGCCAGTTGGCGAACATATGGCGGCGGTTTGTCGCATTGACCGTGCCGCCGTCATACCAGACCAGCGGCTGATCGACGCCATTGCCGTGAACATAACGATGGATGATGGTGCCGGCGCTATTGTACTCGCCGACCAGCGCGTCACCGTCATAGAGAAACCGCGTCACCGCGCCGCCGCTGCCATTGTTGGTCTCGTACAGCCGGCCCAGCGGATCATATTTAAGCTGCGCGTTCTTTGCGCCCGAGGCGCTGATCAGGCGGTTTTCTGTGTCATAGGTGAACGTCACCGCACCGTCGCTGGTCAGATTGCCATTGGCATCATAGGTAAACGCTGCCGGGCCGCCTTGGGTATATTGGTTGAGGCCGTTGACAACATAGCTGCGGTTCACATCATAATGGGCGGTGTTGGCGTAGAGATCATTGGAGGTGGTGCGCGATTTGATTTGGCTGGCCGGGGTGTAGGTGAAGCCGAACGCATTATAGCCCGCAGAATCGGGGGTGAAAAAGCGTAAAAGCGACGCTCGGCCAACAGCATCATAGTTGAAATAATCATAGAGCCCCGAAGCCCGGTAGTTATAAGCATATTGACCTTGTGCGTGATAGCGGTTCGCGCCGACACGGGTCCCGCCGTTCTCGAACGTGTCAAAGGGACGGTTCAGTCCATCATAATTGGTATTAAAATATTGCCCGTCGGGATGGGTCACTCGGGTGCGGTTGGAGTTCTTGTCATACTGGTAAGAGAGCGTGCGCGATGTTCCGCCCATGTTGTTGGTCGAGCTCAGCACGCGTCCGGCATTGTCATAAGCGGTGGTGATGCCCTGACCACCGGTGGAGACAAACCGGGCATAAGTCTGCAGGCCGCGATTGTCATAACTATAATGCACATCGGCAGCGGTACCGGTCAGATTCTTCAGTGAATTACGATTAAGCGCGTCATAGCTGTAATTGATGATCTGCGCATCGCGCTTGCGCAATTGGGTGCGGTTGCCATTAGCATCATAGCTATATTGTTCATAATCAGCCGCATTGGGAACGCCAGCGCTGGAAAGTGCTGTGGCCTGGGTGGCGTCGTTATAGTTGGATGGCTGCGCCGGAGAGGGAAAGCGCCACTGATAGAGCCGGTCATGGCCATCATAGAGCATTTGCGCTTTGTTGCCATTGGCATCGATGACATGCTTTTGCTTGCCATTGGCGGTATACTGGACGATAATGAAGCCAGTTTTGTCAGTGTCACCCAGTCATTCAACACGACCACAAGCATGGGACGACTGACGCTGAACGTCCTCCTGTCATTCGCACAGTTCGAGCGCGAAGTCACCGGAGAACGTATACGCGACAAGGTTGCTGCATCCAAAAAGAAGGGCATGTGGATGGGTGGCGGTGTACCCTTCGGATATGAGGTTGTGGAACGCCAGCTGCTGATCAACCAGTCTGAAGCGGAAATCGTGCGCTGGATGTTCGAGCGCTACACAGAGACAAAATCAGTGCCGCAGCTGGTCGAGGAAATGGCGGCGAAGGGTATCAAAACCAGAATGCGTTTCTGGAAAACGGGAAAGGTAGTGGGAG
>CBETBW010000030.1:0-25414 GCA_965534715.1 uncultured Parasphingorhabdus sp.
TATTGATTGTCGATTTCGGCTCTCAGGTCACGCAGCTTATCGCCCGCCGGGTGCGGGAGGCGGGGGTCTATTCGGAGATTGCTCCGTTCAACAGTGCGGAAGAAGCCTTTCACCGGCTGAAACCCAAGGGTGTGATCCTTTCCGGGTCGCCCGCCGGGGTGGCGGAAGCAGACAGCCCGCGTGCACCGGACGTGATTTTCGAAAGCGGCCTGCCTATTCTCGGCATCTGCTATGGCCAGCAGGTGATGACCCACCAGCTGGGCGGCGCGGTGGAATCGGGTGATCATGGCGAATTTGGCCGGGCCTTTATCGAGATTTCAGAGGAATGCGTATTGTTCGACGGCCTGTGGAAGGTCGGCGAGAAGCATCAGGTGTGGATGAGCCACGGCGACAAGGTCACCGAATTTGCGCCCGGTTTCCGGATTGTCGCGACCACCGACGGCGCGCCCTTTGCGCTGATCGCCGATGACGAGCGGCGCTATTATGGCACCCAGTTCCACCCCGAAGTTGTCCACACGCCCGACGGCGGCCGGATGATCGCCAATTTCGTCCGCCATGTCTGCGGCTGTGCCGGTGACTGGACGATGGCCGAATTCAAGGCCGCCAAGATCAAGGAAATCCGCGAGCAGGTCGGGGATGGGAAGGTCATCTGCGGGCTGTCCGGCGGCGTCGACAGCGCTGTCGCGGCGGTGCTGATCCACGAGGCGATTGGTGAGCAACTGACCTGTGTCTTTGTCGATCATGGCCTGATGCGGATGGGCGAGGCGGATCAGGTGGTGAGCCTGTTCAAGGGCCATTATAATATCCCGCTGGTCCACAAGAATGTCGAGGAGCTGTTCCTTGGCGGGCTGGCCGGCGTGACTGATCCCGAGCTGAAGCGCAAATTTATCGGCAAGACCTTTATCGACGTGTTCGAGCAGGAAGCCAAGGCGGTCGGCGGCGCCGATTTCCTCGCGCAGGGGACGCTCTATCCCGATGTTATCGAAAGCGTCTCGTTCACCGGCGGACCCAGCGTCACCATAAAATCGCACCATAATGTTGGCGGCCTTCCCGAGCGGATGAATATGCAGCTGGTCGAACCGCTGCGCGAACTGTTCAAGGATGAAGTCCGCGCTCTCGGCCGCGAACTGGGGCTGCCGGAGATTTTCGTCGGCCGCCACCCGTTCCCAGGACCGGGACTCGCGATCCGCATCCCCGGCGAGGTGACCAAGGAACGCTGCGACATCTTGCGCAAGGCCGACGCGATCTATCTCGAGGAAATCCGCAACGCCGGTCTGTATGACGCGATCTGGCAGGCCTTTGCCGTGCTGCTCCCGGTCAAGACGGTCGGCGTGATGGGCGACAGCCGCACGTACGATAACGTTTGCGGCCTGCGCGCGGTGACCAGCACCGACGGCATGACCGCCGATGTCTACCCCTTCGACGCCAGCTTCCTGACCCGCGTATCGACGCGGATCGTCAACGAGGTGAAGGGGATCAACCGGGTGGTTTACGATTATACCAGCAAGCCGCCGGGGACTATCGAGTGGGAATAAGGCGAACTGTTTCTAATTTAAACCGGATATTCAAAGGTGTTCGGCGTATGGGAATTGACGCAATACCCATATTCAGGCTCGCATTGGCTATACGCAAAGAACGGTATTCCCTTGCCCTCGCATTAGTAGAACGCATCGAACCAAAAGTCAGTGCACAGGCAGATACTCCAACAATGCTCCCTCTGCAGTATCGAGCGCTCAAAGGCGAGCTACTGGTCAGGAACGGTAGATTTGACGACGCACGACGGTTTTTGCAGAGCCTATTGGAGGAATTTCCCACCGAAGAATCTGACAAAGCGAAATATCTAAGAATCTACACCCAATTTTGGTTAGCTGAATTGCGAGGTGATGTCGCAAGCTCAAACCACTACTCAAGGGCATCTTTGAAATTGGCGGAATATGCTTCCTCGATGATTCAGGTTCCTATCCGTGATAGCCAACTGGAAGGACCGTTTTTCGATCCTCAGATTGAGAAAGAAGCGAAATCTGCCGGTCAAAGTGTGGAAGAGTTTATACGATCGCAAGCGACCAAATAACCTTCGTCATGCTGAACTTGTTTCAGCATCCATCATGACCCAATCACCGTCTGCGAGACCGGAGAAGCGGACCCTGAAACAAGTTCAGGGTGACGACCCTTTTTCGAAAACCTCACTCCAGACCCGCATAAAGCCCCTCAAACCACCCCGGAACCACGGCGACCCGCCGTACCACTTGTCCGTGGGCCAGTTCCAGCAGCACCTCCGGGCGCTCGTTGAGCGCCGAGGCATCAAAGACCATCGCCCGGTCGGCGAGCAGCGCGGCCTGGCGGATCAGCGGCCCGTTGCGCTCGAACCGCTGGCGGATCTTTTCTTCCGGCACCGGGTGGCCGCCTTCGTCGATGCGCGCGGCAACGCGGGCGACGGCCAGATCGGCCGAGGCAAGGGTAAGATGAAACACGATCATGCGAAATCCGGCGTCGCGCGCGTCATTCAGGAGTTCGAGTTTCGAGGGATGCGAGAATACCGTTTCCATGACGAACGACTGGCCGGAGGCGATATGTTCGCGCCGCCTGGATCCGGCGATATTCGCAGCGCGGTACGAGGCCTCGGGTGATGGGTCTTCAAGCTCATCCCGCTGGATGATATCGGCATTGACGAACGGCGCAGCAATGCGTTCTGCCAGCACCGTTTCGTAAAAGGTCGATTTGCCGGCACCATTCGGCCCGGCGATCAGGAACAGGGTCGGGCGGCCAGCGATGATCGCCATCAGCCGGCGGGGCCGCTTTCCTTGCTGATCTCGCCATCGCGCAGCCCGACGCCCAGGCCCTCTGCCTTGCGCTTGGCAAATAGATTGCGCTGCGCGCTCGTGCCCGCGCGTGCCGCCCCGAACAGGCCGTCAATATAGGCTTCCTGTTCGCCAGCGGTCAGCGCATCGGGGGACAGTTTGCCGCTCAGGGCTTCTACGATGCGCGCCTGGTCGAAGAAACGCGATTTCTCTATGCTCATGCCGATCCGCACCCAGTGGCGGACCTGTCCGGCGAGCGAACGGCTCATCATCTCCGCCTCGCGGCCGATGACCTCCATAAGTTCGTCGTCAATCTTGATCGTCTTTGCCATGGTGTCAAAATGACACCAAAGTGCTATTTTGTCAAGACGCGATGATTTCCGGGCGTCGGGGCCTTGATCGCCGATGTTGACCATCGACCGGCGCGAGCTTACACCTGCTCTTAACTGATCAATTAAAAACCGGAGAATCCATCCATGAAAGCCATCCAATTGCACGCTCCCGCATCGCTCGATAATCTCAAGCTGGTTGACCTACCCGACCCGGCAGCCCCCGGCCTTGGCGAAATTGCGGTGCGGTTGCGCGCTTCTTCGCTCAACTATCATGATTATGCGGTGGTCAAGGGGATGATCCCGACCGCTGAAAATCGCATCCCGATGTCGGATGGCGCGGGCGAGGTTACTGCGGTGGGCGCTGGTGTGACGGAGTATAAGGTCGGCGATGCGGTGGTCTCGACCTTCTTTCCCGAATGGCTTGACGGCGCGATTCCGGAAGGCGGGTTCAAGCGCGTACCGGGCGACGGAATTGACGGCTATGCGGTCGAGCAGGCGGTTGGCCCTGCGACGTCATGGACGCATGCGCCCAAGGGATATAGCGCCGCCGAATCCGCAACTTTGACCTGCGCTGGCCTGACCGCATGGCGGGCGCTGTTTGTCGATGGTACGGTAAAGCCCGGCGATACAGTGCTGGTGCAGGGCACTGGCGGTGTTTCGATCTTCGCGCTGCAATTTGCCAAGGCGGCCGGCGCGACGGTGATCGCGACTTCGTCATCGAACGAGAAGCTCGAGCGGCTCAAGAAGCTCGGCGCGGATCATCTGATCAACTATAAGGAAGTCGAGGCATGGGGGCCCAAAGTGCTCGAACTGACAGGTGGTAAGGGCGTCGATTGCGTCGTTGAAATCGGTGGCGCCGGCACGCTCGACCAGTCGATGATGGCGACGCGGATTGGCGGGCATATTGCCATGATCGGTGTGCTCACCGGCTTTGCAGGGCCTGTGCAAACCGGCTTGCTGATGGGCAAAAATCTGCGGGTGCAGGGTCTGACCGTCGGCAGCCGCGCCCAGCAGACAGACATGATCGCGGCGATCGAGGCCAATGGCCTCAAGCCGGTGCTCGACCAGCATTTCCCGCTCGCCGATCTTGCCGATGCCTTCCGCCATCAGGAATCGGGCAAGCATTTCGGCAAGATTATTGTCGATATCTAGGGTCCTGCTTGGGACCGCGAATTGCGGCATCTTGCCACTGGCGTCTTGCCGACCCATATTCCGGTGATGCAACTCGACCTGGGCACCGATCCGCGAACCGAAATATTGCGGCGGATGCATCGTCGGCTGATCACAGAATTTGGCCGCGTCATCCGCCCGGATGACAAGCGCCGCGATCCGATGTGGACGCTGGTGCAGGGCGTTATCGGTGCCCGCGCCAAGACGGCTGTGTCCAATGACAATACAGACCGCCTGATTGCCGAATATGGGACTTGGGCAAAGGTCGCCGAAGCCGATTTGGACGCGCTGGCCGCTACCCTCAAAACCGCGACTTTTCCTGCGATGGCGGCGCAGCGTCTGAAGGCCTGTTTGCAGGATATTATCACCCAGCGTGGCAGTGCCACTCTCGACCATCTGGCGGATATGGGTACCGCCGAGGCCATGGCGTGGCTGGAAAATCTTCCGGGCGTTGCGCGCAAGATTAGCGCCAGCGTAATGAACACCAGTCACTTTAATCGCAGGGCGCTTGTACTGGATTCCGGACATCGCCGGGTGGTCCAGCGCATGGGGCTGGTGCCGGCCAGGGCCGATACGACCCGCGCCTTCGATTCCCTTATGCCTGTCTTGCCGCCCGAATGGTCTGCGGAAGATATCGATGAGCACCATCTGCTGGCGAAACGACTGGCCCAAACCATCTGCCGGCCCAGGCAGCCGGATTGCACATCTTGTCCCGTGCGCAGCGATTGTGAATTTGCCTGATATGCTAAAACCGGACCAGATCGAGACCGTGTACCGCCGCCTCGCCGAAGCCATGCCCGGTCGTAGCAAAACCGCAAAGGGACCGAAAGGGCAGCCCGATGCCTTCCGTTCCTGCATTTCCTGTATGCTGTCGGCGCAGTCGCTGGACCGCAACACCGCCAGGGCTGCGAGCGCGTTGTTCGTTTTGGCGCAGACGCCTGAAGAGATGCTGGAACTGGACGATCGCGATATTGCGGCGGCAATAAAACCGTGCGGACTATATAATGTCAAAACGCGCAGCATCCGGAAATTCTGCGAACATTTGCTCGCCGAACATGGCGGTGTCGTCCCGAACACGCGGGAAGGACTGCTGTCGATGCCCGGCATCGGCCGGAAATGCGCGGATATCGTGATGAGCTTCACTTTTGGTGCCGATGTGATCGCCGTGGACACCCATGTGCACCGGGTCTGCAATCGGATTGGCCTCACCGATGCGAAGACTGCGGACAAGACCGCGCAGCAACTGGAAGACTGCAGTCCCGATTGGGCCTTGCGTGACGGGCATTTCTGGCTAATCCAGTTCGGGAAGCGAATCTGCACTTCCCGGAGCCCCAAATGCGACCGATGTCCGGTCGCTGACATCTGTCTCTGGCTCAAAGCGCAGCAGAAACAGGACCAAGCCCATGAGTAACGAAACCAAAATGTACGGCATCTCCAATTGCGACACCATCAAGAAGGCGCGCAACTGGATGGAGCGCAACGGCATCAACTATGTTTTTCACGATTACAAGAAGTCCGGGATTACCCGCGAAAAGCTGGAAATGTGGGTGATGATGGTCGGCTGGGAAGCGCTGATCAACAAGCGCGGCACGACTTTCCGCAAGCTGCCCGACATGGTGAAGGAAAATATCAGCGACGATACAGCGGTGATGGTCATGGCGGAAAACCCCAGCATGATCAAACGCCCGGTGCTCGAGCATGGCGACGAGCTGGTTGTCGGCTTCAAGGCTTCGGATTATGAAGCGGCAGGACTGGCAGCGCGTAATAGCTGATGGTGGCTTGCCAGCGCGAAAACTAGCCAGATTGTTGCAGGGAACCACCCCGATGGCCGTATCGCCAGTCACTGACTCCTATTATATTCGTAGTCTTCGATTCCGGACGCTTCGTCCGGAAATGACCGGACGCCGCTGACAATCGTCATTGGCGCGGGCAGCTTCAGGCGAAAGGTGATATGATCATGGTTCAGGCAAAATGGAATGGTGCGGTAATCGCGGACAGCGACGACACAATAGTGGTCGAGGGCAATCATTATTTCCCGCGCGAGTCCGTCTGGTCAAAATATCTGGTGCACAGCGATACGACCAGCCACTGTCCCTGGAAAGGCGACGCGTCCTATCACAGTCTGATCGTCGCAGGCGAAACCAACGAAGATGCGGCCTGGTATTATCCAGCGCCCAAGGACGCTGCCGCCGAAATAGCCGGACGGATCGCATTCTGGAAAGGCGTCGAGGTCGGCTAGCGATGAGCGCCCGGCTTGCCTCGATGATGCTATTCGCACTGGGGCTGGCCGGATGCGGGGCGCAGGCGGAACAGGCCGGAGAAGCGAGCATGAATGTAGCAACATTGACCGGCGAGACACCCGTGATCATCGCCCACCGCGGGGCCAGCGGGGAGCGCCCGGAACATACGCTGGCCGCCTACCAGCTGGCGATCGAACAGGGCGCGGATTTTATCGAACCCGACCTCGTGCTGACCAAGGACGCAGTGCTCGTCGCGCGGCACGAGAATGCAATCGGTGACACTACCGATGTTGCCGACAGACCCGAATTTGCCGGGCGCAAGACCACCAAGATCATCGACGGCGAGGAAGTTACCGACTGGTTCACCGAGGATTTTACCCTCGCCGAATTGAAGACGCTGCGGGCCAGGGAACGGCTGCCCGAGCTGCGGCAGGCGAACATGCGTTATGACGGCCAGTATGAAGTGCCGACCTTTGAAGAGGTTTTGCAATTGCTCAACGCGCATGAGGCCAAAACCGGCGAGCGGGTCGGTGTCTATCCCGAAACCAAACATCCGGGCTATTTCAGGGCCTTGGGACTGAGCCATGACGAGCCTTTGCTCAGATTGCTGAACCAATATGGCTATCGCGGCAAAGATGATCCGGTATTCATCCAGTCGTTCGAGGTCGGCAATCTGAAAGCCCTCGCCTGGGAAACCGATGTCCGGCTGGTCCAGCTGGTTGCCAGTGAAGGCGGGCCACCGGATCGCGAAGGTCAGACCTATGCAGCGATGCTCACCGCGGATGGCTTGAAAGAAATAGCCACCTATGCCGACGGGATCGGGCCGTCGAAGGATCTGGTGATTGGCCGGAACGTCATTGGCCAATTGGGAAGTCCCACCGGGTTGGTTGCCGCGGCCCACACAGCCGGACTGCTGGTTCATCCCTGGACCTTCAGGGCAGAAAACCATTTCCTGCCGACAGACTTCAAGAGCGGCATAGATCCGCGCGACACCGGTGATTTGGAAGGAGAAATCAGTGCGTTTCTCGCTGCTGGTGTGGACGGCCTGTTCAGCGACAATCCAGCACGAGCGGTGGCCGCGGTAAAGCGCTAACGGCAAGGCTGGTCTTATCTTGCAACGTCGTTTATTGGGTGTTTCATGTCCACGACCTTCAAGCTCGATACCGCAACCAGCCGCGCCCATCCGCGGCCACAGCCGATGCGCCGGTTGTCCGTTCCCAAAATCCAGGGCCGCAAGGTCGACGGGGTGACTGCGGAGCCGGTGGTCATGCTGACCGCCTATACCGCGAGATCCGCGCAATTGCTCGACGCCCACTGCGACATGCTGCTGGTCGGTGATTCGCTGGCGCAGGTGATTTACGGCCTCGATTCGACCATCCCGGTCACGCTTGACATGATGTGCAATCACGGCGCGGCCGTTGTCCGGGGCAGTTATCACAGCGTCGTCGTCGTCGATATGCCGTTCGGTTCCTACGAAGCCTCGCCGGAAAAGGCGTATGAAAGTGCAGCCCATATTCTCAAAGAGACCGGCGCTGCTGCGGTAAAACTCGAAGGCGGTGAGGTCATGGCCGAAACCGTCGCTTTTCTGGTCCAGCGGGGCATTCCGGTGGTCGGTCATGTTGGCCTTACACCGCAGGCGATCAATGTGCTGGGCGGCTATGGCGCGCGCGGACGCAGCGACGCGGAAGCGAAGAAAATCGTCGGCGACGCGGTCGCGCTGGACAAGGCCGGCGTCTTTGCGATCGTACTGGAAGGCGTACTGGAGCCGATCGCGATCGAAGCGACCAAGGCGGTGGACGCGATCACCATCGGCATCGGCGCATCGGCGCAATGCGATGGTCAGGTGCTGGTCACCGAAGACATGCTCGGCATGTTCGACCGCACCGCCCGCTTTGTAAAGCGCTATCACAATATTGCAGAGCAAATTGATCAGGCCGCCGAGCAATATGCCGCAGAGGTCAGGGAGCGCAGCTTTCCGGGTCCCGACCAGCTCTATCAACCGAAAAAATAGCGAGATTTTCACTTTCACTCTATCCTCCGTTCAGCCTGTGGAAATGGTCAATAGACTTTTACATTTGCTATTGCGGACGCTAAAGGACAGCCGATTGCCAAGCGGGCTCGTCTGACCGGCGAATTCGGCACGTGAAACAGATTTGAGGAAGCCACATTGGCCAAAGACAAAGACAAAACACCAGAAGACCAGCCGGACCGTCAGGAACAAGTGTTCTTGCGCGAAGTCGATGAAGCGGTGCGCGAGGACCAGCTGAAAAATTTCGCTGCGCGTTACGGCCTGTGGATTGTCGCCGCCATTGTCATTGGTCTGGGATCACTGGCTGGCTGGATATTCTGGCAAAACAGCCAGAATGAAGACTCCGGTCTCCGCAGCGAGGAATATGTCGCAGCCATCGACAGCATCCGCCAGAATAATCTGGACGGTGCCGCGGCCGCGCTTGAACCCTTGATGGAAGCCAAGCAGGACGGTTATCGGGCAGCAGCGATTTTGCTGAACGCTAATATTGCGCTTGAGAAGAATGACCCCAAAAAGGCGATCGAAGGTTATGGTAAGGTCGTAGCCGACGACAGTTTGCCGAAACCGTTTCGCGATCTGGCGTTGATTCGCAAGACTGCAGCAGAATTTGACACGCTCAAGCCCCAGCA
The DNA here is from genome assembly GCA_965534715.1 of uncultured Parasphingorhabdus sp. Lineage (GTDB taxonomy): Bacteria > Pseudomonadota > Alphaproteobacteria > Sphingomonadales > Sphingomonadaceae > Parasphingorhabdus. Next base: position 9,199 of record CBETBW010000030.1, read on the forward strand.
AGTGATCGACCGGCTGAAGCCGCTCGCGGTGCCAGGCAACCCCTGGTTCGGCAGCGCTGGAGAAATGGTCGCAATATCCTATCTGAACATGAACAAGTCTGATCTCGCGGGGCCGCTTTTCGCGCAGCTTGCGAAAGACGACAGTGTTCCGGCCACGATCCGGTCGCGTGCATTGCAAATGGCGGGTGTCGAAGGCATTGACGCAGTTGAACTGGACAGCGATGATAAAAAAGCCACACCGCTGAATGCGGGCGCGGCCAAGGGAGAATCCAAGGAATGATTTCCGGTAAGAAACTGATCGCCGGCCTGCTGGCCCTGTCCTTGCTGTCCGGCTGCGGCATATTGGGCGGCGGCGATGGCGACGACAAGAAGAACACGCCGACGCTGGGCAAGCGCACCCTGATATTAAGCGGGGAAAGCGGTGCCGAAGTCGATCCCGCACTGGCCTCGATTGCCGTGATCCTGCCGGCCCCTGTGGCCAATAGCGAATGGGCGCAATCGGGCGGTAATCCGAGCAAGTCGATTGGTCATGTTGCACTGGATGGCAATCTTGGGCAGGTTTGGACCGCCAAAATCAGCGGCACCACGAAACGGCAACGGCTGGCGGCAGCGCCCGTAGTATCCGGGGGCCGGCTTTTTGTGATTGATACCGAAGCCATGGTGCACGCCTTTGACGCGGCATCGGGAGCGAAAATCTGGACCACCCAGATCGAAGTCAAGGGCGACGGAGAATCTTCGCGTTTTGGCGGCGGAGCGAGTGTTTTCGATAATATCGTCTATGCAACCAACGGTGTTGGCGATGTTGTCGCGCTCAACGTCGCAGACGGCAGTCAGATTTGGAAAGTGCGCCCGGCCGGACCTTTGCGCGGGTCGCCGACGATTTCCAACGGCAATGTCTATGTGATGACCCAGGATAACCAGATCTACGCACTCAGCATAGTTGACGGATCGGTGCAGTGGAACGAGGCCGGCACACTCGGTCTGGCCGGGATTTTCGGCGTAGCCGCTCCGGCGGCCGGCCAGGGCACGGTAGTGGCTGGCTATTCTTCGGGTGAACTGACGGCCTATCGCTATGAAAATGGACGTAATCTGTGGAATGATGCGCTCGCGCGGACCAGTATTACGACTTCGGTAGCGACGCTGTCCGATATCGACGCCGATCCGGTGATCGATCGCGGTCGTGTTTTTGCACTTGGCCAGGGCGGCCGTATGGCGGCTTACGAACTGGTTACCGGCCAGCGAATTTGGGAACTCAATATTGCAGGGATCACGACGCCGGTTGTGGCGGGCGAATGGGTGTTCGTGCTGACCGATGATGCGAAGCTGCTGTGTATCGCCCGGCCGAATGGCAAGGTCCGCTGGATGAGCCAGCTTGCGTCTTTCAAGAACGAGAAGAAAAAGAAAAACCCGATCAACTGGACGGGTCCGATATTGGCGGGCAATCGGCTGATTGTCGCCAGCACGCAAGGCGATGTCGTGTCGATTTCGCCCGGTGACGGAACGAGCCAGACGCTGTTCGAACTGAACGACGGCGTTTCGCTGCCACCGATTGCTGCGGGCGGCATGCTATATATTCTCGACGACAGCGGACGGATATCCGCGTTCCGCTGAGGATCAAAATCTAAAGGACAGGGACCGGCTCAATGCTGCCCAATATTGCAATTATAGGTCGACCAAATGTCGGCAAATCCACGCTGTTCAACCGTCTGGTTGGCAAGAAGCTTGCGCTTGTCGACGATCGGCCCGGTGTCACGCGCGACCGCCGGGAGGCGGCAGCCAATCTGCTGGGCCTCGAGTTTAACATCGTCGACACCGCGGGCTATGAAGACGAGGATGCCAAGAGCCTGCCGGGACGGATGCGCAAGCAGACGGAAATGGCAGTTGCAGGCGCGGAACTTGCGATATTCGTAATCGATGGTCGTGCTGGCCTCACTCCGCTCGACGAAGAAATCGCGCGCTGGCTGAGAAGTTCGAAAACGCCGGTAGTCTTGCTGGTCAACAAGGCTGAGGGCAAAGCAGCGGAATCCGGCATATTGGAAAGCTATTCGCTTGGCTTTGGCGACCCGATTCCGTTCAGCGCGGAGCACGGAGACGGCATGGCTGACCTGTTTCAGGCGATCCAGCCCTATGTCGAGAATTTCAAGGCTGCTGCAACCGAAGAGCCCACCGATGAATCGGCGCCGCTGAAACTGGCCATTGTTGGCCGTCCGAATGCGGGAAAATCGACGCTGATTAACAAGATGTTGGATGAAGACCGGATGATTACCGGTCCGGAAGCGGGTATAACGCGGGATAGTATCACGGTTGACTGGGTCTGGCATGACGATGCGCTGACCGAGGAGGAAAAACTCGACGGTATCGCGCCCGACCGCCAGGTCCGCCTGATCGACACAGCGGGCATGCGCAAACGGGCCAAGGTCAATGACAAGCTGGAGAAGCTGGCCGTTGCCGACGCCCGGCATGCGGTGGATTTCGCTGAAGTGGTGGTACTCCTGCTCGATGCAACCAAGGGTCTGGAAGCGCAGGATCTGCGCATTGCCGACCATGCGATTCAGGAAGGTCGCTGCCTCGTGATAGCGATCAACAAATGGGATGTCGCCGAGGGACCGAGCAAATTGTTCAACGGTATCCGGGCGGCGTTGAATGACGGGCTGGCGCAGGTCCGTGATGTGCCGCTGATTGCAGTTTCGGCCTTTACCGGCAAGGGCATCGATCAGGTTATGAAAGCAGCGTTTCAGGTTCGCCGGATTTGGTCCCAGCGGGTATCGACCGGCAAGCTCAACCGGTGGTTCGAAGATGCGATTACCGAAAATCCACCACCGGCACCTGGCGGCAAGCGGATAAAATTGCGCTATATCACGCAGGCCAAGACGCGACCGCCTTCGTTCGTGATCTTTGGTACACGCGTCGACGATCTGCCCGAAAGCTACCGTCGCTATTTGATCAACGGAATCCGCCGAGAGCTTGGCTTTGGCGGTGTGCCGGTGCGTCTGATCATCCGCGCTCCCAAAAATCCCTATCACGAAAAAGAATGATTCCACTGGATCATGGTAAAAATCGGGGTTGATTGTGGTTAATTATATTTGAACACGATAACAAAATTTTTACCAGTTATGGCCTAGCATATTCTGAATTGGCGCATTTTTGCTGATTTTTGCCGGGAGCGTTCGGTGGTACCATTGGAAAGCGAATTGATTGACTGGACGGTTTGCGCCGAAACCCGTTCGGTGCTTGGCCCGAATTTCGTCCGGATACTCGGTTATTTTCGTGAAGATGGCACACAATCCGTCCGCAAGATCGAGGAAGCCATGCGCTCGAAAGATCCCGCAGCGATGGTTCTTGCAGCGCACAAGCTCAAAGGAGAGGCGCTGCAATTCGGTGCCTTGCAGCTGACCGTTACGGCGGAAACGATCGAAATGACCGCCCGCGCCTGTGTCGAACATCATGATACGCCCGAAGACGTGCTCGAACTGGTAGCAGCTTTACGGCCGATGTTCGAAGAAACACTGGCCATTCTGGAGAAGAACGCCAGTCCGGTGGTCCAGCGCCAGCCGCAGAGACGTGCCCGTCGGTTCGGATGAGTCGACCCCTATTGGGCTATTCGACCGACTTCGACTGCAACTGGACATAATTTTCAATCCCCATCCGCTCAATCAGGTCAAACTGCTGCTCGAGCGTATCAACATGATCTTCTTCGCTTTCGAGGATTTCGGCGAACAGATCACGGCTGACATAGTCGCGCACGCTCTCACAATGTTCGATGGCATCCTTGAGCATCGGTAGCGCTTCCTGCTCCAGCTCCAGATCGGCCTTGAGGATTTCCTCAACCGTTTCGCCGATTTTCAGCCGTCCGAGCAATTGAAAATTGGGCAGCCCGTCGAGGAAGAAAATCCGCTCGGCCAGCTTGTCCGCATGCTTCATTTCATCGATTGATTCATGCCGCTCGAATTCCGCCAGTCTTGACACGCCCCAATTGTCGAGCATGCGATAGTGCAACCAATATTGGTTGATTGCGGTGAGCTCGTTTTTCAACGCTTCGTTGAGAAACTCGATGACTTTGGTATCGCCCTTCATGGCTGCGTCCTTCCCGGTAAACAGTAAATAGATTGCCTATGCCTATACAGCATTGTCCCGCGAAGACAAAGGGTGGCCTCCATAGAAAATATAATTATTTCAATGATTTGTTAACGAGAATGCTAAGCGGTCGCAATTTCGGATCTGATAATCGTCTGGGCGAAGGAGAGGCATTGGCCGCACTTCGGCTTGCGACCAAGCTGGGCATAGACCTGCGATGGCCGGTCTGCCCCGCTGCGCACAGCGGCTCTCAGGTCTTTTTCCTTTATTGCATTACAGACACAAACGACCATCTCGGCTCCTTATGACGACTCGTATAACGCTAATGAGAATAGATCGCAATAGCAAAAAGAGTCAATTTGTCGTTTTGCGAATGCGCATCGGTTGAGCCTGCCCCTTTGCCAGGCTCCGCCAGAGCCATTCCAGCGGTCCGTAGTGAAAGCGCATAAGCCAGGGTTGCGACCAAAGCAGCATGAGGACCCAGGCGCCAAGGACAAAGAGTTGAAGCTCAAAACGGCCAAACTGCTCAAAATACCCCAGCCCCCAGCCGTAGAAAATGAAGGTCATGATGATACTGGTGCCAAGATAATTTGAAAAGGCAGCCCGACCCGTCGCCGCGACGCGTCGCACCCACGCACTGCCCTGAAAGCGCTGGATGATCAGGATGAGCAGCGCTATATAGCCAATGATCATCAACAGGCGCGGCAATGTTGACCACGCCTGTGTAATGTTCATCATCCAGATGGTGTTGAAGTCCTGCACGTAGGCGATCGCGGCGAGAATGATAAAACATGGCAAGGCAATAGCCATCGTCCGCCAGACAATTTTCATGTAGGTTGCACGGTCTTCATGTCCGAGAATGAAGCCGTTTTTATATAGTCCCATTCCGATCATCATCAGCGGCACCGTCTCGATCGGGCCCAGCATGAGATTCTGGAACGGCATGCTCCATTGTTCGAGCAGCTTGTAGTGCAATATGCCGGAAAAGCCGCCCTGTAGCCGTGCGGTTTCTGCTGCCACATCGGCGGGCAATGTACCCAGATCTGCAGAGATTTTCGTGATCTTGTCCAGCACGTCTTGCGGCGGATTGGCTTGTCCTGCCTCCTGCAGCAGAAACAGCATGGAAGCCAGGCTTGTAATCAGCAAGATCGCACCGATTGCATAGGCAATGACACCCCATTTGATGAGCCGTTCTGCGCTCCAGTCGCGAAACAGGAACAGCACGCAGCCTGACGCCGCATAGAGAAATAATATGTCACCCATCCATAAGAAGAAAAAATGGGCGAGACCAAAGACAGCGAGCCAGACCATGCGGAAGAAATGGACTTTTATCGCTGATTGGCCACTGGCGATGGCGCGTTCAATTACCAAAGCGGTGCTGGCACCGAACAGCAACGAGAACAGCCCGCGCATCTTGCCGTCAAACAGGACGAAATTCGCAGCCCAGCTGGCCAAATCCAAATCAGAGACATGACTAGAAACCAGCGGATTGACAAAGGCCATTTCGGGCTGGGCGAAAGCGGCGATATTGATCGCCAAAATGCCCATCACGGCAAAACCCCGCAGCGCGTCCATTTCCAAATAGCGGTGTGACGCGCTCATCCCGTATACTCCTACTGTATTATTAGACTACTACAGCCATGAGGAAATGGCGTCCAGCGGTTTCTTGAGCGTCGCGTGGACCGGAATCGTAGCATCCGGAGCGGGCTTGCCGACGACGAGAACCATCATCGGTTTTTCGTTGGCCGGGCGTTCGCACAGCAGGTTCAGAAATTTCATCGGATTGGGCGTGTGGGTGAGGGTGGCGAGACCCGCGTCATGAAGCGCGGTAATCAGCATCCCTGTGGCGATGCCGACGCTCTCGCTGACATAATAATTCTGTTTCATCTCGCCGGGGTTCATGCCGCCTTTGCGCTGGCCGAAAATGACGATCAGATAGGGCGCGGTTTCCAGAAACGGCTTGTCGGCATCGGTGCCGAGCGGTGCGAGCGCCTCCAGCCATTCGTCACTACCCTTGCTCTCGTAAAAAGCGCGCTCTTCCGCTTCTGCGGCGGCGCGCAGTGCTTTTTTCTTCTCCGGCGACACGATCACGGCAAAATGCCAGGGCTGGTGATTGGCCCCGTTGGGAGCGGTTCCCGCCGCCAGAATCGCGTTCTCGATCACCGCGCTGGGGATGGCTTCGCCGGTAAAAAAGCGGCAGGTGCGGCGCGATTTGATCGCTTCGTAAAAGGCCTGCGATCGCGCGATGCGTTCCGCATCGGAATAATCAGGCAATTCGGTATAGGGCAGAGTGTCATGCGGCTTCAAAATTTCGTCTCCCGCGTTCAAAGTTGGTTAAAAGCCTGTGCTGAACTTGATTCAGTATTTGGGCCAAGAAACCTTTTGTTAGGTCCACATGGATAGATTTGTTAGGTCCACATGGATAGAAAGGCGGAATAGCGGACCATTCGCCCGCAGGAAAGCCAAATTGATATTGACACTAATGTTAGTAAGCAATATCACTAAGGCATGAAAATAGATCATCATTTCACCGCGCCTGCCGATTCGGAAACGCCGTTCATCCATCCGGAACGCCCGGCTGCGCGTTTCCGCCCGCTGAAAGCGCTCCACCATTTTCGCGAACTGATCAAGGACAAGGAAGATACCGAACAGGTATTCCATATCTTTGAATCGCTGCCGCGGCCCGGGTTCCGCAAAGATGCCAAAGCCTTTGTCGAAAGCGCCAAAGGCAGGGCGCTTCTCGCCAGTGAACCCAATTTGGCCGATCTGCTCGACGATCATGATCGCCTGCGCCAGATGCCAGAGGACAGTCTGGCTCACGCCTATTGCGACTTTATGGAAAAGGAAGGTCTGAGCGCTGCTGGGCTGATTGCCGAATATGACCGGTTCAGTCCGCAAAAATATGGCGATCTGATCGAATGGTATGGTTTTCGCCAACGCGACACCCATGATCTGCTCCATGTGCTGACCGGCTATGGCCGTGACGCGCTCGGCGAACAATGTGTGCTCGCTTTCACTTATGGCCAGAACCCGGCATTGGGCAATCTCTTCATCGCTTATGCTGGCGGCCTGAATATGAAGAAGCAGGTCAAGAGCAAGGCACCGGTGTTCAAGGCGATCCGTGAAGCGCAGAAGATGGGCAAGGCCTGTCCCGCGATAAACGAGGAATCGATTACCGATCTGCTCGCCCAGCCGCTGGACGAATTGCGCGAGAAATTGCATATCAAAACGCCGCATTTCTATCACGAAGCCCATGCGCAATATCGCGCTCAGGGCTTGGATCCCTATCAAATGCTGGTGCAGGCGGCCTAGATATTTCCGTTATCCCAGCGCAGACCGGGATCTAAGGCGAGGCCGGTTAGATACTCTAGATTGGTTTAGGCCCCAGCCTTCGCTGGGGTGACGGTGTCTATTTTGGATTGCTCAGAATTATCGCAATCCCCGGCGGATCACCAGCTTCAGGCCGGACCAGACCGCATCTACGGCGCAGACCTTGATATCGACAAACCCCATAGGCAAGGCGACTTCGCGGATTATGTCCTCGGTGATGTCGGTTTCGACCCCGGAAGCCTTTTTGGGCCAGCTCACCCAGACCTGACCGGCAGGATCAATGGTGTCGCGGAGGAGGTTGAGATGCTTTTCCATCACCCCGCGTTGGCGGACGAAAATATGGGCAGCATTGATGCCGGGCGCGGGAAGCTTCTCTTCGGATAGCGTAAGGCCATAGTCTTCGATTTCCGCGCGAACGCTGTCGGGGATTTCGAAGAACCAGACGCGCATACCGTTTTTGAGAGACAGCTTTTTCGCCAGAGGCGTTCCTGAATATCCTGCGGTCATGATGTTTCTCCTGCCATTTCATCTTTCACAACGCGTGGCGGGAAGATTAGTTACAAAGTCTGCATGACACAATCACCGCCGTCCACGGCGAGATGCCAGAGCAGCCCCACGCCCAGAGCGCGCCATTTCCATGACGGTATCGCGAGCATGGCGGCATAGACCAAAGCCGCCCACCCGCTGTGCAACGGATGAAACCCGATACTGCAGCGGCCCGGATCAAACATCGGGTCGGCAAACAGATGGTCGAGATCAATGGCAATCGTCGCGGCCATGATCAGCCCCGCCTTCCACCAATGCTCCCGCCAGAACAGCCAGCCGATGGCGAAGGGGGCGAGGAAATGACCGCCATAGTGGAGAGTGAATTGGAGGATGTCGGGCCAGTGGACCATGTCGTTATATATCGGATTGACCATGAGATATTGTACGCTCATCGTCGCCCTGAACTTGTTCCAGGGCCCATTTATATGATCGAGCAGCCAGTGATAGCTTGCACGATGGATGCTGAAACAAGTTCAGCATGACGGTTTCCTAGTCTTCCATCCAGTCACGGAAGAAACTCTCATGCGCTTCTCGAAGGTCGTTTACAGCAATCGGCTTTCCGTTGAGGACAAGCTTGTCGCCCTTCACCTGGCCGATTTTTTCAAACGGCACTTTCTCGCGATCCAGATCGTCTTCGTTGCGATAGGTGATGACATAGCGCCCCTGCGCCTCGCTGAAAGCAAAAGCGCTGGTCATATTGTCAATTTCAGCGCCCAGATTCCCGGCCAGTGCCATTTCAGCGAGCGCGACGGCCAGACCGCCGTCGCTGATATCGTGAACGGCGGTGACTTTGCCCTCCGCGATCAACTCGCGCACGATGCGTCCGGCCCATTCCTCATCCTTGAGGTCGACTTTGGGAGGAGGCCCATCCTTGCGACCGTGGATTTCACGGAGCCATGCCGATTGGCCGAGTTCGTCAAAGTGAAATCCGATGGTGGCGATAAAATCGCCCTCATTCTTGAACCCGATCGTCATCATATTATCGAGATCATCGATCAGCCCGACCGCACCAATCGCCGGTGTCGGCAGGATAGCATGGCTCACGCCGTCCGCGCCTGTGGTTTCATTGTAGAGGCTGACATTGCCCGATACAATCGGCATGTCGAGCGCGATACAGGCTTCTGCCATGCCTTCGATACAGCCGACAAATTGTGCCATGATATGAGGTTTCTCGGGGTTGCCGAAATTCATGCAGTCGGTAGTGGCGAGCGGCTTGGCACCGACGGCGCAGAGATTGCGATAGGCTTCGGCAATCGCCTGCTTGCCGCCTTCATAGGGATCGGCCTTGCAATAGCGCGGGGTGCAATCGGTGGTGATCGCGAGGCCCTTGTTGGTGCCGTGCACGCGGACAACCGCAGCATCTCCGCCGGACCGTTGCGCTGTATCTCCACCGACCTGTGAATCATATTGTTCCCAGATCCAGCGGCGGGAAGCGAGCGCGGGGCTGGCCATCATCTTGAGCAAATCTGCGCCGATATCGGTGCTTTCGGGAATGTCGCCGAGCGGATGAATATTGACATGTGCGGCATATTCCTCGCGGGTCAGATGCGGGCGGTCATAGAGCGGTGCGTCGTCAGCGAGGGGACCCAATGGAATGTCGCATACGGTTTCGCCCTTGTGGGTCAGCACCATCCGGCGGGTGTCGGTGACTTCGCCGATCACCGCGAAATCCAGTTCCCATTTGGTGAAGATCGCTTCGGCCATTTCCTCGCGGCCGGGCTTCAGGACCATCAGCATGCGTTCCTGCGATTCGCTCAGCATCATCTCGTAAGCCGTCATGCCGGTTTCGCGGCACGGCACCTTGTCCATGTCGAGGATGATGCCGACTTCGCCATTGGTCGCCATTTCGACGCTGGAACTGGTCAGGCCAGCCGCGCCCATATCCTGAATCGCGACAATTGCATCGCTGGCCATCAGTTCGAGGCAGGCTTCGATCAGCAGCTTCTCGGTAAACGGATCGCCGACCTGCACGGTGGGACGTTTTTCGTCGCTGTCATCGTCAAATTCCGCGCTTGCCATGGTCGCGCCGTGAATGCCGTCGCGGCCGGTCTTGGACCCGACATAGACGATCGGGTTGCCGACGCCGCTGGCGGCAGAATAGAAAATCTTGTCGGCATCGGCGACGCCCACAGTCATTGCATTGACGATGATATTGCCATCATAAGCGGGATCGAAATTGGTCTCGCCGCCGACGGTCGGTACGCCAACGCAATTGCCGTAACCGCCGATACCCGCGACTACGCCCTTGACCAGATGCTTCATCTTGGGATGGTCGGGGCTTCCGAAGCGCAGCGCGTTGAGATTGGCCACCGGACGCGCGCCCATGGTGAAGACGTCGCGAAGGATGCCGCCGACTCCGGTCGCTGCGCCCTGATAGGGTTCGATATAGGAGGGGTGGTTGTGGCTCTCCATCTTGAAGATCGCCGCCTGGGGCTGTCCGTTTTCTCCGGTACCAATATCGATCACGCCGGCATTTTCGCCGGGACCGCAAATCACCTGCGGGCCGGTGGTGGGGAGTTTCTTCAAATGCAGGCGCGATGACTTGTAGGAACAGTGTTCCGACCACATCACCGAGAAGATGCCGAGTTCGGTGATATTCGGCTCGCGGCCCAGCGCGTTCAATATGCGTTGATATTCCTCCGCGTTGAGGCCGTGCTCGCGCACGGTTTCGGTGGAGATTTTGGGCTCAGCAATCAGCGTGTCTGTGGTCATGCAGACCCTTTAACGAGGCGCAGCAAATTCGCCTAGAGGGAATTGCAGTTTTGGTGCGCTGCTTTATGAGTTGGTGTCTGTGCCCCCGCGAAGGCGGGGGTCCATCTCCAGAGCTAGCGTCTGGACGAAATGGCGGGAGATGGGCTCCTGCCTCCGCAGGAGCACATTTGCATGACCAAGACCATCGAGCTGATTTTCGATTTTGTGAGTCCGAATGCCTATCTCATCTGGCAACCGCTCAAGACACTAGTGGAGAAACATGGCGCGATCATCGCAATCACCCCGGCCTTTCTCGGCGGCATGCACAAGCTGACCGGTAACGCGCCACCGTTCATCCGCGACGCGGAGGTGAAGGGCAAGAATGAATATGCGATGCTCGAGATGAACCGCTTCGTCGAAAAGCACGGCCTCGGCAAATTCAGGATGAACCCGCATTTTCCGTTCAACACGATCACTTTGCTGCGGATGCTGGTCGCGCTTGAACCCGCAAGGCGTGCGGAGTTTATCGAACTGCTCCTGCCTCCGATCTGGGAAGACGGGCTGGACGTGACCGATGCAGAAGCGCTCGGCAAAATATTGCAGGACGGTGGGTTCGATGCGGAGGCACTGCTGGCCAAAACCCAGGACCCGGCGATCAAGCAGGCCTTGATCGACAATACCGAAAATGCGGTCGCGCGCGGGGCCTTTGGCATTCCGACCATGTATATCGATGGCGAGATGTATTTTGGCAAGGAACGACTGGGCCAGATCGAGGAGCAGATTCGGGCCTAGGGTCAGGCTTTCACAAAACGCAGCACCAGCATCGCGGTGACCGCCGCTGTGATACCGGTGGCGAACGTACCCCAGATCATGTCGATGATGGTCAATTTGGTCGACCAGGTCTTGAGCACCGCCTGGCTGGTCAGATCGAAGGTCGCATAGCAGAAAAAACCAAGCAGGGCGCCGTTGAGCAGCGCCGTCGTCCATTGTCCGTCGATCAGCGCGGGCCGCACCGCAAACCACATCATCCCGCCAAGATAGAGCGCGTAAAAGGTCAGCGCCGGCGCCAGTCGGAATTGATCGGCCATGATATCGCCGATGATAGGGCGGTAGAGCGATGGAGCGGCATTGCTCAACCAGATCGCGTCGAGCACACCGAAGATGACGGCGGCGATGGCATAAGCGGCGATATATTGGGTCATGGTCGATCCTGTTGTCATTACTGTTTCAATTGTCGTGTCCGTCCCGCCCACCAGGCGGCCAGGGCAGCAACCGAAAAGGCAAACAAGGCCGTCCATTTCATCGCTGCATCCACCGCTTCCGGTTCGGGTCCGAACCAGTTGACCGATTGGAGGACCAGCAGCAATACGGCCAAAAGGCCTAGGGCATATTTTGACGTACCCGAGACGGCGCGGGTTTTGACGATGAAGAACGCCAGCGCGCCAAAGGTGATCGCGAGTTCCAGCGGCATTTCGATCATCGGATGGTTCCACAGGCCAAAACCCATTCTTGGCGGCGAACCGGCCAGCGTCAGGTCGGGTGCATGGACCAGCAGGTCGAGGAACCAGTGTGATAGCACCACCGCGCCGCCGATCAGCGCGCCGGTCCGGTTGCGGGTGAACAACCAGAACAGCAGCGCAAATCCTGCCGCCCAGACCGCGCTCCCCAGCAGGCTATGGGTATAGGGCATGTGATAGAGGTCCAGTGGCACCATATTGGTAATCCCCGGTGTGATACGAAATTTCTCTATGCCGGCCAGTGCGAGACCGAAAAATCCGAAATCCAGAAGCTGTCCTGCGACAAACAGGGTGCCGAGTCCCGGTGCCTTGGGATGGGTTGCCGCAACCATGGCAGGCGCGAAATGACCGATGAACATATTTTTCTCCCACCCTTTTCTTTGCGAACTACACCCGAAGTTGACGATAGTGAAGTCCAAGCCCTTGACCGCGACCCAAAGCGTCGTCATTGAATCCCGCCATGAGCGAAACCAAAGAAGACCTCTCCAAGCTGAGCTTCGAGGATGCGCTAAAGCGCCTTGAGGATATTGTGCGTAAACTCGAAAATGGCGACGTACCGCTCGACCAGTCGATTGCGCTCTACAGCGAGGGCGAAAAACTGCGTGGTCTGTGCCAGCAACGGCTGGAAGCCGCGCAGGCAAAGATCGAGAAGATTACGCTCGATCGGGATGGCAAGCCGGAAGCCACTGTTCCCTTTGACGCGGACTGAGACAGTGGCGGCCAACAATAATTCGGATCTTTCGAAGGAAATGGCGCGGGTCGCTGCTGCTGTTGACCGACAGTTTGATACGCTTCTGCAAGTCCCCGATGATGCGCGACGCGAGCTCTACGAGGCGATGCGGCATGCCGCCATCGGCGGGGGCAAACGGCTGAGACCTTTGCTTGTGATGGCCACTGCCGGCCTGTTCAACGTCGACGAATCCTGCGCTATCCGGGCCGCGACCGCGGTCGAGGCGCTGCATGTCTATTCGCTGATCCACGATGATCTGCCCTGTATGGATGATGACGATCTGCGGCGTGGCAAGCCGACCACCCATGTCGCCTTTGGCGAAGCGACTGCGGTTCTAGCCGGTGATGCGCTGCACGCGCTGTCCTTTGGATTGCTGTCCGATGAGCGCACCCATCGTGATCCTTTCGTGCGCGCAGAAATGACCGCCTGCCTTGCCAAAGCCGCCGGACCCGCGGGCATGGCGGGTGGCCAGATGATGGATCTGGTTGCAGAAAAATCGACTTTTGACCTGCAGACCGTGACCCGCCTCCAGCAGCTGAAAACCGGTGCATTGATCGCTGCCTGCGTTGAAATTGGCGCGATACTGGGCCGGGTAACAAACGAAGGCCGCACAAGCCTGCGGGGATACGCCCATGATCTGGGCCTCGCTTTCCAGATTGCCGATGACATATTGGATGTCGAAGGCGACGAGGAAAAAGCCGGCAAGGCGCTGCACAAGGATGCCAAAGCCGGCAAGGAAACTTTCCTGAGCCTGATGGGGCTGGAGCGGGCAAAAGAGCAGGCGCAGATGCTGGTGGATCAGGCCAAATCACATTTGAGCGGCTATGGCGCAGAAGCCGATTTACTGCGCGCCATCGCCGAGTATACAATTGCAAGAGACCGCTGAGCGGAGGGGGACGTGACATGAGAATCGGTGTTTATCCGGGGACTTTTGACCCCATCACATTGGGCCATATGGATATCATCAAGCGCGGCATGCGCCTGGTCGACAAGCTGGTGATCGGTGTGACCACCAATCCTTCAAAATCGCCGATGTTTTCGGACGAAGAGCGGCTGGACATGGTGCGCCGGGAAACCGCCGATCTGGGCGATGGCGTCGAGGTGGTCGGGTTCAATATGCTGTTGATGAAATTCGCCGAAAAGCAGAACGCCGGTGTGATTGTGCGCGGGCTGCGCGCCGTGGCCGACTTTGAATATGAATATCAGATGGCGGGCATGAATCAGCAGCTAAATGGCAATATTGAAACGGTGTTTCTGATGGCCGATGTTTCGTTGCAGCCGATCGCCTCGCGTCTGGTCAAGGAAATTGCCATGTTCGGCGGCGAGATTCACAAATTCGTGACACCGCCGGTCGCCGATGAAATCACTGCGAGAGTTCAAAAGATAGGCCTCAAGGGCGATCAATAGCCTTCACCAGCAATTCATTGCAGAGAAAGCTATAATCGTTCAAAGGCAAGTTGCTTTTCCATCCCGCTTTGCCAAATGAGTATGCCATGCTGCGTAAATTTTTTCTGACTTTCTCTGCTCTGTTTCTTGTTTCCTTTGCTGCACACGCGCAGGAATCGGAGGAACAGACACCGGCCCCCGCGTCGGTTCCCGCTGAAGAAAATATTCTGCATCTGGACCTGTCCACCGGCGGCCGGGTGACGATCCAGCTTTTCCAGGCGATGGCCCCCAATCATGTCGAACGGATCAAGACGCTGGCGCGACAGGGTTTTTACGACGGCATTGTCTTTCACCGCGTGATCGAAGGTTTTATGGCACAGACCGGTGACCCCACCGGAACAGGAACCGGTAGTTCGGACCTGCCCGACCTGAAAGCGGAATTTGGTGGATTTCCGCACGTGCGCGGGGTCGTCTCGATGGCACGCTCAGAAAGCGAAGACAGCGCCAACAGCCAGTTTTTTATCGTATTCTATCCCCGCTTTTCGCTCGATGGTAAATATACCGCTTTCGGTCGTGTAACCTCCGGCATGGAATATGTGGATGCGATCGAACGCGGCGAGCCGCCCCTGAATCCCAGCCGGATATTGCAGGCATCCGTAGCGGCAGACAATAAGCCGCCGGTTTTGCCGGGAACCCGGCCCCGGATGTCCGAAGAGCCGATTTCGGTTGATGACCTGAACGCACCGATCAATCCCTAGCCCGTCCTGTGCGCGTTGATCTTTTCGACTTTGCGCTGCCGCAGGACTGCATTGCGTTGCGACCGGCGGTTCCGCGCGATAGCGCGAAATTGCTAAGGGTCAATGGCAATCAAATATCCGACCATGTCGTCAGCGACCTGCCGCAATTGCTGGGGCCAAAAGACATATTGGTGTTCAACGATACCAAGGTGATTCCCGCGCAACTGACTGGCACGCGCGGCGCGGCCACGATCGGTGCGACGCTGCACAAGCGCGTCGACCTTCGCCGCTGGCAGGCCTTCATCCGCAATGCCAAGCGGCTACGGGTCGGCGAGGTCGTCGACTTCGGGCTGAATGTATCAGCGGAAGCAGAAACAAAGCTCGATGATGGCAGTTTCATTCTGCATTTTCTGGGCGATGAGCCGGTCGAACTGCTGCTCGAGCGCGCCGGCACCATGCCACTGCCGCCCTATATCGCCAGCAAACGGGCAATCGACGAGCGGGATGCCGCCGATTATCAGACCATGTTTGCCCGGGAAAAAGGTGCGGTGGCCGCACCAACCGCAGCATTGCATTTCACCAACAATTTACTGACCGCGTTGGCCGAGGCAGGCGTGGGTAGCGAAATTTTGACCCTGCATGTCGGGGCGGGAACCTTCCTGCCGGTCAAGGTCGACGAAACCGACGACCACCGCATGCACAGCGAATGGGGCCGGATTGACGCCGAAACCGCAGACCGCCTGAATGCCGCGCGGCACGCGGGAGGCCGGGTCATCGCGGTCGGCACAACCAGCCTGCGTCTGCTCGAAAGCGCGACCGGCGAAGACGGGATCATCCGTCCGTTCGAAGGCGATACCGATATTTTCATCACGCCCGGCTATCAATTTCGCGCGATCGACGGCCTGATGACCAATTTCCATCTGCCCAAATCGACCCTGTTCATGCTGGTCAGCGCGCTGATGGGGCTGGAGACGATGCAGGCCGCGTACAGTCACGCCATCAAGGGAAACTATCGTTTCTATAGTTACGGTGATTCCAGCTTGCTTTTACCCTGAACCAGTCATTGGTAATGCGGGGGTCAGAGGTTCGAATCCTCTAAGCGGCACCATCACTCTCACCTTAGTAAATTCGCGCTTGCTGCTGGAAGTGCCTGTTCCCCGTCAGCACCTGTGGCACAAATTTGATGTTGTAAGTTAAGGAGGATT
>CBETBW010000031.1:0-25348 GCA_965534715.1 uncultured Parasphingorhabdus sp.
CCCCTTCCTCAATCATACGGTAGAATCTATATATGTCCCTTCGCAATATCGCAATAATTGCGCACGTTGATCACGGCAAAACCACGCTGGTTGACCAGCTTTTCCGCCAATCTGGCACCTTCCGCGACAATGAACGTGTCGAGGAACGGGCGATGGATTCGAACGATCTGGAGAAAGAGCGCGGCATCACGATTCTGGCAAAATGCACCAGCGTCGAATGGAAAGGCACACGGATCAACATTGTTGATACTCCGGGCCATGCCGACTTTGGCGGTGAAGTGGAACGCATATTGTCGATGGTTGATGGTGTTATCCTGCTGGTCGACAGCGCTGAAGGCGCCATGCCGCAAACCAAATTCGTAACCGGCAAGGCGCTGGCTCTTGGGTTGAAACCAATCGTTGTCGTCAACAAGATTGATCGCCCCGATGGCCGTGCAGAAGAAGTACTCGACGAAGTGTTCGACCTGTTCGTCAATCTCGACGCCAATGACGAACAACTCGATTTCCCGACCCTGTTCGCCAGCGGTCGCAACGGCTATGCTGGCGAGACACCGGATGTGCGCGAAGGCGACCTTTCACCGCTGTTCGACAAGATTATCGAACATGTGCCAGAGCCCGATGTCGACCCGGATGCTGAATTCAAGTTTCTCGTCACACTGCTCGACCGTGACAATTTCGTTGGCCGTATCTTGACCGGCAAGGTGGAAAGCGGAAAGATCGACATCAACATGCCGATCCACGCAATCGATATGGATGGCAATGTTGTAGAAACCGGCCGTGCCACAAAGATCATGGCGTTTAACGGTCTTGAGCGCGTCCCCGTGGAAAGCGCGAAAGCGGGTGATATTATCTCTCTCGCAGGCCTGACAAAAGCGACTGTGTCCAACACGATATGCGATATTTCTGTTACCGAACCTATCGCAGCACAACCGATTGATCCGCCAACGCTGTCGATGCGCTTTGCGGTGAACGACAGTCCGGTTGCCGGCCGTGAAGGTGACAAGGTCACCAGCCGTGTGATCCGCGACCGTCTCGCGCGCGAAGCAGAATCCAATGTCGCGATCAAAGTGACCGAAAGCGACGACAAGGACAGCTTCGAAGTCGCAGGCCGCGGCGAATTGCAACTGGGCGTGCTTATCGAAACGATGCGCCGCGAAGGTTTTGAACTCGGCATTTCCCGTCCCCGCGTTCTCTATCGCGAAGAAAATGGCAAACGTCAGGAACCCTATGAAACGGTCGTCATCGATGTCGATGACGAATATTCCAGCACCGTCGTTTCCAAAATGCAGCGCCGCAAAGCGGAATTGACCGAACAGCGCCCCTCCGGCGCAGGCAAGACCCGCCTCACCTTCTCCGCACCTTCTCGCGGACTGATCGGTTATCACGGCGAGTTTCTGTCTGACACGCGAGGTACCGGCCTGATGAACCGTCTGTTCGAGAAATATGGCGAATATAAAGGCGTTATTGAAGGCCGCCCGGTTGGCGTGCTCGTGTCCAACGGTACTGGTAACACAGCAGCTTATGCGCTGAACATGCTCGAAGAGCGTGGCGTGCTGTTTATTGGCGCGCAAACGCCGGTTTACGAAGGCATGATCATTGGCGAAAATGCAAAGCCCGGCGATCTCGATGTCAATCCAATGAAGTCCAAGGCTTTGACCAACTTCCGCGTCTCGGGCAAGGAAGACGCCATCCGCCTGACCACGCCGAAGGTGATGACGCTGGAACAGGCAATTGCCTATATCGACGATGACGAGCTGGTCGAGGTCACGCCGAAGAACATTCGTCTGCGCAAGCGCTATCTCGATCCGAACGATCGCAAGAAAGCGTCGCGTCAGGCCGCGGCGGCTTAGGGCGAAAGCAGCTTATTAAAAAAAGGCGGCCGATAAGGCCGCCTTTTTCTTGTGCACTTGTTGCAATAGCCGATGACTAGAAGCGAAACGCCGCAGTCAATCTGATGCTATGCTGATCGAAGGCCGGGTCGCTTCGTTTCATGTCCGTTCCGCCGGATGCCAAAAGAAACGGGTTCGTGGCTGCTGCGGTTCCTGGCCCCACATTCACGACATAATCATCGTCGGTATAGCGGGTGTAGAGATATTCGAGACCCATGGTGACATTATTTGTCACTTTGGCCTCAACACCGCCGCCGCCGCTCCAACCAAAGCTTTCTGTTTTACCGTTATCGGTAAAGCTGTTGACGCCATTGGTGGTCGTGAAGCTATTGTCGATTTTGGCATAGGAGACACCGCCGGTTGCGTAAAATAATACGCCGCCTGGCGTGTAACCAACGCGCCCACGCGCACCGATCGCATAATCTATTTCGCGATTGAACGTGTAAGATGCCGGTGTGGTGCTGAATGCGGTCACACTGTCTGTGGATTCGCTACGGCCTGCATCGACCAGAAAGCCAACGACGAAATTGCCATATTGTTTGTCCGCTCCGGCGCGGATGTAATAATCCATATCATCCTTGTCATTCCGGCAACCCGCGGTAGGTACATTGCTGTTTGCAGCACCGTTGCAAAATCCGGGGGAAAACGCATTTGCGCCCGATACGGTGCGAACACTGTTGTTGAACGTACCGTCACGGTCGGTATCAAATACAACGCCTTCATTTCTATCATTGGATTGTGCGCCCAGACCGAATGATCCTCCGATATAGAAACCATCAAATTCCGTGTTTTCAACTTCTTGTGCGTGGGCGGGAACAGCAATGATCGCTGTCAGCATAGTGGCTGCGGCAAGTGCGTATTTTGTGGGGGACATAATAAACTCCTCTTTTTACTCTAATGATTAAGAGGCTCATCAAGCGCATGGCGGCTGACTTAGTTCCATTTTAAAAAGGAAAGAACGCGAGTGCGATATTCAAGCCACAACAATCCGGTTTTCAAACGTGAAGGTTGCGCTTTGCGTTTCAGGAAGGGATTATTTTCTAGTGTACGGACGGTTTACCAGTCCTGCAAAATATCTACCCGCGCAAATGCCATTCGCGTCCAAACAAATGCAAACGACCCCGAGAATGCGTCGCGCCGGGAGGAGGCAGCTTGATTATCTGATTTTTTCGCGTAATCTCATGTCCATTGCGGCTTGAGGGGGAAAAATCATGGAATGGATGTTGATGCCACTGCGGCGCTACGCAGATTTTAGCGGGCGTTCACGCCGCAAAGAATACTGGATGTTTGCGCTACTGAATTTCATTATTTACACCGTGTTGTATGTCATAATGCTCTCGGCAATGGGGCCATCACTTACGGAAGCGATGATGCAGGCAGAGGCAGGCATGGAACCGGTCCAACCGTCGGCAGGAATGATGGCTGGGGTTGGAATTGTGGGAATGATATTGGGTATCTATTCTCTGGCCGTATTCATACCTAGTCTGGCGGTCATGGTCCGCCGGTTTCACGATCAGGACAAATCAGGCTGGTTCGTTCTGCTGGCCTTCATTCCATTGATCGGCGGCATAATCTTGCTGGTGTTCATGTGCCTGGAAGGAACACGCGGCGACAATCGTTTTGGCCCAGATCCAAAAATGTCTGACCATATCGGAGAGACTTTTAGCTAGTCTGTAGTGATTGCTGTAGCGTTCATCACTTGATTATCCGGTTGTTTGTGGCAATGCGCTCCAAACCATCAGGAGTTCGTATAGATGACCGAAGACCAACAACCCGACCAAGGCAATAGCGCAGCATCCGGCGAGGATACTCCGCCTGACCATCTCGCCATCAACCCCCGAAGCCCGCACTATGGCGGCGATTTGCTATCGCGCGGCATCGGCATCAATTTTCGTGGTGACCGCAAGCATAATATCGAGGAATATTGCATCTCCGAAGGTTGGGTAAAAGTCCAGGCCGGCAAAACCATGGATCGCAAGGGCAATCCCTTGTTGATCAAGCTCAATGGCGAGGTTGAGGCCTGGTTCGAAGATCTCGGTGATGATGCACCGAAACTGAGCAAAAACGCTTAGGCGGCAGGAGCGGACTTATGACATTTGATAATAGAACCGTCTGGATTACCGGGGCGTCCTCGGGAATTGGCGAAGCGCTGGCGAACGCCTTTGCCGCTGCTGGCGCGCATATCATCCTGTCGGGCCGCCGGACGGATGCGCTCGAGCAAGTAGCCACCGGTATCGCGACCGACACGTTGATCCTCCCTTTTGAAACGACCGATTACGATATTCTGCCGGCAAAAGTCGAAGAAGCGCGCAACTGGAAGGGCAAGGTCGACATTCTCGTCAATAACGCAGGTATAAGCCAGCGCAGTCTGGCGCTCGACACCCATCCCGACGTGCACCACAAAATCATCAATATCGATCTGCTTGCGCCGATCTGGCTGACCCAATTGTTATTGCCGCACATGATCGCGGCTGGCGGTGGGCATATTGTCGGAATCAGCTCTGTAGCCGGCCGCGTCGGCGTGCCCCTGCGCACGGCTTATTGCGCCGCGAAACATGGCCTGATCGGCTATATGGATGCTTTACGCGCCGAGACCGAGACTTTGCATGGAATTCATGTCACCAACATCCTGCCTGGATCCATCCGCACCAATGTGTCGCGTAATGCGCTGACCAAGGAGGGCGAGAGTCGGGGCAAGTCGGACGCTGTGATCGACAACGGCATGGAACCTGCCGAATGTGCGCGTCAAATCCTTGAAGCAGTGACGAACAATGTTCCCGAACTCATCATCGGCGAGGGGCTGGAACTGACGATCGCAAAATTGCGCCAGAGTGATCCCGAGCAATGTTTCGCAATGACGGCCGCGATGGGCGCGCAAATCGCCGAAAAATATGAAGCAGGAGACGACGACTGATGGCTTTCTTACCGCTGGAGCTAGACTTTCGGAGCGAGTAGAAATTCGACAATTTCGTTCAATGCCTTTTTCGCTTCCGGGATGGGGAGCAGCATCCAGACATGCTGCATCCGGTCATAGACTTTCAGTTCTATCTGCGCGCCACTTTCGTCGCCCTTTTTTTTCAGACGCAGAGAGTCCGAAAGCAGCACTTCATCACTTCCCGCAAACACCAGCATCGGCGGCAATCGATCAACCGTCTCGAACAACGGGCTAGCCGGGAACATTGCCGGGTCCTCACCCTCGCGCATCCACCATGAACTGAGGCGGCGAATACCCTCGACCGAAATCAATATGTCGGTCTTTTCCAGTTCCATTTGCATCGGATCGGCTGCGGTCTGATCGAGATAAGGACTGAGCAGCACCAGTTTGCCGGGCAGAGTCTTGTTCTGGTTGCGCAGCATCTGGGCCAGGCCGAGCGAGAAGCCACCACCGGCGCTGTCACCCATGACTATGATATTCTCCGCGCCATGACGGGAAACCGCCTGTTCAAAGGCCTCCATCACCATCGCATAGCTGCTGTTCCATTTATTTACCGGCGACAATGGATAGATCGGAACGGTGACGCTCGCTCCGGTTTTGCGGATCAATTTTTTGATAAAATGCCAGTGAAGCGAAACAATATTAAACGCATAGCCGCCGCCATGCAGATAGAAGATGTGCAGCGAAGTCGCATATCCCTTCGGGTTGAGCCGGTACAAAGGCTGATTGTTAATCTCTGCTTTCTCGATATCGCAATGCTTGCGCAACCAGCGGACGGGCGATGCGTGACCGCGCGCGTGATCACGTGCGATAATTTTCTCGGCCCTTCCCGGCTTGAGCAGGTAGTTTTTCAATCCCGAAATCCGGACAATGAAAAACAGGAACCGCGCTCTTAAACTGATCATATTGCCCCCCAGAATTGTTTCTTCAAGGGTATCGCGAAGGTCGTGACTGACGCCGTTAATTGCTGGGTGATGATCACCGCGGATTGCGTTCCATTTGGGGGACATTCGCATCAATCTCGACCCACGGCTGTTTGCTGCTGGTCCAGAAATGGATTTGCGGATGCAGCACGCTGGTATCATCCAGTGTTCCCGCTTTGACATAAGTCATGCCCGGCTGGGTCGGAAGCGAGGTCTTTACCGGCGAACCGCAAGTGCCGCAGAAATGGCGGTGAACAACATTGCCGCTTTCGGCATGATCGTCGTAGGTCGTCAGGTTACCGCTGATCTCGATCTGGCCATCCGCCACCGCGAACAGCACGGAATAAGAACTGCCTGCCTGGCGCTGGCAGCTTTTGCAATGGCAGACACCGCACATCTGCAGGTCGCCCTCGATTGTGTAGCTTACTGCACCGCATAGGCACTGGCCTGTCATGGTCATTTATATTCTCCCTGATCACGCAACCTTGCGCACGAACACCGTTCCGGCTGAATAGCCCGCGCCGAACGAACAGATCAGGCCTATGTCCCCGTCTGCCAGATCGTCGCTATGCTTGTGAAAAGCGATGATTGAGCCGGCTGACGAGGTGTTGGCATAAGTATCGAGGACGGTCGGGCTTTCATCTTCACTGGCGTCATGGCCAAGCACCCTCTGGGCGATCAGACGGTTCATCCCGGCATTGGCCTGATGCAGCCAGAGGCGGCGTAGCGCAGCCGTTTCGATGCCGAGCCGTTCCGTCTGCTCGTTGATCATATTCGCAACCATCGGGACAACTTCCTTGAACACCTTGCGCCCTTCCTGGACGAACAGCTTGTCCTTATCATCGCGGCTGTCCGGATGGGTGCGGTTAAGGAAACCGAAATTATTGCGGATATTGTTGGAAAACTGGGTTTTTAATTTGGTGCCGACAATTTCCCAATGCTGCGCTGGCGCAATATCTTTGGACTCGATGAGGATTGCCGTCGCCACATCACCGAAGATGAAATGGCTGTCGCGGTCGCGCCAGTTAAGATGGCCGGAACAGATTTCAGGATTGATCACCAGTACCGATCGGGCGCTGCCCGATCGGATATAGTCCGCTGCGGTCTGGATGCCAAAGGTCGCGGAGGAACAGGCCACGTTCATATCGAAACCAAAGCCCTCCTTCATTCCCAGAGCGGCCTGAATCTCCACCGCTATCGCCGGATAGGCACGTTGCAAATTCGAGCAGGCGCATAACACTGCATCAACATCTTCCGGTTTGCGCCCTGCCCGCTCCAGCGCCTGCAACGCCGCTTTCACACCAATCTCCGCGAGAACGGAGATTTGCTCGTTGGGACGCTCGGGCAAACGCGGGCACATCACTCGGGGATCGAGTATGGGGTCCTTGGAGAGCACGAAGCGCGACTTGATGCCCGAGGCCTTTTCGATAAATTCTACCGAACTATGTTGCAGTTCTTCGGCCTCGCCCGCTGCAATTGCTTCGGCATTTTCGCGATTGGCAAGATCGACATAGGCGTTGAAGCTGGCGACCAGCTCGTCATTGCTGATGCTGTCTTCCGGCGTGAACAGGCCGGTGGCGGAGATGACGGGAATATTGCTGTCGGTCATGGGAAGATGCTTTTCCTTCTGCACTTGCGCTTTCTGGTGGCGCTTGGATGCGATGGTAATCTCCCCGAGTGAAACTGGCAAGCGGGGTCGATCATGCTTTGCCTATCAATTCCGGCTTGCTATCAGCAGGATATGGATGACCGCATAAAACTGGACGACAGCTGGAAAGAGCCCCTCGCCGGTGAATTTGCCAGCGACTATATGGGTGCGTTGCGGAAATTTCTGCTGCAGGAAAAATCCGCGGGCAAACAGATTTACCCCAAGGGCGGAGAATATTTTCGCGCGCTCGACCTCACCCCGCTCGACCAGGTCCGCGTCGTCATATTGGGGCAGGATCCCTATCACGGCCCTGGCCAGGCCCACGGCCTGTGTTTCAGCGTGCAACCCGGCGTCCGGCCGCCACCATCGCTGGTCAATATTTACAAGGAACTGGAAAGTGATCTCGGGCTGAAGCGCCCTGCCCACGGTTTCTTAGAGCATTGGGCGCAGCAAGGCGTGTTGCTGCTCAACAGCGTATTGACCGTCGAGATGGCCAATGCCGCCTCTCATCGCGGCAAGGGGTGGGAACAGTTTACCGATGCGATCATCCGCCTGATTGCGGCGAGGCCGGAGCCCGTCGTGTTTCTGTTATGGGGTAGTTACGCCCAGAAAAAGGCGGCCTTCGTCCAGAGCCTCGAACAGGGTGGCCGACATCTGGTGCTAAAAGCCCCGCACCCGTCGCCGCTCTCGGCCTATCAGGGGTTTCTCGGATGCAGGCATTTCAGCAAGGCGAACGTTTTTCTGGAACAGAATGGGTTGCCTCCGGTCGACTGGCGCCTGCCCGAAATTAACGGTTGAAGCGGCGGATGGCTTGACTGGTCGCGGTCATCCGGGCTCGAGCACAGGCCGATTGACGCTATATACGATTATCAAGCAGTCTCGCCGCGTGGGATTTCGGTGGCTTTGTAAAACCGGGCCTCGACGCCAATTTGGCGCAACGGGCTCTACGGTAAAAGTTTCAGTCCAAACATCGATTTCAGGCGCCAATCGATTGATCCGCGTGCCGCCATTCGCCGGGCTGCAATCCCTCGAGCGACCAGCCGCCCACGCTCCAGCGGACCAGCCGCAAGGTCGGATTACCAACGGCCGCCGTCATCCGGCGGACCTGCCGGTTACGGCCTTCGCTTATGGTCAGTTTGAGCCAGCAGTCCGGCACGCTCTTGCGCACCCGGATCGGCGGATCGCGCGGCCACAAGTCCGGCTCGTCGATGCGTTCGACCTCGGCGGGCCGGGTCATGCCATCTTTCAACTCGACGCCCTGCCGCAGCTTGGCGAGACTGTCGTCGCTAAGGTCGCCCTCTACCTGCACCAGATAGGCTTTCGGCGTCTTGTACTTGGGGTCGGCGATCCGTGCCTGCAATTTGCCATCGCCGGTAAGCATCATCAGCCCCTCGCTGTCCCGATCCAGCCGGCCAGCCGGATAGACGCCGGGTAGATCGATATAGTCCGAGAGCGTCGCACGCTTGGTATCGGACCCGCGATCGGTGAATTGCGGCAGCACGCCGAAGGGTTTGTTGAACAGGATCAGTTTTGACATCCAGTCTCTTTGCCAGCGACTGGTGGAATCAGCAACGTATCAACAATATTGAAGATCCTTTTCCGGGTTCCCTAACCATTCTCACGGACAATATGATTACCGGTTTAGCTTGAAATTGTGTAACCGATGCCGATGCAATTCAATAATTTCAATATCCCTGTTTTCCTGCGCGATTACTGGCAGAAGCGCCCTCTGCTGATCAGAAATCCCTGGCAGTCCTGGCGCAATCCGCTGTCACCGGACGAGCTTGCTGGTCTCGCCTGCGAAGACCATGTCGAATCGCGCCTGATCACACAATCCAGCGACGACTGGAACGCCGAACATGGTCCCCTGCCCGAAGCGCGCTTTGGCGAGCTGGGGAAATCCCCATGGACCCTGCTGGTCCAGGCGGTCGATCATCATATTCCCGATGTCGCCGCGCTGATCGAGCCGTTTCGCTTCATTCCCAATTGGCGGATCGACGATGTGATGGTCAGCTTTGCCAGCGATGGCGGCGGGGTGGGGCCGCATTTCGACCATTATGATGTCTTTCTGGTCCAGGGTCTCGGGCAGCGCCGGTGGCAGATCGGCGGCATGTGCGACGATCAAACTCCCCTGCGTTCGCACGAAGACTTGCTGCTGCTCGCCGATTTTGAAGCCGTGGAGGAGTGGATTTTGGATCCCGGAGACATGCTCTATATCCCGCCCGGTATCGCCCATAATGGCGTCGCGATCGGCAAGGATTGCATGACTTACAGTATCGGCTTTCGCTCATCGTCGCGAAAGGAATTGATGGGAAGCTGGTGCGACGACCTGCTGCCCAAAATGACCGATGATGATCGCTATTGCGATCCCGATCTGGCGGAACAGGCAAATCCGGGCGAAATCTCCGCGAGTGCCATCGATCGGCTGCACGCCATGCTCACCGAGAAGCTGAGTGATCGCAAGGAATTTGCAAAATGGTTCGGCGAGTATAACAGTACGCCCCGCTATCCGGAAACCGACTGGCGTCCGCAGGACCCGATCGAGATTGAACATTTGCGCGAACTGCTTACCGCCGACCATCCCCTGTTCCGCAATCCTGCCAGCCGCTTTTCCTATATCCGGGAGAGCGAGAACAAGCTGCTGCTGTTTGTCGACGGGGAATGCTTTTCATGCACCGATGAAGCGATCGAGCTGGCCGAGATGCTGTGCGCGCAAGACCAGTTTGTCATCAATCCCGACTGGCGCACATCCGATGATGTCGTGGCGCTGATCGCCGAACTTTATAACCGCGGCAGTCTATCCTTCGACTGGGGCTAGGCGACCAAGCAATTGAGGACAAAAAAAGGGCGGGAATGCCGTGCACTCCCGCCCCTTCCGTATTCGGTATTAGGCTTAAGCCTGCTGCAAGTTTACAGCGGCTTTCTTGCCGTTATTTCCGGTTTCAACATCATATGTGAGACGTTGCTCTTTTTCGAGCGACTGCATTCCGGCAGCCTGAACTGCTGTGATGTGCACGAAGCTGTCATCGCCACCATCTTCAGGAGCAATGAAACCATAGCCCTTGTCGGTGTTGAAAAATTTTACGGTGCCTGTAGGCATAGTCTTATTCCTATTCATAACTTAATTATGCCCGATCTTGCGAAATGCAGAACCGGACGGGATTGGCCAACTTCGAGAAATGGGAAAAAGAGTATGCGACCTTAGGGGTTGCGAAACCATGATTTCGTCGTAACGCGATTTATTAGCTGTGGTGGCTATAGCAGCCTATTCCTTAATAAGCAATGAGATGTATTTCGACGGTTTGACGGACCGCAGAAATTGTGTAGCAATGCGCCGATGAACAAATCCATTTTGACCTGCTCGGCAGCGCTTTTTCTCTGTATCCCTCTGATCTCCTGTGATTCCTCTCCGGATACGCCGCCGGAACCATCCGCACAGGAAGTCTTTTTCGAACGGCTGAGTCTGCTCTGTGGCAAGGCTTATGCCGGGACACTGGTATCGGAGCAGGAAGCCGATGCCGCCATGGCGGGCAAGCCGATGATCATGCACGCCGCCGCCTGTGACCTCAACGAGATCCAGATTCCTTTCCATATTGCCGAGGGACCGGACACATGGGACCGGTCGCGGACATGGATTATCACCCGCACCGGTCAGGGACTGCGTCTGAAACACCGGCACCGGCATGAAGACGGCAGCCTCGACAGCGTCACCAACTATGGCGGCGATACGGCCAGCGACGGAACAGCTGATCGACAGGAATTTCCGGTGGACGCCGAATCAATAGCCTTGTTCCGCGCCAATGGCCTCGATCAGTCGGTGACCAATGTCTGGGCCGTCGAGATCAGCCCGCCGGGTCAGTCCGATGCCCAATTCGCCTATGAATTG
Source organism: uncultured Parasphingorhabdus sp. (assembly GCA_965534715.1). Taxonomy (GTDB): domain Bacteria; phylum Pseudomonadota; class Alphaproteobacteria; order Sphingomonadales; family Sphingomonadaceae; genus Parasphingorhabdus. The sequence goes on from CBETBW010000031.1 coordinate 11,282, forward strand.
CGCCGCCCGGAATCGGCAGACGGCCGTCATTTCCGGGTCGAATTCGACTTGTCTAACCCCGTATCTGTCCCGCCCGCTCCCTGGGGGGACTGAAAACTTATGTTCGCAGAGCTTGCGGTAGGGGGCTTGATGGTCATGCTGACCGTATTGATCCATGGCGTGGGCGTCTTTGGCCTGGGCCGCTTTCTGCGGGTCGAGGCTCGCGAAGAAGCGGCCGAGCATATTCACCCGATGTCGCCGCACGGGATCGTCGTGACGCTTGCCCTGGTGTTCGGACTCTTCATATTGCACGGCATCGAAATCTGGACCTACGCGATTGTCTACCGGCTGGTCGATGCCATTCCAACCTTCCCGCAAGCGATCTATTTTTCCACAATCACCTATTCGACCACCGGCTATAACAGCGAAGGCCTGGCCACCGAATGGCAGATGGTGGCGGCGATAGAGGGACTTAACGGCTTTATTCTGCTCGGCTGGTCGACCGCCTTCTTTGTCACCGTGGTCGCGCGCATGGGGCGCAGCTGATCGACCAGCCCCAACAGAGAGATAGCCTGACAAGACGCTTTTTCCGGACCCTGCTGGCACTGCTTTATCTGCTTGCCGGCATCGCCCATATCCGGTCGCCGGGCGGCTTTCTGCAGATCACACCGGACTGGGTGCCATATCCCGAACAGGTCATCTTGCTGACCGGGATCGCGGAAGTCGCCGGCTCCATCGGACTGATGATCCCGCCCCGGATGATCCCGCATGTCCGCTATGCAGCGGGCATCGGCCTCGCGCTCTACGCGCTGTGTGTCTACCCGGCGAATATCAACCATGCGATCAACAATATCGCGATCGGCGGCGAGACGGCTAGCTGGCTCTACCACGCCCCGCGCCTCGCCTTCCAGCCGGTGTTTATCTGGTGGGCGCTGATCGTCGGCGGCGTCATCAACAGGCCGTTCGGACATAAACAGCCGTAAACCTGCCCATAATGGCGTATATATGTTATCATCCGCTTTGATAATGTGACGGCAGCAAAGGAACAGGACATGGAAAAACATGGCGATCAGATCGAAGTTACCGAGCGCGAGGCGAGCAACAAGCCGCGCGGCCCCCACAATGTAAGGATTGTGCTGGCGGTATCGTTGCTGCTGGCGGTTGTGGTGATGTCGATGGTGTGGATCATTCCGGCGCTGAGTTGATTATTCAAAACCGCCCGTTCGTGCTGAGCTTGTCGAAGCATGTTCCAGTGTCCCACGCGGTCCTTCGACAGGCTCAGGACGAACGGTGAAAACGTGTCTGCACAGGGGCACAAGGCTCCAAAGTTTGTCAAAGTTGGGGCCAAGAACGGGTTTTTCGGCACACGTTCTGTTCACTCCGTTTCGTCAGTTTCACTATCATTATCAGATATCTGCAGCTTGTTTGCGGTAAGCTTTGTGAGCTTCTGCGGTCCAACAGGCCCCTCTGCCTCGCCGGTCCGCTCCTGACGTTGCCAGTGCGGCAATTTGCCGTCCATGATATCGGCCACTTCCAGCGCATCATCCAGTTCTTCGGGCGACATCAACTTCTCCGGCTCGGCCGGCGGTTCGGGGCCGAGCAGCTTCAGCGCTTCCGCAACCGGCGGGTACGCAGGCACGGTCTCCTGCCCCTCCCCGGCGGCGCGGCCGTCGCGGTGGGCGTGGCGGTAGCGCTCGGGCGCATGGGCGCGGATCAGGAACATCAGCAGCCGGTCATTATATTTGCGCTTGGTATAGACATGTTGCCCCTCCTTATCGAGCACCACATCGTCGACCCCGTTGATCGCGCGGTCAAAGGCAATATCGACCAGCCGCCCGGAGGACGCGTGCTGGGCCGCTTCCCAGGCGGCGGCGAAACCCTCCGCCCCCGGCGCCCGGCGCAGCGTGTAGGCGGCGGTATCCGACATCCCGACGCTGCGCGCCGCGTCGATCACCACTCCGCTATCGGCCAGCGCCCCGATAAACGCCCGCTGCCGCTCCGGCGTCCAGCCATCCTTGCGCGGCTTGCGCAAGACCGGGACCCAGTCATAGGCGGCGGGGTCATGGCCGTGCCGGTCTGAATCGGGGGCGTCTGATTGGGAGGAGTCGAGGTCTCCGTTTTCGGGAGCGGTGGAATTTTTTTGGGGGTTTTTGTCTGTCATGAGAGGGATATTAACCCATTTGGTTGGTTGTAGGAAAGAGGGTTTTGGAACAACTTTCTTAAACCCCGAGATTCGTCATCCTGAACTCGTTTCAGGACCTCGTGCGGCAGGCGCGCAATCTAGAGGGATCCTGAAACGAGTTCAGGACGACGATGCGATGACGACGCCCGACCATAAACAACCCACCATCTTGCCAATCCTAGCGCAATTCTGTACACGTATTGCCATGGCCCAGATGAACATCTCCCTCCCCGCAAAGCTCAAAAGCTACGTCGAATCCCGCGTGAGCGAAGGCAGCTACGCCAGCAGCAGCGATTATGTCCGCGATCTGGTCCGCCGCGACCAGGAATATGAGATCAAGCGCGACCGGCTCCACGCCGCGATCGAAGAAGGCCGCGCTTCGGGGATAAGCGAGCAGAGCGTGGAAGACATTATCGCTGATATGAAAAAGCAAATACGCAAGGAAGCGAACGCCAAGCGCAAAGGTGCGGATTGAATTCAGCGGTGCCGCCAATGCCTATCTGACGGGACTATGGCATAGAGAATTTTGATTAGGGCGAATGCCTGTAGTTTGTTGGTAAGGTGAACGGCTATCTCTACCATAAGAGCAAAGATAATTTATCTGCTTTATTGAAAAAGAGAGAGTAATTCAGACAACTACCAACCAGATTCAATCACAGTCATCAACCGGTAGGTTCAGCATCTCACGATGGTATCGTTGAAGTCGATCAAAGTGTGCTTGAATTGCACCAGCAATTTCTTTTGAATTTTTCACGGCCAAAAAGTGCCCGACAATCTGTGTGTAATGCTCAGCCTGCCTCGGTAGCCTCAGAGCAGGGTCACGCTTGTCCTCAATTTCATCATTTCCCATTACTTGGACAACTTGTTGAGGTTCCGGGATCACAAATCCTTCTGCTGGTTGCTTTGGAACTTTACCGTTCATCAATGGAGAAATGGGGTGAAATTCATGAAACAACGCATCCTCCAACGGTTCGATCTCTGGCTTCGAGCTTACTGGATAAGCCCAAACCCATGCTATTTCCCAAACATCTATTTGTCGGTTCGCGATCACATCGGATCTAGCGGAGGTCAAATGGCGTTGAACGCGCTTTCTAATGCCATCTGTAGACTGCCCCACATAAATAGGGACCTGATCCAAATCGCACAATACATAGCAGCCGATCTTAGTTGTAAGCTTGCCTACTGCTACTTTTCTAAATGCAAGATCAATCGCCAATTTTCTTCTGCTCTATTCTGCTGCAATCAGTGTGGATTCGTAGCAGTTGGCTGATTGAATTGGGTTTAAAATAATGTCTCGAATATGTCTCACTACCGGAACACACACGCCGTCTCCTGATACTTTATAGGCGTCATTATATCGCTGAGGTAATTTATAATTGTCGGCCAATCCCATCAATCGTGCCGCTTCACGCGTGGACAACAATCGAGTGCGTACATTGTCGCCCTCAACAACGATAATAGTCTGGCGGCTGGAACCACCTCCTGGCGTTCTTAAACAACCAGCAATACCGTCGAAGCGGACCTCTGCTCGTTGCTTTCTCCTTCCGTTTTCGGCTATTCGAGTCCGCTTATAAATGGTGCCGACGACTATGTTATTCAACTCCTTCGCAGACTGAACTTTTGCAAGATTGACTTCAGACATCATGGCCAAAAGCTTCTCAGTTTCTTCCGAGCCATGCCAGTCGCACCCAGTTGGGGTTTCTTCAAAAATATCAATTAAATTCAAAGATCTAGTACTAGGAACCGGCACGTTCCACCACAACCACTTGTCTTTGGCCTCACGCGATAGATGTTTCTGCGCACGTTGAAGTGCGTCCGGATGCAAAAGTTGATCAGGTTCACCACGCAAAAGATTTTGGGGAATAAAATAGTCTTTAGAGACCGCGATCAAAAATACCCGCTTTCTGCTCTGAGGGACAAAATGTTTCGCGTCCAGAACGATAGCTCCGAAGGAATAGCCAACTTGCAAAAAGGCTTCACACACCGCTGAGAAATCTTTTCCCGCGTTAGAGGTAAGCAGGCCGAATACATTTTCCAAAACCATCATATTCGGTAGAATATTTTGTTTCTCCAATCCAAGAATGAGCTTCCAAAACGGCCAAAACGTACCTGACCGTGTTTGTAGATTTGCGTCTGCATAGCCTATCCCAAGCCCATTCCCTGCCAACGATAAGTCTTGGCATGGAAAGGAAGCCCAACATAGCTCCGACTCTACTCCGATATCTGAACTGCAAACCTTCGCCACATCTTCACATAAAAGATGCTCGCCGCCCCAGTTGGAACTATAGACTCCTGCTTTCATTGCATCAAAATCGTTTGCAAAAACGCAGTCCCAATGGTCACCTAATCCGGCACGCGCCATCCCGCCACCCGCAAAAAACTCTAGGAAGGTTGGTCTCTTCATAGTCATGCCTTAAAAATCGTTCCCCGAGCCTTGTAATTTGTTCTTGATTTGTTCGCAAGCAAAAAGCGAAGCTTTCAACAGCCTTCCAACTGCCTTAGATTTTCATGATGGTCAACACATCCGAACCGCTCGTCGCAATGCACACCGAAAGCACATAAAGTAAAATCAGATACTCATGTAAATATATTTACAGCTTAACACCAAAAATCCCAATTTCTCCGACATTCCGACTCAAAAATTGACAACAACCTCTGGCACATTCCGCTAAACTCGGCCAAACATCATTACAGACGCTGCAAATTTTTTGACAGCATGATGATAACCGCCTCCCCAGTTTAAGGAATTAGCCCATGTCCTATCAAGATTTCAAGAAGTCCGCCGATAGCCTGATCAACAGCCAGAATGGCGCGTGGACCGGTATTGATGCCGAGTCCGTTGCCCGGATGCAATTGCAGAATCGCTTCAAGACCGGCCTCGACATCGCCAAATATACCGCCGCGATCATGCGCGAGGATATGGCGGCCTATGATGCCGACAGTTCCAAATATACCCAGTCGCTGGGGTGCTGGCACGGGTTTATCGCGCAGCAAAAGATGATTTCGATCAAGAAGCATTTCGGCGATACCAAACGCCGCTATCTCTATCTGTCCGGCTGGATGGTCGCGGCATTGCGCAGCGAATTCGGCCCCCTGCCCGACCAGTCGATGCACGAGAAGACCTCGGTGCCGGCGCTGATCGAAGAGCTTTACACTTTCCTGCGGCAGGCCGATGCCCGCGAGTTGAACTTGCTGTTCCGCGACATTGATGCGGCGCGCGACGCCGGTGACAGTGCGGCGGAAAAAACGGCGATGGACAAGGTCGAGAATTTCCAGACCCATGTCGTGCCGATCATCGCCGATATCGACGCCGGTTTCGGTAACGCGGAAGCGACCTATTTGCTCGCCAAAAAGATGATCGAAGCGGGCGCCTGCGCCTTGCAGATCGAGAACCAGGTGTCCGACGAAAAGCAGTGCGGTCACCAGGACGGCAAGGTCACCGTGCCGCATGAAGATTTTATCGCGAAAATCCGCGCCTGCCGCTATGCTTTCCTCGAGCTCGGCGTGGACGACGGGATCATCGTCACCCGCACCGACTCGCTCGGCGCCGGCCTGACCAAGCAGATCGCGGTTTCGAACGAGCCCGGCGATCTCGGTGACCAGTATAACAGCTTCCTCGATTGTGAAGAAATTGACCCCGCCACCGCGAAAAACGGCGATGTCATCATCAACCGCGGCGGCAAGCTGATGCGCCCCAAGCGGCTTCCGTCGAACCTGTTCCGGTTCAAACCGGGCACCGGCGAAGACCGCTGCGTCCTCGACAGCATCACCTCGCTGCAAAACGGCGCCGACCTGCTGTGGATCGAAACCGAGAAGCCTCACGTCGAGCAGATTGCCGGGATGATGGACCGGGTGCGCGAAGTCGTTCCCAATGCCAAGCTGGTGTATAATAATTCGCCGTCGTTCAACTGGACGCTGAATTTCCGTCAGCAGGTCTATGACGCGATGAAAGCAGAAGGCCTCGATATCGCGGAATATGATCGTGATGATCTGATGGATGCGAAATATGACGACACCGAACTGGGCGAAGCGGCTGACAAGCGCATCCGCACCTTCCAGGCCGATGGCTCGAAACGCGCCGGTATCTTCCATCATCTGATCACGCTGCCTACTTATCATACCGCCGCCTTGTCGACCGACAATCTGGCCAAGGAATATTTCGGCGACGCCGGTATGCTGGGCTATGTCCTTGGCGTGCAACGCAAGGAAATCCGCGAAGGCATTGCCTGCGTGCGGCACCAGAATATGTCGGGCAGCGACATTGGCGATGACCATAAGGAATATTTCGCCGGTGACGCAGCGCTCAAGGCTGGTGGTGCGCACAACACGATGAACCAGTTCGGATAAGCAACGAGCAGTTCGGGTGCCCCCGATGCCCCCGTCGCGGGGCACCTGATCCAAACAGTTTTCCTGGGGAGGAAAAAACTATCCGTCGGCAGCAATGTCGGCGGATTTTTTCTATGTAGACAAATCTCCGACTCGCTATCAGGGTGGATCATATTGGGTTCAGACTATCGGACCTATCGTTCTTCCCGTTGGGCATAAGGGGGCAGCATGGCATTACGGAAATCCGGTTCGATACTGGCACTGGCGGCGCTGCTCTCGTCCTGCGGCGGCGGTGGTGGCGGCAGCAGCAATGTCGTCAGCCTGCCACCCGGTGGTGGCGGGGGAACCCCGGTGCCTTCGCCCGGAGGCACGACCTGCTCGCTGCAAAGCCGTCAAAACTGGGCCTTTGACCAGATCAACGAATGGTATCTTTTTCCCGAAACCCTGCCCGCCGGGTTGAGCCCGACGCCTTATTCCTCGGTGCAGGCTTATGTTGATGCGCTCACCGCCACTGCGCGCGGTCAGGGACGGGACCGGTTTTTCACCTTCATCACCTCGATTGCCGAAGAGAATGCCTTTCTGAACTCCGGCGCGACCGCCGGCTTTGGTATCCGGCTAAGCTATGACAGCCCGTCGTCGCGGGTGTTCATTCTCGATGCCTTCGAAGGCGCACCGGCGCTCGCAGCCGGGCTTGATCGCGGTGGCGAGATACTGGCGATCGGGACCAGTAGCAGCAACCTCCAGACCGTAGCCTCGCTCTTCGCACAGGGTGGCGCGGGTGCGGTCAGTGCCGCGCTGGGTCCGTCGACCGCGGGCACCAGCCGGGTGCTGCGTTTTCGCGACGCTGCGGGCAACGAGACCACCACCACCGTGACCAAAGGTAATTTTGCCATCCAGCCGGTCTCTCCGCGCTATGGCGTGCAGATACTCGACAATGCGGGGACCCGCACCGGCTATGTCAATCTGCGGACCTTTATCGACAGCGCCGAACCGCAGCTGCGCGACGCGTTCCTGCAGTTCCGCGACGCCGGCGTGACCGATCTGGTGATCGACCTGCGCTATAATGGCGGCGGGCTGGTGCGGACCGCCGAACTGTTTGCCGACCTGCTCGGTCGCAACCGCTTTGCCAATGAGGTCCAGTCGGTGACCCGCTTTCGACCCAGCAAGGCGAGCTTCAATGAAACCCGCAACTTCCAGACCCAGCCGCAGGCGATCGCCCCGACGCGGATCGCCTTTATCACCACCGGCGGCTCGGCCTCGGCCAGCGAACTGGTGATCAATGCGATGATCCCCTATCTCGACCCCGATATGGCGCTGATCGGCAGCAACACTTTCGGGAAGCCGGTTGGTCAGGTGGGGCTCGACCGCGAAGCCTGTGACGACCGGATCAGGATCGTCGCCTTCGCGACCGAGAATGCCGATGGCAATGCCAATTATTTCAGCGGGCTTGCCGGTTCGGTTGCCAACAGCTGTCAGGCGGCGGACGATATCACCCGGCCGCTCGGCGATCCCGGCGAAGCGTCGACGGCGCGCGCGCTCGGCTTTCTCTCCGGAGCCGCCTGCACCCCGATCAGCAGCGCTGGCAGCGGCGCAATTGCCGGGCAGCGCGAGCCGCTGTCCCTGCCCCGCGAACTGCTGATGCCCGCGCGGCCAACCCCCGCCCAGCGCGAAGTTCCGGGGTCCTTCTGATACCAGCCCGAGAGATTGGTGCGCCGCAACCCCGCACAGGGCATTTGACAATAGCACCCCGATTATGGCTATGTTGTACCGATGGATGCAGCAAGTGATCATCTCCTGATGGAGGCCAGCCTTGAAGCGCTGGACGAGCGCTATGACGGAATGGCCGCCGAACTGTTCGACCGGTTCATCGCCGATCACCCGCAATATGCGCCCGCCTTCGTCAATCCCGAAGCGGCACGCGAACGGATGACCCGCGAGACGCTGGAGGCGATGCTCGGCCTGGCGGCGGGCGAAGCCTGGGTCGATCATGTGGTAACCAATTTCGTCGACCTGCACCATGATTATGCCGACTTCACCCCGCAAGATTATGCCGCCTGGTTCGCGCTGGTCATCGAGACGATGGCGAGCCGCGCCGGTCCTGACTGGCCGGCCTGCGCCAGCGATGCGTGGCAGCGACAAGCCGATGGGCTGGTCGCGAAAGTCGCCGGGGTGGAGCGGAACAAGGAAGTGCCCGAGCGTATAATCATCTCATCCTGACCCGTAGAACAGCGGATGGAAGCCGATTACGGCATCCGGCACCGTCACCCGCAGCGGCAGGATCTGGTAATAGTCGGCGGGCTCGCCATCCGGACAGAGGTCCGGAAAAGCTCTGAAGCCAAAGCGGCGGTAATATCCCGGATCGCCGACCAGCACACATCCCGCCGCTTCGCGTTCGCGGAGCATGGTAAGGCCCGTCTCGATCAGCTTGCTGCCGATATGCTGCTTCTGCAGTTCCGGTTTCACCGCAACCGGGCCGAGCGCGTACCATCCGGGCGCGCCATCGGCCGCGAACGCGTCGGTAAAGGTCACCTGTCCTGCGACAACACCGTCCCGTTCCGCCACCAGAGAAATCGCCAGCGCGCCGGCCTTGCGGAACCGGTCGATCAGATCCTGTTCGTTCCCGCCGGCATAGGGCATGGGCGCGAAGGCGCGCCGGGTGATGTCGCGAATCGCGGCGTGATCTTCGGGCGTTTCGGGGCGGATCAGGGCTTTCATCGCGCAGCAATCGCGCCGATCAGCAGGGCCAGCGTGCCGGCACAGCTCAGGGTCCGGACATGGTTCCACGGCAGCCAGCGCTGCACATAGCGGCGCCACATTGCCTCGCCTTCCGCTGCGCTGGCATCGCTCGCCTCGAGCGCGTTGTTGAGCGGGACATTGGCGAATGCGGTTACCGCCAGCATGCCGACCAGATAGAGCGTACCGCCGCTGACCATCTGCCATGCGCCGGGCGTGCCCCATATCATCACACCGAAGACCGCCAGCAACAGACAGGCGAGGCTGCTTGTGAAAAACAGCGGCAGGAATAGCGACTTCAGGATGACCCGGTTGATCGACTGCATCGCCGCCATCCCGACCGGCCGCCCGGCGGCGTCCAGCGCCTGCACGACGAATATCGAGAAGGCGAAATAGATACCCGCCATCAGGCCCGCCGACAGGGCGGCGAACCAGAGCGTTGTGGTGATCACCAGCTGCATCGGACTATCTCCCGGACTGTTATCCCGTCACCTTCTCTGCCTAAGCCTCGGCGACCGCTTTCGGCATCAGCACGCCCAGCACTACGGCGACCAGCAGCAGCGCCGGGACGTCGCCCAGCATATGGCCCATATGTTCCGGATTCTGCATCGCCTGCACCGCCATGATCCCGGCGTGGACCACGCTCGACCAGATGGTGAACCAGATCAACGAGCGATGCTTGGCGGGATTGGCGGCGGCGCGGATCAGGAAAAATCCCAAAGTCAGGTAAATGCCGATGATCATCATATAATAATGGGAGGCCACCGGCGGGCCTTCGTGCCACATCCAGCCCGACGGCCAGACCAGCGCCAGCGGATAGACCAGACAGAATATCGCCCCGAACAAAACCAGGGCGACCTGCAAAAAGCTATAACGTCCAATCATGTCATTTTCCTCCCGTAGCGACCCCGCGTCAGGCTTAGGGCGGTTTCGCCGCGCTGGCAAATCGGGGCCCTGGTTTACACCGAACCGTCCTTTTATTTTCCGTGACCTTCCGGCTCCGCGTCCGCATCCTCCTCCGGCGGAACGATCCGGTCGAGACGCGCCAAAGCCGACAAAAGCGCGCGATTGTCGGGTTTTTTGATCGTCCCGACATAGCGCCCGCCGCGCATGATCGGCCGGTAGGTGTCGAGCTTTATCCGCTGGAACAGCCCTTCGAGTGTGACCTTTGCCGGAGACGCACGGGTTGTCCCCGGCGCGCCCAGTATTGTGTCCCACGCCGCAGCAAATTCCTCCGCCCCCTGCTTGCGGCGCAGCCGGTAGGCGCTCTCCCGGCTCATCCCGACCAGCATCGCTGCTTTCTTGATGCAGCGGGTTTCGGCGAGCAGGCCGATAAATTCCGCCTGGCGAACCGGCGTCCACCCGTCGGCGCGGGCGCGCAGCGATACGGGGGTGAAGGCGGGGATGCGGGAGATGCGGCGCTGCTGGACAGCCGCGCTGCGCGGGTCGGGGCGTTTGGAGTTCATGGCGGGGATTAAGGCATAAACGGGGTGGTGTAGGAAAGGGGTTTTTGGTGGGAACGAACCCTGACCATCACATTCAACGCAGATAGAGCCATCGTGATACCCGTCACGCGCAACTGCGAAAAAAGGAACCTATTTCTCTCATGTTACTCATTAAACATGAAGGGAATCATTATGGTACAGGCAGATTTTGCTACCGAAATTAATCAAAGCGTGGCTGACAAATTGCTGGATTCTACCGGCTACCCGCTGGTGGTGTCGGAGAAAAAAGAGGAGTTCCCCGGCTGCGATAAAGCCAAGATACTGGAAACCGATGAGCTTTATCGTCTTTCCGATGGGGAAATCGACGAGATGTTCCGCACCGCCGTCGCGAAGCTGGATGAGAAGGATGCTTCGGAAGACCGGGACGAGAACACAATTTATGATGATATCGTGATTTTTGCCGGCGAGGTGATTGAACAGGCAAAAAAGGTGCTCGTCGCGTCAGAAGACGATCGCTATGAGGGCCCGCCGCCGGAACAACTCGAAGCGATTATCGACGGCGGCATCGAGCAACTGCCTGCAAACCTGAAGGCCATGAGCAGCGATTGGGGCGTTTACTTCTGGTGCCCGTTGCTGCGTGTGACAATCAAGGAACGGCCCACGTTGAGCCTTGAGTCACCAACGGTCCGGCTGGCCAACCTGCGAGCCGAAATCAGGGCAAAGGGCGAAATGTGGATAAAATTTCCATGGTTCAATTGTTACAAATGGTGCCTTCGCTGGAAAAAGGTCATCAAATGCAAGCGTGTTGGCTCGATTTCCGTTTCTCCTGATATCGCAGTGGATGCACAGATCAGTTTCGAGGGTCGCGGTGCTCAAGTTTATGCGAAAGGAAAGTTCAATCGCCTTCGCCTCGATTACCCGATTCTGGAAAAATTGCCTCTGGAATCCATTGCCAATCTTGGCCTCAAGAAAAAGGAACTGATGGTTTACGACGCTCGAAAGCTGCTCGCGACAGTGCCCGTTCTGGAATCCGATTTTGGCGTCAAACAAATCGGCCTGCCCCAGCATGGCAATGGAATGAGACTCGAAATCGAGCTGGAACAGCGCAACTAGTTCTACAAAACTCGTGCCCGGCTGGCTGCATATCGGGCCAGCCGGACATGACCCTGCCGCCCCTCCTTCGTCATGCTGAATTTATTTCAGGACCTCGTGCGGCAGGTGCGCAATCCATGACGGGAATTAAGGCATATTTGGGGGGATGTAGGAAAGCGGTTTTTTTAGTGGGGGTATGTGCTGACTTCGTCATCCTGAACTCGTTTCAGGATCCATTTCCGGCCTAGAAGCCTGCCCTGCGGTGGCACGATGGATGCTGAAACAAGTTCAGCATGACGGGTGTCCCCTTCGGCCAGCCACTCCCCACCAGCAAACCCAATTGCATTCCCCTCGCCACTACGCGAAACACTCCCCAGAAAAAACAGGAGAGAGACAGGATGACCGACCTCGAACAATCGCGGCTGAAGACCGTGCGCGATCATATGGCGCTGGAGATCAGCCATGAATGGGACGCGGTCATCGATACGTTCGACCATCCGCGCTATGAATTATACGGCAACGGTACGATATTCGACGGCGAGGAAGCAGTGCGCGCCTATTTCGCGATGTCGCGCACACCCTTTCCCGACCAGGCCAATGAAGTGATCGCGATCGGCGTAGCCAGCGCGGATGTCGTGCTGGTCGAATTCTGGCTCACCGGCACCCATCTCGGCCCGCTGACCATCGGCGAGCGGGTGATCGAGCCGACCGGAAAAGCCTTTCGCGTCCGCATGGCGGCGAGTTTTGAATTCGCGCCGGGGACCGACCGGATAATTTGCGAGCGGGCTTATTTTGGGGAGGGGATGATTGCAAAGGAGTTGGGGTTGTGAGGGGGTGTAATGAATCTAGAATGGACTTAGCAAATTAGCTCACTGCCACCGTAACCCCGCAATTCAAAAAATTAGATCATTTTGGCCTACTTCAAAAAGTTTATTTGTTTTTGTGAAAAATCCCAAAACTCATCAAACTCCCGTATCATCGCCACTCTAGGGTTGTTTTTCATGTTTTCAACATAGGCAGAATCTTTCTTTAACTGCTCAGATATTTCCTCAAACAGCGTCTCGTTAGACTTAGACATTATCCAATACCTTGATATCCTTGATAATTGAAATTCTACCAACTTGGGCAGCCACCAGTGCCTCCCTCGGTAAATGTGAATTGGAGACGCTGGCGCATCGAGGCAGTGCCTCCTTTTTTTGCCAGTCCAAAATATAGCCCTCTTGGGTTTTTCTTTTTGGAGCCGAAAATACTTGTTCAAAAAATCGCGGGGCCACACCAGTAAAAGGTTCAAATCTTACAGCTTGGTCTGAAACCTCCATGTTTCCCGCTTCATCGTCGATTTTAACTTCACGGTCGTACAATTCTCTTGTCATACTTTTTGGATAAGGTTCGATATATACTACACGATCAATGTTCGCTGCGATAATATGTCGCCCACACATGTGGCAAGGAAACGTTGTTGTATATACTGTGCCACCATCAATTGAGACACCTCTCCGAGCAGCCTCAACAATTGCATGCATTTCAGCATGAACAACACGCCCAAATTCGATCAGATTGGACACTCGAAGGTCTTTAAATTCACCCTGAAACTTACCAAAAACCAAATCATTTACAAGTTGATTTGTATCTCCATCATACCTGTTGTCAAATCCTACGTTTTTCTTCAAAAAATCCAAAAGTTCTTTTATAACATCCAGTTTTTTAACGGCATTAAAATCGCGACCTTTTGTAAAATCTCGATTGTCATCAACATTATCGTCGTCTTGCCAAAATGCTCCGCCTTTAGGACTTGGCACTTCATTGCAACCTCTAGCAACTACGAAACCCTCACGATCAACGATGACTGCACCGATTTGGCGAGATAAATCTGAAGAGCGTAAAGCAATAGCTTGAGCTTCATACATATACATCTCATCACGAGTTGGAGTAATGTATGGATGACCAAATAACGATCGCAAAAACTTTTTAAGATTGGCTTCAAAATCTTTGTCCGTGGAAACAAAATAATCAGCTAAGTGAAACGTACTTGAAAGATTTTGACCGATCTTTGAGCCCGGTTTATTTTGATCTAGAGAAATCAACTCCAATGCCTGACCAGTAAAAGCTTTCTTATCTGTAGTTTTATGTGACTGTTGGATTTGCTTTACCAAGTTCGTTACCCGGCTTTGGTACTCAGAAAATGCAGAAACCAAGATGAATTTCGAGCCGTAAATTTTTCGTAAAAGCTTGATCTCGTCAGGGTGCTTCAAGCTATTGATTATGTAACATCGATTATATAACTCAATGTCCTCGACATCGACCGTACAT
>CBETBW010000032.1:0-22763 GCA_965534715.1 uncultured Parasphingorhabdus sp.
GATGCTCCGCTAATTTACGCAGCCATCTGTGCCAAATGTTCTGACGACGGACAGGTCACGTCGAACTCAATATTCATGCCAAGATAGATGTAGGCGATGGCAGGCTGATCGCTTTTTGGGCTGGCGGACTAGGACGGTTGCGAGCAGGAAAACCGGTTCTAGACCTTGCCGAAAATGTACGGCTAACAACGTCTCACGAGGACTACGGCTGGGTGAACGGGCGGCAGATTTGGGCAACTGGAACCGCCGATTTGGAGTTGGGTAAGATTTCTTTGGAGGCGTTTATGCAATGACCGCAATCCACCCAAATTGAGCCGTACCGGGATAAAAAGATAGCGTCTTATAGCAGACGTCCAAATGCACTTAACTTGTCGGGGTGGTTCCCGTGTGATAGACAAAAATGATGCCTCCCGCCGACACTTATCCGCCGACAAAGGAGTGGACGATTTGATTGTCGAGGACGCCTCATCACGCCGAGCTCGCTCCGGACGGTCATTGCACCTAGCCTTGACGATTCTCGATGACCTTAGTCTTCACCATGCCGCTATACATGTGGCGATGGCGATCGATGTACTGGAGACGGTTACGCCGACTGCTCGACGAGATAGGTGAGATGGCGGTTCATAAGATTCGTCGATTTCTTGCTCAGCTTAACACAGGTTAGTTCGCTATCTGTCGGCATTTTGTAGGTTGAACTTGGAAGCGATCATTGAATGATTGGACGGTGCTATGGCAGTGAACACTCAGCCATTTTAATAAGCCATCAGTGCCAAACATTCCGACAACGGACAGGTAAAAGCCGCGCGAGAAAATGGAATAATATATTATAAATTAGGGTGTTACCGGTTGCGGGCCTAGTATCGCTTTGTGCGGTTCTTCCAACGGGGGCATTTGCGACCCGGCCTCCGTTATTTGGCTGCTTTCACAAGAGTAGGTGATTCTTCCTCAAGATGAACCCCGCACACCATTTTGGGTTTGTGAATTTCACAATCGCCCGGATGCGAACCTCAGCAGAACATTAAACTGATGGCGGAAACGCTGAGCAACCTTCGCAGCGGAAATGTGCTCCCAAGAACCAAATTTTCCATTGCCCCAATTTCAAAGGAGAGAACCATGAATGCCAATAGCAACCTCCACCATATAACCGCAGCCTAACCCGTTAACGGCTTGGGTGACGCCACACATGCCGAAACCGTAAAGGATTCCCGATTAAGCGAATCTTATGTTCATCCAAGTTGGTCAGCCGCCGAACCGGTATGTCGCAATCCTGTAATGTTAGTCGATAAGTCGCCCAAGGAAATTAAGCTGGAAATGAAACGCTTTTGGGAATTAATCGACGACCGCCACGGGTTCTGACGGTTGAAGTAATTCCTGCAACGGTCAGTGAATGGGCGTATTGAATAACAGAGATTAGCTGTATCGGCGATCTTTGAACCACAGCACAGCATTGAAGTTGCCCTCCTAAGGAAAGTCTGATGACAAATCCCGATCCGCTCCCGACCCCTTCGGACCTTCGCTTCCGTGCGCTTTCAAGGTGGGACGATGAAGGAGGCGCGCTTGCGTCATTACCGAACGATGCGGACGCGGACGTTCCAGACATGACCAACGCAGAACTGGTGCACCTACGCATCCGGGTCATCGCTCTTGAAAACGTGCTGATCGCTGTTTTGGCGGAAGGCTCGGATCGACAACTCCAGGCGGCACGGGAGATGGCGGATTGCATCTCTCCCCGTCCGGGGTACACCCAGCACCCGCTCACAACCCAAGCGGCCAAGCACATGACCGATTTCGTCGATCGCGCGGCGCACTTTCGAACGGTGCAAGAGGAATGAGCGCATCGCATACATCGCCTCAGCGGCCGCATTCTAAAATTTCTATCTGAAAGCAGACCTTCCGCAAACCACCCAATTGCTGCCGTTCCTGCCATTCGAAGCGAGACTTAGAAGCGGCCTGTCAGCTACTACCCATGCAGGGATGCTGAGGGGTCGTACGTTCTCATCTCGAACGAGTTTCGCCGAAGAGTGAATAACCGTGAATAGTTGGAAGTCCTATGGATCGATGGACCTACGTATCCCCATCCCTCCTACATGCCAGTGATTTTAAACCGCCATCCATCCACCGGGATGTAACAGTGACTGCTGTTCAAGAAACTGGGGTAGTTTGGCGCATTATGATATCATCGAGATCAATCGCAAAATATGCGTCTTTCTTGAGTGGCTGGGGATATGTGTAATCACTATCAAAACCACCCCGAAGCAATCCCCACATGGAAGAAATATATCGGTGCGGCTGGTGACACCCCTTTCTCTGAAATCAAAATCGATGTCTGGCCGAAATATCAGGGCATGGTTGCGCGTCTTGACGGCAGTGAAAAGATACTCGACACCATGCAGTGGGGGGGGCGCTAACAATGAAGGGAAAACGCCCCAGCACGACCATTGCAAAGCGAATAACCAGCGTCCGCAACCCTATCCAGCCCCTTCTGGCGATCGATGCTGACAAAGGCTGAAAAAGGCCGATCAATATGACTCTGGTGGCGCTGAACGTCGAATAACAATGTCCAGCGCCATCCAAATCCAAGATCGCTATTTCAAAGGAAGAAGCGATCTAAATATTTGATCTATGGATTCTGGATTCGACTCCATTTCTGGGATGTTTTTCGGCCTCATATATCTGGGATCACCAACCATCGCCGAAATGGTTCGAATCGCCTCCTTAAATTGTGCTGCTTCATTTAACACCGATGCCAGATGTAAATTGGCTGTCCATGACCCTGGGCAAGTAGAAAACGATAATAATAATTTGTCAAAACGATTTACCAGGTCAACCAATTGCGGCTTTGTATCTGATCCAGGTTCATTCTTGCCATTTATGAATTCCGCCACGTTATGCAATTGGCCATTTGGGTATAACTTGAAGAATTCGCTACAGATGTCGTCGGTGCCGTTGTCATAGGTTTTTGTCATTTAGATACTCCTGATTGGAGGTTAATCCCGCTAGAACGAATATCCGGCGAGGAGCTCCTTCTTCTAAGCATAGTTTTCCGTATGTCTCTTGGCGAATTTCGTTCCATAATTTGTCCGCGCTGCTAAAGATTGAGTTTCATGGCAATTGACGAAGAGAAACGACGCACAAGATGGCGCAGAAACAAGCGGGCTGGACGCGAGCGAACGCGGATCAAGCCGTTGTCAATTGATCCATTGCTTGAGGCTCGTGTCTTGCAAGAGCGCGATCGGAGAAGTTCAAAAGAATTTCACGCAATCGCATTGTTGCCGTACGGAAATTCTCTGCGCGGCGACACTGCCGATCGCGCCTTTGCATTTGCGTCTGACGTGTGGGCCGCCGAAACCCTCCTGGAAGCTCAGTGGGGAGTGGGAAACGCAACCCCGACCCGTATTCGCGACAAGCTAACGACCATGGATCGGACACATGGCTACACCCACGAATCCTTACGCAAGATGATTTACATTGCGCGTCAACGGGTAAGACAACTGGAAACCCAAGTCGAACCATTGGGAATGGTTGAAATGATCTGGCCGCCATTTGATAGCACTCAGACTGAAAGCGATCTCATCTAATCGCAGCTATTATACCGACGGCACATTGAAGCAGGCTTGAGGTTCATTAAAATGGGCAATGCCGACACTCTAAAAAGGCACATTGGTATTGATCAACGGCATGTCAGCTAAACACCAAGGAGACTGGTTAAGCCGGCCCCTCAACTAATTTGCGCCAACGGCCGATTCCCTTCACCCGCTCCACCTCTGACATGAGTGATGGTGCTTTGGCACCAGTTGCAAGAGCGATGATTGCGTTTAATTCGCCGTTGTTCTGCGACCGGACCATTCGATTGGACCAATATCTGTCTTCGGCTTGAAATCCCGCTATTGGTTCCTAGTTTAAGGCCGTAACTAACTCGCAAATTATGGAAGTTCTTATGGCAGGTGGTTGGGCACGCGACGGTGCGGTGCAGGATCAGATTGATGATACGATAGCCGACGCGGTGAAGCGCGCGCGGGCCGATATGCCGTCCGGAGAAGCTGCAAAATATTGCGTAGAATGTGGTGAAGATATTCCCGAAGCACGGCGCCGCGCTTTGCCCGGCACACGAACCTGTGTTGCGTGCCAAGCAGCTCGCGATGCGGACCGGGTGAATGCGGGCATCAATCGGCGCGGGAGCAAGGATAGCCAATTGCGCTAATCCCCCGGCAACGGTGCTCCCTTAGTTGTAACTCGTCTGGCGAATGTCGGGAAGGGCCCGGAAACTCTCTGTCTGCGCGGCGGCCCAAAACCGGGAATAAGGTGTGGCTTCCGGCGTATCGATCAGCACATTGGCTTTGAGGAACGGATAAATACCGTCAATCGAACTGGATTTGACCGCGTTAAGGCGTTCATGCAAATGGTGCGGACGGATTTGCGAGGGATTTTCCAGACCCATGGAAACGACGATGTCGCGCAAAGCCGCGGCAGTTTCCTTCTGGAACCGGTAAACGCGCTCGGCCTTGTCTTCAACGACGAGACCGCGTTGCCGCGACGGGCTTTGGGTCGCGATGCCGGTCGGGCAATTACCGGTATGGCATTGCAATGACTGAACGCAGCCCAGCGAAAACATGAAGCCGCGCGCGGCGTTGGACCAATCCGCGCCAAGCGCCGCGTTCATCGCCAGACTCGCCCCGCTGATAACCTTGCCCGCTGCCGCGAGCCGGATATCACCGCGCAGTCCGGATCCAATGAGCGCGTTATTGACGAGAATAAGACCTTCCCGGAGGGGCATGCCAACCCGATCCGACAGTTCGACCGGCGCAGCTCCGGTCCCGCCTTCGCCGCCGTCAACAACGATGAAATCCAATTTGATGCCGGTTTGCAGCATCGCTTTCATCACCGCAAAAATCTCGTGTGGTTGTCCCACGCATAATTTTATCCCGACTGGTTTGCCGCCGGAAAGAGTTCGCAGTTGCTCGACAAAATCGAGCAATTCGAGCGGGGTTGTAAATGCCGTGTGCGCGGCTGGCGAAATGCAGTCCTCGCCCACGGGAACATCACGCGTTTCCGCGATTTCTGCCGTAACCTTTGCGCCGGGCAGCATTCCGCCCTGACCTGGCTTGGCACCCTGACTAAGTTTGATTTCGATCATCTTTATCTGATCACGAATCGCAGTCTTTGCAAATTTATCGGGATCGAAACTGCCGTCGTTGGTGCGGCATCCGAAATAGCCGCTTCCGATTTCCCAGACGATATCGCCGCCGTGTTTTGCGTGATAGGGACTGAAACCGCCTTCGCCGGTGTCATGATAAAATCCACCTTTTTGCGCACCCAGATTCAGGGTTTCAATCGCCTTTGCACCGAGCGAACCAAAGCTCATCGCTGAAATATTCAGGATCGCCGCCGAATAGGGCTTCTTGCATTGGGGGCCGCCCACATCGACCCGGAACTCCGTCGCGGCGCTTTCATTGGGCATCATCGAATGGCTGAGCCAGTCATATTCTTCGGAATAGACGTTTAATTCCGTGCCAAACGGATGTGAGGAAATATCGCCCTTCGCGCGGGCATATACCAGCGCGCGGTCGTTATGGTTAAACGGCCGGCCATCGAGATCGCTTTCGACGATATAAGAGCGGAGATAGGGACGAAGACCTTCAAAAAACCACCGTGTATGAGCGATCACCGGATAGTTCCGGCGCAGGGAGTGTTTTGTCTGCAGAGAATCCCAGAGCGCCACACCGAGAAGAATAACCACGGGTGCTACCAGCCAGATAACCCACGGGAATGCCGGAAGCATAAGGCCTAGCAGAATCGCCGCCGCAACGAGCAATATCGGAACCACAAACCGTATCATTGTCTTACCCCCTAGAATTTCGATTGCATATGTACCACCCAGAGAGAGGATGCCATATACTGGTTCAATCCTGCCGACGAACCAATTCGCCCGTGTCTACGATTTCGAACGTCACTTTGTCCATGTAGCGTACAGCTTCGCCGTTCGCCGTCACCATCCACCGGGCACCCGGATAGTGCCTGACGCCCATGTCGGTATCGACTATCCTGACATGCTGATATTCGATGATATCGACACAGCTACCGTCATCGGTGACGCATCGATAGCGGCCAAGTTCTTTCTCCATGGCCTCAGTCCTGGCTGGCTTCCAGCCTTTCAGGCGGTGTCACGTTAACGATACGCAACATTCGTTCAACACCGCTCCGGTCCGGCCATGCAATAGTCTCGCCTGCGACCATCCCGATCAGGCCTGCTCCCATCGGAGTTAAAATGGAGAGGCGATCATGTCCGATATCGGCATCTTTGGGGTAAACGAGCTTCAGCATACGCCGCATGCCACTTTTCTCGTCGATAAATTCGACTGTGCAGTTCATCGTCACGATATTGGGCGGCATGTCCTCAGCGGTATGGAGCACTGCGCGGCCAAGCTCTTCGTATAGCAGCTCCGCCACTTTAGGATTGCGTGCTTCCATCGCCATTGCGAATCCCTCAATCGTGTCGCTTTCATGATCGATCATGTGGATGACCGGGCGCGTCCCGCCCGGGTTAATATTTGCGGTTTTCATGATATCGGTTCTTTTCAAAACTGGCTGGGAAGCAACGCGAAATGCGATGCTCTTCTCTAAAAATATATTGTAAAAATCCCGGACCTCGTTTTGTCACCTCCTTCTATAGAGGCCAATAGCGAAAGTCCGGGTCAGCTTCCTGCGGCGAGCTGTCCCGAAAGGTGGCGATATCGCCCGAGAGGAATGGTCATAACCATCAAATAGATATGGTGGAGCGCAGCCATGATGTCAATCCGCTGAAATTGTGGCTTGGGCGCTAATGAACCAATGCGCTGTGCAGGCCGTATGCAACGCAGGATTTGGATTGATCTGCCACGGTGACCGGAACGCCAATTCTGTCCGTCAACGTCTGTCCAATCAGATTGATTGCCGCGCTGCCGCCAGTCAATAGG
The DNA here is from genome assembly GCA_965534715.1 of uncultured Parasphingorhabdus sp. GTDB lineage: Bacteria > Pseudomonadota > Alphaproteobacteria > Sphingomonadales > Sphingomonadaceae > Parasphingorhabdus. Next base: position 6,954 of record CBETBW010000032.1, read on the forward strand.
ATGCCGTTAGAATAGATATCATCGCATAGTTCAGGAGCCGTGTTGCCCAAAAGATTAGCCGACATATCGGCGATTGCATCGATATGCTTGCCAACCAGAGCCGTCAGTTCCTGAACCGGAATGGATATGAGCTCGGGCTGACCGGTTGCCATATTCTTTCCTTTTACATGTATCGATCCGGTTGCACCGGCGTCGGCGATGATCAACTCAACCAGTTCGAGCTTTGTTTTTTCTGCCGTATTCTGTCCGATCAAAAACTTGTGCCTGAAATGGAGGTGATCGATGATCGACTGGTCCAGACTATCTCCTCCCTTCCGAATGGCGGCGCGACCACATAAACCGCCAAGAGAAAGGACGACGGCTTCTGTCAGGCCTGCACCGCATTCGAGGATCATGGCACCGGTCGGAGCGTCGATTTCTATGCCAGCACCTTGAGCAGCGGCGATGGTTTCATCGACCATGGTTACCGAAGATATGCCGGCATCTTTCGCCGCCGTCATCAGGGCATTGCGCTCAGCGCTCGTGGCATCGGTTGGGACGCCTATCGTGGCAGTCAAACGCCCTTTTCGCGGTTTCCCGATACCGGTGCTAATGGCATATTCCAGAAACATCCGCGTCGCGTCAATATCATTCAGGACACCATAGCTCAGCGGACGAACAACTCTCAGATCATTTGTATCATGGCCGCGCATTTTACTCGCTTCTTGCCCGGCAGCGACCAGCGTTCTCTTGCCCGGCCCGACAGCAAAACAGCATAAGGATGGTTCGTTGAAAACAATCCCGTCGGCCGCCGTCATGATACGCGTGTTTGCCGTCCCCAGATCAATGGCGATATCGGACTTCTGTTTTCTGGATCGGATTCTGTACATGCGCCGATTCTAGACTGCATTTGTTCAGCTGTCAGCTTTATTTGCTAAAACACTGGGCGTTCCATATAATGTGCTTGCGCTCCATAGGTTTCGAGCCTTTTTTCCAAATCCGCCGTGCCTATAATTCTGAATTTCTGATGTTCCCAAAAACCTTCCGAGCCGCCTACCGCTACGAGCGAGACAGATGCCAGTTTCAGGGATCGGGCAAGCTTTACAATTTCCTCAACCATCTGTTCAGCCATGCCGTGCCCCCGTGTCGATGCCGCCAGCGCCAGATCGTGGATATAATATGTATCCGGGTGCGGCGGCAGGCTCCCGAGAAGATTATCCAGCGGCGGGGGATCATTGCGTTTCCACGGGTGGCTCAGCAAATAGCCTGCGATCAAGTCTCCCTCTACGAGTGTGTAGCAGCCCGCCGGAAAGTGCTTCAGCTTTTCCTGCAGGACGATGTCCGATTCCGGAAAATCCACATGAATATCCGATGCCAGTTTCGGCACGGCTTTGAAATCGCCTGCGGTCATGGGACGCCAGTGAAATTGCCTATCGGATTGCATTGGCATAATCTCTCGCTCTGCTCGCTGCGAAGGGATATTCGCGTACCCGGCTTGACTAAAAAATTGGGCACCCTATCTTGAGTATATGGTAATCGAACTATCATCTTTCGGGCATCGTAGCATGGAAAAACTGCTAACGCTCTAGCCTGCCCCGGTCGGGGGACATCAGTCTTCCGGCACCGGGGATATATGCGTCATTGACGCACATCGCAGCGCAAGGTTTTTGAAAAACCGACTGCACTCTCAGAATTAATATGTGGAAAGCAATCGCTGCGATTTTTGCAGCGTCTTCTGCGCGGACAATTGCGGACCAGTGTGAAATGGCCGTGCTTGATCGCGCGTTAAAAGGAATAGAAAATGATACAGGATATAGCAGCTCACCGGACCCAGGCGGCGCAAGTATTTTCGCAGGAGCCGTCACTTAGCGAAGGCGAATATCGTGCCATTCTAGGCGTATTCGCAGTTTCGGTAACCCTCTCACTAATGGTTTTGATCCAGATGATCATGAACATGTGACACAAGCGATGAGGTGGAGAGCCAATCTTTAAATAACGATCGCCGATGGCTGAATGTTCTCTGACCTAATGCTGGAGATATTGACAATGAACTACCGAAAGACACGGCCCTATCCGCCCGAACCGATTGGTCCCGCCTGATCCGGGAAATGGCATTGCCATCCGGGTCAGGCGCATATCCGCGAGAGCCGAGGGCTCTTTGATATGAACTTAATCGACAGGATTATAAAATGGCAAAGAAGAATAGAACGGGTAACCGCGAACCGAGAAAACCCAAGAAGCAAAAGGTGAAGCCGGATTTGGATAATAGCGTTGCCGGTGCGCTGCGTAGACAAATGTCAGGTCAGCCAAAAACCGCCTAAAGCTATTGGTCCAATGGGCATGGGCTGCCAACCTCCTCCCCCTACCGGCAGCCCATGTCCGACGGATCCGCATTCTTGGATTCTTCAACTCTAACGGAGGACAATATGTCCAAATCATTTCTTCGTCGGCTCAGAAAAAAGCACGACGTGATTGATCGCAAAATTGCGAAAAAACAAAAGGCGTCGGGTCATGATCCGGCGATAATAAGCGAGCTCAAGAAATTGAAGCTGTCGATCAAGGATCAGATCGCGCGCATCGAAGCGGTGTCAGCCAAACCGGCCGCCGCATTGTAGGGCGGATCAGGCGGAGCCACTTCGTGTGGCGCCTCCTCTCTCCGTAATAACCCCTATTAGACTCGACCCAATGCAACGGTAAGGATGGTGACCATGATGGCACAATGTTCGTTTGATTATAGGGTGATTGCCCCCGTGCAGGCGGCGATTGCGAACTGGGAAAATGAAGGCGGCGCAGTATTGCCGATGAGCAGAACGCCCACCCATTCGCGGCCGACTCATAAAATGCGGTTTGAACGACCTCGCAAAACCGATTCAACGCAACATCAAGCGCAATGATTTTTATCCATTAACCGCCCAAGGAGGCTTTCATGCTTGTCGAAAATGGTAGTTATATTCTGGCACTGAACGGCGCAAACATGGTGCTGTATCGTAACCTTGGTCGGGCGCTTCACGTTGAACTGGAACTGGTTGAACAGAAACGACAACATGTTCCTGAAACGGTCGAACTTGGCCGCGACAGGCCCGGACGGTCATTTGAAAGAGTGGGTAGCCGTCGCAGTGGTTATGAGACGACTGACCTGCACAGCCAGGAAGAAGAACGGTTCATTATGCAATGCGTGGCCCGGCTAGACGAGCTGGCAACGGCGGAACGCAAGCCGGCCATCATTCTTGCACCGCCAGATGCGCTTGGCATCGCGCGCAAGCACTATAGCCCGGCCCTGCGCAAGCTGATTGCAGAAGAAATCTACCGCGACTATTCAAAGCAGCCCGCGAAGGATGTTGCGGCGTTTTTGGCTGGTTATTGAGTTAATTATGTCAATCGCAGTCAACCGACAACAAGCCTTATTTCAGAAACCCCCGGCGGTTCCTGGCATTCAGTCACAACAGAAGGAGATATAACATGAACAAAAATATCAATATTGCCACTTCCATTGCAATGGCCAGCGCTCTGGTCGCTTGCTCGGACAATAGTCCGCCTCAGCAAACGAACCAGGATATGTCCGGAACCATGACCGAAAATGCCGTAGCGGATAATACAAATGAGAAATTGGTTCTTGGCTTGACAATGCGGCAGTTGCGCGACGCCGATATTGTGAATGCAGAAGGTTTTGAAATCGGTGAAGTGGAGCGCATCATCAGCGATGCTTCCGGAACGGTTACGAACTTGCTGGTCGAAGTGGAAGACTCCGACCCTGATCATATCGTCGAGATTTCTCTCGACGGCTTGACGGCAAAACAAAGCGGCGATGACTGGGATCTCGTAACCACCATGTCCAAAGAAGATCTCATGGCGCTTCCCGGCAAAAAATGATCCTTTGATCATTCTGGATCTGAATCATCAAGTTATTCGAAATGGGCTAGGCCTCGGCCACAGAAACTGGCGTTCTTATCTACAATGTGAATATAATGTGGAGTGTCTGCCTTGGTTGAACGCTCCACATTTCCAGTTTTTCGGGAGCGAGCAACAGCTATACCATATAAATTCTGCTAGCCCTTCGCGCTGGCAAACGGTGGTGAAGCGATCCCTTTTCCTGCGACAAATATACCAGCGAAAATAAGCGTGATTCCGGCAACATGGAATGCGTAAAGCTGCTCGCCCAGAAACAGCATTGCGAGTCCTGCGCCCATCACTGGCAGAATATTCAAAAACTGTCCGGTGGCAGCGGAGCCTATGAGTTCGACGCCGCGATTGAAGAACAGATAGGCGAAGAACGATGGAAAAACCGCAACATAGGCAATGGCGAGGCCGCTTTCGCGCGATGCGACAATCAAACGCCCGCTGGCGATTTCGGCGGCGTAAAAGGGTGCTATACAAACCAGTCCGATTATCAGCGTTGCGGCGAGAAAGCTGAACGGATGGACGTCCGGGCGGCGACGCAGCATGACCGCGTAGACCGACCATAGCAGCACGGCAAAGGCGATGACCGCATCGCCCTGGTTCAGATTGAGGCTGATCAATGCCGCGGCATTGCCCTGCGATATAATGGCAAGAACACCGGCCAGCGAAATGATGACGCCTGCTATTTGCCGGACACTTACATGATCTTTCATCAACGCCGTGCCCATGATCAGGATAAGGGCAGGCTGAGCGGCTTGTAGCAGCATGGCGTTTAACGCAGTTGTCGTCTGGAGGCCGGTATAAAGCAGCGTATTGAACGCGCCGATGCCTAGTGCGCCAAGCAACAGCATCATTCGCCAGTTTGCTTTCAGCGCTGGCCAGTCGCGCTTCAGATGCGGCCACGCCAGCGGCAGCAACAGCAGCAGTGCCAGACCCCAGCGCCAGAAGGCCAGCGACGCGGGCGGGATCAAATCCCGCGCTGCACGGCCTACGATACTGTTGCCTGCCCAGAACAGCGCTGTCAGCGAAAGCAGGACATAGGCATTCGACCATATGACGGCGCCCACTTTCCCGGTCCGGGCGGATTCCTGCGGACTGCTCATGGAAATACGATATTTTGCGCGCCGGTCAGGCCTCGCGGTTCAAAGCGATCCGCAAGCCAGCTACGCGCTGCAATTGATATTTGTTGGTTGTGGCGTGATCCGGGCATGGCTCCTATTATGACAGCGGCAGCGATAAGCAAGCCTCCGGTTATCTCGGCAACAATCCCTAACTCAGCGGCGCGTACCAAAGCCAGTTGTGGCAGAAGCGATCTGGTACAGGAAGTGATGCGTTCGAGCGTCATTACTGATATTCTTTTCTCGAGGTTGGAGCCGCCATGCAGATCTATCGGTTGATTTGATAAACCGGGAACATTTTCTGATCTGTGCCGTCAAATGGCCAGAAGAAAGAAATTTTCGATGAAAAACACCGCGATTAATTACGAGAGTCTGAGCGATCGGGAACTGGCGGGATATGCCCATGCCCGTGACCGGTCGGCGATCAGACTGATCACCACACGCAACAATCAGCGGCTGTTTCGCACCGCGTGGAGTGTGTTGCGAAATCATGCCGATGCAGAGGATGTTGTGCAGGAAGCCTATCTTAAAGCATTCGCCGCGATCGACAGATTTGCCGGGCAATCCACGCTGTCCACCTGGCTCACCCGGATTACCATGAATACGGCGATAGATCGCCAGCGCTCGATTGCCCGTCGCAAAACCGCGCTGGATAAACAGGATGTTGCCCTGATGGAACATTATCGCTCCAATTATGCATCGCTAGGCGGCAAACGTAACCAGCCCAATAGCCGGCTGGTGAGGGCCGAACTTTCAAAATTCCTGAAATTGGCGATTGGCCGGCTACCGGACCAGTTTCGCACTGTTTTTATCCTGCGCGATGTCGAAGCAATGTCGGTGGAGGAAGCCGCTCACGTTCTGGACATAAAACCGGCAACCGTCCGGTCGCGGCTATTCCGTGCGCGCCGTCTTTTGCGTCAGGATCTGGAGACGGAATATGCCGACCTGTTTGACGATACGATCATGTTTGCCGGTGCGGACTGCGAGGCCATGACGAACCGGATTATCAACGCATTATGCATCAACCAGAATGGAGAATGAATCATGACTGATCTAATATTGCCAATGCCTTCGCGTCGTTCGATCATCGGCGGCGCGGGTAAAACCCTCTCGGTCGCGGCTGTTGCAATGATTGTCGGTGGCTGTTCGAATGCAGCGACGCCAATAGGCAGCGCAGATACAGGGCAAGACATATCATTGCTCAATGCCGCCATCGCGCTCGAACATGAAGGCATCGCCGCCTACCAGATCGCCGCAACCAGTGGATTGTTGGAGCCCGCTGTCATCGAGATCGGCGTGACATTTCAGGGCCATCACAAGGGCCATCGCGACGAACTGGAAAAAGCGGTCAGGCAACTGGGCGGAGAGCCCGTGGTCGCGAAAACAGATGCTGAATATGGCGAAGCACTGAACGCTGCATCGCTGAAAAACCAGGAGGATGTCCTGCGTCTCGCACTCGGTCTGGAGCGCGGCGCGGCGAATGCCTATCTGGGCCTGATCCCCTCGCTGGGCGCCGACTATCATCAAGTCGCCGCCCAGATGGCGGGTGACGAAGCGTTTCATGCAGCGATCCTTGGCAATGCACTGGGTGAACCCATCCCGAAAGCGGCGTTAATTTTCGGATAGAATCTCCACCATGCAACTGGGTATCAGGACATGAATTTTCGACTGGCCATCGCGCTGGCATTGATTGCAGGGATCGCAACCTTCATCTTCTTGCAAGCCCCTGATGAGCAATTCGCGCCGTTACAATCGCGAATTGTTGCCATTGACAATAGCGTGCCGTTCGGCGCCGATTTCATACCTGCGTCGGCAATGGCAGCCACCCGCGCAGCTTTATCCGGAAAAGAATTGTACACCCGCCGGTGCGGGGCCTGTCACTCGGTCGACCAGAACCGCGTCGGACCCCGTCATCGCGGTGTGTACGGACGAAAAGCCGGAACCGTTCCAGATTATCGTTATACGAAAGCGCTCAAAAAGCTCAATCTGACGTGGAACGAGAAAAATCTGAATCGCTGGCTCACCAACCCTACCGCAGTCGCCCCGGGAACCGCGATGGGATTTCGGCTGAACAAACCGGCCGAGCGCAAGGCGATCATCGAGTATCTCAAGTCGGTTTCCAAATAACCTGGATTGGATCGTTGCTGATCCAGTGCATCACTTTCATTTATACATGGCAGGATTTGCAATATGACCTTCGGATCATCTGAAACGAGGATATCCATAGAGAATGGCTTTGATCATTCCGTCGATGGCAATGTCAGTCAGGCACAAGCAGAGGAATCGGTTCGCAATCTTCTCCGATGGATAGGCGAAGACCCGGATCGGGAAGGATTGGTCGAGACTCCGAAACGTGTTGTCAAAGCCTTCGCCGAATGGTTTTCGGGCTATGATCAGAGTCCGGACGCTATCCTGTCAAAAAGTTTTGGCGAGATAAACGGCTATCGAGACATGGTGCTTCTGCGAGGGATAAGGCTGGAAAGCTATTGCGAGCATCATCTGGCTCCCATCATCGGCACGGCACATATCGCATATCTACCGAATGACCGGGTCGTCGGTATCTCGAAGCTGGCCCGACTGGTTGACCTATATGCCAAGCGACTTCAAATTCAGGAAAGATTGACCTCGCAGATCGCAAATTGTCTGAATGACGAACTCAATCCTCGTGGTGTTGCCGTCATGATTTGTGCCGAGCATCAATGCATGTCTACAAGAGGTGTTCGTAAACATGGCGTCGATACGATAACAAGCGAATTTATCGGAAAATTTGAAACAGACAAATGCTTGCAGTCTCGATTCTGGCAATCCGTGGAATCCTAGTCAGGATACAGACGAGGGAATCCAGAAACGAACAAACGAGCTATAAGCCGACGGATCGTGAATCCCTCGAATAGTTTCACATGCAATTGAATTGCATGGTAGCCCCTTATACAGCATTATGATTGAAAGAATTATTGATACAATCCGGAGTAGAACGTGTCTGACTGTTATGTCCTAATAGACGCACAAATCGCACCGATTTCCGGTTACGACAGCTATTCGACCCAAGGCGTCATTGCGGTTGACGGATCGACAATCGGCTATGTCGGCAGTGCAGATAAGCTCCCCGGAAAATACCGCAATAGCACGGTGCACCGGTTGAACGGGCGTCTGGTGACACCCGGGTTGATCGATTGCCACACGCATCTTGTATATGCCGGCTCGCGCGCACGGGAATTTGAAATGCGCCAATCCGGCGCGAGCTATGAAGAGATTATGCGGGCTGGTGGCGGCATATTTTCGACCGTTGAAGCGACGCGCGCTGCTTCTCATGACGAGCTCCTATCCGGTTCGCTGCAGCGACTGGACCGGTTGATCGCGGAAGGCACAACAACCGTCGAGATCAAATCCGGCTATGGCCTGAATCGGGAGACCGAACTACGGATGTTGCGGGTCGCGCGTGCACTCGAAAACGAAAGGCGGATCCGGATCCGCACAACTTTTCTGGGTGCCCATGCTTATCCCAAAGAGACAGGCGCCGATGATTATCTGACCGATGTCTGTCTTCCCACGCTCAAGGCAGCTGCATCGGAAGGTCTGGTCGATGCAGTTGATGTTTTTTGTGAGACTGTCGGCTTTACGCCAGCACAGACCGCAAGAGTTTTTGATTGTGCAACCGATCTCGGGCTGCCGGTAAAAATCCATGCCGAGCAATTGTCCGATCAGGGCGGTGCCGCGCTGGCGGCAAAATATGGAGCGCTTTCTGCCGATCATCTTGAATATATCAGCGATGATGGAATCACCGCCATGGCGGCCGCGAATATGGTCGCCGTGCTTTTGCCGGGCGCCTTTTACGCGCTGAAGGAAACGAAGAAACCACCGGTGCAAAAACTGCGCGATGCTGGCGTTCCCATCGCTATTGCGACCGACAGCAATCCCGGGTCGTCACCAATGACATCGCTGTTGCTGACCATGAATATGGGGGCGACCTTGTTCGGATTGACACCACAGGAATGTCTCGAAGGGGTGACCGTCAACGCGGCCCGCGCTTTGGGGCTTTCCGACTGCGGCAGGCTCGAAGCCGGCATGCGGGCTGATCTGGCGATCTGGGATTTTGATGATCCGGCAGAGTTGAGCTACCGGATGGGAGATGCGCCATTGTACAAGCGAATATTTGAAGGTGTAATATGCTGAGCCTTTCCCCCGGTAACGTCGACCTCGCCGTTCTGGAACGCATCTGGCGCGAAGAGCTGCCCGTTGTCCTGGACGAGGCCGCGCGCGAACGTATTTTATTGTCGGCGGCGCGGGTCGAGAAGGCCGCTGGCGGATCAGAGGCTGTTTATGGTGTGAATACCGGTTTCGGGAAGCTCGCTTCCATCCGCATCAAGGCGGAGGATACCGCGACCCTTCAGCGCAATCTGATCCTCTCCCATTGTTCCGGTGTTGGCCCCGATACACCGCGTCCGGTCAAGCGGTTGATGATGGCGTTAAAACTCATCTCGCTGGGGCGCGGCGCATCGGGCATTCGTCCGGAAACCGTGGACCTGCTGCAGGCGATGCTCGCAAACGGCGTGACACCGGTGGTTCCGGCGCAAGGGTCGGTGGGAGCGTCCGGCGATCTGGCTCCGCTCGCCCATATGGCTGCGGTGATGATGGGCGAAGGCGAAGCGGAATTTGAAGGCACCATAATGCCGGGAGGCGAAGCACTTGAAAAAGCCGGACTGGAGTCCGTTATCCTGGGTCCCAAGGAAGGCCTTGCGTTGATCAATGGTACGCAATTTTCCGCTGCCCATGCCCTTGCCGGGCTATTCAATGCTTGGCACGCCGCGCAGACGTCATTGCTGTCTTCCTCGATGTCGATCGATGCCGCGATGGCTTCCACGGCGCCGCTGATCGATGAAATCCACCAGTTGCGCGGCCATCCCGGACAGATAGCGGCTGCGGCAACCATGCGCGACCTGCTCGAAGATAGTGAAATTCGCGAAGCGCATCGCGATGATGACCCGCGTGTGCAGGACCCCTATTGCATGCGCTGCCAGCCGCAGGTGGTCGGCGCGGTGATGGATATGCTGGTGCAGGCCGGACTGACGCTGCGGCGTGAAGCCAATGCGGCGACCGACAATCCGCTGGTTCTGACGACCGAAGACCGGATCGTGTCCGGCGGCAATTTTCACGCCGAACCCGTCGCTTTTGCCGCTGATATGATTGCGCTCGGGCTAGCGGAAATCGGTTCGATTGCGCAGCGCCGGATTGCCCTTCTGGTTGATCCGACACTCAGCTTTGACCTGCCGCCTTTTCTCGCTGCCGATCCCGGTCTCAATTCCGGCATGATGATCGCCGAGGTGACCAGCGCGGCGCTGATGAGCGAGAACAAGCATCTCGCCAATCCCTGTTCAACCGACAGTACCCCGACCAGCGCCAATCAGGAGGATCATGTCAGTATGGCGGCCCATGGCGCGCGGCGATTGGGACCGATGGCCGAGAATCTGTTCCGTATATTGGGCATTGAAATATTCTGTGCGGTCGAAGGCGTTCGCTTTCGCGCACCGCTCAAAACAAGCCCCTCATTGACGCGCGTTGCAGAACGCTTTCATCAGGATGTCGCACCGCTGACCGAAGACCGCTTCCTTGCGCCCAGTCTGGAATCGTCAGCCCGGTTGGCGGAGGGCAGCGCGCTAATCGAAGCCACCCAAATCGCTTTTCCCGCAATAGAGGATATGATCAATGATTGATCGCAGCCACAATAGCCGCACCGTATACCCGCCGACCGGAAGCGAGATCACAGCCAAAAGCTGGCTCACCGAAGCCCCGATGCGGATGCTGATGAACAACCTGCATCCCGATGTCGCGGAGAACCCGGACGAACTGGTTGTCTATGGCGGTATTGGTCGGGCTGCCCGCAACTGGAAGGCATTTGACGAGATCGTCGCAAGCCTGAAAGAGCTTGAAGACGATCAGACATTGCTGGTGCAATCCGGAAAACCCGTTGGCGTATTTCGCACCCACAAGGATGCACCCCGCGTCCTCATCGCCAACAGCAATCTGGTGCCGCACTGGGCGACCTGGGACCATTTCAACGAGCTCGATAAGAAGGGCCTCGCCATGTACGGCCAGATGACGGCGGGCTCATGGATCTATATCGGAACGCAAGGCATCGTGCAGGGGACCTACGAGACGTTTGTCGAAGCGGGGCGTCAGCATTTTGGCGGTAAAATGTCGGGACGCTGGATTCTTACCGCCGGTCTCGGCGGGATGGGTGGAGCGCAACCACTCGCGGCGGTCATGGCCGGTGCCTGTTGCCTGGCGATAGAATGCGATGAAACCCGCGCCGATTTTCGACTGCGCACCGGCTATGTCGATGAAAAAACCGATGATCTGGACGAAGCGCTGGCGATGATCGAGCGCTGGACCAGTGCCGGCGAAGCCAAATCGGTCGCGCTGATCGGAAATGCGGCGGAGATCGTCCCGGAACTGTTCCGGCGCGGCGTGAAACCGGATCTGGTTACCGATCAGACCAGCGCCCACGATCCGATCCATGGCTATCTGCCGATTGGCTGGAGCGTCGCGGAATGGCGCGCGAAACAGGAAAGCGATCCCAAAGCGGTTGAAAAGGCGGCGCGGGCAGCGATGCGCATTCATGTCGAGGCGATGGTTGATTATTTCAACGCCGGCGTGCCAACGGTCGATTACGGCAATAACATCCGTCAGGTTGCACTTGAGGAAGGCTTTGAAAACGCGTTTGCCTTCCCCGGTTTTGTGCCCGCCTATATCCGTCCTTTATTTTGCCGGGGTGTCGGCCCGTTCCGCTGGTGCGCGCTGTCGGGTGATCCGGAAGATATTTACAAGACCGACGCCAAGGTGAAGGAATTGATCCCCGATGATCCGCATCTCCACAAATGGCTCGATATGGCGCGCGAGCGGATCAGTTTTCAGGGATTGCCCGCGCGGATTTGCTGGGTTGGACTGGGGCAGCGCGACAAGCTCGGTCTTGCTTTCAACGAGATGGTGCGAACGGGCGAGCTCAGCGCACCTGTGGTCATCGGCCGCGATCATCTCGACAGCGGTTCGGTTGCCTCTCCCAACCGCGAGACCGAATCGATGAAAGACGGCTCCGATGCGGTGTCCGACTGGCCTCTGCTCAACGCTTTGCTCAACACCGCGAGTGGTGCGACCTGGGTCAGCCTGCATCATGGCGGCGGCGTCGGCATGGGCTTCTCGCAGCATAGCGGTATGGTGATCTGCTGCGATGGCACAGAAGATGCCGACCGGCGGATTCGCAATGTGCTGTGGAATGATCCGGCAACCGGCGTGATGCGCCACGCCGATGCCGGTTATGAAGATGCGATTGATTGTGCTCGCGAACATGGCCTCGACCTCCCGGGCATTCTTCCAGAAGGCTGAACGTCTATGCCAGTGAATATCATCGCCCCTAAACCATGGACTGGTCGCTCCGATCCGGAGGACGGCGAGGCAGCGCTCCGGCTTCATCATCTTGTTTCCGACGCTGCTACGCGCGCCATCTTGGGTTTTGCCAGCGAGGCGGGCGTGATCCGCAATAAGGGGCGTACCGGTGCAAAGGAAGGGCCAGCAGCTCTGCGCAAGGCACTGTCCAATCTTGCAGCGCCGAAAGATGCACAACATTTCGTCGACCTTGGTGATATCGAGGTGACCGGTGATGATCTCGAAGCAGGCCAGTCGATGCTGGCCGAAAAAATCAGCGAAGCGCTAGCGACGCATGATCGCCTTGTCATATTGGGCGGCGGGCATGAAACCGCCTTTGGGAGCTTTTGCGGACTTAAAAAGGCCTGTCCCGGAAAGAGCATAGGCATCATCAATCTTGATGCGCATCTCGACCTTCGCCTACCCGGAGCAAACGGACCATCGTCAGGCACCCCGTTCGCCCAGATTCGCGCGCTTGATGAAGAAAATTTCGATTATCTGTGTCTGGGTGTAGCGGAAGAGTCGAACACAGTGGCGCTGATGAACCGGGCGCGGGACTGGGGTGTTCAGATTGTCGCCGATCACGCGCTGATCGCCGATAAACATGCTGCTGATCAGGCGATGAAAGCTCTGGTGGGGCGGAACGAGATCGTCTATCTTACCATAGATCTCGACGTGCTACCGCATTTTCAGGCACCCGGTGTCAGTGCGCCAGCCGCCAGGGGAGTTCCGCTGTCAACGGTTGAATATCTGGTTCGCAACGTTCTGCATATTTGCGACAATTCAGAATGTGGTTTCCCACTGGCCGATATCGTCGAAGCATCTCCACCCAATGATCAACAGAATATCACCGCTAGAACGGCGGCGCTGCTTATTCGTCAGCTGTTGTTTTCATAGGCATTTGGGCCTGTGACTAGCCATTGCAGCCAATGATATCCTGGCGTCGCGTGGTTGGGTGAGCGCATCCGGGATAACCTCGTCATAGCTTTCCTGTAACCCGATTGCGACAACGGTCGATTATCTTTGCCTGTTCCAGAGTATATTCTTATAATATCTTAAGTGAATGGTATATCTAATTGAATACACTAGTGAAATATATTTTTTCAGGATCCACTCTTCAGTTTTGACGCTATCTCTCATAGAATCTTAGAAGATATCCTTAAATATTTGGTATTACAAATAATAATGCCATAATATCTTAATAAGTTTCTGGACTATATCCCTATTCAAGAAGGTTGATGGCACAGATGATGGAACTCCGGTGTTCCGTAAACAGGGAATCCCAGCATCGGGAGAAAATATACAGAAATTGGAACAATGGAGGCTCGGGTCAGAGACACCACGCCGAAAGCCAAGCCATATCGGCTTGGATTTCGGCTTCAGGACTTGCCGAATGGTGATTTCTACGCCACTTTGGCCTTAAACCCCGCTTTTCTGCGGGATAGGCGCAGTATTCCGGATATGAACTAAAGATATGGCCCGTTTAGGGAACAATGGTCTGTACATTCTCGAACCCCAGACCGGTTCAGGGAATGACCATTCTAAACAATATCAATGCGGTCATTGTCGACTTTATCGAAAGTGTAATGATATTGTCACCAGCCCGGGCATTCCGATATCGCAAGATCGAACGATATAAGATATTCAGATATTTAGCCATAACATCAGGATTCAAGCCAATCTCGGCCGAACTTGCATTGCTTGCCGAGGCAGATCGAGACCAATTTCGATCATCACCTGCATCGGGCAAGAGATCGGGCATTTTTGACCTGGTCAGCCCGCCGTCACAGTCTCTCCGCTGAGATTCACCCTCAATTCGAGCAAAGCAGAAAGTGATGTTCTCAAAACATAAGAGTTATGTTTCGAGAGAATAGCCTTCTTGTACCCAGTTTTGAGGCGTGGCCGCCTGAGATAGAGGGTGCAACGGGAAATCTTCGAATTTGGAAGTTTTCGAGGCGCAATATTCCGGTGTAAAATCGAAAGTACACAGCCAAATGCTGACTCCAACAAGAACATTGCACTTCATCATGGATGAGCGCGCTTCTTTTTCCCTGCGTTAACCCACGGGGGTCATATGGATCGCCAAAAATGCTGGAAAAATACTGGAAACAAAATGCTCTTCTTGTTGTTTTTTTCCGCTTTTCAGCCGGAAATCGGAGCCCCGGACCATCGCAAAATATACGCCAGGATCGTGCATAATATTCTTGTCTGCCCCATTCCGATCGACCTGACAGCATGGTTGTGGTTCGATTATACAGACGTCCGCTCTGCCTATTTGTCATAAAATGGGGAAACACGAGCTATTCGACCTGTGTGGCCTCCAAGACAGACATGAATGTTATTGTTCATTTCGTTTATCGCTGACTTTTTGCATAAATAGACCGTGCAACAGGATAATAATGTCAAGTGTGAGGGCTTTCGCTCCAGGTTGCGTCTTGAAGTTGGGAATCTACCTTGGGAAATTGGCCGATCAGCGGCATTGTCTTCTGAACATTGTTCCCGGTCTCCTGATCTGACGGATTGTCACCGTGGTCAGAACAACGGCGGATTTTCCCTATCAGCACCGGATGCCCTCCATTTTTGCTGATCATGTTGCGTCCAGATGAACAACACGCGCCATCTGTTACAACTTGCGACAATTTTCTGCCGTTCTGACAAAGTTTAGCGACAACTGGCTATTAGAAAGACATTCATGACGGAAAGACAGGCCGTCTCCCTGAACTGGAAGATGAGGAATATAGATATGAAAAAAGTAGTTTTGATTTCGAGTGCAACCGCACTGTTGATGGCTGGCGGAATCGCCATCGCCGCTCCCGGTGACCGCGGTATGCGAGCCGACACGAACAACGATGGCGCGATAAGCCGAGCCGAGCTGATCCAATCGCTCGATGCCCGCTTTGCCAAAATGGATGTCAATGGCGATGGCCAGATATCCAAAGAAGACCGTGAAGCCAGACGCGCTCAACGCTTCGCTGAAATGGACGCCAATGGCGATGGTGAATTAACCGAGGCCGAAATGGCGGCTGCCCGAGCCGCTCGAAAGTCTGATCGCTTTGCTCGTGCCGATACCGATGGTAACGGAAAATTGAACCAGCAAGAAGCTCAGGCAATGCACAGTAAACGCGGCGGCAAACGTGGCGGAAAAGGCATGCGTGGACATCGTGGCGGCCACGGCATGGGCATGATGCGCCAAGCCGATACCAATGGCGATCAGATGATCAGCAAGGCCGAATTTACTGCCGCAGCGCTGGCTCGCTTTGACAAGGCCGATACCAACAACGATGGCAAGGTCACCAAAGAAGAGCGTCAGGCTGCTCGCAAAGCCCATCGCGGCGAACGGAATAAAAGAGGCGGTTAATCCCTGAACCACTCTTTTGCGAACGGATCGTCAGCCATC
>CBETBW010000033.1:0-22032 GCA_965534715.1 uncultured Parasphingorhabdus sp.
CGAACGCGATCAGGTTGCGCGCGGGGTGCTGAATGTAGAGGAGCCGGTATAATGGCTGCACCAAAGATCAACGGCATCCACCATGTCGCCTATCGCTGCAAGGATGCGAAAGAGACGGTCGATTTCTACAAGCGCGTGATGGGCATGGATTTCCAGCTCGCCTTTGCGGAAAACGAAGTACCATCGACCGGTGAGCACGATCCCTATATGCACATCTTCCTCGATGCCGGCGGCGGCAATATCCTCGCCTTTTTCGAGCTGCCCGAGCAGCCGGACATGGATCGCGACCAGAACACCCCGGTCTGGGTTCAGCATATTGCGTTCAAGGTGAATTCGCTCGACGATCTGATGGCGGCCAAGGCCAATGCGGAGGCCGAAGGGCTCGAGGTGCTCGGCCCCACCCATCATGGCATTTTCAAGTCGATCTACTTCTTTGACCCCAACGGCCATCGGCTGGAGCTCGCCTGCGATATCGGCACCGACGAGGAAATGGCCGAACTGCGCCGCGTCGCCCCCGCCATGCTCGAGGAATGGAGCCGCACCAAGAAAGCACCGCAACATGCCGCCTGGCTGCATGAGAAAGCACGCGACGAACATTAGTCGCCTTGCATCGCATAACCTCCTTTATTTCCGTTCGTGTCGAGCGTAGTCGAGACACTGAGCCTTTTCACACCGGTCTCTCGAATCCTGAGCCTGTCGAAGGACTCGAGACGAACGGCAGACAGACCGAGGAACCCCTATGAAACTCGCCACCCTGAAAAACGATACCCGCGATGGTCGTCTTGTCGTGGTCTCCAAAGACCTCACCCGCTGCTGCGAAGCGAGCAATATTGCCCCGACCCTGCAGGCGGCGCTGGACGACTGGGAAAATTGCGCACCCAAGCTGGAGGCTCTCTACCGCGATGTCGAACACGAAACCGTGCCCTGCGAACGCTTTCACGAGCGTCTGGCCGAATCCCCGCTGCCCCGCGCCTATCAATGGGCCGACGGCAGCGCCTATATCAATCATGTCGAACTGGTCCGCAAAGCCCGCGGCGCGGAAGTGCCGGAGAGTTTCTACAGCGATCCTCTGATGTATCAGGGCGGCTCGGACGCCTTCCTCGGTCCGCGCGACGATATCCCGCTCGGCGATCCCAAATGGGGCTGCGACATGGAAGGCGAAATCGCCGTCATCACCGACGATGTGCCGCCGGGCGTCAGCGCTGCAGACGCGGCAGACCATATCAAGCTGGTCATGCTCTGCAACGATGTGTCCCTGCGAGGCCTGATCCCCGGCGAGCTGGCCAAGGGCTTCGGCTTTTTCCAGTCCAAACCGCCCTCGGCTTTCTCCCCGGTCTGCGTCACCCCCGATGAACTGGGCGATGCGTGGAAGGGTTCGGTCATCCATCTGCCGTTGCAGGTCGACTATAACCGCGAACCCTTTGGCCGCGCCAATGCCGGAGCGGACGCCACATTCAGCCTCGCCGATCTGGTCGCCCATGCCGCCAAGACCCGTCCCCTGTCAGCCGGCACGATCATCGGCTCCGGCACCGTGTCCAACCAGGGCCCCGACGGCGATCCCGGTAAGCCGGTCAGCGAAGGCGGCCTCGGCTATAGCTGCATCGCCGAAATCCGGATGATCGAGACGATCAACGACGGCGAAGCCAAGACACCATTCATGAGCGCTGGCGACAGTGTGAAAATCCAGATGCTGGATGCGGACGGCCATTCGATCTTTGGTGCTATCCGACAGGATGTTGTTGCGGTTTGATGGGGTTGGAGATTGGGTTGTTTTTGGTATCCGCAATGTTCCGATAGCGGACATTAGAAACATATCGAATTTTATGATTGATAAGGGTTTTTGTAACCAAAATCCTCTTGTACTAGCACGATGCGCGATTTGCGTAGGTACAGATCGTAGCGCATTAAGACTCGGTTGTTCTTTTCTCGATTTATAATCAAACCTCGATAGCCATCATAATCGACAGGTGCGTCACCGCTTACCTTCGGTTCAGGAATCAGGGCTTTCATCGGTTCATCATAAAATTCGAATTTGATGTGATTTACAGTTAGGTACTGCTGCAGTTCGGAAATAGATTTACCAATGGCGTTGTCTCGCAATGCTGGGTCATCTGGCCCAGAAAATACCTTCGTAGCTTTTTGAGCAAAATTGAGAATTTGCGTGAAAAACATAAAAACCAATTAGCACATGTCCGTAATATCGACCACTTAAAGCGAACACTGGCCATATGGCCGCCACTCGCCGGACATCCCGCAGCCCCCCTCAGACCGGCACCGCCGTCTCATATTTAATCCGCTCCATAGCAAAGCTCGCCGACACGTCGGACAGGGGCACCGCCTTGATCAGTTTCTTGTACACCCGGTCATAGTCGGCAACATCGCGGACCAGCAGCTTGAGCAGATAGTCCACCTCGCCCGCCATCCGGTATAGTTCGACCACTTCCTCGACCGCCGAGGCGGCTTTCGCGAATTTCTCCAGCCATTTGTCGCTATGATCATTGGTTCGCACGGCGACAAAAACGGTCATGCCGAAACCGACCGCTTCAGGCTCCACGATCACTACCCGGCGGGCAATGATCCCGTCCGCCTCCATCCGCTTGATCCGCCGCCAGCAGGCATTGGTCGAGAGGCTGAGCTGCGCCGCGAGATTTTCCAGTGACAGGCTGGCATCGCGCTGCAAAGCTTTCAGGATATTGCGGTCATTATCATCAATTTTTTTGGATTTATTGGTCATATTTAGAATATTATCACGTTTTCGAAGCAAAATCACCAATATTTGACAAAGACTTCCCACGCAGTCGGGACCATAAGCAACAGCATAATATTACAAGGGAATATGCAATGCTGGATTTTGTAGGCCGGGCGCGCGAGGACAAGCTGCAGTCTCTTTCGGCTCTGATCGGCAACACGCCTACGCTCAAGATTCTGGCGCGCCACAAAGGACAGGATGTCACCGTCTACGCCAAGGCCGAGATGTACAATCTGTCCGGCAGCATCAAGGACCGCATGGCGCTGGCGATATTGCAGGACGCGATGCGGCGCGGCGAACTGCTGCCCGGCCAGACCATTGTCGAGGCAACCAGCGGCAACAGCGGCATCTCCTTTGCAGCGATCGGCTGCGCGCTCGGCCATCCGGTGACCATATTTATGCCCGACTGGGTAAGCGCCGAACGGCGTGCGATGCTTTCGGTTTACGGCGCCGATGTCCGCTTGATCTCTAGAGAACAAGGCGGCTTTCTCGGCTGCATGGCGGCGGCGGAAGAATGTGCCCAGCAGGGCGCCTATCTGCCCCGCCAGTTCTCAAACCCGGTCAACGCCGACGAACATGCCGAAGGCACCGGCCCCGAGCTCTGGCAGCAGGTCGCAGCGGATGGCGGCGCGCTCGGCGGCTTTGTCGCCGGTGTCGGCACCGGCGGCACGGTCATGGGCATGGGCCGCTATCTGAAAGGCCGCGACGAGACCATCGCCGTGCATCCGGTCGAACCAATCGAATCGCCAACCCTGTCGGTCGGGCACAAATGCGGGCAGCACCGGGTGCAGGGCCTGTCCGACGAATTCATCCCCGCGATCCTCAATCTGTCCGAACTGGACGGCGTTATCGGTGTCAATGACGGCGACGCGATCCTGATGGCGCAGAAACTCAGCCGCCAATTCGGTCTCGGGGTCGGCATTTCAAGCGGCATCAATCTGGTCGCCGCTATTCGCGTGGCCCTCCGGCAACCTGCGGCAGCGGATGGCACGCGCAAAGCCGTCGCGACAATCTTCGCCGACAGCAATAGCAAATATCTGTCAACCGATCTGGCGAAAGAAGAGCCCTGCGTTGATTGCTATCTGACGCCGGAAATCGAACTACTGGATATGCAGACTATCCGCTGAGCGTCGCGATATTGCGATCATCCTCTGCGATCACATCCACCGCCAGGCCGATCAGATCCGTATCTTCCGGTGCATCGGGCAATATCCCGATCGCCGGCAAGCCCTGCTCATCCTCAAGCCACAGGCTGGCTGCCCCGCGGCTGGCCTTGCCATAAGGCATGACATAGCTTTTGATCACCGCCTTGCCGTTAAAGAAATGATCCTCTTTAACATGGTCCGGCTTGAGGATACGGTTTGGTTCAGCAATCCTGTCCGGTGACCATTCACCCCCGACCGGCTGCGCGGCGTAGATACCGACCGATTCCTTGTTGATCACCCCGCCATTGGCGGAGATCATGCCCGGCTTGCTGCCATCCTTGCGCAGCGCCTCGACCAATGCGACCATCCCGTGGGCGCTATAGCTGTTGCCGGGGCCGCCGAAAAAACTGAGCCCGCCGGTCAGCGTATAGGAAGACAGCGACCGGTCCGGCGACCCGAGCGCGTCCATCGCCAGCGAGACCGCGACCGGGAAACAGCTGTAAATATCCATCGGCCCGAGATCCGCAGCGTCCAGTTCCGCCAGTTCGAGCGCCTTCGGGAATGCCGACTCCATCGCCGGCGATATCGACAGGTCATCCTGGTGGCTCATCAACGGCACGCTCGCATCAGCCCCGCTGTGCAGATAGATCATCCTGTCTGCGGCGATACCCAGTTCTGCGGCGTGACCGGCCGTGGTCATAATCACCGCCGCGCCCAGTTCCACCGCATCCTGCGCCACCATCCAGCGGCGATAGGGGTCATTGAGCCGGTAGTTAGCATGATCGTCGGACAGCAATTCCTCAACCGTCCATTGGCGCGCGAACTGCGCATGCTCGCGGGTCAGCGACACTTCGGAAAAAGCGGCCCACAGCTCCGCCATATCCTGTGCGTAACTATCCCGATCCATCCCGAGCCGCGCGCGCCGGGCATTTTCGACAATCCCGTAGGCCATCGGCATATTGATCAAACCCTGCCGCCATTCATAGGCCGTGAGCATCTTGTCCTGATCCGTCTTGAGATCCGTCATCTCCCGGGTAGCCGGCTGGCTCCAGTCCAGTTCCTGACCGCTGCGCCGCGCCCGTTTGACGGTTCCCATATTCTCCGCGCTGGAGAGAACCACCGCCTTATATTCGCCAGAATGGACCTGACAGGCGAGCTTGTTGAGATGTTTTTGCGGGCTCTGGCCACCGGCATCGCCATAGAGCAGGGTTGCCGGATCGAGACCGGATGCCCTGGCCACCGATTCGGGATGATTATCCGGCGAACCGAAATCATGCGGCAGGCCGCTATCGTGGAACAGGCGGGTCGATAGCAGGCAGTCAATCGAATCGGCCAGCTTTTCTGGCACTCCGCTATCCGCAAGCGCTTCTTTGATCGCATCCGCCGCCAGATCGACCGTAGAGGGCCATTCAATCCCCTGCGATTGTTTCAGTTTCCGGCCACTTGTTTCGCCAACGCCGATTAGGACCGGCGCCTTCTTGTCTGCCAAAGCCAATGGTAATTCCCTCAAAATAAACAGTTCATCAATCGATTAAACATGATAACAGACGGCTTGACCAATGCACCAAATAATTTGAGGACTATTGAATGAGCGGATGGCCAGAACTGAAATGGGAAACCGAACCGACCGGTCCACTCAAGGGCCTGAAGATCGTCGATATGTCGACGGTCGTGCTCGGTCCCTTTGCCACGGTCAATTTCGCCGACATGGGCGCCGATGTCATCAAGATCGAAAATGGCGAGGGGAAATTTGCCGGCGACATGATGCGCCATGCCGGTGACAGCCCGACCGGGGATCTCGGTCCCATTTTTGCGTCGCTCAACCGCAACAAGAAATCGGTCACGCTCAACGGCAAGGATGATGGCGACAAGGCCGTGATCCTCGAGCTGCTCAAACATGCGGACGTGTTTTTCCACAATGTCCGGCTGGCCGGCATGGAACGTCTGGGACTGGATTACGAGAGCGTCAAGGCGATCAATCCGGGGATTGTCTATGTCCATTGCGCCGGATTTGGGCAAGGCGGGGAATATTCCCACCGCCAAGCCTATGACGACCTGATCCAGTGTGTCTCCGGCTTTGCGTCGCTGTTTGAAATACGCGGCGACAGCGGGCGGCCGCTGTATGTGCCCTCGCTGGTGGCGGACAAAACCATCGGCCTGTTCGCGGTCAATGCCACGCTCGCCGCGATGTACCACAAGGAGAAAACCGGAGAGGGGCAATTTGTCCAGGTTCCGATGTTCGAAGCCTTCACCTGGTTCAACATGGTCGAAAATCTCTGGGGCGAAACCTTCATTCCCGGCAATGGCAAGCTCGCCTACACAAGATCCGTCAACGCCAATCGCAAGCCTTATCCGACCAAGGACGGCTACATCGGCCTCGTCCCTTATAATGACGCGCAGTGGGAGAAATTCTTTGAACTGGGCGGGAAGCCCGGCGTGTTTCAGGAACCGCGCTTTGCGACCTACAAGGAACGCACCAGGAATATCACCGCGCTCTATGGCCTGATCGAGGAAATTGCCTCGACCAAAACCTCGGAAGAATGGCTGACTTTGCTCGACGAGCATAATATTCCGGCGATGCGATATAACCAGATGGCGGACGTGCTGGAAGATCCTCACCTGAAGCAGGTCGGTTTCTGGGAAGAACGGGAAGGCGAGAAAATGGGAAAATATCGCACGATCCGGCATCCCGTTCTCTATTCCGCCAGCCCCGCCAATATCTATGCCGACCCGCCGACACTGGGCGCGGACAATGACGAAATACGGGGTGCCCTCGGCATGCCCGCCAATGACGAATGAAATGATGAAACAGGACGAGGTTTGAACCATGAATTTTGACTTTTCCGACGATCAGAAGTTCCTCCGCGACGAAGCACGCAAGTTTCTCGAGGCCCAGTGCACGATGGCGCATGTCCGCGAAGTGCTCGACGATGATGACAAGAGCCACAACGAAGGCGTGTGGAAACAGATTGTCGAAATGGGCTGGCTCGGCGCGGCGATTCCCGAAGAATATGGCGGACTGGGTCTCGGCATGCTCGAGCTTTGCGTGATCGCAGAGGAGCTAGGCCGCGTCCTCGCCCCCGTGCCTTTCGGGTCATCGGCCTTTTTCTTTGCCGAAGCACTGAAGCTGGCGGGTAGCGAAGAACAGAAGCTGGAGCTGCTGCCCAAGGTTGCCGACGGCAGTGTGGTCGGCTGTATCGCGGTCAGCGAAGGACCGGGCGAGATCAAAGTCGGCAATGTCGCCACCCGACTGAACGGCGGCACGATTTCGGGAAAAAAAATCCCGGTAACCGATGGCGATATCGCGACCCACGCGGTGGTGCTGGTCAAAGACGGCAGCAGCGAAAGCCTGGTCATTGTCGACCTCAATCAGGACGGCGTATCGCGCCAACCGATCAAGACGCTCGAACCCACCCGGAGCCATGCGATGATCAGCTTTGACGGCGCTGCGGCGCAGCTGCTCGGTGCCGCTGGCAATGGCATGGCGTTGCTCGACCAGATCAACGACCGCGCCGCCGTGTTGATCGCTTTTGAACAATTGGGCGGGGCCTCGCGCTGTCTCGAAATGGCCAATGCCTATGCCAAGGAACGCCATGCCTTCGGGCGGCCGATTGGTGGCAATCAGGCGATCAAGCACAAGCTCGCCGACATGTATGTCAAAAATGAAGTCGCCCGGTCCAATGCCTATTATGGCGCATGGGCGCTGTCGAGCGACGCAGCGGAACTTCCGGAAGCGGCAGCGGCGGCGCGGGTCGCGGCATCGGAGGCCTTCTGGTTTGCGTCCAAGGAAAATATCCAGACCCACGGCGGCATGGGCTTTACCTGGGAGGTGGACTGCCACCTCTTCTACCGCCGCGCCAAGTTGCTCTCGGTCCAGGCAGGTAGCCCTGCGGTCTGGAAAGAGAAGCTGGTTAGCGCGCTCGAAGCAAAGAATGATTGAATTTCGAGCCATGAGTGCCGTTCGTCCTGAGCCTGTCGAGCCGGAGGCGACCGAAGGTCAACGACAGCCTGACGTGCGCACTCGTACTTCGACAAGCTCAGCACGAACGGGCGTTCGTGCATGGGTCCAAAGAGCAAAGGAATAGACTATGGATTTCAATGACACCCCCGAAGAAGCAGAATTTCGCGCCGAGGCGCATGCCTTTCTTTCGCAGCATCTGAAGCCGAAAACGCCGGGCGCGCTGCGCTCCGGTGGCCGAGAGGATTTTCTTGCCCGTGCCAAGTCCTGGCAGAAGATCAAGGCCGAAGGCGGATTTGCGCAGATCACCTGGCCCAAGGAAATGGGCGGCCGCGGTGGCACCGTGATGCAGCAGGTGATCTGGGGACAGGAAGAGGCCAAATTTGACGCCCCCACCGGCCCCTTTGCGATCGGTCTTGGCATGTGTGTCCCGACCGTGATTGCTTTCGGATCCGACGAGCACAAGAAAAAATATGTGCGCAAAGCGCTGATGGGCGAGGAAATCTGGTGCCAGCTCTTCTCCGAACCGGCAGCCGGCTCCGATGTCGCGGGCCTCAAGACCAAAGCGGTCAAGGATGGGGACGAATGGGTGATCAACGGCCAGAAGGTCTGGACCTCCGGCGCCCATTATTCGGACTATGGCATCCTGCTGGTCCGCACCGACCCCAATGTGCCCAAGCACAAGGGCCTGACCATGTTCATCGTCGACATGAAACAGCCGGGTGTGGACGTGCGTCCGATCCATCAGGCGTCGGGCGGTAGCGAGTTTAACGAAGTCTATTTCACCGATGTCCGTATTCCAGACGCCGACCGGCTGGGCGAACCCGGCATGGGCTGGAAAGTGGCCTTGGTCACATTGATGAACGAGCGGCTGGCGGTTGGCGGATCCCCGGGACCCGACTGGAAGGAAATCATGGATTACGCCCGTTCGGCCGGCACCTTGTCCGATCAGGCGTTCCGTGCAAAACTGGCAGACTGGTACGTCGCCGCGCAGGGCTATAAGCTGACCAAGTTTCGTACCCAGACGGCCTTGTCCCGCGGCGAAACGCCGGGACCGGAAAATGCGATCGGCAAGATTATCAATGCCAACCATCTGCAGGACATTTGCAACAGCGCGATCGAGATGCAGGACCATTTCGGCATTATCGTCGACAAGGATGAAGCGCCATCCGATGCCATTTTCCAGGAAAGTTTCATGTGGGCTCCCGGCCTGCGGATCGCTGGCGGAACCGATGAAATCCTCAAGAATATCATCGCCGAACGGGTGCTCGGACTGCCACAGGATGTCCGCGTCGACAAAGACAAGACCTTCGCCGAAATGAACTAGGAACAACATAATGTCCGAACAGCCCGTCCATGTCGTCGCCAATTTCACCGTGCAGGATGCAGCCAAATATCGCGAATATGAAAAGGGATTTTTCCCTATCCTGAAAAAACATGGCGGGGAGTTCATTACCTTTGACGATAGCAGCGTTACCTTCGAAGGCTTTGCGCCGCCCGAAGGCCGGGTCGTATTGTTCAAATTCCCCAACGCGGATGCCGCAACCGCCTGGTATAATGATGCCGATTATCAGGCCTTGTCCGAACACCGCCGCGCGGGAACGACGCTGCAATTCCTGACCATGGTGAACAGCATCCCGCCGAGAAATTAGGCGACGCTCATAAATCCGCTTGCAGCGGACGCAGAAAAACTTGCGTGATCGGTTTGATTGCAAATGCTACCAGTCATCAGAAGCAAAAAAACAGGAGCTTTCCGATGTCCGAAAACAGTCCCGAGTATACACCCCCGAAAGTCTGGAAATGGGACAAGGAAAGCGGCGGTCGCTTTGCTAATATAAACCGGCCAATCGCCGGGGCGACGCATGAAAAGGAGCTGCCGGTAGGAAAGCATCCGCTGCAGCTCTACTCGCTTGGAACCCCCAATGGCATCAAGGTCACCATCATGCTCGAAGAGCTGCTGGCGCTTGGTCATGAAGGCGCTGAATATGATGCATGGCTCATCAATATTGGCGAAGGTGACCAGTTTGGAAGTGATTTTGTCGCGATCAATCCCAACAGCAAAATCCCGGCGATGATGGATCACAGCAGCAACCCGCCGATCCGTCTGTTCGAATCGGGATCAATCCTGATGCATCTGGCCGAGAAATTCGATGCCTTTTTGCCCCATGGCGGAAAAGCCCGGGCCGAAACCCTCAACTGGCTGTTCTGGCAGATGGGCAGCGCCCCGTTTCTCGGTGGTGGCTTTGGCCATTTCTATGCCTATGCCCCCGAGAAGTTCGAATATCCGATCAATCGCTACGCAATGGAAGTGAAGCGCCAGCTCGACGTACTCGACAAGCATTTTGCCGATCACAAATATTTTGCCGGCGACGAATATACGATCGCGGATATGGCCACCGTGCCCTGGTATGGCTCGCTGGTGATGGGTCTAGTCTATGATGCTGCAGAGTTCCTGCAGGTGCAGGATTACAAGAATGTCCTGCGCTGGACCGGTGACGTGTTCGCCCGCCCGGCGGTGCAGCGCGGTATCAAGGTCAACCGGACAACCGGCCCGCCAGAAATGCAGCTGCGCGAACGGCATGACGCCAGCGACTTCGAACTGCGCACGCAGGACAAGCTGGAACCGGAAACCGAAGCGGCGGAATAGGAAGTTATTTTTTTAGAATCCCGGCCATAATCAACTCGACCGTCTGCTCGCGATAGGCATCGCGCATTCGCTCGTCAAAATCCTCGCGGCCATAGCAATATTTCCAGACCAGCCGGCCGGTAAAGAACCGGTCTGCCGCGCCGGTAACAGCAGAATAGAAGAGATCGGGATCAACCGTGCGAAACACGCCCGACTTGATCCCTGCGCCGACAAAAGTCTTATAGGCCTCGGAAAGCGGTTTCAGATATTTGTCCGCGATATTGCGCGCGCCTTCCGGCGGCAATTCGCGAATCAGACGCATGGTCAGGCGGTTGAGATAGGGAAACTCGTAATAGGTATCGATCACCGCGCCGATATGATGGCGAAGCTTGTCCTCCGGCGGCATGTCCTTTTTGATCAGCAGGCCTACCTGTACCAGAATATTGTCCATATCACGCTCGAGAATTGCCTCGAGCAGGCCATCCTTGTTACCGAAATAATATTTGACGAGCGCGCTGTTGAGGCCCGACAGCACCGATAGCTCGCTGAAGGAAATATCGATCGTATCGCCCTCGCGCATGATCCGACTTGCGGTCTCGATCAGCTTGTCCCGCGCGCCTGCTTCATTTTCTTTAGCTACCAATTTGTCGACGCCCATTTGTCTTCCTCCCCGTGCACAACGTCACATTTTTGTCACTTATAAGCAGGTTCTTCCCACCATGGGAAGCTGTCTGGCAAGTCGCTCGACACTTTATCCGGATAGTTTGGACTGCGCTTCTCCAGAAAGCTCGCAATGCCTTCTTTCGCATCGGCGGATTTCGCGCGATTATAGATGATCCGGCTATCGATCTTGTGCGCTTCCATCGGGTGCGCGGCGGCGGGCAATTGCCACAGCATCTGCCGGGTCACGGCCACCGACACCGGCGCCGTATTGTCGACAATCTCGCGCGCCAGCGCATAGGCAGCGGGCAGCAGATCTGCAGGCTTGTGCAGCGAACGGACAAGCCCGCCGTTGATCGCTTCCTGCGCGTCAAAAACCCGGCCGGTCAGACACCATTCCAGGGCCTGTGCCCGGCCGACCAGATTGGGCAGGAACCAGCTCGCCGCGCCATCGGGTGCAATCCCGCGCCGGGCGAAGACAAAACCGAAGCGTGCAGTCTCGCTGGCCAGCCGCATGTCCATCGGAAGCAGCATGGTCGCACCAACACCCACGGCGACGCCGTTGATCGCACCGATAACCGGCTTCAGACACTGATAGATACGCAGGATCAGCAGGCCGCCGCCATCGCGGACACGGGGATCGGAATAATCCTCCACCGGCTCTTCGCTGGCGAAAGGCTTTCTGCCATCTTCCGGTGTCAGATCGGCACCGGCGCAAAAGGCGCGATCTCCTGCTCCGGTAACAACGACCGCTCGAACCGCATCATCGGCATCGATGCGATCAAAAGCGTCGGTCATTTCCTTGATCATCGTCCCGGTAAAGGCGTTCATCTTTTCCGGACGATTGATGGTGATCGTCGCGATATTGTCGGCGACGTCGTAGAGGATCTGCGTGTAATTCATGGGGAGTTCCTTCCTGCCATCCTCTCCCCTTGGGAGAGGCAAGTGAAACTTGCCAGCTTGCTGGCTAGTGGAACTCGGTGAGGGGTTGTAAACTTCTGATAGTCTAAACCCCTCACCGACTGCGACTAACCCCGAAATTAATCCGGGGAAGCCTTGTTGCCTCTCCCTCTGGGAGAGGATTAATTTTAGCGCGGTGCCATCCGGATACCGCCGTCCAGCCGCACATCTTCGCCGTTGAAATATTGCGTTTCGATCATGCACATGGCGAGCGCTGCATATTCGTCCGGTTGGCCCAGCCGCGGGGGATGCGGAACCATGGCGCCCAGGGCGTCGCGGACATTTTGCGGCGCGCCAGCCAGCAAGGGCGTATCAAATATGCCGGGCAGGATGGTGTTGAGGCGGATGCCTTCGCGGGACAGGTCGCGCGCAATCGGCAGCGTCATGCCGACCACACCGCCCTTGGAAGCCGAATAGGCCGCCTGGCCGATCTGACCGTCTTCTGCCGCAACCGAGGCTGTATTGACCATCGCGCCGCGATCACCGTCCGTCAGTGGCTCAAGGCTCATCATGCCCGCTGCCGATTTGGCGATGCAGCGGAAAGTTCCGACCAGATTCACCTGAATGACGAAGTTAAAGGCGTCCATCGGGAAATGCTTGATCGAGCCGTCTTCCTTGGAGCGGCTGGCGGTCTTGATCGCATTGCCGATTCCGGCGCAGTTGACCAGGATCCGTTCCTGCCCGTTCGCTGCCCGCGCCTTTTCAAAGCCCGCGTCGACGCTATCATCTTCGGTCACATTGACCTTGCAGAAGACACCGCCCAGTTCGGATGCCAGCGCTTCGCCCTTTTCCTCGTTGAGGTCGAACAGGGCGACTTTCACGCCCTTGGCGGCCAGACGGCGGGCTGTTGCCGCGCCGAGGCCAGAGGCACCACCGGTAATGACGGCCGAGATATTGCTATTGAGTTCCATAATCTTGTCTTTCCTTTTGTTCCTTACCGTTAGTGGTGAGCCTGTCGAACCACGCCTATCGAAGAGAGCCGTCCTTCGACAAGCTCAGGACTAACGGATATTCCTATCTACCAGCGATCAACCGAGACGCTCGATAATCGTGACGTTCGCCTGACCACCGCCTTCGCACATGGTTTGCAGGCCATATTTCGAACCGCGCGCTTCCATTGCATTGAGCAGGGTTGCCATCAATTTGCTGCCGGATGCGCCAAGCGGATGACCCAGAGCAATCGCTCCGCCATTGACGTTGATCCGGCTGCGATCCGCACCGACATGTTTCAACCATGCCAGCGGAACGGGCGCAAAAGCTTCGTTCACTTCATACAGATCGATATCACCGATCTTCATGCCAGCCCGCTGCAACGCGCGGTCGGTCGCGAAAAGCGGTTCTTCGAGCATGATCACCGGATCACCGGCGGTTACCGTCAGGTTCACGATCCGTGCACGCGGTGTCAGGCCATGATCTTTCAAAGCCTGTTCCGAACAGATCAGCACTGCGCTGGAACCGTCGCAAATCTGGCTGGCGTTGGCGGCGGTAATGGCACCGCCTTCTTGCAACAGCTTGACCGCGCCGATGCTTTCCCTGGTGGCGTCAAAGCGAATGCCTTCGTCTACTTTATGCAGTTCCTTGCCTTCAGCGGTCTCGATTTCGACAGCGACAATCTCATTGTCAAAAGCGCCGGATTCGGTCGCCTTGATTGCCTTCTGGTGACTTTCCAGTGCGAACTGGTCCAGATCATCACGGGTGAAGCCGTGCTTCTTGACCATCATTTCGGCGCCCATGAACTGGCTGAACTGAATACCGGGATAAGCCTCTTTGAGTCCGTCCGACATGTTGGTTCCGAGTCCGGCTTCCTTGAACAGCTTGAACGTCGAACCCATGGGTACGCGGGTCATGCTCTCGATACCGTGCGCCAGGACCATATCCTGGGTGCCGGACATGACGCCCTGCGCCGCGAAATGGATCGACTGTTGCGAGGAACCACACTGACGATCGATCGAAACCGACGGGATGCTGTCCGGCAGCTTCGACGCCAGAACCGCATTGCGGCCCACATCGCCGGATTGCTCTCCGCCCTGCATCACGCAACCGGTAATCACATCTTCGATGGCACTGACATCAAAATCATTGCGGTCGGCAATGGCGTTGAGCGTAGCAGCACCCAGATCCACCGGATGCACACCAGCCAGACGGCCGCCGCGACGAC
The DNA here is from genome assembly GCA_965534715.1 of uncultured Parasphingorhabdus sp. Classification (GTDB taxonomy): domain Bacteria; phylum Pseudomonadota; class Alphaproteobacteria; order Sphingomonadales; family Sphingomonadaceae; genus Parasphingorhabdus. The sequence continues at coordinate 14,257 of CBETBW010000033.1, forward strand.
CACCAGCGGTGCGAACCGCGTCAACAATATAGGCTTCTGCCATAGTCTTGTTCCTTTAATTGGTTGAGAGTCGAATATTTAACTGACCGGTTAAACCGCACAAGCGCTAGCGTCAAATGAAAAAGCCGGCCATCACATTTGTGACAACCGGCCCCTTCTAATCATGGCATGCCGGCTTCAGGCAGGCACATTGTCTTTCTTGACCGTGATAACCTGCGGATAGGTAAATTCGAGCAAGCCTTCTTTACCATATTCAGCGCCAAAGCCGGACTGTTTATGGCCGCCAAACGGGGCAAAAGGTGACAGGTGGAGGAATTCATTGACCCACACGGTGCCGGTTTCAAGCTGTTCGGCTACCCGCACACCTTCATCAGGATCGGCGGTCCACACAGCCCCGGCAAGACCATATTCGCTAGCATTGGCGCGGCTGATCGCTTCGTCCGTAGTGCTGAATTTCATCAACGGCATAACCGGACCAAATTGCTCTTCAGCCACAATTCGCGCGTCTTCCGGCGGATTGTCGAGAATCGTGACCGGTACATAATAGCCCGGAATGCTCTCGTCCTGGGCATCGCCGCCAACCAGGAATTTATAGCCATTGTCCTTGGCATCCTTGATCAGTTCCAGCACCCGGTCATATTGCTTCTTGTTCTGGATCGGACCAACCGCCGTGCCCTGTTGCGCGCCGTCTCCGACCTTCACATTTTTGGCAAATTCGGCGATCGCGGTGCTGAGTTCGTCATAAATATCCTCATGGATATAGATGCGTTTCGCGGCAACGCAGATTTGTCCGGCATTGGTAAAGCTCGACCAGAACAGCTGTTCGGCGACCTTTTCGACATTAGCGTCGGGCAGCACGATCGAGGCATCATTACCGCCCAGTTCCAGCGTGATCCGCTTGAGATCCTTGGAAGCACCTTCCATGATCTTCTTGCCGGTCGCCGTCGAGCCGGTGAAAGTGATCTTGTCGATATCGGGATGCGAAGTCATCAACGGGCCGAGGCTGTCTTCGCCGGTAATGATATTGACGACGCCCGGAGGGGCCACGTCCTTGATCAGCTCCGCGAGACGCAAAGTGGTCAACGGCGTGAACGGCGATGGCTTGAGCACAATCGTGCAACCCGACAACAAGGCGGGGGCAATTTTCTGCACCGCCATCATCACCGGGAAATTCCACGGCACGATGCCGGCGACGACACCGACCGGCACGCGGCGGGTACGGCTCAGGCGCTGGTCTGAATCTTCGTTAATCTCGTCTTCAAGATCCAGCGTCGCCTGCGAACCGGCCATATAGGCCGCGCCTGCAATTTCACCCTGCGCCTGGGCATGGGGCTTGCCTTGCTCGGCGGTGAGCAGGCGAAACAGCTCGTCATTGTTTTCGTTAATCACGCCGGCGATCGCTTGCACCACCTTGCGGCGTTCCTCAATCGGCGTTTTCGACCAGGTCTTGAACGCGGCGCGCGCTGCGGCGACTGCGCTATTGAGTTCGGCTTCGCCGCTGGCAGGTACCTGCCCGATGACTTCTTCATTGGCCGGATTGACAACGTCCAGCACTTTCGAGGTGCCGACCATCTCGCCATTGATCAAATTTTTATATTGGGTAACCATTTCGCTCTCCTTTGGGGTCTGCCGTTCGATTCTATTTGAGTCGCTTATAGTGTATTACAAGGCCTTGCGCGCCATTCATTTTGATAGACTATATCGTATCGGCAGGGTTTTCAGCCCGCCGACAAAGGTCGATTTGGCGCGCTTGGGCTCTCCTGCCAGTTCCAGTGTCTCGATCCGGTCGAGCAGTTCGTTGAACAATATCCGCATTTCGAGCCGCGCCATATGCAGTCCGAGACATTGATGCGCGCCCGCTCCAAACGCCAGATGCCGGTTGGGAGAGCGTGTCGCGTCGAATTTACGTGGGTCGGGAAACACGCTCTCGTCATGATTGGCCGCAACATAGCTGATCATCAGCCAGTCATCCTTGGCAATCTTTTGCCCGCCAAGCTCGGTATCTTCAGCGGCCGTGCGCATGAAATGCTGCACCGGCGTCGTCCAGCGGATCGCTTCCTCGACAATTCCCGGGAGCAGGTCGCGGTCGGCCTTGAGCCGTGCAAATTGTTCGGGGTCTTCGGCCAGCGCCAACATTGCGCCTGCGGTGGATGCCGAGGTAGTGTCATGCCCGGCCGCAGCCAGAATGATATAATATCCCGCCATATCGCGGTCGCTGAGATAAGCGCCGTCCAATTTCGCATTGGCGATCACGCTCGCCACATCGTCCGTCGGGTTCGCGCGTTTTTCTTTGGTCAGCTTGGCAAAATAGGCCTCAAAGTCGGCGACGGCACCGACCACAAGCTGCATGATCTGTTCCGGTGTCATATTGGCCATACCGGACTTGTTGAGATCTTCATCCTGTCCGCCGAACATCTGCTGGGTGAGAAACAGCATGCGCTGCTCATCCGCTTCCGGCACGCCCAATATCTGCATCACGACATGGAGCGGGTAAGGCGCGGATACCAGAGGCACGAAATCGGCTTCATATTTACCGTCTTTTTGACTGCCCTCCAGCAGCCGGTCTACGGTAACCTTGGCAAGCGCCCTGATCTCGTCTTCCATCTTGCCGATATTCTTGGGCATGAACCAGTCTTGCGTCAGCCGGCGATATTTTGGGTGGGTCGGGGCATCAAGGGCGACCAGCGAACGCACCAGATTGGGATCACCACCAGTGATAGATTTCACAAAAGCACCACTGGATTTATCGCTAAACGTGACGCTGCGCGGACTGTTGAGGAAAAGCTTGTTATTCTTGCTGATCCGCATGACGTCATCATAGCTGGTGACCAGCCAGAAGGGATCGTGCACCTCGTCATTGACCACCCGCACAACCGGCGTTTCGCGGCGAAGCCGATCAAAGCGGTCGAGCAGTCTGTCCCAATCGACATAACTGGCGGGGTCAATAATCGCCAGCGCATCCTCGCCGGTCAACATTGGTTCTGTGTGGCTAGTCATCATACGTTCCCACTTTCCGTCTTGCCCCAATATTCGTCGCGCAGCAGGCGTTTATAGAGCTTGCCTGTCGCATGGCGTGGCAGTTCGCCGCGAAAGTCGATCCGACGCGGGATCTTCACGCCGGAGAGCGACTGGCGGAGAAAGGCTTCCAGTTCCTGTGCCAGCTCTGGTCCCGCATCGGCCATATCCATGGGCTGGACGATCGCCACGACTTTTTCGCCCATATCCTCGTCCGGCGCGCCGATAACCGCTGCATCCGCAATCTTGTCATGCGTGACCAGCAGATTTTCAATCTCCTGCGGGTAAATGTTCACCCCGCCCGAAATGATCATGAAACTCTTGCGGTCGGTCAGATAGAGAAAGCCGTCCTCATCCAGTTTCCCGACGTCGCCAAGCGATGTCCAGCCCTTGGGGTGGGTTGCCGCCTTGGTTTTTGCCGGATCATTGTGATATTCGAATTTTGAACCACCCTCGAAATAGATTTGGCCTTCTTCACCAACGGCCACTTCCTCGCCATTCTCATCAACGATATGCACCTGACAATTGACCGGCTGCCCCACCGTACCCTTGTGCGTCATCCAGTTTTCACTGTTGCAAAACACAAAGCCGTTGCCTTCGGTTCCGGCATAATATTCATTCAGCACCGGGCCCCACCATTTTATCATCGCTTCCTTGATCGGAATCGGCACAGGGGCTGCGGCGTGCACCGCGCTCTTCATCGAGGAAACGTCATATTTGGTGCGAATCTCTTCCGGCAATTTCAGCATCCGGACAAAATGAGTCGGCACGAATTGCCCGACATCGCATTTATATTTTTCGATCAGCCGCAGCGCTTCTTCAGGGTCAAACTTCTCCATCACAACGCTGGTGCCGCCGAGCGCCTGCACCGCGATGTTCCAGCGCAAAGGAGCCGCATGGTACAGCGGTGCCGGAGACAGGTAGACACAATCCTTGTGAAAACCGAAAATCATCTGGGCGAGCATTGCCAGGCCATTCGGTCCGGCGATATCTTCAACCTCCGGCAGGGGCAGCCTGATACCCTTGGGCGTTCCGGTCGTGCCAGACGAATAAAGCATGTCGACGCCAGCCCGTTCATCGGTGATCGGCGTAGTCGGCATGGCCTCGAGCACGGCTTCGATGTTCCGCTCGTCATCAGCTCCGAACACCAATTGACTGACCTCTGGATTCAGCGTCTGTATCTGATCCAGTATCGGCAGCATCTGTCGTGACCCGATCAGCATCTTGGCACCGGAATCTTTCAGGATATAGCTAACTTCATCGGCGGTCAGGCGGTTGGAGATGGCAACCTGGATCAGGCCCGAGCGCTGCGATCCCCATGTAACGGGAAAAAATTGCGGATTATTTTCCATGCAAATGGCAACCGTATCGCCAATCTCGAGGCCCCGGGACCGATAAAGCTGGGCGATCTGATTGGAACGACTATCGAGTTGACCATAAGTGATGATCTCTCCGGATCCGGCCATGATAACGGCTGGCTTGTCAGGATTCTCCTGGGCGTGCAGATAGGGATGCATAGGTTGGCGCTCTCCAATTAAACGATCGCCTTGTCCGGCGATTCGCAATTGCAGTACCATGGTTTAATCGCACAGTTAAATCAATCTATAGTCACATCGGTTGACGATAGAAGGCGGTAATAGCCCTTAATTCTCGACGTAGATATCCACCGGCACGGTCAAATCGGCGAATACCCGGCCGATCGGGGTCATGCTTGTTGCGCCCTGTTCGATTTCCTGTTCGAGCAACGTCTGGTTCGCGGCACCCTTGAGCAGGACCATCACGGTTCGCGCTTCGCAAATCGCTGCTTTGGTCAACGTCACCAGCGGCGTGTCACCGCCTTCGGGGAGCAGGCCAACCGCCAGTTTTTCCGGAGGACCATCGAGCGCCTCTTCCAGATCGGCGCTGTCCATGATCCCGGCTGTGCTGCCGCCATCACCCATGCCAAGCCAGACCAGATCCGCAGGCCATTTAGTGTCCCGCAGCCGCGCATCGGCGGCGGCTCCAGCCATATGATAATCCTCGTGATCCGGCGCCAGTGGCAGCACTCGCGCACCGCGCGTCAGAAAGAGACTTGCCAGCTTCTTCACATGGCTGCGCGGATCATCGAGCGGCACCAGCAGATCGTCGGTCGGGATGATCGTGACATATTTCCATTTGATCTGCTTTTCGGCCAGCGCCTCGAGCACCGGCATCGCTTCATCGCTGGCAGGCAGTGCCAACAGGGCATCACCGCGCGCGTCGAGGGCGCTTTCGATAATGAACTGGATATCTCCGGCGACGGCATCGACCATCTCGGCGGCGTCATCAAAATCCCACCATTCGAGCATAGATTCGTCCTCCTCAGGCAGGTCATCCATATCCAAATTCTCTAATGCGTCTTCGAGTTTGCTCATTTTTTTGTCCGTTAGCCTATTTTCTTCGCGCTTCTAACCTGTGTGCCATTCGAAACAAAGGTGAAACATAAGATTTTACCGGACAATCCTTTAGTTTGCAGGTGGCCCAACCGGCTGCTCATCCAGCAACAGTCCTGATGGCCGCAGGATCGTGAGCGAAGCGGGCGCACCACTATTTTCTTCACGCGCGCTTATATTGACCTGAATGAAGCGTTGGTCCCCGGTCAGCTTGGCGTCCTGCTCCCATTGCCATTGCCAGCCGCCATTTTCGACCGCTCCGCCCTGCTCGCCCAGGCTTGGAGGCCGCGGGTCGGTGAGAATTTCGACCGCCCGGTTGCGGACAACCGATTGCGCGACCACGCGCAGTTCGAGTTCGGCGGCATTATGAGTCGTAAAAGCCTGTAGCCGGATCAAGGCGAGCGCAGCGAGGCTGAACACCGAAAGCGCAACCAGCATCTCGATCAGGGTAAATCCGCGCTCCTCCGATTTGATCCCAGATCTCATCATGGCGCCGCTCCGGCCAGCTTTACGTCGCCCATCGGCGCAATCAGGACGCTGCGGCTTTGCCCGTCGCCCTGCAAGACAAGTTCCGCCTGATCGCTCGGCAGGCCGGTGCTTTCAAAACTGATCATCATCGGTCCATTCTCGCCGGTTTTCGCGCGGACACCACTGGACCAGTCTGTCGACACGAACGGTTTGTCCTCGATCACCAACCAGCTGCCCTTGCGCCGTTCCAGAAAGCTGTAGCCGGAGGGCGTGACCTGCACCGCCATCGGACGCGATTGGAGAATGGCATTGTCGCGCAGCGCCGCCGTGCGCGCGGCGAAGCGCTGGGCATCTTCCTGCAGGGCGCTGTTGCCGCTGGGAAAGGAAAATATAACCACCGATGCCATCAGTCCGATGACCAGCAGCACGACCATCAATTCCACCAGCGTGAAGCCCGCAGCATCATGGCCAGAGATTGGATTGTTCTGCCGGATCATCTATATCCATTTAGCGATTTGATCGGAGCGAGTCTTGCAGAATCCGTCGTCCCCTGCAATGACAACGGGATGATATAAGAAACGCAGGGCAAAGGAATTTTCAATGGCTGACGTCGTCCTCTATGAGAAGAATGACCGGATCGTAACGATTACGCTGAACAAGCCGGACAGCCGCAACGCCCTTTCCAAGGATCTGTGCGAAGCGCTGGTAAACGCGATCAACAAGGCCGATGCCGATGCCGGTGTCAGCTGTGTCGTGCTGGCTGCCAATGGCAAAAGCTTTTCCTCCGGCGGCAATCTCCACGAGATCAGGGCGATGACCGCCGACCAGAAGATGACGCCGCTGGAAATCGAGAACTGGTACAAGACAGGGATCCAGCGCATTCCGTTGGCCTTTTCCCAAATCTCGGTACCGGTGATCGCCGCGGTCAACGGTCACGCGATCGGCGCGGGCAATGACCTGACCACGATGTGCGATATCCGCATTGCCGGCGAAGACGCTATATTCGCCGAAAGTTTCCTGCGCGTCGGGATCATCCCCGGTGACGGCGGAGCCTGGCTGCTGCCGCGGATCATCGGGCAGGCGAAGGCCAACCAGATGCTGTATACCGGCGAATTTATCGATGCCGGGAAGGCATTGGACTATGGCTTGGTGTCAGAGGTTGTTGCCAATGACGAGTTATTGGAGCGCGCCTATGAGCTGGCCGAAATGGTCGTTGCGCTGCCGCCGCTGGCGATCCGCAAGACCAAGGAACTGGTACGAACCGCGCAGAGCGTGACGCTTAAGGAAAATCTTGATCAGGCCGCCTTGTTCCAGGGCGTTCTGCAGCAGCTTGACGACCATCGCGAAGCGATTGACGCGATACTCGAAAAGCGTAAGCCGGTATTCAAGGGAGCATGATTGTTCTCCCGCGAAGGCGGGAGTCCATCTCGCCCTCGTGCGTATAGGAGATTCCGGGAGATGGCCCCTGCCTGCGCAGGGGAACAGGAAGGAGAAATAAAGTGAACAAGACCGCTATTTTGATCGCAGCCTTGATATCGGCTGCCCCTGCATCCGCCGCCCCTCCCGAAGGCGTCGCTACCGAAGCGACCAGGACCGCCAATAACAAGGTCGCCTCTAGCCTGCCGATCGCCGACCAGCGTGATTTCGTAAATGCCAATCGGGGCTTTCTCGCCAAAATCACGGACGACAAGATTCTCAACGAGGACGGTTCCGTCGCCTGGGATTCGCGCCAGTTCGACTTTATCACCGGCGATGCCCCCGACACCGTCAATCCCTCGCTCTGGCGTCAGGGCAAGCTCAACAGCATTCACGGCCTGTTCGAGGTGGTTCCCGGCATCTATCAAATTCGCGGCTATGATCTGGCGCAGATGACGCTGATCGC
>CBETBW010000034.1:0-21700 GCA_965534715.1 uncultured Parasphingorhabdus sp.
TGAAGAGATGATTGAACGGCTTGATATACTTATTAAGTTGCAGGCCCAATCAATGACTATGAATATCGAAGGACAAAAAGCTAAAGGATTGTTTCTATACAAGGCTGGTCTCCAACCAAAATTGATTGCCGATATTATCGGCACATCACCGAATTCAGTTAGTGTCATGCTATCCAACGCAAGGAAAAAAGGAGAAATTGAATGAGTGTTTCCAACACCAATGACGGCAACGAGAAGTTGCTTTCTGACATTAAAATGCTGATCATTCTCCAGCTTCTAAATGACAATACTCCGCAATCGCATATTGCAACGATGTTAGGAATCAGTGAGGCAACTATGAGTAGGATGTTGCCAAAAGGATTTACTGCGACAATCCGAAAGGAACGAAACTATGGATGAAGAATTGCTGAGAAAAATTTCTGATGATCTAGACGCGATAAAAAGGCTTATGATATTTAATCTTTTGAATGAGGGTGTTTCTCAGGCAAAAGTTGCCGAATCCATTGGTACTAGCCAAGCATCGATAAGCCGGATGTTCAAGAGAGGCTCCGAGAAAGAATAACTAGAAATGTCGAGAACCCAGCCCGTCCATGATGCAATCTCCAATAAACCGGAGACATTGGAGCATCATGCGAAGTTTATCACAAAATCTAAAATTAAGCAGGGCGTATTTTTAGAGATATACAGAGGGAAGAGAAGTCCGAAAACAACTAAGGAAATTATGGAGAAAACCGGATTTCGTCAAAATGCGGTACTAGATGCGGGGCGCGCTCTTGTTGGCGCAAATATGGCAACACCGGAGGAAGTAAAGCAAGGCACCCGAAAAGTTATTGCATTTGGTAAAACTGCATTTTGTAGAGATAATAGAGATAAAATCCTTGGATTGGTAAGAGATCCCGCAAAACTAAAAAAATTGCCGACAAAACGAAAAGTGACTGTGAGAATCGAGGGGCCTTCTGTCAGGATAGAGGTCCCCATGACTTCATTTGATATATCGCAAATCACTATAGACGATATTGAATCATTCAAACTTGTTGAAGGTGTTAATTTTGATTCACTCAAGCTAGAGGGTTTGTCCGAAACAGACTTTAAGGAAGGTGTGCAAAAGATTATAGGCGAGCACGCCACGTTCAAGGACTGGGGCGGAGAAAAAAGTGACTTAATGTCTACCCGGTTGCTGATCAACGGCAAAAGAACTACGTGCGCTTTCGCCTTCAAGGGGCCAGGGTTGAAAGCCAAGCTAGTGCCCGGCAAAATGGGTAAAAATGGGGATCAATGCCAGCGTTTGTTTAGCGAACCGGCGGATATTTTCGTGGTTCATCATTGGAGAGAAATTGACTCTTCGGTTTTGGAGATGATGAAAGTTTTTGCTATTGCAAAATCGACGACAGAAATGCGGCCCATAAAATATTGTGTCATTGACGGTCAGGATTCGGGCCGGTTGGTAAAAGCCTATCCTGCTGCTTTTCAATAGTGAATTTCCGTAACAGCTACAACAACCCCCAAACTCATTACCTGAAAATCCCTTTCCTACACCCACCCCAATCGCCTATCTTCCGCACCGGTCCTTCAATAAGTCCGGGCCAGGCTCTTTGACAATCTGGATAAGCGGAAGACCCTGCCGCATACCTGCATGGATCAAGCGCACTGGATTACGCGGCCATTTGAAAGGTCACACTCGCCGCCCCGCCTACATCCAACAAAGGCCGAAAATCTGAGGCTTTGGGGCAAAGGTCACATAAAATAAAACATGTCTTTGGCGTAAAGCTTTTGACGAGCCACAATATTGGTCAGGCCCGCACAAAGCCACAAAGGCGCGAAGCCTTTAAACAACCAGCCCAATCGCTTCGCGTCTTCGTGGGTTCGTGCGTGTCCAATACACGCCCCGATCACGGGAACCGCGACAATATTCCCCCAGCTCCCAAAACAGACTGTCCTACACCCGATCCGATGACCTAGGTTGTCGCCATGGCAGCGACTCACGCTCCCCGTTTATTTCCGGTAATCCAGCGGTGGATCGCGGTCGCCGAGCAAAGATTTATATTGATAATCCGGTCCCCGCGCCTTGTCGAATTCTGCCTTGGCTTCGGCGCGCAGCTCGGGGTTGGTATAAAGCTCGATCGCCGCCAGAGCGAGCGTCTTGGCAGCCACTTGGGTGCCCTTGAAGCCGATCGACATGCCGCTCGCGGCAGAAGATTGCCAGCTGTGAGCGGATGTGCCGGGCACCCAGGTGGCGGTGCGCAGGCCGACGGTCGGCGTGGCGTAAGAGACATCGCCGACATCGGTCGAGCCATAGCCGAGCGTCACATCATAAGGCTGGACCTGCTCCTGGCTACCGAGCGTGTTGCCGGGCTTGTCAAAGCTCGCGTAGATGCCTTCGGCAAATTTCTGCTCCTCGGGCGTATAGGTTATGCCGCCAACCTGGCGCAATTTGGCGTCCATCATCTTGGCCAGCGGCTCGTTGACCAGCAGCGGATTATTGCCGTGGATTACTTCCCAGTCGACTTTGGTTCCCGTGCCCATCGCCGCGCCGCGGGCCGCATCCTCGAGCCGCGCCCAGATCGCATCGACTTCGGCCGGATCGGGATGGCGGACATAATAGAAGACTTCGGCAAAGTCCGGCACGACATTGGGGGCGATGCCGCCTTCGGTAATCACATAATGGATCCGCGATTGCTGCGGGATATGCTCGCGCATCATGTTGATCATCATATTGAACGATTCGACACCGTCGAGCGCGGAGCGCGCCTTTTCCGGTGCGCCGGCGGCATGGGCGGAGACGCCGTGGAACCGGAATTTTGCCGAGCGGTTGGCGAGGGTGGTGCGAGCGGCGGCCGAATTCTCGTCATCGGCATGCCAGTGGAGCGCAATATCAACGTCGTTGAACAGGCCCGCGCGGACCATATAGACCTTGCCGCTGCCGCCTTCTTCGGCCGGCGTGCCATAGAGCCGCACACGTCCCGGTGTGCCGGTTTTTGCCAGCCATTTGCTCACCGCAATCGCCGCCTCGACCGATCCCGCACCGAACAGATTGTGACCGCAGGCATGGGCCGCGCCCTTGCCCTCGATCGGGGAACGGGTGGCGACGGCATCCTGATTGATCCCGGGCAGCGCGTCATATTCGGCCAGGATCGCGATCACCGGACCGCCCTTGCCATATTCGGCGGTAAAGGCTGTCGGAATGTCTGCCACGCCGGAGGTGATCTTGAACCCGTTGGCTTTGAGCGATTGCTTCAGCAGATCGCTGGATTTCTGCTCCTGATAGCCGAGCTCGGCCCATTCCCACAGCTGGCGGGCTGTTTTCGCCGATTCTCCCGACCGCGCGTCAATCAGGCTGGATATTTCAGACATGACGTCGGTTTGCTGGGCTTGAGCGGCAGCAGGGAGAGTCGCCAGGGCAAAAATCAGGGCATAACGCATAATGTAATCCTTATATCGGTAGAAAATCGGGTCAACGATGGCACAACATGGGGCGGGCGGGCAACTGTTCTTCTGAACGCGCATTTTTCACCCAATTTTCACTCGGTTGCAAAATTGCAACTCGCAGGTGCAACATTTCATATTGCAACTTATTATGCATTGGGTGTAATACCGCAATCAGTCCAAAACATAATGGAGTAAAACCATGCGTAAACTATCCTCCCTGATCCTTGCGGCAACCGCATTGACCCTAACCGCTCCGGCAGCAATCGCTGCCGACGCAGAGCGCAACGATCGGCTTTATGACGCAAGCGGTGCAAGTGTCGCGAAAGTGAACCGGGTCACCGAAAACGGCGACCTGTTGGTCATTTACAAAGGCAAATTGCGCAAGATAGACGCTTCGACGCTTTCGGACAGCGACGGCAAGCTGATGACCAGTCTGACCAAAGCGGAAATCCGCCGTCTGGACTAGGCGCTTTGTTGCTTGATAAAGATCAGCGGTGATCATCACTACAAAGGAAAGCCGGTGCTTCCCCTCAAGCGCCGGCTTTTTTGTCCTGTTCCGCCTTGATCAAATCCTCCGGCCGATTGATGTTCATAAACGGATTCGCGTCGGACCAAGCCACCGCTTCTGCGCCCGATTGCTCGGCCAGCCATTGCAGGGAAGGGGCTTTCTCACCGTCGTCGTGGGTAGCGCGAATGCTGTTGATGATGTCACAGCGCCAATAGGCAAAGGTTGGATGGATGCGCTGATCATCCCGTGCCACGGCGCAGGCGCCGCTCGCCGAGAGCCGTGCAATCAGGTTGATCGGGGCATAAGGTGCATCAACCGGAACCGTTACAAATCCCGATATATCCGGCTGGGTCTCTTGCAACGTCGCAGCCACCGAGAAAATGCCGCCAACCGGTCCATCTGGAAAGTCCGGGTTGTCGCTGATGATGTCCAGTCCCGTACCGTAATCCTGCGAAGCAGACAGAAACAACCGATCAGCTTTGGCGGCAAATCTGTCGATCAGAATATCGACCAGCCTGCGTCCCTCAAACTTGATGACCGCTTTGTCAGTCCCCATTCGGGTAGACTGTCCCCCGGCGAGTATCACAAGGCAGGCCGGTGAATTGTTGATCATGTGAAAAGTTCCGGTCGAAGCATATGCTCCAATCTGGCCTCAGCTACCCAGTCTGTCCAGTAAATCCCCGATCAGGTCCGCCGGCCTTGCATCATTTGGGCGTTCTTCTTCCGCAGATTGAACGAGTTCTGCTTGGAGGCTTCGGTCAAAAAGAGATCGATTGGGCATCTGACTCTGGTTCTTCGGTCTTGCCGAAGCCCATTGCCGGCCGGTTTTCTTAGCGGGACGCGCGGGATAAATGAAGCCATTGACCGGAAATGCCGTGGTCCCGAGATTATCGATCGGAGCATACCAGATGCGGACGAGGCTCCAGTCATTGGCTGCAGATACGTCTTTTGCCGCGACCCGGCGTTCGATCTGGCCGCGCTGACCATTGATCGGTGACCAGTTGGCGTGGCTGATCAATATGTTGCGGTCGTCAATAATTTTGCGAACCACCGCGACATGGCCAAGCTGCATTGAGCCATGGCTGGGCAGCGACAAGACCGCGCCCTCGACCGGCAATGCGCCTCGTTGATAGACACCGTCTGCCTGACCCCACCAGCTATGCGCGTCGCCATAAATCTGTATGCCGCTCAGCTGCCTGGCAAACGGGACGCATTGCAGATAATCATTGGCCTTCGCCGGAGCCGGCATCATGATCGCCTGCAATACCAGCAGGATCGGAATGATAGCATTCCGAAGCGAAGTCACCAATTTTTGCAGAGTAATTGCGTCCATCTGGAGAGAAATAAACGTCTGTCGCAAAATCAACGTTAATGAGTAACGTGAATCACGTGTAAACCATGATGCATCTGAGCTGCTCGTTACCGCTTTTTGACGGTTCCGTCTGATACCTCGAAATGCAGTGCGTTATCCGGAATGTCGCTGAACAAAGCCGGTTCTGTACCGGTCAGCCAGACTTGACCCCCTCGTTCCGCCAGCTTTTCGAAAAGCGCTGCCCTGCGCTGTGGGTCGAGATGGGCGGCGACTTCATCGAGCAACAGGATCGGTCGACATTCACGCCGCTCGGCAATTAAATCCGCATGCGCCAGAATGATGGAGAACAGCAACGCCTTCTGTTCGCCGGTCGAACATTTTTCGGCCGGTTGTTGCTTTGCGGCATGAAACACGTTTAGGTCGGCGCGATGCGGGCCTTTTAGAGTGCGGCCTGCTGCCCGGTCCGCGGATTGGTTTTGTTGCAGCATCTGAAGCAGTTGATGCTCACTGTGCAGCAGGTCATCTGCAAGCTGCAAAGCCGGGGTGGCAAATATTCTACTGTCCGATTCTTCCAACTTCTGATCCAAGGCCAATACCATCCGGTGCCGCGCCTCAGCGACCGACGAACCATATTGTGCCAGTTGTGTATCCAGCCCTTCAAGCCAGTTCCTATCCGCCAGATATCCATCGGCGAGAAGCCGATTGCGTTCGCGCCGTGCCGCTTCGTACCGGGAGCAATTTCGTGCATGAGCAGGTTCAAGGGCCATTACCAGCCGATCCAGGAAATTTCGCCGTCCTGCTGCCCCCTCCATGAACAACCGGTCCATCGCCGGGGTCAGCCATAATATGGAAAGCCACTCGGCGAGATCATTGGTCGGGGCAGCGGCTTCATTAATCCGCGTCTTGCGACGTTCGGGCGCCTCTGAATCAGTGCCGGTCCCGATTTGTACATCGCCAAGCTGTGCCGCAACGGCGAAATCTCCCTCACCATCCTGATAAGCCATATCGCGCAGCGCGGCGCGCCGCAGACCGCGTCCCGGTGCGAGCAATGACAGGGCCTCCAGAATATTGGTTTTCCCGGCGCCATTTTCGCCACTGAAAACCATGAATCCAGGGTCCGCCTCGAGACGCAACTCAGGATAGTTGCGAAAGTTGTGCAGAGTAAGCTGGGATAGGGTCATGGCAGAGCTTTTCACTAGCTTTCACCGGCGTCAAAGAGAAGCAAATTCGGATTGGGCCTTTAGTCCGTTCATTTTTCATTCATGGAAAACCAAAAAATAGGAAAATACACCAATAATAGGTTTCGTGAAGGCCGGCATTTGATCCGATGTGAGCCTAACCCTCTGATAAATATGAAATTAATGAAACTGGCATGGGCTGTGCAAAGTATGAAACAACTTCACGATCGACCAAATACAGTTTCAAATCGAAAGGAAATCAAAATGATCTCGAATGTCTCTCACAGTCTGGTAGCAGCCGTAGCCGCCTTGTTCTCCGCCGCCCTGTTTGTTGGCGCCAGCGTTGGCCCGGCGGTAGGCAATGCCGCTTCGATCATCGCATAATTCCAGTTTAATCAAGGAAAGGACAGAGTATGTCACATAGTTTTCAAAATTCATTTCTAGCCGCCTTCGGCGCGGTCGCAACGGCCACTCTATTCATTGGTGCCAGCGTGATGCCAGCTTTCACACATGCATCCGGATTGGTGCTCTAATGGCTGACAAAAATAGAAGCACAGGATCCCAGCCGAGAAACTGGCCGGAACCAATTTCTTCAAACAAAGGAAGCAACCGTCCGATGAAAACCAAACTGAAACTCGACAAAGCGAATGGCAAGCTTATGGGCGTCTGTTCTGGTCTCGCCAACTGGAGCGGGATGGATGCAAATCTGTTGCGGATATTATTTGTTCTCGCCACAATCTTTGGCTTCGGTTCTGCAATCATCATATACGTAGCAATTGGATTGATCGTCGATTGAACGCGACGTCCATTCCTCATTGAATGATATAACATACGGGAAATATTGAATAAATAGCCTAGACCGCTCCGACAAATCCGTGTAGTCGACGATTGAAAAATCGCAATATAGTTGTCGGAGCGTAGATGTCCTCAGGTCATCATCAAAGCCACGGGCATTCCCCTCACAGCCATCATGATCGCCATGGACCGCACGGCCATATGCCGGCAAATTTCAGTCGCGCTTTCGCTTTGGGCATTGCACTCAATACGATTTACATCATTCTTGAAGTAATATTTGGCTTGCTGGCTGGATCGATGGCGCTGCTGGCTGATGCTGGCCATAATCTATCCGATGTTCTGGGGCTCGCCGTCGCCTGGGCTGGCGCTGAACTTTCCAAACGTCCGCCAAGCAAACAATTTACCTATGGTTTAGGCGGATCGTCCATACTTGCCGCTCTGCTGAACGGACTTTTTCTGCTCGTGGCCTGTGGCGCGATCGCCTGGGAAGCGATTGGGCGTTTCAGCGCACCAAGCGCGGTCGCATCGACCACTGTCATCACGGTTGCTTCCATTGGAATAGTGATCAACTTCGGAACGGCGATGCTTTTCATTCGTGGTCAGAAGGACGACATCAACATACGCGGAGCCTTTCTGCATATGATGGCTGATGCCGGCGTGTCGGCGGGAGTGGTGGTTGGCGGAATAGTGATCTATTTTACCGGATTAAACTGGATTGATCCGTTGCTCAGCCTGCTCATCGTTGGTCTGATATTCTGGAGCACATGGGGATTGTTGTCCGAAGCAGTGCGGATGTCGCTAGCGGGTGTGCCGCGTGATATCGATGTCGAAGACGTGCTTGAATATCTTGGGTCATTGCCCGGTGTCGAAACCGTTCATGACCTTCACATCTGGCCGATGAGCACGAGTGAAACCGCGATGACAGCCCATCTGGTTTTACCGCACGGACATCCGGGGAAAGGCTTCCTGGCCGAGGTACAAAAGGAAATGAAAGCGCAATTTTCCATTCACCATATTACCATTCAGATCGAGCTCGAGGACGAAGAAGCAGATTTGTGCCAGATTGATTGCGGTGAGCGAGGGTGAGAAGGCGCTTAAATTCCTAGCAAATTCCCATTGTCGACCCAAGAAACCCCTGTTCCTGTTAACGATTGTAAAAGCATCTCTTGTTAATCTTCATATATGTGCAGCCGGTGACCTGCACATGAAGGTGAACCCACCAGATGGGGACGCGTTAGCAACAGGAAGCCTGGGGACTATGAATAGCAAGCCGGACCATCGAACAATGAATCAGGTGATTAAACGTGGAGATCCCCGCGTCTCTTTGCGGGCTGATGTGGAAATAACTGCTGCCGTCCGCGAACCAGGTCTGGGAAGCGTTGAAGCCATGATTTTGGACCTGTCAATCACCGGTTTCCGGATGCGCTGTTTAACACGTTTGACCGGGGACAAACCTATTTTCCTGAGACTGCCATCATTCGCCGCGCTGGAGTGCAAAATTTGTTGGCATGAAGGCGACTATTTCGGTTGTGAATTTCTGCAATCGCTCCATCCGGCCGTCTATAACCATATCATCGCCAAATATCCTTCCTTGCAGATGACAGACCAGTAGGCCGTCTGGCGACTTCCGGTCCGCCTGCGAAGCGGTACGGACCTTATTCGAAGCTTGCCCGGACAAAACTGCCCATAGGCATTTCTGCCAATTGATTTGGCGCCAGTGTGCCGCAAGGATGGACATCTGTTCCAGAGATTTTAATCGTCTTGGCATCCGGATCGGAGACGAACCGGGCACCGATTGCCAAGGAATAGCACTGTCGGCTGACAGCTTTTGTGAATCCATCATTGTCGCCGAAGATCGCGATGCAAAATGCAACAAGCAGAGGATCCGGAAAGGTTCTTTCGCAAGTCCGGGGTCCAGTTGTGCGGAAAATCAAAGTGAAGGGCGTTGGATAACTGCACCAACGGACATCTTTCGTTGCGCGGTCCAAAAATAGACTTATGGTCTCGACATAGTCGCGGCACCTGATCCCGCGAGTGGGAGGATGCGTGCACGACGAGATTAAACCGAACTGGTTGTCGGAAATTGTCCGTCGTTTTTCCGTATTCATGTACACGATTAACGGGTGGACTGCGGTTCAGGAAAATCCTCCGCCAAGAAAAGCCGTCATCATCGCTGCCCCACACACCAGCAACTGGGATTTTCTCTATTTTTTCGGGCTGACCAACAAGCTCAAGATCAAATCCTATTGGATCGGCAAAGACACTCTATTCAAATGGCCGTGGGGAGATATGATGCGGCGCATGGGCGGAATTCCGGTGGATCGGTCAAAGTCGCAGAATATGGTCGATGCGATGGTCAGAGAGTTCGAACGGCGTGACGATTTCCTCCTGACGATCCCGCCCGAGGGGACTCGCGACGGCGGCAAGCAATGGCGGACAGGCTTCTATTACATCGCGCTCAAGGCGAAAGTTCCATTGATTCTGGGCATGATGGACTATCCTAAAAAAACGGGGGGATTGGGTCCATCGTTCATGCCGTCGGGAGATTATACAGCTGATATGCAGAAGCTCAGCGAGTTTTACCATAGCGTGACACCAAAGTTTCCGGAAAAAGCGATGCGCGATATTGTCTCGACGGATCCGGCAATGGCCAGCATCAAGACAGAAGAAGGAGAGCAGAGTTGAACTTACTGGCAGCTTTGGGTCTGAACTTCGGTTTGCTGGTCGCCATCATGGTGATTTTATGGCTGATATCCGTCCGTATCCGCGACGTGTCTTTTATCGACGCCTTCTGGGCCTATGGAATGGCCATCATGGCGAGCGCTTCCTTCATGCAGGTCGAAAATCCGGGATCTCTGGCTTACATAATCTGGATGCTGACGGCACTTTGGGGCATCAGGCTGGGAACGCATCTGTTCCTGCGCTGGCGCAAAGAAGGGGTCGATCCTCGCTATAAAAAGATAATGGGCCGCGCGATGGAAAAGCAGGGGATGGGTTTCGCCAAAGCGGCGCTATTGAAGGCTTGGGCCATGCAAATCCCGCTTCTTTTCATCGTTTGCCTGCCAGCACAGCTTGGCATATTGCTGGCCGGTGCTGATGCCGCTGGCCCTGTCGCCGTCATCGGCGTGGCTATCGCGGTGATTGGCATCGCCTTTGAAACCATAGGCGATATGCAACTCAAGGCGTTCCGGTCCAACTCTGCCAATCAAGGCAAAGTGTTGGATAGCGGCTTGTGGAAATATACCCGGCATCCCAATTATTTCGGGGATTTTTGTGCCTGGTGGGGAATATGGCTGGTGGCTTCGCAGACAGGCTGGCCGGTCTGGATTGCGGCCGTTGGGCCAATATTCCTTAGCTTTACCTTGATGAAGTGGAGTGGGGCGCCGCTGCTTGAAAAGAGCCTGAAAAAGAACCGTCCGGACTATGTCGACTATATCGAACGGACTTCCGGGTTCTTTCCGATGCCGCCGAAGAAGAAGTGAGGCTCAGGCCGCTTCTTCGAGAAGCTTATTCTCGATGATATTGGCGAAAACATCGGTTTCCTGCGCTCCCGGGACCATGAACTTCTTGTTGAAGATGAAGGCGGGAACGCCGGTGATGAACCGGTCCTGCCATTCTGATTCCGTCGCTCTTACCTCGTCAGCGTATAGATTTGTGCCGAGTAGATCACGGGCACGTTTTTCATCGAAACCAACAGAGGATGCGACAGCCACCAGGATGTCGTGATCGCTGACATCCTTGCCGTCGGTGAAATGCGCTTTGAACAGTGCCAGTTTGAGAGCGGTTTGCTTGCCTGTCTCTCCGGCCCAATGGAGCAGCCGGTGTGCATCGAACGTGTTCACCATCCGCATGTTCTCGTGAAAGCTGAATTCGAAATCCAGATCATCGCCAGCCTGACGCATACGCTCCCTGTTGGCTTTGCTTTGCTCCGGCGTGGCACCATATTTCTGTGCTAAATGTTCGGTGATGTCCTGCCCTTCTGGCGGCATCGAAGGGTTGAGTTCAAAGGCATGCCAGGTCAGTTCAAAATTTGCTTTG
The DNA here is from genome assembly GCA_965534715.1 of uncultured Parasphingorhabdus sp. GTDB lineage: Bacteria > Pseudomonadota > Alphaproteobacteria > Sphingomonadales > Sphingomonadaceae > Parasphingorhabdus. The sequence continues at coordinate 11,258 of CBETBW010000034.1, forward strand.
CCTTCGAACTGCAGCATCGCTTTCTCCAGCTTTTTATATCCGATGATACACCAGGGGCAAACAACATCGGAGACGATATCGACGGTGATAACTGGCATAGCGGACATGGCTGGTTCCTTGGTTTGTATCAGGCCTTCTCAAGCGTGCATTGCAGGGGGTGCTCGTTCTTGCGGGCAAAATCCATCACCTGAGTGACTTTGGTTTCTGCGACCTCGTAACTGAAAGTACCGCAGACTCCGACGCCTTTCTGGTGCACATGCAGCATGACGCGCGTTGCTTCATCGATATCCATGTTGAAAAATCGTTTCAAAACGAGAACAACAAATTCCATCGGTGTATAATCGTCGTTGAGGATCAGAACCTTGTAAGGGCTGGGTTTCTTGGTCTTGGCCCGGGTTTTGGTTGCAATACCAAGATTATTATCGTCATCGTCACCCGATCCCTTATCCGCGTCGTCGCCGAGAGTCGGCTGGTCACCGGCGCGACTTTGTCGATCGGCTTTCAGGAAAGGGAAAAGAATCTGCTGGTTCATCATTAGCCTCAGGATATGGTATTTTTAGCCCCGAGGGCAAGTAGCAGATTGATAGTTTCGAACGCTTTTGCGGTTGTCAGCGTTAATAAAGCGCAAATAAAAAGGACCGCTCCAACGGAACGGTCCCTTTTTAGTCTCTCGAAAAAGCAGCTTAAGCGGCTTTTTTCAGTTCCTTGCGGATTTCGCTGACGCGATCAGCAATCGGCTGATAGGCTTTGCCAGCGAGCTTGACGACAGCATCGGCATTGTTCGAAGTCTGGTCCATTACCCGGTCCAGGCCGCTGCGTACATAGTCAGCCTGCTTTTCAAACATGTCCTTGGGCGTCGCGACGCTGAACAGACCCTGCAGTGCACGGCTGGCTTCAACAAAATTCTCGCGGGTATATTTCACGTTTGTCTTGCCAATTTCCTGAGCGCCCTTTGCAGCAATCTTGCCGCTTTCGATCATTGTTTCGATGTTTTCGCGGTTGAATTCAACCGCATTTTTGGACAGTGCAACGGCACGGTCAGCGGCCTGTTTAGCCCGCGTCTGCGCGTCGGCCGTCAGCTTTTCAAACCGCGAACCGAGCTTCTCAGCGGTTTTCTTTGCGGTGTTGGCGGCCTTGGTGTTGGCAGCTTTGGTGTTCTTCGCAACGCGCTTGGTTGCGGCGGTTTTGGTCGTTTTGGTGGTAGCCATTTTTCTGGTTCCTTTGGTCTTTTTGTTCGTTGTGATTTTGGCAACGGGCTTGGCAGCTACTTTGCGCTTCGCTGCAGCCTTCTTTGTTGCCGGCTTGGTTGCTGCGGTTTTTTTGACAGCAGGCTTTGCCGCTGTTGCCGGTTTAGCAGCGGAAGCCACCGGCTTTGGGGTTTCGGTCTTCTCGACAACCGCAGCTTTTGAAGCCGGTTTGTCGGAAACAACGGTCGCGGAAGCTGCTGCAGAATAAGCAGCATCAGCAGAGAGCGAGCCGTTTTCTTTTGCTGCCGGGGCAGCGGATGTTTCGTTTTTCATATCAGTCATCGGTTATCTCACTTCTTTGTTGCAGTGCACAAATAGGACAAGCGAGTGCTGATGTCAAGAAAAATGGTGCACTGCACAATAAATCTAAATGCACGATATAAAACAAGTTGATACAGCGGGTTAGTCCGGATTTCCTTCGCTATTATCCGCAACATGGTAAAAAATTCTATGTTTATGCTGCAGGAAGAATCGGGGGCCGTGCAGCAAAAAGCAGCGAATATGTCACCTGTTCTGGTTGATTTTGACCTTTATCCCTGCCGGTCTGTCGGGCGATCAGCATTGCCACTGCGTCCGTCATACCGCATTTGGTGCAATGCAACAGATTTCAGTGTTCCGGCGCAGCTTCTGCTGTATCATGGCTAATATGATCACCGAAAGTCCCCCATGCCCGCTTTGATGTCCATCGCCACCGCCGTTCCCGATCACCGGATCACGCAAGCGGACGTGCTGGCCGTGCTGGCGAAGGCGAGGGGATCGGCGCTGCCCGCCCGGCTGGAACAGATCCTCGGCAATAGCGGGATCGAGCAGCGCTATCTCGCTTGCGAGGCCGACTATTATTTGCAGCCGCGCAGCTGGACGGGGCGGGCGGCGATTTATGATCAGGTCGGCACACGGCTGGCGCACAAGGCGGCCGGGGATGCGCTGGATAAGGCAGCGTTCGCGCCGTCCGATATTGATGCCATCGTCCTGATCTCGACCACCGGCACGATGACCCCCTCGCTGCCCAGCCGGATGATCGAGGCAATGGGGTTCGATAACTCGACCCAGACCATCCCGGTGTTCGGCTATGGCTGCGCCGGCAGCGTCCTCGGGCTCCGGCTGGCCAATGATCTCGCGGCGGCCAATGGTGGTCAGAATGTCCTGCTGATCTCGCTGGAACTGTGCAGCCTGTCCTACGACTATAGCCAGTTTGACAAGAAGAACATGATCGCCACCGCGCTGTTTGCCGATGGCTGTGCCGCAGCGGTGATCAGCGGCAAGCCGGAACCGGTTGGCGCGCCCAGCTTCCGCGCCTTTGACCAGAAGACCTGGCCCGGCACCCGCGACATGATGGGCTGGGATATCGGTACCACCGGCTTTGATCTTGTGCTGGCCCGCGATATACCGACGTTTGTCACCAGGGATTTCGCGCCCTTTTGCGATGCGTTTCTCAAGGCCCAGGGGCTTGAGACATCCGACCTTTCCGAGCCCGCCTGCCATCCCGGCGGGGGCAGGGTGGTGGAAGCGCTGGAAGCCTATTTCGCGCCGGAGCTTGCCGGCATCCCGGCAACCCGCGAGATACTCAGGCAGCATGGCAATATGTCCTCGCCCACGGTATTGTTCGTGCTCGAACAGCTGCTCGGGCAGAAGCCCGACAAGCCGATCCTGCTCACCGCGCTCGGTCCCGGCTTTACTGCGGCGCTTGGTATTCTCGATCCGCAGGGTGCAGCATGACCGAGCAAATGGGCGCCATTTTCACGACCAGCCCGACTCTGGTGACCTGGCTGCTGGTCTATATTATGGTCCAGCGGCTCGGCGAACTGATCCACGCCAATCGCAATACCAAGCGCTTGCTCGGCGAAGGCGGGCAGGAACATGGCGCGGACCATTATCATTATTTCATCTTCCTCCACAGCGCCTGGATCGCGATCATCGCCTTGCTGGTCGACCCGCAGCACAATATCCATCCCGCGATGCTGGCGCTGTTCGTCGGTACGCAGGTCCTGCGGGTCTGGACGCTGGCCAGCATTGGCCGCTGGTGGACCACAAGGATCATCTCGGCGCCGCATTTCGACCGGGTCAGGCGCGGGCCGTATAAATATATCAGCCACCCCAATTATCTGGTCGTGGTGCTCGAGATCGCGATTGTCCCGCTGATGTTCGGCCTGCCGTGGGTGGCATTGGTCTTTTCGATCCTCAACGCGGTCCTGCTGCGCCACCGGATCGGCGTGGAGAACAAGGTGCTCGGCGAGCGCGGCTGATCCAAAGTTTGTCAAAGTTGGGGCCAAGGAACGGTTCTGGCAGCTACTTCAGACAATGTCTGAACTTTTGCGGCGGGATCACGCGGCGGTAAAAAATATCGCGCCCCGACCGGGATGAACTTTACAAAGTTTACAGTGTATAAAGAAGCGAAAAACTACGGTGCGCGGGGGCATGTTGTTGGATTTTTGCCGGGACCCAACTCCGGCTTCCCGAAATGTCAAAGAGCCGACAATGATAATATCAAAGCGCCGCCGTGTAGGAAAGCGATAGCGGAAACCGCTTCATCGCTTCAGCGGGTGGTTTGGGTTTATTTTTCGGGTGAAGACACGGAGATGTGAAGGTTTTTCAATTGATAGTGGGTGGTTAGGATATGAACTTCGCACTCTGTCTTGTCATTGTGAACATGTTTGCCTTCGGCGGCCTTCAGCTCAGGGTCCGCTTCTCTCAACACAGAGGCTGTGATTGACGCATGATGGATGCTGAAACGAGTTCAGGCTGACGAGTGGGCTAGTCTCTAACCTACAGCTACATCAGCCAATATTGCGCAAGGGCCGGCTCGCGAATTCACTGACGCTTTTGCCCGTGCGCTTCATTTTATAAAGGGCGCTGTCGGCGGCCTTGAGCAATTGTTCCGCTCCATTTCCGTCGAGCCTCTGAACAGCGATGCCGATGCTGGCTGATATTGTTATAACATGGCCGTCAATATTTGCCGGTCTGGCAAAGCCGGAAAGATAGGCGGTCGCCCTGGCTGAAGCCTGTTCATGCCCGGTCACGCCCGGCATCAAGATCAAAAATTCATCCCCGCCCAAACGACCGACAATCTCTTCTGCCACGCTGCTTTGGTTCAGCCTGTCGGACACTTCGATCAACAGATGATCACCCACATCATGACCCAGATTGTCATTCACGCGTTTAAACTGGTTGAGGTCGAGCAAGGCGACGGCAAAACCGCTGCCGTCACTTGCGAAAGACTGTTCGGCGAGTTGAAGATGGTTCATCATCGCGCGGCGATTGGCGAGCCCGGTTAACGGATCGCTATGGGCCTGTTTCCATATGGTGTGCCGCATGATCAAGGCAGAAATGATCTGATTATAGTTATCGATGATGAACCGGATCATGAGCAGCGCAATCGTGATCATGCTCCATCCCATGATCATATCGTCAAAATCGCCAACCAATATCATCGCCACGGCAGAGGGCATGACTCCGACCAGCAATACGGTGACGGCGGCCTTTTTTATGCAGGCCAGACAATGCGCGATACAGGTCGATCCGAACACCAGCGACATCGGAATGAACATCTGATTGGCGAACATATCGGTCGAAATTATCCAGACCGACCAGATGCTGAGAAACGTGATGATGCCGACTGAAAGGACGGAAAGATTTCTGAGTATTTTTTGCGGGGCAACGCCGGAATCCGGGTCCTTTGGAAAGCGCATCCACACGATCATCCGCGCTACGCAGCCAATCGCCAACACCCCCATCCAGGCGTAATAGACCGGCTCAACCCCTTCGTGGGCTGACAGGATCATCACCGACACCAGATTGAAAATGGCAACCAGATAAATCATCGGCACATGGGTCACCGCCCGTCGCAATTGCATCTGCTCAATCGATGACCGGATATCTTCGGGGATCTGCGGAGACCACCATGGATTTTGCCAGGATGTTCGCCAGTTTTTTTCGGAAAGCGGCGCTGAAACCATGTCTTTGGGTCATCCCACAATAGCGGATCGAATATTCGGTGTTCAGACTAGGCAGCGGATATAAAATTAGGGTTAACAAGCACTTGCAAACCTGCACATGTAGGATCGTCGGCGGCTGATGGATCGGCTCTTGTGCGGCGGGAGCGAGTGCGCCCACGCTAACACCGCTGCAACAATATGAATTTAGCTGTCACCCGAGCCCAGCGATCATCCCGGTCGGCTGTCGGTCGCGGGAAGCAACCATTCGCCCCGCAACGCGTTGAATGCCTGAACCAAAAAAAGGACATGAATATGGGTACGCTGAATTTTCCGGAAGAAACATTTGTCGTCGTCGCCACGGGCAGCGAAGCGAAGACCTTTCACGTCAGAAACGGGTCACTGGAGCATGACGGCGACTGGACGCCGAGCAATATGGCTGGCGAGGGGCCTTCCGGAAAATCTCCGCCCGAGCAATCCGATCGGGAAAGTATGGAGGCGACCTTTTCGAAACAAATCGCGGAACGATTGTATGAAGATGCGCACAAGGGCGCGTTCGAGCGGCTCATCTTGGTCGCCGATCCCGAGACGCTGGGAGAGATCAGACCGCTGCTGCATCAGGAAGTGAGTGACAAGATTGTGCTGGAACAGGCCAAGACGCTGATCAATTCGCCGGTTGCGGATATTGAGCGGTCGATTTCGCAGTAGAGACCGTTTGTCGGCTGTGGCGGGGACGGAAACGCCCGGTCATCCTGAGTTTGGTGCAGAATCTCCATCGAATCACGCGAAGGCGCGAAGGCGCGAAGCGCTAGCTCATCCGCTTAAAAAGCAGGATTGGGGTGGTGCCGCAGTTCCCCACAAGCAAATTCGGAAAGCGGCATTGAGCCGCTTTTCTCATATTCCACCCCTTGATACCCTCCCTTGAAAGGGAGGGGCGATTTCTCTTGTGCGAAGGGAGGGGTGATAATCCCGGCCAACCCGTCATTGCGGACCTGATCCGCAATCCAGGGCGTTCCTGCAACGATTCAATAAGCTTTTGGATATATATGAGGTCCTGAACTAGCAATATTTGGAACGTCACATGCTTGCTGAGTTTCTTGCCAATCTGGGAGAAAACGCGATTATCGTCTTTGCCGTAGGCATTGGCGGCGTTGCCGGCATGACCGTCGAACACTGGTATGCAAAAATGCAGCGGGAAGCATGGAAGGCGAAACGCGGTTATTCGCGGAAATGGTCGCCAAACACCAATTGGCGAAGTCCCGATAAGGAAGCTTTCGATCCCGCGGCCCAGCTGCGCCTGGTGACCGGAGCAAAGTTCAAAGCGCGGCGCCTGCTTAACGCATCGGAGGCACGTTTGTTTTCGGCGGTCGAGCGGGCTGTGGTCGAGGAGACCTCGGACTGGCGGGTCATGGCACAGGTCAGTCTGGGCGATCAATTCCAAACGGGTGGACCTGTTGCTGGTCAATGCCAGGGGCGATCCGTTGCATGCCATCGAAGGTGCGGGGCATCATCAAGGCACTGCCGCCGTCCGCGACGCAATCAAGAAAGAAGCGCTGCGAAGGGCTGGCGTGGGATATATCGAAGTCGTGCCGGGTGATACGCCGGCAGAGGTACGTCAGATGGTCAGGAAGCTGGCGGGGAAGTGAGGGGCCAAACTCATAAAGATGTGGTCGAGGCGAGCAAGGCCACGCGGCAGGCGCTCTATAAGGCGCTGGGGTCGAACGGTAATATGACGCTGGAGACTTTGCTGAATGTGCTGTGTGCCATGGGTGTGCGGTTGTCGGTTAGTGGGAGGTTGGTTAAAATTGCAGTATGGAACAAAAAGGGAACATTGGTTCTTCACAAATCATAATTTGCAATGTAGTACAGTAACTATAAGGTGAAGTCTCAAAGGAGTTTGTTGCGGTGGTCTTAGATAGTGTCGAGCTTTTTTCAGGCTGTGGGGGACTTGCTTTCGGATTATCGAAACTTGGATTCGAACACCGCGCGATGGTCGAATTTAATGAATCCGCAGTTGCTACTATTCTTCACAATAAAGCACGCAATATTGAGCACGTTTCAGATTGGCCAATTGAACTAGGCGATGTTCGCGACGTAGATTGGAGTCAATATGCTGGAGCGAATCTCGTAGCCGGAGGACCGCCTTGCCAGCCTTTTAGCATTGGAGGAAAAGCCAATGGATCGAATGATGATCGGGATATGTGGCCAGAAGCAATTCGCGCTGTGAAAGAAATACGACCGTCAGTTTTTTTGTTTGAGAATGTTAGGGGCTTATTACGACCTAGGTTTGCCCCTTATTTGGAATCAATCCAACACAGACTGTCGACAGCTTCTGAAAGCCTTGGCTACTCTGTTGCCACCAAATTAGTAAATGCTGCCGACTATGGGGCTGCTCAAAAGCGGCATCGGGTTGTAATTATAGGTGTTTTGGGAAGTCACCAAGTTGATCCGGAGGATTTAGAACCCACTCATTCTCGTGAAAGATTGATTTGGGATCAATGGATTACTGGTGATTATTGGGCTGAACATCGAATTGATAAGTGTTTGGATGATGTCCCAAAATCAGATGCTGCACTGGTTCAAAAATTGAAGAAAGTTTCTAAACCACCACAAACCAAAAGATGGGTGACAGTTCGAGACAGGCTTGAAGGCCTTGGCGAACCAAACGGAAAGAACAACCACACATTACAAGCTGGAGCAAGGGTGTACCTTGGGCATACGGGAAGTCCTCTCGACTCACCCGCAAAAGCGCTAAAGGCTGGTGATCACGGAGTACCCGGCGGAGAGAATATGATGGTGAGAGATGATGGCACCGTGCGTTATTTTACTTTGCGGGAATCTGCTAGATTGCAGGGACTTCCTGATGATTTTGAGTTTCCAAGCAGTTGGACGGAATCAATGCGGCAGCTCGGAAATGCGGTTCCTTCAGAGCTCTCTTTTGCCGTGGGTGGATGGGTCAAAAGACTATTATCAAAGGTTGATAACAATCTGGCTTTGGCAGCATAAGTGTCGCAACAATCTTTGCAGTCTCAAATAAATGCGGACTCGTTAGCGGGATTCGTAGAACTTGAGTTTGATCTCCCACAAGCACTTCTGGAAAAATTGGTAGAGGTTTTCGACAAGATTTCATCTGTCCCACTCAACGAAATCAACGTGGGTGCTATTCCTGAAGAGCAAGGCGTATACCAACTCTATCTCGATGACGAGTTGGTTTATGTCGGGAAGACCGACGCTGAAGCGGGATTGAGAAACCGTCTGTATCGACATGCTTGCAAGATAAAGCACAGGCTTAACCTTGAGCCAGCGCGCGTAACCTTAAAAGCTGTCAGGATCTACGTATTTACAGCGATGGACTTAGAATCTGAACTCATTCGGCATTACGGTGGAGTGAAAAACTTGGCGTGGAATGGCAGTGGATTTGGTTCAAACGATCCGGGAAGAGAGCGAGATACGACCAAGGTCAAGGCAACAAACTACGACGCACTATTCCCGATTGATGTTGATAGAGAAGTTGAACTTGAGATTTCTGAAGGTCAATCGGCAGCGGATGTTATTGTGAGTTTAAAGGCTACGCTCCCTTACACCCTTAGGTTTGAAAGTGACGGAAAAAGTCGGCGACCGCATTCTGATTTTGGTCGAGCTATTCTGCCATCACTTCCAGCGCCATCAACAACTCGAACGATTTTGTCTCACATCGTTAAAAATTTACCAGACGGCTGGCACGCTACTGCCCTTCCCGGGTATGTCATAGTGTACAAAAACGACAGGCGGTCATTCCCTAGCGGTTCTATAATAGCTAAAACGCCAAGGCCTACACGCCCTGCTACTTGACCCTCGCCCGAATCCCCGCTAAGGGCCGCCCTTCTGTTGCGTCGGGTTCGCCTGCAACCATCGGAAAACTTACATAGGCAAAACACTTGCCGCGTATTGAGCGGTGAGAGTAACCCCTGCATTTTGCAGGACAATCTACTATAAGGTGAAGACTTTATGCCAACGATTAACCAGCTCGTCCGTAAAGGGCGGGTGCCCCAGAAGACGAAGTCCAACGTGCCGGCTCTGGATGCCAACCCGCAGAAACGCGGCGTTTGTACCCGTGTCTACACAACGACTCCAAAGAAACCAAACTCCGCATTGCGTAAGGTTGCCAAGGTTCGCCTGACCAACCAGCGCGAGGTCATCAGCTATATCGGCGGTGAAGGCCACAACCTCCAGGAGCACAGCGTTGTGCTGATCCGCGGCGGCCGTGTGCGCGATCTTCCCGGTGTGCGTTACCACATCCTGCGCGGCGTTCTCGATACGCAGGGCGTAAAAGACCGCAAGCAGAGCCGCTCGAAATATGGCGCCAAGCGTCCTAAATAAGTTTCAGTTTCGGAGTTATAAGATATGTCACGTCGTCGTCGTCCCGAAAAACGGGTAATTTTGCCTGATCCGAAATTCAAGGATCTGATCCTTTCGAAATTCATGAACAACCTGATGATGGATGGTAAGAAATCCACCGCAGAACGGATTGTTTATGGTGCCTTTGACAGTGTTGAAGCCAAAGCGAAAAAAGATCCTGTGCAGCTGTTTCATGATGCACTCAACAATATCAAGCCGGGCATTGAAGTGCGCAGCCGCCGCGTTGGTGGTGCGACCTATCAGGTTCCCGTCGAGGTGCGTCCCGAACGCGCGCAGGCTCTGGCAATCCGCTGGATGATTTCTGCCGCTCGCGGTCGCAGCGAAACCACAATGGCCGCGCGCCTGTCGGGAGAAATTCTCGATGCGTCGAACAATCGTGGCAATGCGGTGAAAAAGCGGGAAGAAGCGCACAAGATGGCGGAAGCCAACCGCGCCTTCGCCCACTATCGCTGGTAACAAGTTTAGACCGTTCGTCCCGAGCCTGTCGAAGGGCGCTTTTCGTTCAGGAGACATGCTCTCGATCGAGGCACTTCGACAAGCTCGGTGCGAACGGACTTTTTGACGAGATCTAGACCATCACAGGACTCGCAATTCCTGGTCCGATTAACTATAGGGCGGCCTGAACTGGTTCCCCAAATACTGGAGTATAGACTATGGCACGCAGCCATCCGCTCGAACGATACCGCAATATCGGCATCATGGCCCATATTGACGCCGGCAAGACGACCACCACGGAGCGTATCCTGTATTATACGGGTAAATCCTACAAGATCGGCGAAGTGCATGATGGCGCGGCGACGATGGACTGGATGGAGCAAGAGCAAGAGCGTGGTATTACCATTACCTCTGCTGCGACCACCTGTTTCTGG
>CBETBW010000035.1:0-20957 GCA_965534715.1 uncultured Parasphingorhabdus sp.
CGACATGGGCTTTGGCTGCATCCCACATCATGCCGGGGCCGAGGCGGGGATAGCGGAAGGTTTCGAGCAGGGTTTTGACTTCCTGTCCGTCATTGGGTTTCCTGTTGAGGCCGAGCGAGCGTTTCAGCCCGTCGGTGACCGCGTTCCACAGGGACAGGCCCTTGATCCGCTGCGCCGCCCAGTCCGCCGACATTTCGTCGCACGGCATGCCCCAGACCTTCTCGGTATAGGTTTTGAAGAAAATCGAATAGAGCTTGTAGCCGAACTGGTTGACCGTCCAGTCTTCAAAGCTCTTCACATTCTTGTTCGGGAAGACCTTCGCCTTGCCATAGCTCAGCATGCACAAAGTCGAGCGCCAGATTCCGAGGTTCCACAAGGCTTCAAAGGCGCGCAGCGGGTAGCTGTAAAATTTGCCCTCATAATAGATCCGGCTCATCCGCGGACGCTGAATGAAGTCGTCGGGCAGGATTTCGTTCCACAGATCGACCACTTCCTGGCTTTTGGAAAAGAACCGGTGCCCGCCAATATCAAAGCGAAAGCCTTCATGCTCCACCGTGCGGCTGATCCCGCCGACATATTTGGGGTCTTTTTCGATGACGGTGACCTTCAGCCCTTTTTTGCTGAGCAGATAGGCCGCGGTCAGACCAGCCGGCCCCGCGCCAATAATCGCTACTTCTACCGGTGAATCTGCGGGCGTGCTCTGCCTGGTCATAAAGTCCGTTCCCTGTCCATAAAGCGCCGCTTGCGGGCGCGTTTCATGTTTCAGAAACCGGACTGAACGAAATTGGTTAGCGAATGGTTAATTGGGAGGGTGAATCGGCCTTTCCTAGCTTCCCCTTCTCCCTTGAGGGAGAAGGATGCGCAGACTTGCGAACTTGTTCGCTAGGCGTAGCTGGATGAGGGTGCTCCACCCTCTGAGTTCAGTACACCCTCACCCAACGCCGCCTAACAGCGAAGCTGTAAGGCTATATATCCGTCTCCCCGAAGGGAGAGGGTTCGTCACGCGCCGATCCGATAGAGAGATCGTCATCCTGAACTTGCTTCAGGATCTACCTTAAGATTAGCGGGAACCTAAGAATGGATGCTGAAACAAGTTCAGCATGACGGCAATGAAAAGCACATCTGCAAACTTAGTGCAGGTTAGTTAGAAGATATTTTCAGTTGATTGAACTTTTGAACAGCCTCTTTTTCCCCATCTACCAATCGTTCGTAAAAGCCCACATCGTTTGCCCAAAACTCTGGGACAACTGACGTTTCAAAAGTGTGGGCATCCAACCGTCTGGTGACTAATCGCCAGTTTAAGGGGATAGGTTCTGTCAACGGCTGAAAATAATCGGATGGGTAGGGAGTTGGATAATCCAAGTCATGTGCATCAATATAATACCACGGAACATTGTCTCGAAAAACCAATCCATGCACCTGGTAGATTATTCCGATGCTAAGTTCATCAAGCTGAGAGTTATCGTAGTGAATATATCTGAGAAGATCAGCCTTGCGTTCCCAAGTTAAATCCTTGGAGCTATTTCTTATGCAGGTGGCTAACATTAAACCAAACTCCATTCTTTAATGATGCAATTTGCATCACTCCACCAAATCCCCCGGCAACATCGGCTCGCTCAGCAACCGCTCCATCGCCTTCCATCGCCACACCGGTGCGTCGCCCTGGGCTTCGATCCAGTCGCGGACCATGTCCAGCCCGAGGCCATAGTTGATCACATAGCTGCGATATTGTTCGGTGAAATCGGTCATCTGCGCCGCGCGCTCCGCCGAGACCAGCTGATATTTTTGTGTAAGCGCAACGGCTTCATCGCGGGTAATATCCCCGTCAAGATATTGCTGCGCAATCGTCATCCGCGCGCCGCTCAGCGCCTGTTTGGCGATTTGCAGCGCCCAATAGGCCGCCGCCGTATCGGGATCGAGACCGGCGAGCGGGTACAGCACGTCACGCTCGTAATCCAGCCGCTGCTGTCCGCTAAACGCCAGTTCGATGCCATAATTGGCCGAACCCTCGGCGATCAGGCTTTGCGGCGAATAAAGCGGATAGACGGAAAACTCCTGCCAGCCTTGCCCCCGGGTCAGGTTGCGCTCGAGCAGCATATTATAGACATGATGGCCGGGATAGCCTTCGTGGCAACCGAGATCGACCGCGCGGCCGATGAAGATCGGCAAGTCGGTGTTGATCTGGATCAGGCTCTGATAGCCGCCCTGATAAAAATTATAGCCGCTCCAGCTTTTGCCGGTGACAAATTCCATCCTGAAATTCTCGCCCTCGGGCAGATCGAAATGGGCCTCGGTGCGCGCCTTGCACTCGGCAATCGCGGTGTCAAACACAGTCTTGAGCCGGTCTTTAGGAATGATATAGCCATTTTCAAAAGCCGCCACCCGCTCGCTGAGTGGACCTGCACCGGGGACGATATCTTCAATCTCCTCAAGCACTGGATCAAATTCTTCCAGCGGCCGGAGCTCCGGTGTGACCCCGAACAGCCCCTTGGCCTCCTTGGCAAAAGGAAAAACTTCCTGCTGCATCATCGCATGGCGGGTAAGCGCGGCTTCGAGCTGCGCCGAGAGAAAGCGCTTCCTGGCTTCGACCAGCGGATCATCGCTGGTCGGCGCCGCGTCAAGCCGCAGCATCAGATCGACAATCGCATTGCCCAGCTCGCGCATGTCGCGCGGATCGGTTTTTGCCGCCTTCGCCCATTCGGCCGGACCATAATAGGCATCGACATAGCCCGCTTCTTTTTCACCCAGCGCGAGCGTAAGCTTCACATAATCGCTGGCAATAGAGCGCAGTTCATTCGATGCTTCCAGGCCGACCGTATCGGTGATGATCGGGGCGGGTATTGGCTCGACTGCCGATGTGCAGGCAGAAATCGCCAGACAGGTGACAGCAGCAAGCCAAGCATTTTTCACCGGGCATCTTTCAGTTTTTCCGCTTCGCCATTTGGCAAAGCCTCGAGCAACTCCTCTGCCTCTTTCTTGTCGAGCGAATCCAGATGCCTACCCTGAGGCGCAAACCGCAATATGCAATAGCCGACGATCGCTGAAAGCAGAGATCCGCCGAGCACGCCAATCTTGGCCTCCTCGATCAGCAGCTGATTACCGGGGAAAGCCAGCGCGCCGATGAACAGGCTCATCGTGAAGCCGATACCGCAGAACATCGCAACGCCGTAAACCTGAAGCCAGCTGGCACCGCCAAGCCGTCCGGCAAAACCGGTTTTGACCGCGATCCAGACGCTGGCGAAAATACCGATCTGTTTTCCGAAGAACAGTCCGGCTGCAATGCCGAGAGGCAGCGGCGCGAAAATCTGGTCCATGCCGATGCCCTCGAGCGACACGCCGGCATTGGCAAAGCCGAATATCGGCACGATCAGAAAGGCGCTCCACGGTGATATCGCATGTTCGAGCCGGTGGAGCGGCGAGTGTTCGGCATCCGGTGAGGTCGGCGTGATGACAATCGGGATGACCATCGCCGCCAATACCCCGGCTATCGTCGCATGCACGCCCGACATAAGCACCGCATACCAGAGCAATCCGGCAAAAATCAGATAGGGCCAGAGCTTTAGCACGCCATTGCGGTTCATCGTGTACATGATCGCCAATATCGCCGCGCTGGCGAGCAGGGCGGCACCGTTGATTTCGGCGGTGTAGACCAATGCGATAATCGCCACGGCGCCCATGTCATCGACAATCGCGACAGTGACCAGAAACAGCTTGAGCGACGTCGGCGCGCGCGGGCCGAGCAAAGCCAGCACGCCAATCGCAAAGGCAATATCGGTTGCCGCCGGAATCGCCCAGCCATTGTAGAGCAGGGGGACATCCTTGACGACGAACAGATAGATCAGCGCCGGAACAACCATTCCGGCCGCGGCAGCGACAACCGGCAGACGCCGCCGCTCCCAGGTATTGAGCCGTCCGTCGACAAATTCGCGCTTGATCTCCAGCCCGACGAGCAGGAAAAATATCGCCATCAGCCCGTCATTGATCCACAAATGGGGCGTCATCGGGCCCAGTTTGGCGGACAGGGTCGGTCCCTTTATTTCGTGGAGAAAGTGATGATACATATCGTACAACGGGCTGTTTGCCACTATCATCGCCAGCGCGGCGGCGGCCATCAGCAATATGCCGCCTGCTGCTTCGCTTTTCAGGAAGTCGCGAAGCGCCGAGTTTCTGCCGGAGCGTTGCACTTTGTCATCTGCCATATGGGCGCCTTTGTTCGGAATTTTGATTTACCGGAGTCATGCGCAGGCGCGTTGGCAAAAATCAAGGCTTGATCACGCCAATTTCGCGCTAGACCGCAATCTGATCACGAATATTGGCGGCAATCGCATAGCTTTTCTCGCGCGCTGTCTGATCAAAGATCGAGCCGGAAATGATCAATTCGTCGGCGCCGGTGCGCTCGATGAACTTGTCTACGGCCTGCTTCACCTTGTCCGGCGCGCCGATAGCGCTGCCCTGCATGGTCTGCTCGAGTATCGACTGGGCCTGCGGTGGCAGACTCTCGCGATAGCCGTCTACCGGTGGCGGTAATTTCCCCGGATTGCCGGTGCGCAGCGCGACAAAGCTTTGCAGCATCGAACTGGCGAGAAATTCCGCTTCTTCATCGCTGTCGGCTGCGAATATATTGAAGCCGCAGATCACATAGGGCTCCGCAAGCTGGTCCGACGGCTTGAAATCACGCCGGTAGATGGCCAGCGCCTCGTCGAGCATCTGCGGCGCAAAATGCGACGCAAACGCATAAGGCAGGCCCAGCGCCGCCGCCAGTTGCGCGCCGAACAGGCTGCTGCCGAGAATATAGAGCGGGATATGGGTCCCCTGCCCCGGTGTCGCCTGGATGCCGAGCCGGTCATCGCCAGCAAGAAATGCCTGCAGTTCGAGCACATCGCGCGGGAACTCGTTCGCATCGCTGTTGAGATTGCGGCGCAGCGCCTGGGCCGTCCGCTGGTCCGAACCCGGCGCGCGGCCGAGGCCCAGATCAATCCGCCCCGGAAACAGCGCTTCCAGCGTGCCGAATTGCTCGGCAATCACCATCGGCGCGTGATTGGGCAGCATGACCCCGCCGGCCCCGATGCGGATCGACTTGGTTCCCTGTCCGATATGCGCCAAAGCCACCGCGGTCGCCGCGCTGGCAATGCCCTCCATGCCGTGATGTTCGGCCATCCAGAACCGCTCGTAACCGAGCGCCTCGCCCTGCTGCGCGAGGGCCAGCGACCGGTCCAGCGCGCTTCTGACATCGCCGCCTTGCAGCACCGAGGAAAGATCCAGAATTGAAAATTTTACCGCCTTGGTCATATTCCGTTCCTCTGTGCCAATTGTCCCGCGACCTTGATCGCATAGCCGCCCGGAACATTGCGAAAGCCGAGCGTCGGCAATAGCAGGGTCCAGGCGCGCTCGCTACCCGACAGGAACAGCCGCGCGGTATAAAAACCATTGCCTTCGAGCTTCAGCGTCAGCTGCTCCATGCCGGACCCGCTTTGCAGCGGCAGCACCAGCACCCCGTCCTGACATATCGCATTGCCGAGCAGGCCCTGTTTAAGGTCGAGCCCGGGGATATTGGCATCCAGCGAAACCCGCACCTGACCGCTCGCCGACTGACAGCGGCCATTGGCAAATGTGATGCTGACCGCCCGAAGATCGATTGCCGACGCCGGCAACGGTGCCAATTGACGACCAACACCCAGCACTGTCGTCACATCCTGCACCAGCAGTTTTTTCCCGACCTTGCCCACGGTCGCGACCAGCCCGTCCTCACCGGCAGTGGCGGGGCGCTCCATATCCATCAGCAACTTGCCGGTCAGCAACGGCAACAGCCGCACACCGGCATCCAGATCACCCAGCGGAAACGGCCCGATCTGCGCCCCCTCGATCCGGCCGTTCCAGACCGTCCCGCTGATCGTCTTGGCCGAAAAGCGCGAACCTTCCAGACCGGCCATGCCGACCGCCAGCCGCAACGGCAGGAAGAACAAAGCCACGGCGAACACCGCCAGCGGGATCAGAAAATATATCAAGACGCGCGGCACCTGCTTTCCTTTGATTCAATATTCGGCGGTGAACTGGTCGAAATAGGCAAAAATATCCTCTTCCTCCCGGCTGGCGGCATCGCGCCATTGGGGGGCCGATTTGCGGTTGAGCAACGCCCTGAGCGGGGACAGCACCAGCACCGTCGGCGTGCCCTTGATCGCCTTCAGGCCAAAACGCCGGGCAATATCTAAATTGCGGTCTCTCTGGCCAACATCGACATAGACAATCTCATATTTGGCCTCCAGCATCGCGGCAAAGCGCGGCTCGGCAAACCAGCCGGACAGGCCGCGGCTGTCGTGACACCAGTTGGCCCCCATCACGACAATCACCCGTTTGTCGGTGAGTTGGGTGCGAGCGAGCGCCGCGTCGACCTGCGCCGCCGCATTGGCGGAATGTTCGAAAGGCCGGGCTTCGGGGTGTTCTGAAACGGCTGACTCTATCGCTACAGCGGACACCGGGAAAAAGGCCAAAACGGCCAAGGCAAGCAACAACAATCTCATCACCGAAGCTATTACACTTCCAGCGGCGTGAGGGAACAGGATTTTGAGAGGGCGTTTTGGTCCGTTTCAAGGGAACTGACATGAACATGACAGTCAGCGTCTCCAGGCTCTCTTGTACACTTCCGTTCGTCCTGAGCCTGTCGAAGGACGAACGGAATTAATATCCATTCCAAAAATTCAAGCCGCTTCGCTAACCCCCGCCTCTATCTCCGCCGCCTTGGCCTCGACCAGCTTCACAATATGATCGACCATAGCATCATCCGAGACATGATGGTCGGTGACGCCGGACAGATAGACCATATGCTTGCCCTTGCCGCCGCCGGTGATGCCGATATCGGTCTCGCGGGCCTCGCCCGGACCGTTGACCACGCAGCCGAGGACAGACAGCGATAACGGCGTGCGAATATGCTGGAGTCGTTCTTCCAGTGTCTGCACGGTGCGAATGACATCGAACCCCTGACGCGCGCAGGAGGGACAGGACACCACGCGGACACCACGCGTCCTGAGCCCCAGTGACTTGAGCATTTCGTAGCCGACCCGAACCTCCTCTTCGGGTTCGGCGGACAGGCTGACGCGGATCGTATCACCAATCCCGGCCCACAGCAGATTGCCGATACCGATCGAGCTTTTCACCGTGCCGCCGATCAGACCGCCCGCCTCGGTAACGCCGACGTGCAGCGGACAGTCCACCGCATCGGCCAGCTGCATATAGGCGGCGACCGCGAGGAACACGTCCGATGCCTTCACAGCGACCTTATATTCGTGGAAATCATGGTCCTGCAGGATTTTGATATGGTCGAGCGCGCTTTCGACCAGAGCCTCGGGACAGGGCTCGCCATATTTTTCGAGCAGATGTTTTTCCAGACTGCCTGCGTTCACGCCGATGCGGATAGCGCAGCCATTGGCCTTGGCAGCATCGATGACTTCCTTTACCCGCGCTGCCGAACCGATATTGCCCGGATTGATCCGCAAACAGGCCACGCCCGCCTCTGCGGCTTCAATCCCGCGTTTGTAATGAAAATGGATATCCGCAACAATCGGCACATTGCTCGCCCGGACAATCTGCTTCAGAGCCGCAGTGCTTTCCACATCGGGACAGGATACGCGGATAATATCCACGCCCGCGTCCTCGCAGCGGCGGATCTGGTCGATCGTCGCCTTCGCGTCCGAGGTCAGCGTATTGGTCATCGTCTGCACGGTAATCGGCGCATCGCCGCCCACCGGAACATCGCCGACCATGATCTGGCGGGATTTGCGCCGGTCGATATCGCGCCAGGGGCGCAGTGACGGATTGTCTATGGTCATATCTTTGCTCTTGTCAGAAGGGCTCGTTTATCGGACATATACGCAGTTGACGGCAAAATGGTAAGAGCCAATCGGGAGAGATGTTTGATGATCCGCAATTTACTGGGCCTGTTTGGACCCGCCATATTGCTTTCGGCCATGGCAACGGCAGCAAGCGCGCAGGATATGATCGACGAGGATGCCCGCTGGTCGATCGCCATTCATGGCGGCGCCGGCACGATCAACCGCGACAAGATCACGCCCGAACAGGACAGCACCATTCGCGCGGCTCTCGGCAGCGCGCTGGCGGCGGGATCACAAATCCTCAAAGACGGCGGCAGCGCGATGGATGCGATCACCGCAACCATCATCATTCTCGAAAACGACCCCAATTTCAACGCCGGCAAAGGCGCGGTGTTCACCTGGGACAAGACCAACGAACTCGACAGCAGCATCATGGACGGCAGCGACCTGTCGGCGGGCGCGGTCGCCGGGATCAATGGCACCAGGAATCCGATCTTGCTGGCGCGGGCGGTCAAAGACAAAAGCCCGCACGTGATGCTGTCCGGCGAAGGCGCCAACCAGTTCAGCCGCGAACAGGGGCTGGAGCAGGTCACGCCGGACTATTACGCGACTCCTTACCGGTTGAAGCAGATTGAAGACGTGCTCGCCAAAGAAGTCAGCATCGCCGATGTTGACTATAAGTTCGGCACGGTCGGCGCCGTCGCCATGGACAAAAGCGGCAATATGGCCGCTGGCACATCCACCGGCGGCATGACCGGCAAGCGCTGGGGCCGGATCGGCGATTCTCCGATTATCGGCGCGGGCACCTATGCCGACAACCGCAGTTGCGCGATATCGGCGACCGGAGCCGGCGAATATTTCATCCGCCTCGGCGTCGCCCACGAAATCTGCGCCCGTATCCGGATGCGCTGGCCGATTGCCATCGAGGAAGCCCAGTTGACGGTGCCGAAGGATGACGAGGGAAATTATACCTACCGGATCCACGCCAGCGAATTCCAGCTGTCCGACGAGGAAATCCAGCAGATTGCCGATGATGTCATCGCCGAACTCGGCGAGCTCGGCGGCGACGGCGGGATAATCTACGCCACGCCATGGGGTCAGGCCGGCTACAGCTTCAACACCGACGGCATGTATCGCGGAAGGGCGGCCAGCGATGGCGAGTTGAGCGTGGCGATTTACGGGGATGAGGAGTGACAGCCAGGCACACAGCTCACTAACTCCCCAATTTACTTGACTTTTTCGGCCAAGAGGTTGCTTATGTAACCAGCCTCTTGGGGGAGAGTCGCTTAATTCATCCTGGAGCCTACGGGTCGCCTAAGCGGTTGGAGAACCGCGCAAACAGGATGGGACTTACCTATGAAAACGATGAATATTTTGAAAAGCACCGCCTTGGTGCTCGCTGGACCATTGGCTCTGGCAATTGCTTCACCGGCCTCCGCAGAAGAATGGCCCCTCGCACCGGGCGACTATACCGAAGTTACCGGCATCGATATCGCCGACGGCGGTGATCTGGCTTATGCAAAATGGGTTGCAACCCAATGGGCGAACAACCAGAAATTTGCGATCAGCAAGGGGTGGATAAAGTCTTATAATATTTACTATAATGTGCACAAACGTCACGGCGAACCGTCTATGTATCTGTCTGTGACTTACACCGACTGGGCCGACAATGCCGAGCAGGAAGAGCGCAACAAGGCTTATCAGGAATATATGAAGCGCAGCAACGCGCAACTTGATGCAGAATCAGGCGACCGGGCCAAATTCCGCACGGTCTTGGGCACGACACTGTTGCAGGAAGTGACCCCAAGGTAAAAACTGATTATGAAATGATAGAGGGCAGGCACCGCATTAGGTCCTGCCCTTTTTACATACCATATCAAATCCCGCTTCCCCTCTCTTAATCAGTCGGTTAAACGAGCAGCATGATCCGACAAAAGTCCAATCGCCAATCCGGCCTGTCCTACATCAGCGCGTCGCGCTATGCTGACCGGATGATGGATTTTCGCGGTTCCCGTCCAGTCGAGACGGCCTTCACGAAAGGTCACACTCTCCGCCGCAACGGCATGACGCGACCCGCATTTTTCTGCGGCATCCAGCCAAAAGTCACGGAAAATAAAAACCTGCTTTCCTGTAAACCTGACCGGACACAATAATGACCTGGAAACCCGAACTCGAAGAACTGGCCGAGCGCCAGCGTCTCGCCGAAAAAATGGGCGGCGAGGAGAAAGTCTCTCGCCAGCATGGCCGCGGCAAGATGGATGCGCGGGCGCGGATTGCCGGGATCGTCGACGAAGGCAGCTTTCGCGAGATCGGCAAGATCGCCGGACGCGGGACCTATGCCGAAGACGGGACATTCGAGGATTTCGCACCAAGCAATCTGATCTTTGGCCGCGCCAATATCGAGGGACGACCAGTTGTCGCCTCTGCCGATGATTTCACCGTGCGCGGCGGCGCGGCGGATGCCGCCCTGCACCGGAAATTCACCCAGTGCGAGAAAATGGCCCATACGCTCGGCATTCCGATGATCCGGATGATCGACGGCACCGGCGGCGGCGGATCGGTCAAGAGTCTGGAGGATATGGGCTTCACCTATGTCCCGGCGGTTCCCGGCTGGGAAGATATTATCAAGAATCAGGATACCGTGCCGGTGGTAGCATTGGCCTTGGGACCAACAGCGGGCATGGGCGCCGCGCGCACCGTAGCCAGCCACTATTCGATAATGGTCCGCGGGCTTTCCCAGATATTTGCCGCCGGCCCTGCGGTGGCCGCCGCAATTGGCGACGATCTCAGCAAGGAAGAGCTGGGCGGGTCCGACATTCACACCACCAACGGCGTGGTCGACGAGGAAGTCGCCAGCGAAGCCGAAGCCTTCCTCACCGCGCGCAAATTCCTGTCCTACCTGCCGAGCAATGTGAACCAGCTCTCCACGCGCACCGAAAATCGCGATCCGGTCGACCGTCGGGACGAAAGCCTGCTCTCCGCCGTGCCGCGAGCAGACAAACAGGTCTATTCGATGCGCAAGATCATGGAATCCGTGTTCGACGAAGGTTCGGTTTTCGAAATGGGCAAGCGCTGGGGCCGGGCGGCGATCACCGCCTTTGCCCGGCTTGACGGCTGGCCGGTCGCGGTGCTCGCCAATGATCCGAGTTTTCTCGGCGGATCGTGGGAAGCCAAGTCATCGGAAAAAGTCGAACGCTTTGCCAAGCTGGCCGAACAATTCCACCTGCCGGTCGTCCATCTGGTCGACAATCCCGGCTTTATGATCGGCGGCGAGGCGGAGCGCACCGGCACCATCCGCTACGGCGTGCAGGCGATGAATGCGGTCTACAAGGCGACCGTGCCCTGGGCCAGCGTCATCGTCCGCCGCGCCTATGGCATCGCCGGCAGCGCGATGAGCAACGCGGAGAATTTTCAATATCGCTTCGCCTGGCCGTCGGGTGACTGGGGCTCGCTGCCGATCGCCGGCGGTCTCGAGGTCGCCTATAAAAGCGATATCGAAAGCGCCGCAGATCCGGCAGCGCGGCTCGCGGAAATCAAGGCCAAGCTCGACAAGGTCACCTCCCCGTTCCGCACCGCCGAACAGTTTAGCGTCGAGGATATCATCGATCCGCGCGAGACCAGGCCGCTGTTGTGCGAATTTGCCGATCTGGCGTGGCGGAAACTGGGCGTGCACTGACCGCTTCGTTCGATTGCAATCCAGCATGAGCCGATATCGGCAGAGAAAGAGACTGATTCGCGCGATTTTTGCATGGAACGCCGGATTAACGCTGTCCCTCAACCCTGTCCGTTAATCGATTGGCTCAGTTCGGGACATGGGCTCCAAAATACTCTCATCCAAAATCAGTCATTTAGCCATATTTGTGACGGTGATCACCGGGAAATGGCGAATGCATCCTATCGATTTAGGAAGAAGGCATTATCATTTCGTCTATCAAAACCAACGGTTCATCGCTGGTACAGCAACGAAATGCGATTTGATCCGAAGTAAGAGAAGTAAGTTTGGCGCAATAAGGAAGGAAGAAACGATGTACTTATCTCCTAGATCATTCATCAATCAGCCTGCTCAAGCATTTGCCGAACAGGGAACCCGGCGTGGCTATCAGCCGCTCTATCATCTGGACATCGTCAACCGCTGCCCCGGTTGCGGAAAATCGCACTGGCATGTCGGCCGGTTCAGCGCGGAATGCGCCTATTGCGAAACCGCTCTGCCGCTGGCGATGGTCGCCAGCCAGCCGATGCAACCGCGCTTCACCGAACATTTCAGCAAGACCGCTATGGCGGCCTGACCGAAGAGCGCATTCGGTCTTGCGATAATCTTAATCTGCGGCCATTCTCGCTTCCTCAAATCAAGGGGAATCGTGATGACCGCAGACAACAAGAATCTAACCATTGATCGCCGTCAGGCCTTGCGCGGCACCGCCATCGCCGGCGCCGGAGCGATGTTTATTTCCCCTGCTGTAGCGCTGTCCGCAGACAGCGACATGACCGCGATCCGCAAGGCCGCCGAAGCCGGGCGCGACGCATCGGTAAAACGCATCCAGGACTGGATCAAACTGCCCTCGATCGCGGCAGAAAATCGCAACATGGCCGAGGGCGCCGACTATATGGCCGCGCTCGCCAGGGATGCAGGTTTTCAGCATGTCGAGATCGTGCCGACCGATGGTCATCCCGGCGTATTCGCCACGCTTGATGCGGGCGCCAAAAGAACGCTCGGCATCTATTTCATGTATGACGTCAAGCAATTTGACGCATCCGAATGGTCTTCTCCCCCACTGGCAGCAGCCATTGTCGACCGTCCCGGTTTCGGCAAGGCGATCATGGGCCGCGGCGCGGTCAACCAGAAGGGGCCGGAAGCGACCTTTCTCGCGGCACTTCATGCCATCCGGGCAGCTGGAAAGAAGCTCCCGGTCAATATTGTCCTGATCGCCGAGGGCGAAGAGGAAATCGGTTCTCCCCATTTCAAACAGGTCGCGACCAAGCCCAATGTGCTGGCCGCGCTCAAGAAATGCGAGGGCATATTCATCCCGGCGAGCTGGCAGGACATGAATGGCAACGTCAGCGTCAATCTGGGCTCCAAGGGGATTGTCGAGCTGGAGCTGGTGGCGAGCGGCGAGAAATGGGGTCGCGGCCCCAGGGGTGATATCCACTCCAGCCTCAAGGCGATGGTCGACAGCCCTAGCTGGCGGCTGGTCCAGGCGCTGCAGACACTGGTCACGCCCGATGGCAACACCCCGGCGATCGAGGGGTGGTTCGAGAATGTCCGGCCGCTGACCACGCGCGAGAAAGCCCTGATTGCAGAAACCGCCCGCAATTCCGACGAAGCCCAGCGCAAGGCGATACTGGGTGTCGACCACTGGATCGATGACCTGCCCTTTGAACAGGCGCTCCAGCGCCTTGCGCAGGAACCGACCGTCAATATAGAGGGACTGGTCGCCGGCTACACCGGACCGGGCGGCAAGACCGTGCTGCCGGGCCGCGCCGTCGCCAAGATTGACCTGCGCCTTGTCCCCAACCAGACCCGCGCCGAAGCCGAGACCAAATTGCGCGCGCATCTCGATGCCAAGGGCTTTCCCGATGTCGAGGTCAATGTCAGCGGCGGCTATGATCCGACCGAGACCGACGAAAACAGCCGCCTGATCCGCACCGAACTGGCCACCTACGAACGCGCGGGCATCACCGCGACGCTCAACCCCCGCCTCGCCGGATCGTGGCCGGGCGCGACCTTCACCAGCCCGCCGGTCGCTATCCCTGCCGGCCATTTCGGCATGGGACACGGCGCGGGCGCGCATGCCCCGGACGAATATTATGTGATCGAATCAACCAACCCGAAAGTGGCGGGGCTGGTCGATGCCACCATGGGCTATGTCGATTTCCTCTATCAGCTGGCGGCGATCAAATAGGCGCTGCCTTGTTCCGTTAATACTGAGCCTGTCGAAGGACGCCTTCCGACGAGAGGTGTGGTTCGACAAGCTCACCACGAACGGAAAAGGCGCTCACCACCAACGATACGACCTCGCCACTAACGGTACGCCACTCCCCGCCAACAGAATGGCCGAGCATTCATATATCGCCGAATGACTTTAGCGCCGCCGGTGCGACAATATCGCCCCATTCCTGCACGAAATGCCCCGCTTCCTGGATGAGCAGCGGCTCGGGACAGTTCTTGATCAGGCCGTGCATCATCTTCATCACCGGCGGGCCGAGCACCGGATCGGAACCGCCAATCACCAT
Organism: uncultured Parasphingorhabdus sp.; assembly: GCA_965534715.1. Classification (GTDB taxonomy): domain Bacteria; phylum Pseudomonadota; class Alphaproteobacteria; order Sphingomonadales; family Sphingomonadaceae; genus Parasphingorhabdus. The sequence goes on from CBETBW010000035.1 coordinate 14,058, forward strand.
GAAACTGTCGCCTGACCACTCGCCGCTCCAAAACGCAGCGGCTTTCTTGCTGACCTCGACACCGTCCATCTCCGGCGATACCGGCACCAGCGCAGGAAAGGTCCGCGCGCCGGCCTGATAGCTGGAATCGGGGTAAGGCGCGTTGTAGGCAGCGGTCTCCGCCTCGGTCATCTGCGGCGTACCGCGCGCAATGATATCACCGGCATCAAACACCGGAGTGGTCAGCGCAAATTCCTTCCACGCGTTAAAGCCGTCACCCGCTCCGGTGCCAAGGCCCAGGGCGGTATTCATGATGATCAGCCGCGACAGGCGCGCCTTGAAAGCGGGATCGACCGGCAGCGTCAGACCGATCAGCCCGCCCCAGTCCTGCACCACCAGCGTGATATTTTTCAGATCCAGCCGTTCGACCAGCGCCAGGATGTAATTACGGTGAAAATCGAACGTATAGCTGTCAAAATCGGTCGGCTTGTCGGACCGGCCAAAGCCGAAGAAATCCGGACACACCACCCGCGCGCCGATTGCGGTAAAATGCGGGATCATCTTGCGATAGAGAAACGACCAGCTGGGTTCGCCGTGGAGGCACAGGAACGTCTTGTCCGCATCCACCGGCCCGGTATCGACATAGGCGGCGCGCAAGCCTTCATAGCCCGGCAGATCATCGACATAATGCACCGGAAAATCAAAATCGGGAATATCGGCAAAGCGTTCATCAGGTGTGCGGACGGCTGCGATGGTCATGATCGGGTTCCCTTTTAGCTTTTGCTTGGCATAGCAGAAATCAGGAACTGTAGGAAAGTGGCTTGTGGAGAGACCATCAAGACTGCGCCAAAGTTTGTCAAAGTTAGGGCCTACGAACGCTTGTTTTGCGTGATGCTGGATAGAAAATTGCGGATGCTGGACATTATATTCCCTGCCAACAGAATTTTAAGAATTTACACAAAGCGACCCTTTTATTTTCTGTGACCTTTGCCCCAGATGCGCAAAATACCGGGAGTTTACCAACGCCGAAACCGTACCGAGTGTGACCTTTGAAACGGCGCGCCGGGAAGCGCCGGTAATCACGGGGAGAGAGGCACACAAGACTCATCACGATGCAAAGCATAGGCGCGACGGGCTGTTGTAGGAAAGTGGATTTTTGGTGATGGAACAGGCCGGGTCGCGACTCAAATTACGGCGGTAATCGAGGGCTTGTGGCACCTCTCACCGCGATCCAAAGACGCCGCTACACCCCGATTGAAAAGGCAATTCCACTCCATATCAACAACCGATAGATAGCGTAGATCAAGACAAGCGCGACGGCCAGCCCGATAAGGCAACTACCGCGTCGGCTCATTTCTGCTTCTGTTCGGGCTTTTCGGTCACGGCCTTGGTATTATGGTGACAACACATTTATTTTCTAGTCTCCATTGGCCGGAATTAGTGCACTGTGACCGTAATTCCATAGGTGATTTCCCGCCGGTTCAAGTCACCCTTAAACACATTTTCTACGCGAGTCTCGGATGCGGATAAAGAACATTTGCGCCTGTCTCACAATCTGCATCCCCAGCAAAAAAGGGGAGCACAATCGCACTCCCCTTTTCAAACTTCATCCGGATGACAGCGACCTATTTTGCCGTGTCATCCTTGCTGCCCGCATTCGCGCTTTCGCCCGGTACCGGGAAGCCACGTTTCTTGAGGATATATTTGACCTCGGGATCGCGGCCACGGAATTTGCGGTAGGCTTCCTTGCGGTCGGTTTCATTGCCGGTCGCCAGCAGGATCGAGCGGAAACGTTCCGCGGTTTTCGCGTCCCACGGGCTACCGGTCTCTTCAAACGCCGCCCAGGTGTCGGCGTCCATCGTTTCCGACCAGAGATAGCTATAATAGCCGGCCGAATAAGCGTCCGACGAGAACAGATGGTTGAACTGCGGCAGACGGTGCCGCATCACGATCTCTTTCGGCATGCCGATTTCGGTCAGTGTTTCCCGCTCGAACTTGTCCGGGTCGGTGATCGGCTCCGCGCGATTGTGCAGCTTCATGTCGACGATTGCCGAGGAGAGATATTCAACCGTCGAAAAACCTTCGTTGAAGGTCTTGGACGCCTGGATCTTTTCAACCAGCTCTTTCGGGATCGGCTCGCCGGTCTTGTAATGGCGGGCGTAGGTCGACAGGATATAGGGCGTCATCAGCCAGTTTTCATTCACCTGGCTCGGATATTCGACGAAGTCGCGCGGCGTGCCGGCGAGACCGGGATAGGTGATGTCATAGTTGAGATAATGCAGCGCATGACCGAATTCGTGGAACAAAGTCGTCGCATCATCGAGGCTGATCAAAGTCGGCTCGCCGTCGCCGCCCTTGACGAAATTATTGTTGTTCGACGATATCGTATATTTATTGTTGCCACCCAGCTTATATTTATCCTTGTAGGTGGTCATCCACGCGCCGGAACGCTTGCCCTTGCGGGCATAATTATCGAAAAATTGCACACCGATCACCTTGTCGCCGCGCTTGACTTCGAATGTCCGCACCTCGGGATCGAAAACCGGAATACTGCCGGTGGTTTCGGTGAAGGTCATGCCATAAAGCTTGCCTGCCGCATCGAACAGGGCGTCCATCATCTTGTCGAGCTGGAAATAGGGTTTGATTTCTGCGGCATCCAGATCATATTTCGCCTTGCGGACCTTTTCCGCATAATAGCGATAATCCCACGGCGCGATCGTGATACCGGCGCCTTCTGCATCGGCAATCGCTTGCATATCGGCGACTTCTTCACCCACCCGTGCGACGGCAGCCGGCCAGACTTTCATCATCAGGTCCATCGCCGCTTCCGGTTCCTTCGCCATCGTGTCGGCCATCCGGTAATGGGCGTGTGTCTTGAAGCCCAACAGCTTGGCGCGGTCGGCCCGCAGCTTCAGGATTTTGGCAATGGTCGCGTTGGTATCGTTGGCGTCCGCATTGTCGCCGCGGTTGATATAGGCGTTGTAAACCTTTTCACGCAGATCACGGCGGGTCGAGTTTTGCAGGAACGGCTGCATCACCGAGCGGGTGTTTTTCAGCGCCCAGCCGGTCTTGTCCTGCTCTTCGGCCGCAGCCTTTAGCGAAGCGACAAAACTGTCCGGCAAGCCAGCCAGATCCGCTTCGTCGGTCAGGAAGATGAAGGTTTCTTCATCAGCCAGTACCTTGTTGGAAAAATCGTTAAACGCCTTCGACAATTCGGTATTATAAGCAATCAGCGTTTCTTTGTCCGCGCCGCCCAGCAGGGCACCGTCGCGGACCAGCTGTTCGTAATTGCGTTCGACCAGACGGGTCTGCTGGGCATCCAGTCCGGCGGACGCGCGGCTGTCATATACCGCTTTGGTTTTTGCCAGCAATTTGGGATCGAGGGTCAGCTGATCGAAGAAAGCCGAGACCTTGGGCATCCATTCGCCCTGGATTTCGCGGATCTGATCATTGGAAAGGTTGCTCGAATGCACCCCCCAGATCGCGAACAGATTATTGGCTTCGTTGCCGACGAGTTCCATCGGTACGGTGAAATTTTCAAATGTCGCGGGCGCCGGATTATCGCGGATCGCATTCACATCGCTCTGGATCTTGTCCATCATCTTCTGGAAGGCTTGCGGGAAATCGGATACTTTTACTTCATCCCACGGCGGCACGCCATCATAGGGCCCGGTCCATTTCTGGAGAATGCTGTTGTCGGTTGCCGTGCTTGAGGCTGATTGTGTCGCGCTCATCTTGTTCAGTTCTGCTGTGGTCATTTTTTTCCCATGATGGTCGGCTAGAGCCGGTGTTGCAGTCGCGCCGATAAGCGCAGCGCTGGAAACGCCCAGAAAAAATTTACGGCTGGAAATCGTGAATCGCATTATTATTTCTCCAAATATCTTACCGCTGTCGCGAGTCGCCCAAAAGCGCCTGCGGCACAGTTGGGGATGGTCTACCCAAAGCGGAGCGGAAACGCAAAAAAGGTTACGTTAGAAATCAATTATTAGACGAACGACCGTGTCCTGACGATGAACGGCATTGAAAAAAATGGCTATTTCGGTCTCTCGGCCAGCAGAGCGCGCACCAGTGGCTGGAGATTTTCGTCGTAACGGGCCAGCAAAACATGTTCTTCTGCCGTCTCGAAATGGCTGACCAGCTGGCGGCCGTTCCAATAGTGCAGGGCAATGGCCGGTGCGTCGGCGACGATCATATTGCGACCGTCGGGATTTTCAGGATCAATCGGATTCAGATCCAGTGCGACCTGAGGCGCAGTCGAGGCGCATATCGCCAGACTGATATCCCGCCACCAGGTCGAGATATTGCGATGCAAATGCCCGGTGATCATGCCCTTGACATTATAGTGCCCGGCTACCGTATCGGCCAGCCGCGCGACCCAGGGTTCATCGGGATGGGTGTTCATCCAGTCAATCCCGCTTTCCACCGGCGGATGGTGCAGGACCAGGATTGTCGGCTTGTCGTTATTTTCCGAAAGCCTGTCGGAAAGCCATTTGGCGCGCGTGTCGCAAAATGCGCCGCCGTGCCTGCCCTCTTCCAGCGTGTCGAGGAAGAGCAGCCGCAGCGCCGGTGTATCGACCTCATACTGGACAAAGCCGTCAACCGTCGGAACATCGGGAAATTGCTTGCGGAACGGTGCCCGCAGATCGTGATTGCCGAGGCACATGTGGATCGGGAAAGGTACCGCAGAAAGAGCGGACTCAAGCCGCCGGTAGCTTTCCTGATCCCCGCGATCCACGAGGTCGCCTGTGGCCAGCAACAGGTCGGGCTGCGGGGTCATGTTGCAAATCGTCTTGATCGCCTGGTCCAGACGCTTGCGATTGAATTCTGCCGGATTTTCGGGGTCGAAACCGAGATGAATATCCGTGATCTGCGCCATTAGCATGGGCGATCTCTCCCTATCCCGATAACATTAGCGACCGGCAATCTGTTTCTCCGGTTTTGTCTGCTTGTCTTTCTGTTGTTCCCTGATCAGCCAGGGCGCACCATCATCGGGGTGATAATCATGACACATGGCGCATGACGAAGGCACGTCGGATGATTTCTGGAATTCCCCGCCATGACATTCGCGGCAGGTCTTGATCCCCGGCAGCAGCAGATCCTTGGCATCCCTGGACGTTGTCGCATTGTGACAGGTTGTACATTTTTCTTCAGTATGGGCTTCATGGCTGAACCAGCCTTTTTCCATATAGCGATCGGTTTGGGTCACCGGCTTGATTCCGTAATCGACCCGCCCGCGAGCCGTCGGCGGCGTGACGCCATGACAATCGAAACAGGCCCCTCCGCGCGAGAATACCTGGCTGATCGCCTGATTGGCGCGGCTCGGGCGGAACTGGACGGCGCGGGCATAGTCGCTGGCGACGCGGATCTCGTTGCTGCCCCCGGGGCGGCGGCGTTTCATTCCGCCAAGATTGATCGGACGGGTCGGGCGGGTGGAACGGTAATAAGCCCTGAGATCGGCCTGAACCATTTTCGGTTCGCCGTGCCGCAACGTCCGGATTGTGCCGCCGATCTCGTCAAAAGCGAGACTGTGGCACATGCTGCAGTCTTCCTTCATGTCGACGGGTTCAAAGCGCACGCCCTTGGGATCGGGTGTGTGGCAATCCTTGCAGTCGAGCGAGGACCCAAAGTCATATTCCTTTGACAGCCTCCGTCCCATTTGCGCGACCCCGCCGGTCCGCGACAGATGCAGTTCATGGGGAAATTTGAGGCCATTATATTCGGTCGGTTTCTGATCGAGCGAAATACGTTTGCGCGGTGGATTCTTGCCTCCTGGCGACACCAGAACAGCCGGCCGGAACTGCGGGTGCGCTATGCCGAAGTCCGACGCGTTTTCGAGTTTTGTGTCGGTCAAACGTCCATCCATCCCGCCGTGGCAATCCGCGCAGAATTTTTGCGCAGTCGGTTCCATAGCACCGCTACCTTCATGCTCGCTGTGACATTCGACACACCTGCCCGGTGGCTTGTTGAAGGCGGACGCGAATGCAGCGCCGATTTTATCCAGGCCCTCCGGTTCGCCGCGTGCGGTCAGCAGGCGCGGTTTGGCCGCATGATCATGCGCGTCATCTTCATGACAGGTGAGACAGGTCTTGTCCTTGACCGTGACAAAAGCGTCGACATGGCAGGCCTGACAGTCTTTCTCGAGCGCATGATGCGCGCTGCTGAGCGCGCCGGACGACCACATGGTATCGGCGTGGAACTGGTCGGGCCGTTCCTCGACACCACGCCAGGTCGCCCAGGTATAGATCGGCCAGACGAGAAATGCGGCCAGCACCAGGGCGATGAATCCCCAGGCGGTGAGCCGCTTGCCCGGCAACAGGCCCTTGAGCGTATAGAGAGTGGATTCGCTGCGTGTTTCTGCGGAATCGGACAAGGCCTCGACCCGCTTGACGGTAAGGACAATATCCTCGCCCTCTTCGCTGACGACAATGACATGGCCGCCAAAGCCGAGCTCCGCACCGGCCGAGGGATTGACGGTGACAGATGTCCGGTGTTTTCCGTCGAGTGTAAAATTCTGGCCCGAAGTGCTGTCGACGATGATCTGCCCGTCATCGCGCTTGCGAATGACGGCATGGTCCGGATTAACCGCCAGATCGGGCAGATGAATCGCATTTTCGGTGCTGCGGCCAATGCCGATTTCGTCCGCTGGGAACGGGTTGGACCTGATTATCTCCCGTCCGTCGGCGGTGGTCGCGATCTGGCGTACTATGAAGGTCATATTTGGCTCTCCATCCTACCAGTAGAAAAACACGCTGATGATATGCGCGGTGAGCGATGCGATCAGCGCGAAGGTCATCGGGACATGGAAATACAGCCAGACCTGCAGCATCGCCTTGAGCTTGAGATGGCGCCGGACACGGGCCAGGGTGGCTTCCTTTTTCTCGAGCAGCGCATCGACCTTGTCGAGCGGATCATCGCCGCCCA
>CBETBW010000036.1:0-20069 GCA_965534715.1 uncultured Parasphingorhabdus sp.
GGTGAGCGAAAGCCCCTTGAGGATTTCTGTGTCGCCGACTGTGGCGTGGAGATTTTCAATTTTTAGCATTTTGACTGTCATTTCTATTGTTTCTTAAGATCATCCAAGTGCCAACCAACGGCGGGGCGTACATCAAAAGCAAAAATATAAATCCTTCTAATGTTTGGAAAGCGTTGTCAGGCAGCAAACGAAATTCTCCTGCAAACCCCATGCCCAATAACCAAATCGGCAAGACGATAATTCCCCAGAAAAACCAGAGTACGAGTCCAATACGGCTCGTCACCCCACACTCCCCTCAAGACTAATCGCCAGTAATTTCTGCGCTTCGACCGCAAATTCCATCGGCAGTTCCTTGAGCACTTCCTTGGCAAAACCGTTGACGATCAAACTCACCGCCGCTTCGCCATCGAGCCCGCGTTGCTGGGCGTAGAACATCTGGTCGTCGCTGATCTTGCTGGTGGTCGCTTCATGTTCGATCGTCGCGGTCGGGTTCTTGACCTCGATATAGGGCACAGTATGCGCGCCCGACTGGTCGCCGAGCAGGAGCGAATCACATTGGGTGAAATTGCGGACATTCTCCGCATTCGGCCCGACCCGCACCAGTCCGCGATAGGTGTTGTTGCTGTGACCGGCGCTGATCCCCTTGGAGATGATTGTCGAACGGGTGTTCTTGCCGTTGTGGATCATCTTGGTGCCGGTATCGGCCTGCTGGTAATTGTTGGTCAGCGCCACCGAGTAAAATTCACCAATGCTGCCTTCGCCGTTCAAGACGCAGCTGGGATATTTCCAGGTCACCGCGCTGCCGGTCTCGACCTGGGTCCAGCTGATCTTGCTGTTCTTGCCCTGGCACAGACCGCGCTTGGTGACGAAATTATAAATGCCGCCCTTGCCGTTCTCGTCGCCGGGATACCAGTTTTGCACGGTCGAATATTTGATTTCCGCATCATCCATAGCGACCAGCTCAACTACTGCAGCGTGCAGCTGATTCTCGTCGCGCATCGGTGCGGTGCAGCCTTCGAGATAGGACACATGGCTGCCGGCTTCGGCAATGATCAAAGTACGCTCGAACTGACCGGTGTTTTCCGCGTTGATCCGGAAATAGGTGCTCAGCTCCATCGGACATTTGACGCCCTTGGGGATATAGACAAAGGTCCCGTCGCTGAACACGGCGCAGTTGAGCGTGGCGAAATAATTATCGCGCATCGGCACGACCTTGCCGAGATATTTGCGGACGAGATCGGGATATTCCTTGATCGCCTCGCTGATCGAGCGGAAAATCACGCCGGCATCTTCCAGTTCCTTGCGGAAGGTCGTCGCCACAGACACGCTGTCGAACACCGCGTCGACCGCGACTTTGCGCGCGCCTTCGACACCCGCGAGAACCTTTTGCTCCTCGATCGGAATGCCAAGCTTCTCATAGACCCGCAATATTTCCGGATCGACTTCGTCAAGGCTGCCAAGTTTCTCCCTCGGCTTGGGTTCGGCGTAATAATAGGCGTCCTGATAGTCGATCATCGGGATGTCGAGCTTGGCCCAGTCCGGCGTTTCCATTTTCTCCCACATGCGGAACGCTTTGAGACGCCAGTCCAGCATCCACTCCGGCTCGCCCTTTTTGTCGGAAATGAACCGTACCGTATCTTCGTTCAGACCCTTGGGCGCGAAATCCTGTTCGATGTCAGACGACCAGCCGAATTCATAGGTGCTGGCCTTGTCAGCCGCTTCCTGCGCTTCGGCGTTCATTTCCTTGCGCTCTGCATCATAATCGGCAGTTTTGACTTGTTCACTCATACCATTATCCCGTTCGTCTCGAGCGAAGTCGAGACACTTCGCCCGCTATCACCGTCTCTCGACTTCGCTCGAGACGAACGGTGGTTCATATTTGTTGAAGGCAGATTCGACAGGCTGGCCAGACTGACTTCATCCAGCGCCTCGCGGATTGTCCGGTTGATCACTCCCCAATGGGGTTTCACGGTGCAGCCACTCTCCAGCACACAATCATGATTGCCGTCGATTGTGCAGCAGGTGATCGCCAGCGGACCTTCGACCGCCTCGACAATATCGGCAAGGCTGATCGATGCCGGAGGCCGCGCCAGCCGGATGCCGCCGCCGATACCACGGGTCGATTCGAACAGACCCGCAGCCGTCAACCGGCTAACCAGCTTTTTCGCTGTGGGCAGCGGGACGCCGGTTTCCTGCGAGAGTTTTGTTGCGTTGAGCTTGCCTTCCGCGAGCAGCGCACCACCACAATGGCGCGCGGCGGCGGACATCAGGACAACGGCATAGTCGGCAAGGTTGGAAAGACGCATATTTCTCGAATCGCTGGAGGTGAAAATCTAAACAAGACTAATTTAGTCTCATTTATCCAGTATTGCAAGAAGAGCGGCGCTTTTTTTGGGCGGAAATGGGCTGCATCGAAGGAACCGGCACCCTGCAAACATGCTTCCATATCTTCCAGTCAGGTATCGGAAGTCAGCGGTGCAATCTTGCCCTTCAGGCCGATGCGCTGATCGATCAGTCGCGCGGTTTCACCTTCGCCGACGCGGAGTTGCGTCGGGGTTACGCCGGCAAAGAATTTGATTTCGCGGATCATGTGCGATTGATCGTAAAACGCATCGACAAGTTCGAGCAATTCTTCCTGATTTTGTTCGGCATAGGCCCGAGCCGCCCGCAATGCGCGATATTTGCGCGCCAGATATTTGGGCGGCATGCCATAAAGCTTGTTCACCGTGCGCAGCACCTGCCGCGAGCTTTGCGCCGACCGTTCCATCAGCCGACTGACCGGCGGCGAGGGTTCCGACGACAGCCACTCATCGATCATCTTGGTGAACGCGGCCGTTTCCGGCTTCAGACGCGGTTTCAGCGCCCGGTAGATCTTGTCCGCCCATGCCACCATTTCTTCGGGGGTCTGGCATCCGCGCAGATATTCCAGATTCTTGTCAATCTCCGCGGTAAAAACCTCAGCGGCCTTGACCGCCCGGTCGGTATAGTCGGCAGCCGATTTCCGGGTAGAAATGGCCCAGCCGGCGGGCAATATACCAACGCCAAACATCCGGAACGGGCCGGTCACCTCAAAATGCATCGATCCTGTCGAAGGCCCCTGCAACATCGCATCCTCAGCCGGAAAACTGCTGCCATCGGCAAAGCTGATCACTGCTTTGCCCTCCAGCAGAAAACGCAATTGCGCGATTGCTGCCCGTTCATTATCGGCAAAGCGCGGTTGATCCATCTCGAAAAGATAATAGACCGAGACCAGGTCCCGGACATCTTCCGCAGGCGCAAAATATCTCAAACTAACCAAACTACGACCCCTTGATCTGCCCCTCCTCCAGGTTCAGATTACGTATGGATGCTCTTTTATAGCTGAAAAACAAAGGTAAAAAAAAGGCCTGACTAAATTAATAGTCAGGCCAATAAGGAAAAGAACTCAGATACCTTCAAAATGTGATGGCACGAGCCCTTCGGGTCGCGCCATCTCTATGCACTCGTAACAGCATTGATTAATTGGACAAAAACGACGGATTCGTCCCCAGCGTTTGACTTTTTAGGACATTGCTGCCGATTACCGCTGCAACTCAGCTGCTCGAAGCAATCCAGGCATTTACCCGTTCTTCCATGATGTCGAGCGGTACCGGACCACTTTTCAGGATCACGTCATGGAACTCGCCCATGGTGAACTTGTCACCCAGAGCGTCCTGCGCCCGCGCGCGAAGCTCGAGTATTTTCAGTTTTCCTATCATATAAGCCGTCGCCTGCCCGGGATAGACGATATAACGCTCGATCGCCTTGCGGATATCGCCTTCGGGATTGGGCGTATTATGGGTCAGATATTGAATCGCTTCCTCGCGGCTCCAGCGCTTGTCATGAATGCCCGTGTCAACAACCAGTCGGCAGGCCCGCCACAATTCCATTCCGAGCCGGCCAAAATCGCTATAGGGATCCTGATAGAAGCCCATATCCTTGCCGAGTTCTTCCGAATATAGTCCCCAGCCTTCGGTATAGGCGGTCCATCCTCCAAACCGCCGGAACGGTGGCACATCGCCAAGCTCGGTCTGGATCGTCCTCTGCAAATGATGACCCGGCAATCCTTCGTGAAAGGCTAGCGCTTCCAGTTCAATCTTCGACATGCTGCGCAAATTGTAGAGGTTGACGTAATAAGTTCCGGGGCGCGAACCATCGGGCGCGGGGCCATTATAAAATGCCTTGCCCGCAGATTTCTCGCGAAACGCCTCCACCGGCTTGATGACAAGCGGCGCTTTGGGCAAGGTATTGAAAAATTCGGGTAATTTGGCTTCCATCGCCGCCAGCTTGATGTCGACATCCGCCAAATAGGCTTCCCGCGTTTTGTAGTAAAATTCATCACTGGTCCGCAAATGCTGGAAGAAATCCTGCAGGTTGCCTTCAAAACCTACGTCAGCCATGATTTTGCGCATCAGCCCGTGAATGCGCTCTACATTCTCCAAGCCGATTTGATGAATTTCGTCCGCCGTCAGATCGGTGGTCGTATAGTTGTTCAACCGCTCGGCATAATAAGCCGCACCATCCTTGAGCCTCCAGATACCATCACCATCGACCGCCATTGCCTGTTGGCGTCCCATTTCGGCGATTAACTTCTCATAGGCCGGTTTAAGGCTGTTAGTCAGCGCCGCTTCGCCGCGCGCGACGATCTCGGACTTTTCCGAATCGGAAATATCCAGGGCTGCAACCTTCTTTTTAAGATCAGCATAAACGGGCGAATCCGCACCATCCCCAAAGGGCGCACCGCTGATCACGTTTTTTGCGTCGGCGATCACATAGGGGAACACCCAGTCGGGCACGATGATACCGTCATCCGCCCGCTCAGCCGACTGGGCAACCAGCGATTCGATCAACGGACCTGCGCCGTCAAGACGGCTGACATAGGCGTCGGCTTCCGCTTTGTTCGCCACCTGGTGGATGTTGATCATGAACGCCGGTATCTGGCTTTGCGCGCCATTCATCTGATCAAAAATATAGGCATTGCGGCGGAACGGGAAGGCATTTCCCGATCGTTCAGCCCGCGCCTGAAACAGGCGATAGCTTAGCTGACTGGCTTCGCTCAGTTGATCCTTGGCAAACTCCGCTTCCATCCCGGCAAGCGCGGCCTGGCCGCGTTCATATTGCTCTATTTCAGCCGCTTCGCTCGGGTTATCCCATTTGCCATAATCGGCATCGCGAATCCCGCGATAGGATTTGGACACTGGGGAATGAGCGAGTTCCTGATCGTCATATTGTTTGAAAAATCTGGACAGCTGCTCATCGGCGTCTTCGTTCGCCTGAGTAACCGCTGCGCCGGTCTGCGCAAGGCTTGCCGGTCCGACGGCGAAGGTTGCCAATGCCAAGGCAGAGGCAGCGGTCAGCAACAAATATCTCATCCAAAATGTTCCTTCTATAGTATGAATTTCCCCGGCCCTATCATCCTCTTTCGATTTGCACAAATTCGCTGTCCCGCCTGCGGCACCCCGAACAAGCTACCGCCCGATCAATCGCTGATCCTTATTTCCGAACGGTGCGAAGCCGGTCAGACGATTGAGGGTTGCTGCCGTGATTGTCCAACGTTAGGCCTCGAACCACCATGCACGCATATTCACCGGACGCGCTGATCATCGGCGGAGGCCATAACGGTCTGGTCTGCGCTTTCTATCTCGCCCGCGCCGGGATGAAGGTCCGGATATTGGAAGCGCGCGATGTGATCGGCGGCGCGGCGGTGACCGAAGAATTTCACCCCGGTTTCCGCAACAGCACGGCAAGCTACACGGTCTCGCTCCTCCAGCCGAAAATCATCGACGATATGGGCCTGGTGAAACGAGGCTACCGCGTGATCGAGCGGCCCAAAAACAATTTTTTGCCGCTGGGTAACGGTGAATACTTGCTCGTCGGCGGCTCCCTTGAAGAGACGCAGAACGAGATCGCGCGATTCTCTCAGGCCGATGCTGCACGTTTGCCGGAATATTATGCGATGCTGGAATCGGCTGCAGAAATTTTGCGCGACTTGGCGCTGGAAATCCCGCCGAATCTCGGGGACGGCTCCCGTGCCCTGCTGGCAGGAATCAAAACGGCCCGGCGATTTTCGAAGCTGTCGGCGCTAGAGCAGCATGAAATTATCAGGCTGTTCACGCTGAGCGCGCGCGACCTGCTCGACCAGTGGTTTGAAAGCGAACCGGTCAAGGCGGTCTTCGGCTTTGATGCCATTGTCGGCAATTACGCGAGCCCCGAAACACCGGGTAGCGCCTATGTTCTGCTCCATCATGTTTTTGGCGAGGTCAACGGGAAACGCGGGCAGTGGGGCCATGTGACCGGCGGCATGGGCCGGATTACGGAACTCATGGCTGATGCCTGCAAAGAGCTGGGGGTCGAGATCAGCCTTGAAACTCCGGTCAAAAAACTGCTCGTCGGGAACGGGGCCGCAATCGGGATATGCACTGCGGAGGGAGAGCATATCCATGCTCCGAAGATCATAGCCAATATTGGACCGAAGCTGCTTTATGATCGCCTGATTCATCCATCCGACCTGCCCGCTGATTTCCGCAGAATGATGGCCGGCTATCAATGTGGCTCCGGCAGTTTCCGGATGAATCTGGCGCTGGACGGCCTGCCCGATTTCACCGACCTTCCCGGTGGCGGGGATCATCTGAAATCCGGGATCATCATGGCGCCGTCGCTGGACTATATGGACCGCGCCTATCAGGACGCCCGGCAATATGGCTGGTCGCGCAAGCCTGTCGTTGAAATGCTTATCCCCAGTCTTGTCGACGACAGCCTGGCCCCCGCAGGTCGGCATGTCGCGAGTCTGTTCTGCCAGCAATTTGCGCCGGAATTGCCAAAGGGTCGTCATTGGGACGATGAACGCGACGCGGCGGCGGAAGCGATTTTGGACGTAGTCGAAGATCATGCTCCGAGGTTTCGCAAGCTGATCCTCGGACAAATGGCGCTGTCACCGATGGATCTGGAGCGCAAATTCGGACTGGTCGGTGGCGACATATTTCATGGCCACATGTCACTGAACCAGCTTTGGACGGCGCGACCGGCAATTGGCGCGGCCGGCTACAAAGGACCTCTAAAAGGTCTTTATATGTGCGGTTCGGGAACCCATCCGGGCGGCGGCGTCACCGGCGCGCCGGGCCACAACGCCGCAAACGCGATCCTGCGGGAGCGCAGTCTGTTAGGCCGCTGGCTCGGTTGACGCTACGACAGGCTGGCCAAATCAGCTGCCTATTGCGCCCAAACCCCGAGAGGGATAGTTTCCAAAAATTGGGATGGGAGATTCAATATGCGAAAACCACTGATGTTGGCGGCCTGCACGGCTGCTCTGGCTTTTTCGGCCTGTTCGGAAAACAAGGACAAAGACAGCGACGGCGCAAAGGTCACCAACACGGCCTATCCCGAGCAGGTGTTCTGGGGCGATACCCATCTCCACACCGACAACAGCATCGACGCTTTCGGTTTTGGCAACAGGCTGGATGCCGAAGCCGCCCTGAGATTCGCCCGCGGCGAAGAAGTCACCGCAACCAAAGGCGCGAAAGCAAAGCTGTCCCGCCCACTCGACTTTCTCGTGATCGCCGACCATAGCGACGCAATGGGTGCGACCAAGGCGATTATGGAAGCCCCGCGTATTGCATTGCTCACCAATAAATTCCTGCTCCGCTGGCACGATATGATGAACGAGAGCGACGAGGGCTCGTTGCGAGTCACGGCGGAACTCATCGATGGCGCGGCCAAGGGCACATTGCCGGCATCGCTGACCGACCCGGAAGAATCCAAAGAACGCACGACTGATCTATGGACAAAGCACGGCAAGACCGTGGATCAATATAATGAGCCCGGAAAATTCACGGCCTTCATGGGCTTTGAATATACGTCGATGCCGGATGGCGACAATCTCCACCGGGTCGTCATGTTCCGCGACGGTCCGAAAAAAATGGGTGATACCATTCCCTATGGTGCGCTAGGATTACAGGACCCGGAAAAGCTCTGGGGCTATATGGCTGCCTATGAGAAAGAAACCGGCGGAAAAGTGCTCGCCATTCCGCACAACAGCAATGTTTCCAACGGCCGGATGTTCGCGATGAACAAATTTGACGGCAGCCCGATTGACGCGGCCTATATAAAAACCCGTGCGCTTCGCGAACCGATCGTCGAGGTCACCCAGATCAAGGGTGATAGCGAAACCCATCCGTTTCTTTCCCCCAATGATGAATTTGCCGAGTTTGGTATTGCCGGTTGGGATAAATGCAATTTGAGCTGCACGAGGGACATGCCACCCGAAAGCTATGGCGGCAGCTATGTTCGCGAAGCGCTGAAGCGCGGCCTGGAACTAACCCTTTCCGTTGGTGCCAATCCTTTCAAATTCGGTATGATCGGTTCGACCGACAGCCATACTTCGCTGGCGACGGCGGACGAGAATAATTTCTTCGGCAAGCACAGCGGCAACGAGGCCAATAACAAGGGCCGCGCGCTAGACCCGCAAAATCTCGGTACCCGCGAAGGCCGGTTCGGCTGGCATTATCTGTCGAGTGGTTATGCTGCCGTCTGGGCGACCAGCAATACGCGGGAAGCCATTTTCGACGCGATGATGCGCCGCGAGGTCTATGCAACAACCGGTCCGCGGATGCAGGTCCGTTTCTTTGGCGGCTTTGATTTTACCGCAGACGATATCGTAGATCTGGTTAAAACCGGCTATGCCAAAGGCGTTCCGATGGGCGGGGATTTAACCGGCGGAGACGGCGAAGCTCCAAAATTCCTGATCAGCGCGCTGATGGACCCGGAAAGCGCCAGTCTCGACCGAATCCAGGTGATCAAGGGCTGGGTCGACGCGACCGGCCGGAGCCAGGAACAAGTCTATAATGTCAGCTGGAGCGATGCCGAAGCACGCAAACTGGGGGCCGATGGCAAACTAGGCCCGGTACCCAATTCGGTCGATCTGACCAAGGGCACCTGGGACAATGCTACCGGCGCGCCGGAACTGGTTACCTTCTGGCAGGACCCCGATTTCGACGCCGCGCAGAACGCATTCTACTATGTCCGCGTGCTGGAAATCCCGACGCCGACCTGGCCGGTCTATGATGCGCTCAAATTCAGCCTGACCCTGCCTGATGAAGTGATCAAGATCCAGCAGGAACGCGCCTATAGCTCGCCGATCTGGTATACGCCGAAGGCTTAAACTATCTCCACCAATCATCCGGAGTCGGTCAGCGCAAGGTTCCCGTGATCTTTCGACTGGCGACGGCTGAACATAATGGGTTGCAGGATATATGTTGCGTAAGTTTATTAGAGAACCGCTGATCCATTTTCTCGGAGGCGCGCTGCTCATTTTTGCTTTCTTCTGGGCCACCGGCACCGGCCGTGACCCGGCGGACCAAGCGATCGGGATCGATGAAACGGATATTGCCCGACTGCTTACCTGAATTGGAAGTTGTCGATATATCCTCTCTGGCTAGCTTGACATCGAAGCCGATGTCATAAAAGGTTTTCAATTCTCGCCTAGCATTCATCCATCCTAACTAACTCCAGATTGAGTACTTAACTTTGACAGACAAAAACAAAATCGCATTGGTGACGGGCATTACCGGTCAGGATGGTGCTTATCTAGCGAAACTACTATTGGACAAAGGATATGAAGTTCATGGCGTAAAGCGCCGGAGCTCTTCCTTTAACACGGGAAGAATCGAAGACATTTACGAGGATCCTCATGTCGAAGGATCCCGATTTCGTCTGCACTATGGTGATATGACAGACAGTACCAACCTAATCAGAATCGTTCAGGAGGTGAAACCAACCGAAATATACAACTTGGCCGCACAAAGTCACGTTCAGGTCAGTTTCGAAACACCTGAATATACTGCGAACGCTGACGCCATGGGAACACTTCGCTTGCTGGAAGCAATGCGCATTTTGAACTTCGAAAAGACTTGCAAATTTTATCAGGCTTCTACTTCTGAACTTTATGGGCTTGTTCAAGAAGTGCCGCAAAGCGAAACCACGCCATTTTACCCACGATCTCCTTATGCGGCGGCTAAACTTTATGCTTACTGGATTGTTGTAAATTATCGGGAAGCCTACGGCATTCATGCGTCTAACGGCATCGCGTTCAACCATGAGAGCCCTTTACGGGGCGAGACGTTTGTGACTCGGAAAATTACCCGAGCGGTTGCCGCTATGAAGCTCGGACGGCAAAAAAAATTGTATCTGGGAAATTTGGATGCAAAGCGTGACTGGGGCCATGCCAGAGAATATGTTCGGGGTATGTGGTTGATGATGCAGCAAGACACGCCAGATGATTATGTTCTGGCTACCGGTGAAACCACCGAAGTCCGAAAATTCGTGGAGTGGGCGTTTGAAGATGTTGGCATTGATCTTGAGTGGACCGGCAAGGGCATCGATGAGAAAGGTATTTGCCGGGCGACTGGCGAATGTCTAGTCGAAGTCGACCCTCGCTATTTCAGACCGACAGAAGTTGAACTGCTACTCGGCGATCCCGCCAAAGCGAAAGAAAAGCTCGGCTGGTCACATGAAACCAGCGTTCGGGATTTGGCACGGGAAATGGTCCAGCACGATTTAGAGGTGATGGAGAACGCTCCGATTGACAAAAGCGCCTAGTGTTTGAATTGCGAAACAAACGGATTTGGGTGGCCGGCCATCGCGGAATGGTCGGCAGCGCCATTGTTCGGCGGTTGCAAAATGAAGAATGCGACATCCTGACCGCGACGCGCGCGGAGCTGGATCTCACCGAACAATCGGCGGTCAGACAGTGGGTCGCTTTGCAGAAACCCGACGCGATCATTGTCGCCGCCGCCAAGGTGGGCGGCATCCTGGCAAACTCGGAATTTCCAGCTGACTTTCTTTACGAAAACCTTGTCATGGAGACAAATATTATTGACGCAGCGCATCGAGCAGATGTTAACCGCCTTCTATTCCTCGGTTCCAGTTGCATATACCCGAAATTTGCGGATCAACCCATTGTTGAAGAGGCTCTCCTCACCGGACCTCTCGAGCCCACAAATGAATGGTATGCGATATCCAAGATTGCGGGAATCAAGCTTTGCGAAAGCTACCGGCTACAATATGGGCGAGATTACATCTCGGCAATGCCGACTAACCTTTACGGTCCGGGTGATAATTTTGATTTGCAATCGAGCCATGTCTTGCCTGCACTCATTCGCAAAGCGCACGAAGCAAAAGTTTCTGATAGTGATTCTATAACAATTTGGGGGACAGGCACGCCAAAGCGCGAATTTCTGCATGCCGATGATTGTGCAGATGCTTGTGTTTATTTGCTCGAAAATTATTCAGAACAGATTCATGTAAATATCGGGTCTGGTGATGATATTTCGATCGCTGATTTGGCCCGGATGATTTGTAGTGTTATAGGGTTTTCTGGCGAACTACGATTTGACACCAATAAACCTGACGGGACGTCCCGGAAATTAATGAGTGGGAGCAAATTGAAGAATCTGGGCTGGGCACCATCGATTAAATTACGCGATGGGATTAAAAAAACCTACGAATGGTTTTTGCAGGAACGCGCCTATAACTTGCCGATCTGATATACACCAACGGCTTAAACTATCTCCACCAATCACCCGGAGTCGGTCAGCGCAAGGTTCCCGTGATCTTTCGACTGGCGACGGCTGAACATAATGGGTTGCAGGATATATGTTGCGTAAGTTTATTAGAGAACCGCTGATCCATTTTCTCGGAGGCGCGCTGCTCATTTTTGCTTTCTTCTGGGCCACCGGTACCGGCCGTGACCCGGCGGACCATGTGATCAGGATCAATGAAACGGATATCGCCCGGCTAAAGACGAACTGGATTCAAAATTTCCGCCGTCCCCCGACACAGCAAGAACTGGACGGTCTGATTGACCAGGAGATTGCCGAAGAAATCTACTATCGCGAAGCCTTGCGGCTGGGGCTGGATAAAAATGATCCGGTCATCCGGCGCAGGCTCTTTACAAAGATGCGCTTTGTCGATGGCCAAGACACGGAAAATACCTCGCCGACAGATGCCGTCCTGCAGCAATGGATGGACAAGGATTCCGCCAAATATGCCCTGTCGGCGCTTTATGATTTCGAACAAATCTATCTCGGTCAGATCAGCGCGGCGGAAGCCCGCGACCGGATCGATCAACTGAAAGACGGCGCCGGACCCAATGCGTTCGCAAAATCCATTTCCCTGCCTGCCATCCTCAAACAGGCCAGTAGCGACGAAATTGCTCGCCAGTTCGGCGATCGTTTTGCCGGACAGATGGCGAAGCTGGAACCCGGTACATGGAGTGGCCCGATCAATTCAGGTTTTGGCGTTCATGCTGTCAAAATAACCGCGAAGGCGCCCGGCAAAACTGCGAATCTGGATTATGTCCGGCAACGGGTAATCAATGACTGGTTCGCTGCCCAACAGACCACACAAAAGGAAAAAGCGCTTTCCCGATATCGGGCGCAATATGAAATCACCGTAGTCGGTCGGCCATGAATCGCTGGTACGCCGTATTGTGGCTCTGTTTCGCGCTTGCTCTATGTCCAACCAGCGCCCGCGCCGACGAACTGCGTCCTGCCTATATCGAAATGACCGAACAATCACCCGGCCAATGGTCGCTCTTGTGGAAAGCATCGGCCAATTCGCGCCTTGGGCAGAGCGGCGAAATAATAATACCGGAGAATTGCGAGATCGAAGACGAGCGCCAGCGCGAGTTTGCGGGAAGCAATATTCTGACCCGCCTCTCGCTGCGATGCGACGGACCAGTGCAGGGACAGACAATCGGTCTGAAAGGCCTGGAGCTATCGTCCACCGATGCGCTGGTTCGCATTGATCCGATGGACGCTGCCATGCAGACCGTGCGGCTGACCCCGGACCAGCCATCCGCCACCCTGGCCCGGCCGTCCGCGATCTCCAATGTCGCGGCGACTTACACGATTCTCGGTATCGAACATATTTTGCTGGGCTTCGACCATCTGTTCTTCGTACTGGCTCTGGTCCTGCTGCTCAAAGGCAGTTGGCTCGTCGTCAAGACCGTCACCGCTTTTACCGTTGCGCACAGTCTGACATTGATCGGAACGACGCTTGGCTTGTTGTCACTACCATCACAGCCGGTTGAATCGGTTATCGCACTGTCGATCGTCTTTCTGGCGGTTGAAGTCGTGAAAGCAAACCCTGACGATCTCAGGCTCTCGGAACGCTTCCCATGGATCGTAGCCTTCCTGTTCGGCCTGCTCCATGGCTTTGGCTTCGCCGGTGCGCTTGCAGAAATCGGCTTGCCGGAAGGCGATGTTCCACTGGCCTTGCTGACATTCAACCTTGGTGTCGAAATCGGACAGCTGATCATCGTCGCAGCGGCACTCGCGGTATTACACGGACTGCGACGATATCGCGATCACTGGTTGCACCCCACCAAAACCGCGATAGCCTATGGCATCGGGATTATAGCGACTTACTGGTTCGTCGGACGAACATTTGCCTGAACCATCAGCCGTTGGGATCACCAAGCTGCGCCACTCTGAATTCGATCTTTTTCATTTCGGCTAGGAGCGAAAGCAGATTCATCCGGTCGAACAACCACATTTTGAGCATGGCCACGGCCTGAAACAGCATCAGAAAACCGACCGACCAGAGAATCGTTTCACGGACCTGCTCCGCCTGAAATGCCTGCCATCCGCAATAAAGTGCGAGCAGAAAAAAGACGAAAGTGAAAATCCCGACCATGTAGGACCAGAAACGCATAGGTCCCTGCAAGGTCGCACCGAGTTGGTCAAACAATCCCCGGCCATTTTCCAGATCGTCCAGAAAGGCCTTGTCATCCGCGTTCAGCGCGGCACCCAATTGATCATCAAATTTTGTCATGTCATTCTCCTTCTTCAATCTGGTTTTCACCGAGCGCCTCTTTCAACTGGCACCGGGCATGGAAAATTCGCGATTTCGCCGTACCGGTAGGAACACCAGTCACTGCAGCGATTTCCCGAACCGTGAGTCCTTCGCTGAAATACAGCGTTGCCGCCGTCCGGTGATCACCGCTCAGTCCATCGAACGCCTGCGCGATCGTCACTCTCGCTTCACCAGTGGGGCCAACCACCTGTTCGCTGCCGCTCTCCCCGGTCCAATTTCGCCGCCGCTGGTTTCGCCGGATTCGGTCGGCGCATTTACGGTGCAGGATCGTGTAGGCCCAGGCCGGGAAACGGGACGGATTGTTCAAGCTTCGCCAACCCCGGCAAATACCGGTCCAGGCATCCTGGACCGCTACCCGGGCCTGGTCTTCATCGCGCAACAACCGGCAAGCAGTTCTCATCAGTCGCGGATACCATCGCGCGGCAAGCCGTTCGCCCGCACGGCGATCACCGGCCTGCACGCGAGCGAGCAACAATTCGTCGTAAATCCGTTCTGTTTCGCTGTATCGCGCTGCCATGGTTTTTTGACCTTTACTCCTATAGTCGGAGCAAAGCGCCAAAAGGTTCATACGGGTAAAAATAATCTCGAATCCCGACGCGCAAAATGGTTAGGATGTTTTATTCGGGACCCGGTCAGGAAGCCTGTTCGGTCAACATCGCCTGCCAGCGCTGCATGCCGGATATCCACCGTTCGGGGTCTGCGCCCTTCTGCTTGACATAGTCGCCCACCTTGGGATGCGGAAGTATCAGGAACCGCTCGTCGCCGATCGCTGCGACGCAGATATCGGCGACATCCTCCGCGCTGATTATCCCGTCTTTCGCTACGGTTGACGTATCGACGCCGGCGATCATCGGCGTGTCGACGCCTTGCGGACACAGCACCGAGACCTTCAATCCTTCGGCGCCATGGGTAATCGCCAGCCATTCAGCGAAACTGACAGCGGCATGTTTAGTGACCGAATAAGGAGCAGATCCGATTTGCGCCAGAAGTCCGGCGGCTGATGCGGTGTTGAGCAGATAGCCACCCCCGCGTTCCAGCATTTTGGGCACCAATATCCGTGCGACCCGGATATGGGCCAGAACATTGATGTCCCAAATATTCTGCCAGGCCGCATCGTCCACTTCCGTACCGCCGCTGGTAATGATGCCTGCGTTGGAGATGAACAGATCAATCGGCCCGATATCGGATTCGACGGTTTCGATCAGGTGACTGATATCCGCTGCAAGAGACACATCGGTTTTGATCGCCACACCGCCGATTTCATCGGCAACCGCTTGCGCACCTGCAAGATCCCGATCCGCGCAAACGACCTTCTTGGCGCCTTCCGCAGCGAAGCGCCGGGCCATCGCTGCTCCGATGCCGCTGGCACCTCCGGTAATCACGATAATCTTGTCTTTCAATTCCATTTTGTTCTTGTCCCGCTTGAATAAATTAATCACTCGCTTAAAGATGCAAACCGGCTAGAACAAGGGCAAGATCGCCTTCGGGCCGATGCTCACCGAAAAGCCTGGTCCGGAACAAAGTGACAAGGGCCATGAAACAGGTGACGATGTTGCGAGCGCAAGAGTTTATTTCGGTTTACCGAGAATGAAACAAAGGAGAATGATATGTACAGTCACATGATGGTCGGGTCTGACGATATGGACCGCTCGAAAAAATTCTATGATGCCTTGTTCAAAAGCATCGGTGGCAAAGAGGCGATGGTCGATCCAAAAGGCCGACTGATGTACCTGCATAATGACAGCATTTTCATGGTCACACCTCCAATCAACGGCGAGAAGGCGAGCTGTGGCAATGGCATGACCGTCGGATTTGCGATGGAAAACCCCGCACAGGCCGATGCTTGGCACAAGGCTGGCGTGGAAGCTGGTGGCACCGCGATTGAAGACCCTCCAGGGGTCAGAGAAAATCCTGGCATGAATCTCTATCTCGCCTATTTGCGCGATCCCGATGGCAACAAGCTCTGCGCTCTGCACCGCATGGATTAAGGCGCGTGCCGGACAAGATCATACGCATTGGTGGCGCGAGTGGCTATTGGGGCGAAAGCGCCATGGCCACTCCGCAGCTGCTGGGTACGGGCGTTGATTATCTGGTTTTTGATTATCTCGCCGAGATCACCATGTCGATCATGGCGCGGGCGCATGCCAAGGATCCTTCGGCAGGCTATGCCGGCGATTTCATCAGCGCGGTCCTGAAACCGCATGCCAAGGCGATTGCCGCGCAAGGGGTGAAGGTCATTGCCAACGCAGGCGGTGTCAATCCTGCATCCTGCGGTGAGGCGGCCCGGGCTTTGATCAAGGAGCAGGGTCTGGACCTCAAGGTCGCGGTCATCACTGGCGACAATCTGATGGGCGATCTGAACGCAATCGCCGCCGATGCGCCGACCGAAATGTTCACCGGCGCGGTTTTTCCGGACAAGGACAAAGTCGCCAGCATCAACGCCTATCTCGGGGCCTTCCCGATTGCCCGGGCGCTGGCGGAAGGCGCCGATATCGTGATCACCGGGCGCTGCGTCGACAGCGCGGTGACGCTGGGGGCGTGCATCCACGAATTCGGCTGGTCGGCGAACGACCATGATTTGCTCGCCAGCGGAAGTCTCGCGGGCCACTTGCTGGAATGCGGACCGCAGGCCACCGGCGGCAATTATACCGACTGGGAAGAAGCCGGTAACATCGCCAATATCGGCTATCCGATTGGCGCGGTTTCTGCCGACGGGTCGTTCACGGTCACCAAACCGGAGGGCACCGGCGGCTGTGTAACAGTGGGCACGGTCTCGGAACAGATGCTCTATGAAATTGGCGATCCGCAGGCCTATATCCTGCCCGATGTCGTCTGTGATTTCTCGAATGTCGAGATCGTCCAGTCTGGCCCGGACAAAGTTTACGTTTCGCCCGCCCAGGGTTATCCCGCACCTGACCATTATAAAACCTGCCTGACCTATGGCGAAGGCTATCGCGGCGGAACCTATGTCAGTTTCTACGGCTTTGACGCAGCCCGAAAGGCGCAGAAATTCTGCGACCATGTTTTTGTACGCGCCAACAATATCCTGCGCGGTCACAATCTCGGAGACTATAGCGAAACCAGCGTCGAGCTCATCGGCGCGGAAAGCCAGTTCGGAGATTTTTCTACAATCCATGAACCCCGCGAAGTGGTCGCAAAAATCGCGGCCAAACATAGCGAAGCGGCGGCAATCGGGATATTGCTGCGCGAGTTGGCCGGTCTCGGCCTCGCAACGCCGCCGGGGCTGAGCGGCTTTTCCGGCGCCCGCGCCAAGCCATCTCCCGTGGTGCGGCTGTTTTCCTATCTCACGCCGAAAAACGCGCTGGCCATCCGGATCGATGTCGATGGCCAGACCATCGAATTTTCCGATAGTCCGGGTCAGACCTTTGATACTGTGTCAATCACCCGTCCGGCCGATCCGGAACTACCGGCCAGTTCGGACGAGATGGTCACGGTGCCGCTGATCCGGCTGGCCTGGGCCCGCTCCGGCGACAAGGGCAACAAGGCCAATATCGGCGTGATCGCACGCGATCCGGCCTATCTTCCCTATATCTGGGCCGCCGTCACCCTGGATTCCGTGGCCGAACGTTTTGGCCATTTTATCGAAGGCGGCGCCGATGCCGCGAAAGTCGAGAAGTATCATCTGCCCGGCTCCAACGCGATCAATTTCCTGATTGATGCCGTGCTCGGCGGCGGCGGAGTGGCGAGCATAAGAAACGACGCCCAGGGCAAGGGCTATGGCCAGATATTGCTCGCTCATCCGGTTACCATACCGGATGCGCTGGCGGCGAAACTGGACGATCAAGAAGGAACCTCTCAATGATGCACGAAGCCCGGGATTTCAAAGACGAAAGCGACACGCTCGCCGCCGTGCTCGCCGATGCCGGGGATGATGTGTTTCCGACGGTCACCCAGTTCAAGAGCTGGACGATCGAAGATGTCATTGGCCACCTGCATATCTGGAATGTTGCAGCGCTGATGACCCTGCAGGACCCGGACGCCTTCCGGCAATTCCTCCGCGATATGATGGGCGCCTTAAAGGCCGGCAAAAGCCACGTCGACGCACAATATACATGGCTTGACGAACATGCCGGCGGGATCCGCGGCAAGGCTTTGTTCGATGCCTATTGCGCCTATTATCCAAAACTCGCAGCCGCCTATAGCGAAGCCGATCCCGAGGCCCGCGTTGCCTGGGCCGGGCCCGACATGACGACGCGCTCGAAAATTATCGCCCGGCAGATGGAAACCTGGTCGCACGGCCAGGAGATATTCGACATATTGGGGCAGGAGCGCGCAGACGGCGACCGCATCCGCAATATCGCCCATCTCGGTGTTACCACCTACGGCTGGACCTTCCGCAATCGCCGCAAAGAGCCGCCCGCTCCGAAGCCCTTCGTTCAGTTGACCGCGCCATCCGGTGTCGTCTGGGAATGGAATGATTCGCAAGAGGACAATCTGTTGCGCGGCAGCGCAGTCGAATTCGCCCAAGTCGTCACCCAGACCCGCAATATCGACGACACCGCGCTGGAGACGGTCGGCGACACTGCGCGCCGATGGATGGAAATCGCGCAATGCTTCGCCGGGGGACCGGAAACACCGCCGGCGAAGGGGGTGCGGAGTATGGTGGGGGGCTGATGTGGAGGAGATGATGATTGCCAGCGACCGCATTGCTAAGTTTGGTCGGATCGATGCTATGGTTTTCGGAACACCCCAATGTTTCCCTGTTAACTGCAATCGAAAGGCATGACGGACCCCACGGAGGGATTCGAATTACTTAATTAGCTATTTGATATCAGAGAGAAATATAAATCCATATTACGCTATCTACCCCTTTTATACCCCGCCATCGGAACGCCGCGTTTTATGTCGAGCTTCCCGCCCCGTCGCAATCATTTACCCGATTTGATTGGTTACGCGATATCCGTAATAGCGGTCCCGGGCATAAGCATATTCAAAATCAGCAACGATAACCGCCGTCGGCGAACACATGGCGCAGCCACGGGAAGCGATAGCGGATGGCTTTGAGGACATCGACGGCCCGATCGCGATCCTGAATGTCGGTAGTGTGGACGAGGATGAAGATCAGATAGCCACAAGTGTCGGTGAGGATGTGCCGCTTGCGCCCTTTTACTATCTTGCCCGCATCATAGCCGCAAATTCCGCCACTTTCCGTGGTTTTGACTGATTGGCTGTCAATGACTCCTGCGCTAGATCGGTGCGCTGCGAGAGACGGTCCAAGGATAGCGAACGCCTGATCCGTCGGTTGCGAAGTTGCTCGCACAGCGTCTTGCCGGTCCTACCCCAGTCAAACGGAATTCCAGAGCATCCAAGGCAGCGCTTGACGTCTTTGCGGAACCCACCTCTTGTTCCAAGCGCATGATCATTTGAGCATTAGTGCCGATCCGGGCGGTTAGCATTTTTTGCGTCCAGCCCTTTTCACGTCTTGCTGAGCGCTGCTCGTCGATCAGAATATGATACCTCCTACTATCATATTCTGACCAATAATGAGGGGGTAGCATTCGACAAGAGTGTTCAAAACAGGATGTTCAGTTTACGCTGATGTCTCCGCAGCGCATTGATCTGTGCGATGCGGTCTCGGTGCGCGCAGAGTTGGTTCACTTGCCAGAATATGCCGCGGCCTGTTCGATCCCGGCCAAACCGTCGCCGTCAATGGATATTGGCGGATTGGTGCAGACCGGAAACTGGCAAGCGGTCGAGGATCAAGTGCTTGCAGATATGATGACGACGTCGGTGATTTTTCTGCGCCATTTAAAATCACGCGGGGCCGTAAGCTGCAGCATCGCGCTTGGGTGAAAGTAAACTATTGTCTCAAGACCGTTAAGGGATTCCGTACGTTCAAAACCGCCCCTCATTGTTGAAATCCGGTACAACCATATTTTCCAGATCGAAAACAATAGTGTCGACGGGCAGCGTCTTTACCTTTTCCAGCGTGCGCTCGTTGGAGGTGGAAATATACAGGC
Source organism: uncultured Parasphingorhabdus sp. (assembly GCA_965534715.1). Lineage (GTDB taxonomy): Bacteria > Pseudomonadota > Alphaproteobacteria > Sphingomonadales > Sphingomonadaceae > Parasphingorhabdus. The sequence continues at coordinate 19,872 of CBETBW010000036.1, forward strand.
AAGATCGGCCGGGGCTGCATTTGGTGGGGTCATAGCTCAATTTTCTCATGCCCGAAGACATCTACGGAGTCAGATAATCTACGGATTTATACGCTTTGTTAACCATAGAGTTTTAGTGGTTTCTTAACGGTTTTTTACGTCCCGCTCTGGTGGGGCGACGAGTTGAGGGACGTGCATCTTATGAAGCTGATCATCCAG
>CBETBW010000037.1:0-19878 GCA_965534715.1 uncultured Parasphingorhabdus sp.
AGCCGGAAGGGCAACCGTTTCGGCATGGTCGGGATGCTGATTGCCGTGGTCACGACATTGTGGACCCACAGCATCGCCAGCCTGCCGGAAATCGTCGGTGCCATCGCCATTGGTGGCACGATCGGCTTCGTTATCGCGCGCCGCATCGCGATGACCGATATGCCGCAGCTGGTCGCCGCTTTCCACAGCCTTGTCGGTATGGCCGCCGTTCTGGTCGGGGTCGCCGCTTATCTCAATCCCGGCGCCTTTGGCATATTGGATGCGACGGGTGAAATCCTGACGGTCAGCCGTGTTGAACTGGGTCTTGGCGTTGCAATCGGTGCGATTACCTTCTCCGGCTCGGTCATCGCGTTTCTGAAACTCAACGGCAATATGTCCGGCGCGCCAATCACGCTGCCCGGGCGGCATTTCATCAATCTTGGTGTGCTGCTGGGGATCATCGGACTGACCGCCTATTTCGCGATTGCGCCGACCCTTGGCACAGGACCGATATTCTGGGCGATCGTGGCGCTCAGCTTTCTGATCGGTTTCCTGCTGATCATTCCTATCGGCGGCGCGGATATGCCTGTCGTGATATCGATGCTCAACAGCTATTCCGGCTGGGCGGCAGCAGCGATGGGCTTTACTCTTGGCAACACGGCGATGATCATTACCGGCGCGCTGGTCGGCTCGTCGGGTGCGATCCTGTCCTATATCATGTGCCGGGCGATGAATCGCAGCTTCATCAGCGTGATCGCTGGTGGCTTTGGCGCGGAAAGTGCGTCGAGCGACGGTGCTGCGCAGATCGACCGGCCGTGGAAACGCGGTTCGGCCGAGGATGCCGCCTATATGATGAAGCAGGCCGAGAGCGTGATCATCATTCCCGGATATGGCATGGCGGTGGCGCAGGCGCAGCACGCCTTGCGCGAAATGGGCGATATGCTGAAAGAGGAAGGCGTCAGCGTCAAATATGCAATCCACCCGGTCGCGGGCCGGATGCCGGGTCATATGAATGTGCTGCTCGCCGAGGCCAATGTGCCTTATGACGAGGTCTTCGAACTGGAGGATATCAACAGCGAATTTGCCCAGGCCGATGTAGCATTTATCATCGGCGCGAATGACGTGGTCAATCCAGCGGCAAAGACCGACAAAGGGTCACCGATTTACGGCATGCCGGTGTTCGATGTCGAAAAGGCGAAGACGATATTCTTCATCAAGCGTTCGATGGGCGGCGTCGGCTATGCCGGGGTCGACAACGAGGTCTTTTATATGGACCAGACGATGATGCTGCTTTCCGATGCGAAGAAAATGTGCGAGGAAATAGTGAAAGCGCTCTAGACGCTGACCTCGAATATTTCAGGGATTTAAAATTCAATGCGGAAAATTGGCCTGATTGGCGGAATGAGCTGGGTATCGACGGCCAGCTACTACACGCGGATCAATAGTATAGTGCAAAAACGTCTCGGCGGCTTTTCGAGCCCGCATATGCTGATCGAGAGCGTCAATTTCAGCGATTATGCCCGTCTGCAATCGGACGATGACTGGGATGCTGCGGCTGGCCTGATGACCCGGTCGGCCAAGCGATTGGAGAATAGCGGTGCGACCGCCGTGCTGATTTGCTCCAATGCGATGCACAAGATTTATGACCAAGTGCAGCCGGAAGTGGGTGTTCCGATCCTGCATATTGCCGATTGTGTCGGCGACAAGATGGTTGCCGACGGGATCAAGTCGGCGACACTGGTCGGGACTCGCAATGTGATGACCGAGGGATTTTATCGCAAACGGCTGGTCGGCAAGGGCATCACGCTCTCCCCGCCCGACGAGGAGCGGGTCGAGGAAATCGACCGGATCATTTACGAGGAGCTGATGTTCAGTCAGGTCAAGCGCGAGTCCGAACGGACGATGAAGACCTATATCACCAACATCGCCAAGCAGGAGATCGAGGCGGTTGTGCTGGGCTGTACCGAGCTGGATCTGATTGTCGATACCAAGGCGAATATCCTGCCGATCTACGACAGTACCGAGATTCATGCCGACGCTGCGATAGAATGGATATTGGGAGAGGCTTAGCGTCTGGCTTCGCCAATGCTTCTGGCATGCCATAACTCCTGACATTCATAATCTACTGACATGCCAAATCTACTGACATGAATGTCAATGCTCTTGGCATCGGCCGGTTTTTGCGGCATCATAACTCGTTCCTGGAGGAGAGAGATATGATCCGCAGCTTACTGGTCGCCACCGCGCTTTGTCTGAGCGCCCCGACATTTGCAAAAACCGTCACCGTCGCGCCCGGCGCCGATGCCCAGGAACGGCTTCAGGAAGCCCTGATCCTGGCCGAACCCGGCGATGTGGTTGAGCTTGGCGCCGGCCGGTTTGATCTGGTCGATGGCCTCTCGCTCGATGTCGATGGGGTAACCGTCCGCGGGGCCGGCATGGACCAGACGGTGCTCAATTTCGCCGGACAACTGGGAGCGGGCGAAGGTCTACTGGTCACATCGGACAATGTCGTCCTGCGCGATTTCGCGATCGAGGACAGCAAGGGCGACGGCATCAAGTCGAAGGGCGCGGACAATATCGTCTATTACAGGTTGCGGGTGGAATGGACCCGCGGGCCACATCCGGAAAATGGCGCTTATGCGATCTATCCGGTCGAAAGCACCAATGTGCTGGTCGACAGCGTTACCACGATCGGTTCTTCGGATGCCGGGATTTATGTCGGCCAGTCGGAAAATATCATCGTCCGCAATTCGGTGGCAAAATATAATGTCGCCGGGATCGAGATTGAAAACAGCGTCGGCGCTGACGTCTATAATAATATCGCGGTCAACAATACCGGCGGAATTCTGGTGTTCGATCTTCCCAATATCCCCAAGCAGGGCGGCCGCAATGTCCGGGTGTTCGACAATTTCGTGGTCGACAATAATACCCCCAATTTCGCGCCCGCAGGCAATATCGTCGCGGATGTGCCCACCGGCATGGGGATCATGGTGATGTCGCATTATGAGGTGGAGGTGTTTGAAAACCGGCTCGCCGAAAACGCCACCGGCAATATATTGATCGTCTCCTATAGCAAGGGACAGAATGATCCCAATTACAATCCGAAACCGATTGGTGTGCGGATCTTCGAAAACCAGCACGGTCGGGCGGGCTACAAACCGGCCTTTCCCGGTGGGGACATGATGAAGGCTGCCTTTGGTGGGGCGATCCCGCCGATTATCGAGGATGGTACGGGTGAGAATATCCTGATCGGAGACGATGCCCTGATCCTGACGCTGGGACTGACAACGCCCGGCCAGCCGCTGACCGAAGCCAAGCCAGCGCTATCAGAGGGCGCCACCGAGCCGTTTGATGGCCGGCAGCTCAAACCGGTCACCTTGCCCCAGTGGATGGAAGACGTGACCAGCTGATGCGGCTGCTGGCATCTGCTTGCGCGATTGCGGTGCTGGCTTTGTCGGCGGGTGCGCACGAACCTGCGGGAGTTGCGGATGCGGTGATCCTGTCCGATGGTCTGCCGCGCAGCCTGTCGGACTATCGCTTTTTCAAGGATGCCTCCGGCTGGCAGCCCAATGACCGGGTGGTGCCTTATCAGCTGAATATGCCTTTGTTCACCGATTATGCGGAGAAATACCGGTTTATCTATGTGCCGGAAGGCCAGCAGGCGAAGACCAGTGGCGACGGGTTGCTCGATTTTCCGGTGGGATCGGCGCTGATCAAGAGCTTCGGCTACGAGCTGGACGGCAAGCCCCGCCTGCTCGAGACGAGAGTTTTGCTGCACCGCGCCGATGGCTGGCTCGCCTTGCCCTATGTCTGGAATGAAGAGCAGACCGAGGCGAAGCTAAAGGTAGCTGGAGCCCGCATTGCGGTGAGCTTCACCGACCCGTCGGGCAAGGAGCGTTTGATAAACTACGGTGTGCCCAACAAGAACCAGTGCAAGGAATGCCATGCGCTGTCCGATGCAGTGGTCCCGATCGGACCCAAGGCGCGCAATCTGACCCATGACGGGCAACTTGCGAATTTTGCGCGGCTTGGCTTGATCGACCGGAAGCCCGAGGTCGAATATCGCGTACCATCATGGGGAGAGACCAGCGCTCCGCTTAACGACCGCGCGCGCGGCTATCTCGATGTCAATTGCGCCCATTGTCACAATATCAACGGGTCGGCCAGCAACTCCGGGCTGTTCCTGACCTATGAGGAAAACATGCCGGTCCGTATCGGCATCAACAAACGTCCGGTTGCGGCGGGGCGGGGCAGCGGCACCCATGATTTCGATATCGCCCCGGGCGACCCGGACGGCAGCATCATGATCTACCGATTGAAGAGCCTCGATCCGGGCGTCAGCATGCCGGAAGTGGGGCGCTCAATCGTTCATGACGAGGGCGTTGCCCTGTTGAGTGAGTGGATCGCGGAGATGGAGTAAGGAAGGGGTTGTTTTTTAACCTCAAGCGCCGGGCGTCTGAGGTAAAACAAACTCTACTTCGCCCGGGTCCAGTTCTGGCCCTGGCAGAAAAAGGCGATACAGCCTTTCATCTTGAGACGGTTCGCCGAGTTCAGATTGACTTCGGAACGATAGGTTTTCCCCGTTTTCGGATCATAGACCTTGCCGCGCCAGATATCACCATCGGGCTTGAAATCCGTCAATATCGCCATGCCGAGCAGCGTCCGGTTGCGTAGCATCTTGTCAGGATTGTGAATATCCTTTTGCCCGACTCCGTTTGGCGGTGTCACCAGATATTTGTGGATGCGCCCGCAAACGGTTGCGCCGCATTGGGATATTTTGATGATCGCTTCGCGATCCTGGGTCACCCAGTCGCCGACGATCGGACTCGCAGCGAGCGCGGGGGTGGCAAAGGCCATGGCTGCGGGGATAAGGCTAGCCGCTATTTTGCCGGGGGTAAGTATCGCCATAGTCATGTTCCTGTCATGGTAGCCGGTGTTTCCGACTTTCGCCTATAGATTGTCAACCTTTGCTAGAGAGTCTCTGGTTACGCCAGTCTGAACGCGCCGGAACAACCGGCCCTCTTCGGCCCAGAAAATCAGGGCCAGCGATGCCGTCCCGCACACCAGGAAACCGGTAGCAAGCGGCAAGACCGTTCCATCAAACTGCAGCCCGATTGCCGCGCCGATCGATGCCGACAGCGCGGTGCGGGCAAAATTCTGGAAGGAAGAGGCAACGCCGGCGATTCTACCGAAGGGCTGCATGGCGATCGAACTGAAATTCGCACCGGTCAAACCCACCATGGCCATCGAGGGCACCAGCAGCGCGGTGAATGACCAGATATTGATGCCGCCCGCCATCGCGGTGACAAAGTGGATTATCGAGATCAGGAGAAAGAAAATGAGAGCCGATTGCGACACCCGCCGAGCGCCAAAGCGCATGACGATCCGGGAATTGGCGAAATTGCCGAGCGACATCGCCGCAGCATTGAACGCGAAAATATAGACGAAAATATCCGCTGCATCGAATATGTCGAAAAATATCTGCTGCGCCGAGGCGATAAAAGCGAACAGCGGCCCCATCATCAGGCCGCTGGCCATGACATGGCCAAAGCTGTTGCGGTTAAACAGGACCTGACGCCATGCCGAGGCGATGGCTTTCGGGCTGATCGGCGTCTTGTCCTCCGGGTGGAGGGTCTCCGGCAGCCTGATCAGCACCCACAGAAATGCGCCCAGTCCGGCCATCGAGAGAACGATAAAGATCGCCTTCCACGGCGCAACCAGCAGAACCATTTGCCCGAACAACGGCGCGGTGATCGGCACTATCATGAACACCATCATGATGGTCGACATGGACCGCGCCATCGCGTCGCCTTCGTACCGATCGCGGATGATGCTGTTGACCAGCACGCCCATCGCCGCCGCCGCCAGGCCCTGGATGAAGCGGGCGATCAGCAGCAGCTCATAGTCCCAGGCAAAGGCGCAGAGGATGGCAAAGATGATATAAATCGCAATCGTGACCAGCAGAATCGGTTTGCGACCATAGCGGTCGGCGAGCGATCCGTAGAGAATCGACCCGATGGCCATGCCATAAATATAAGAGGTGATTATCCATTGCCGGTCGTTGACCTCGGGCAGCGCAAAGTCATCGGAGATCAATCCGAGTGCGGGCAGCATGATGTCGATCGCAAGGGCGTTCAGCGCCATCAGGCTGGCCATCAATATGATCAGTTCGACGCGACCGATCGGGAAGGGGAGGGCTTTGTTTTGCACGTGCGGCCTATGGCAAGATCGGTTGGGCGTGGCTATAGCAGAAATGACAAGACCGGGGCCATTGCGGGGCACCAGAATCGAGGAAAAACTGGATGGTGAAACTGTTATTTCTGTGCCTTGTATCGGGTGGAATGGCGCTGGGAGGAGCAACCTGGGCACGGGCGGAAACGGTGTCAGCGGGGTCCGGCTGTGCTTTCGCATCGGGCGATATCTGGGGAGAGGGCGTGCCGGATGTTCCGCGGCGTGAAATTGATGGCGTGCAGATAGAATCCCTGTCGGATTTTGTGCGGTTGACCGCTCTTCCCGAGTCTGGCGTCAAGATTGTCAAAGGAGGAGATTTTTCGGGCTGGGATTTCAGCGCGGCTCCGCTGTCCGGCATCTGCTTTGAAGAGAGCAAGCTGTCCGGAGCGAATTTCGCCAATGCGTTCGCTCCCGGTGTCGGATTCATCAAAGCCGATCTGACCGCAGCCAATATGGCGGGTGCTCGTATGCCCGGCATATTGTTCCGCAATGCGAATCTCACCAACGTCTCTGGTCAAGGTGCAGATTTCAGCGGCGGCCATTTCGATGGCGGCTGGTTTGAGGGAGCCACTGCCGGCTGGGACATCGACGGCGCCGACATGAGCGGATTTGTCTTCGATTGCGGAATCACCGTGCCGGATGGCTGCCCGGTCTATGAAGGTGGAGAGGGAATAAGCGCGAAGGGAACGGATTTCTCCCGTGCCACGCTGCACAGTTTTGGCCTTCGCAATGTCGAAATGACGGGCGCAATACTGGATCAAACTATTATCGGCCCCGCTCAATTGTCTGATTTGGAGAAAGCCGAGTTTCGCGGTGACATCATCCTGCGCGGCGGCAGCCGCGACGTTCGTCTGACCGCCGAAGAAGCAAAATATTTGCTGGCTGAAACCGCCAAACGGAGGACGGCGGAGGCGAATCCGTCTTTCGATTGCGCCAAGGCAGCCAGCAAGGTCGAACGCGAAATTTGCGGCGAATATGCCCATGATCTACGCTCGGCAGACCGCGATATTGCCGCGCTTTACCAGCGTGCGAAGGTGGTCAATTCCGGCGTGAAGGCAAGCCAGCGCGATTGGCTGAAACAGCGCAACCGTTGTGGTACGGAGGAATATCCGGGGGACTGTATCCGTGGAAGCTACAGCCTTCGAAAAGGCCAGCTGCTCGGTCTGATCGGCGAGAATCAGTGGCTGGCTCCCGGAGAGGCGGCGTTGTTCATCGATGATCTGCTGCCGCTCCCCGCCGCTACTGTCCGGTCTGATCTGTTTGCCAAGATCACGCCCGCTCTGGTCGGGGCTTCGATGACCGAGATATTGATCGAACGTGGGGAAGACGAGCTTTACGCGATCAAGGGTAGCGCGGTGGGCGCCAATGCCCATTTGTGCAGCATAGATGCCTCGCACCTGTATCTGGATCGGGAAACCGGCTGGTATATCCCGGTATCGGAAGGGGCAGCGATCCCGATTTTCAGGATATTGGACGACCGGCTGGAGATATTTGCCAATGGCCGGCCGGATTATGAAGAATATCCCGAGGCATCCGATTTCATGAGCTGCGGGATGCGTGCCAGTCTCGGAGAGACAATCCGCATCGATGTCGGCGATGATGTGATCGAAAGCTATCGAAAATCGCTGAACCAAGTGATGTAGTTGCTCCCCAAGCGAAGAAACAGTCGCTAGACTGCCGACATGTCCGAATCCGCCCCTGATCTGCTTCAGCGCAAGATCATCCATATCGACATGGATGCTTTTTTTGCGAGCGTGGAGCAGCGCGACTTTCCGGAACTGCGCGGCAAGCCGGTGGCAGTGGGCGGATCGTCCAAGCGCGGGGTGGTCGCAGCCGCTTCCTATGAAGCGCGCGAGTTCGGGGTGCGGTCGGCGATGCCTTCGGTCACCGCCAAACGCCGTTGCCCCGACCTGATTTTCGTCAAGCACCGGTTTGAAGTCTACCGCGAAGTCTCCCGGCAGATTCGCGCAATATTCCGCACCCATAGCGATCTTGTTGAACCGCTCTCGCTCGACGAAGCCTATATCGATGTTACCCAGGACAAGATGGGAATCGGCAACGCGACCCGGATCGCCGAGATGATCCGCGCCGAGATCAGGAAGCAGACCAATCTGACGGCCAGCGCAGGGGTCAGCTATAACAAGTTTCTCGCCAAGATTGCCTCGGACCAGAACAAGCCTGACGGAACCTGCGTGATCAAACCGCATCAGGGAGCGGATTTTGTTGCCGGGCTGCCGGTGCGGCGGTTCTTTGGCGTCGGCCCGAAGACTGCGGAACGGATGGCGAAGCTCGAAATCCACACCGGTGCCGATCTGCGCGCGCAATCGGAGGCTTTCCTGCGCCAGAATTTCGGCAAATCGGCGGGCTATCTGTTCCGCGCCTCGCGCGGCGTCGATCACCGCGAAGTGCGGTCCAACCGCATCCGCAAATCGGTCGGCGGCGAGCGGACCTATGGCGATGATCTGGTCACCGACAGCGATATGCACGACGCGTTCGAGCATATCATCGATATCGTCTGGAACAGTATCGAGAAATGCGAGGCGCGCGGACGAACTGTGACGCTCAAGGCCAAATATACCGATTTCCGGCAGGTTACCCGGTCGAAATCAACCGATCATTATGTTGCAGGCAAGGACGAGTTCGCGAGCATCGGTCGCGAGCTGCTGGCCAGCATCATGCCGGTGGAAAATGGCGTCCGACTGCTCGGGCTGACGCTCGGCAGTCTGGAAGGCGCGGAAGAGGAAAAGCCGGATAGCGAGGACGCGACGAATCCCAATCAGGAAGTCTTTAATTTTTGAGGTTGATCTCCGCGCCTTTTGTCAAAAACTCATTTCGTCATAGACCCGGCTGACATCGCCGTTCCATTCGCCGTGATAGCGCTCGAGCAGCTGGGCTGCTGGCGATTTGCCTTTGGCAACCACTTCGCGAAGCGGGTCGAGAAAACCGCTTTCATTGTCGCCGCTGCTATTCAGACGGTTGCGCGCGGTCAGGCCTGCCGAAGAAATTTCCAGAATTTCTCCGGCAAGGTCGTTCAGTTTTCCGCCATTGGGTAGCGGCGTATCGAGCCCCAGCTTGGGGACGGCGTTGCGGAGTGCCTCACGCTCTTCCATGCTCCAGCCCTTGACACGGTCCCAGGCGGCATCCAGTGCCGTTTGGTCATAGAGCAGGCCGACCCAGAAGGCTGGCAGAGCGCAGATGCGGTTCCACGGTCCGCCGTCGGCACCGCGCATTTCGAGGAAGCTTTTCAGGCGCACTTCCGGAAAAGCGGTGGAGAGATGATCGGTCCAGTCCGACATGGTCGGTTTCTCACCCGGCAGCACCGACAGATTGCCTTTCAGGAAATCACGGAAGCTAAGGCCTGCAGCGTCGATATATTTGCCGTCCCGGAACACGAAATACATCGGCACATCGAGCATATATTCAGCGTAGCGCTCATATCCGAAGCCCTCTTCGAATACGAAGGGCAGCATGCCGGTGCGGTGCGGATCGGTATCCGACCAGATGTGGCTGCGGAAACTCTGATAGCCGTTGGGCTTGCCTTCGGTGAAGGGTGAATTGGCGAACAAAGCCGTAGCGAGCGGTTGCAGGGCCAATCCTACCCGGAATTTCTGCGCCATGTCGGTTTCGCTGGAATAGTCGAGATTGACCTGGATCGTGCAGGTCCGCAGCATCATGTCGAGCCCGAGATTGCCGACCCGCGGCATATGCTCGAGCATGATCTTGTAGCGGCCCTTGGGCATGATCGGCAATTCGGCGCGGGTCTTGTCGGGCCACATGCCCATGCCGAGGAAGCCAGAGCCGGTTTTTGCGCCAATCGCCTTCACCTGCTGCAAATGGCGACCGGTTTCGTTACACGTGTCGTGCAGGGTTTCGAGCGGTGCACCGGATAGCTCCAGCTGACCGGCGGGCTCCAGGCTGATCGCGCCGTCGGCTCCGGCCATGGCGATGACCTTGCCATTTTCTTCCACTGTCTCCCAGCCGAATTCCCGCATCGCGAGCAGCAGGTCCTTTATGCCGCCGGGTTCGTCATAGCTGGGGGCGTGATGGTCGTTGGTGCAATAGACAAATTTCTCGTGCTCGGTCCCGATCCGCCAGCGATCCTTGGGCTTTTCGCCGTTGATCATCGGCTCGACCAATTGCGTGATATCTTCGATCACAGGATCGTTGCTGTTTGAAACCTGTTTGTTGCTCATGGTCCGGCCTTAGGAAATCATCGGCGTCTAGGCCATTAAAAAAAGCTGTTTCGCTGAAAGCTTTTGTTCCTTGTCATAGCAGCCAGCGTACAGCCGCAAACCCGCCGACGAACAGGATGCCGACGACAGTGGTGGCCAGAGCAAAATTCTTGTCGATCCATTGTTTCATCGGTGGCCCGAAATAGCGCAGCAGGGCAGCGACCAGGAAAAACCGCGCCGAACGGGCGACGATCGCCGCGCCGATCAGGATTTGGAGCGGCATCGCGGTGCTGCCGGCGGCGATGGTGATTACCTTGAACGGCAGCGGTGTGAAGCCGGCGAGCAAGACCACTACCCATCCCTGTTCGTTAAAATTCTGGGCAAAAACATCGAATTTATCGGTGACGCCGTAGAATTCCAGGATCGGCATGCCCACCGCTTCAAAGACAAAATAGCCGATCGCATAGCCGAGCAGCGAACCCAGAACGGATGCAATGGTGCAAATCAGGGCATACCAATAGGATCGCTCGGGCCGCGCCAGACACATCGGTGCCAGCATGACGTCCGGCGGAATCGGAAAGAAACTGGATTCGGCAAAGCTGATTCCCGCAAGCCATTTGGTGGCTTGTGGATGGCCAGCCTTTTCGAGCATCCATTCATAGAGGCGCTTGAGCATTTTTGTTAAACCTCAAGCGCCGGGCGGGCGCATCCGCGCCCTTGGCTACCCTCGCATAAGCTCGGGCGCGGGGTCGCGCTTGCCTCGCTGCGCTCGGTTAAAAACTTACCACCAGAGGGAGCACCAAACCGACGCGAAGCGGAGGCAAGCGCGACCGCGCGCCGGGCGAAAACCCGCCCCGTCGGAGGCGTGAGCGCAGCGAACTGCCGCGAGACATAACGGAATATCCGCGCCCGGCACCTGAGGTCTAAAGAAAACTCCATCTAGTGCCCCGGCGTGCCGGTTACCTCTTCCTGAAATTCCACAGGAGTCTCGCGGCCATGGTCGGTGCCGGCGGCTCGATTGCCTTTTGCCAGAGCGAATACGACGCCGGACAGGGCCAGCAGGGCGATGATATTGGGCAGGGTCATTACCGCGTTGGAAATATCGCCAAGACGCCAGATCAGTTGGAGCGGTGCGAACGAGCCGAGAAAGATGACTATGCACCACAATATCCGCCACGTGAAATGGAGCCGGTTTTCCCCCTTCAATGTGGACCCGGGTGTCAGGTCGTAAAGATAGGTGATCGCCCGTTCGCCATAATAGCTCCAGGTCAGCAGGGTCGTGAAGACGAACAGGATCAGCGCCACCGAAGCGATCAGGGTGCCGATCGGAACACCGAAGACGGGAAACGGGAAGGCCGCTGCATAGGCGCCGGAGGTCATAGCGAAACCGCTCAGGTCCGATTGCCACGCATGGTCAACCGCCTGCTTGACGCCATTGACATCGGTAAAGGTGAAATCGCCGGCAACGGTGAGCATGACCAGCGCGGTCATCGTGCAGATAACCACCGTGTCAATAAACGTCCCCATCATCGCAAACCGTCCTTGCGCGGCGGGATCGTTGGTTTGGGCCACGGCGTGAGCGATCGGGGTGGAACCCTGTCCCGCTTCGTTGGAGAATAGTCCGCGCGCGACACCCGCGCGAATGGCGATGATGATCGCTGCACCGAGAAAGCCGCCCGTGGCTGATTGTGCGTTGAATGCACCGCTAAAAATCCGTTCGAAGGTTTCCGGCAAATTTGGCAGGTTGATCAGGAGCGCGATCAGCGCCATCAGCAGATAGGCCCCGGCCATCCAGGGAACGATGGTTTCGGCCACCCGGCCTATGGATTTGATCCCGCCGATGATGACGACGAAGACTGCGACGGCTGCGATGGCACCGCCAATCCATTCCTGTATGCCAAACAGTTCCTTGGCACTGTCGGCGAGGCTGTTGGCCTGAATCCCGTTGCCCGTGACCAATGCGGAAAAAAGCGTACCGAGGCAGAATAATATGGCCAGCCATTTCCATTTCGGGCCCAGCCCGATGGTGATGTACGTCATCGGTCCGCCGCGATAGGTGCCGTCTTCTGCTTGCGAGCGGAACCGGACCGCGAGCGATCCTTCGGCAAAGGCGAGAGCCATGCCGAACAATGCGGTCACCCACATCCAGAAAATTGCACCGGGTCCGCCAAGGGTTATTGCGGTCGCCACGCCGGCAAGATTGCCCGTACCGACCTGACCGGATAATGCCGTTGATAGCGCCGCAAAAGGAGATATCTCGCCCGCGCCCTTGGTTGACGATTTTTTGAACAGTCCCGCGAGTGAAGGGAATAGTCTGCGCAACGGGTAGCCGCGAAGGCCGATCATGAAATATATGCCTGCGCCAAGGAGTATCACCACCATTGGCGGTATCGGCAGTATTTCGACTCCTTCCCAGGTGCCACCCCAGATGAAGTCTGAAACATTAGTGACGGGCGCGATCGCCGCCTCCAAACCTGAAACAGGTGCTGCACTCACAAAATTTCTCCCCGATGCCGCGCATAGGCGCATATTTTTTCTGTTGCGGCGGAATAAGCAGACGGATGGTTTTTGGCAAATGCTTTTGCCATCTGTTCGTCAGCCCCTATGCTAAGCCGGAACCGGGAAATAACTTGGAGTGTGAACGATGCAGAGCCTGTGGGTAAAGAAAAACGATCTTGCACGAACGGAATGGCGTGATAGCGCGATGCCGCCTCTGGCCGACAGCCAGATTCTGCTGGCGGTGGAAAAATATGCCCTGACGGCTAATAATATCACTTATGCCGTGGTCGGCGACGGTTTCGGCTACTGGAATTTTTTCCCGACCAGCGATGCCGAATGGGGCATTGTTCCAGTCTGGGGATTTGCCGAGGTCGTGGCGTCGGAAAACGCCGATATTGCGGTTGGCGAGCGGATCTATGGCTATTTGCCGATGGCCAGCCATTTGCTGGTCACGCCCGCCAATGTTCAGGATGGCGGCTTCCTTGACGGCGCCGCGCACCGGCAGGGACTGGCGATCATCTACAATCAATATCACCGCCTGGGGCAGGACGAGAGTCCGCTCGAGGCGGAGCGCGCCATCTTCCAGCCGCTGTTCACCACCAGCTTCCTGATCGAGCATTTCATGCGCTCGAATGACTGGTTCGGGGCGGAGGCTCTGCTGATGACCAGTGCGTCGTCAAAGACATCGCTGGGCCTCGCGATGGTCACGAAAAATCTCAGTCCGGAGATCAGGCGCATTGGTCTGACGTCGGCGGGGAACATGGCTTTTGTTAAGGAATCCGGGCTTTATGACGAGGTTCTGACCTATGACAATCTGTCGGCGGCCGATGCTGCCACGCCGACCGTCTCGGTTGACTTCGCCGGCAATGGTCAGTTGCTTGGCGCTATCCACGCCCACTGGGGCGACACGCTCAAATTCAGCTCGCTGGTCGGCGCGACCCATGTCTCGGCGCGCGGCGGCGCAGACGATCTGCAAGGGCCCAAGCCGGAGCTCTTCTTTGCCCCGACAGCAGCCGAAAGCCTGATGAAGGAAATCGGGGCGGCGGCGTTCCGGTCGCGGGTCGATGAACAATTTGCTGCATTTGTGGCCGATGCCAGTGCCTATCTGACAGTAGAGGATCTGGAGGGACGCGAGGCGCTGCAATCGGCCTATCTGGCGATGCTGGCGAATGAAGTGGCACCCAGTCGCGGGTTGATGTGCTATTTGGCATAATATCAAAGACTTGATATTGGCTCGATAAGGCAGGATAACCGGTCAAGGCGGGTCGCACCGACGGGGAAACAGCGTGGCTGAACCAACAGAAATGCCGGATTTGGGCCGGCACGCCCTCTTTGAAGGGGTCGCACCGGAAGCGCTGAACGCGCTGCAATCTGCCTCCACGATGCGGCAGATTGCGGGCGGTGAGGCGCTGGTTCGCCAGGGAGAAGATGCCGACGCGCTATATTTTGTCGAATCCGGCCGGTTCCGGGTGGTGATCAACCAGGTGCGGATTGTCGCCCATATCGAAACTGGCGAAGCGGTAGGAGAACTCGCCTTTTTTGCCGGCGGCAAGCGCACCGCCGATGTCATTGCAACGCGTGATTCCAAAGTGCGAGAAGTATCGCGACAGGCGTTTGACGAAATTGCCTTGCGCTATCCCGCATTATACGCGGCAATGCTCAAGCTGGTTTCCGAACGGCTGGCCGTCGCGACAGCGCGGACCTCGTCCATAACATCAAATATCCCGCGGGTCATCGCCATGCTGCCCGCCGGATCCAGCACGTTGCCGGATGGATTTCTGGCGCGGATGGCGACGGCCTTTGAAGCCGTGGTCCGGACCGAAACGCCGGTGATACCGATCGACCGGGCGACGAGCGAGGCAGCGGATGCCCAGGAATATCAGTCGTGGCTCGCCGAGCAGGAAGCAAAGGGCGCCTATATCCTGATTGATGGCAGTGGATCGCAGGACTGGGGGCAGATGGTGTGCCGCAACGCCGATGCGCTGGTGATGGTGGCGCGCCCCGGCCAGGCGGAGCCCGAACCCAATGCGATGGAAATTTCGGCGATGCACTGGATAGCGGAGCCACAGCGCAGCTTGTTGCTGCTCCGCAAGAGCGCCGACAAATCGATCAGAAAGAGCGGCGAGTGGATCGATCCGCGTAACCCCAAATTGCACCATCATGTTGCGCTCGACAATGATGCGGACTTTACCAAGGTAGCCCGTTTTCTGACCGGCCGGGCCGTCGGCGTGGTGCTGGCAGGGGGTGGAGCGCTGGGTTGTGCCCATCTTGGCGTCATCAAGGCGCTTCGCCAGGCCAATATTCCGATCGACTTCATTGGCGGAGCGAGTGCCGGGGCTGCGATCGGCGGCGCGATTGCGCGCGGCATGACGGTGGAGGAAACGCTCGACCAGATGGAGGAGATGTTCATCCATGCCAAGGCGATGCGGCGGCTCACCCTGCCGATCTATTCGCTGCTCGATCCCACGGTGTTCGATAGCGAATTGAGAACCCGTTACGGCACCAGGGACATTGCCGACCAGCCGATCAATTTTTTTGGTGTCTCAACCAATCTTTCGACCAATGGCCTGCATATCCACCGTCGGGGACCGCTGTGGGAATGTGTCCGGGCATCGGGATCCTTGCCGACCATATTGCCGCCGTTCATCGACAGGGACGGCAATATCCTGGTCGACGGCGGGGTGCTCGACAATGTCCCGGTCAAGGTTATGCACGGGCTCAAGGCCGGACCGAATGTCGTGGTTTCTCTAGGCGACCCCCATGAAATTTGGCGCACGGACGTTCTCTATGACGACATTCGCGGACGGTGGAGCTTGTTGCGAGACGTAATCCTGCGCCGTAAACGGGATGTAGAATTTCCGTCGATTGTCGAGGTCATGTCGCGTTCGATGGTGGTGGCCAGCCGGATGGCGTCGAAGGAAATGCTCGGCGAGCGGGACATTTTGGTGAATCCGCCGATCATTCCCAATATGCAGATATTGGACTGGCACCTCGGCCGGGAACTGGCGGAAATGGCGGCGGACTATATCAGCGAACATGTGCTTCCGACCAGTGATTTCAAGGAAAGTTTTACCAAATAGGTAAAAAATCTTGACATCGTCACGCTGTTTAGGTACATATCAGGAACATCGCGAAAATGTGATTCGGGCCGACCAGCTTTGAATGACCCCGCCAGACAGGCGAGGGCGTTCCGACCGGGAGGCCCTTTTTTGTGTCCGGACGGTTCGCGGCGATCCGGCACGGAGTATATTATGGCAAAATCAAAAGTCGGGGGAGTTTACGATAACAGGCGCAAGCTGAAGTTCCTGAAAAATCTCGCCACCAGTTCGCACGTGGCGAATTCGGCGACAGCCGCCGGTGTTGCGGTGTCAACCGTGTACAATTGGCGCGACCGGGATCCGGAGTTTTTCCGGGAATGGATGCGGGCGCTGGCGGCCGGCTATGAACTGCTCGAAATGGATCTGCTCGACCGCGCGCGCAACGGAGTGGAGAAACCCGTATTCCATGAAGGGAAGCAAGTTGCGACAGTGAAGCAATATAATGACGGAATTGGCGTCAAATTGTTGCTGGCGCACAAGCAGATGGTGGCGCTGACCCGCGCGATAGAGGATGATATCAGCGCCGAGCAGGTGCGCGTCGATCTCGACCGTAAATTGGGAGATATGCGGACCAAGCTGTTGCGCCGCCGGGCCCTGGCGGAAGGGCAGGGAAAGAAGCCGACGTCCGATAATGATGAATGAGATTAGCGAGGCGGAACTTTTTGCCGAATGGACGGCGCGGGAACGCAACGGGTTTTTCTCTCTCCTGAGCCCAAGAGAGCAGCAAGATTTTTTATACCGCTGGACTTTCTGGGCGCGGCCCGAACAAATATCTCCCGCCGGAGACTGGTCGATCTGGTTGATCATGGCGGGGCGCGGCTTTGGCAAGACCCGGGCCGGGGCGGAATGGGTGCGGAGCATTGCCGAAAGCGATGGCAGCGCTCGCTTTGCTCTGGTCGGGGCCAATTATGCCGAAACCCGCACGGTGATGGTCGAAGGGGAAAGCGGCCTGCTGTCGATCGCGCCGCCCGATCAGCGCCCGGTCTGGGAGCCGTCGCTGAAGCGGCTCACTTGGGCCAATGGCGCGCAGGCGCATCTCTACTCCGCCGCCGAACCGGAAGGTCTGCGGGGGCCGCAGCACAGCCATTCGTGGTGCGATGAAATTGCCAAATGGATGAACAATGCCGGGCAGGCTGAAGCGGCCTGGGACAATTTGAAAATGGGTTTGCGCTTGGGTTATCGGCCGCAGATGGTCGCCACCACCACGCCGAGGCCTGTGCCGCTGGTGCGGGCTTTGGCCAGCGCGGAAGTCGCGATCACAACCGGTCGGACGCAGGATAATGCGCTGCATCTGCCGGATGCTTTTCTGACCGCGATGGTTGCTGATTATCGCGGCACAAGATTGGGCCGTCAGGAACTGGATGGCGAGCTGATCGAGGAGGTGGAAGGCGCGTTGTGGACGCGGGGTATGATTGAGGGGTGTAGGGTTGATGTTATTCGTCATGCTGAACTTGTTTCAGCATCCAGAGCGTCTGGATTGGCAAATCCGGATGGTCATAAGGGCGCCTTCAGGCGTTCTGGATCCCGGATCAAGTCCGGGATGACGGACGTTATGGCTCGCATCGTGATCGGCGTCGATCCGCCGGCTTCTGCTACCGGAGACGCCTGCGGGATTATTGTTGCCGGACTGGGCGCAGATGGCAAAGCCTATGTGCTGGCAGACTGCAGCATTGAAAAGGCCAGTCCGGAAACATGGGCGCGCAAGGTGGCTGGCGCAGCGGATCGTTACGATGCGGATCGTGTCATCGCCGAAGCCAACCAGGGCGGCGAGATGGTGAAATCGGTGCTGCGGGCAGCGGATATTTCGCTGCCGGTGAAGCTGGTCCACGCCTCGCGTGGCAAGGTGGCGCGGGCGGAGCCGGTGGCGGCGCTCTACGAAAATGGACGGGTCCATCATGTCGGCGCGTTCGAGCGGTTGGAAGACGAGATGTGCGGTCTGCTGATCGGCGGCGGTTACGAAGGGCCGGGACGCTCGCCGGACCGGGCGGATGCGCTGGTCTGGGCGTTGACCGAGTTGATGTTGGGGAAAAGGCGGGAGCCGAGAGTGAGGTGATGTGTTTCCCTGCAAAGGCAGCGGGCCATCTCGCGAAGAAGCGTCACTCGCAATGGTATTCGTTTGCGCCAAGATTTACGACGAGCGCAAATTATTTCCTTAGCGAAACTAAACCAATTCAGGAGATGGACCCCCGCCTTCGCGGGGGCACGAAGGAAGAAAACATGACATTCTGGGAAAATATTGCTCTCGCCTTCAAGGGCGGGGGTGGCCCTTCACGGCCGCCTTTGGGGCGGTCCTATATCGGCACTTATGGTGGCGCGGCTCTTTCGGGGGACGCGCCCTTTTCATATGAAGGCCGGGTGCGGGAGGCCTATGTCGAGAATGCGATTGCCCAGCGGGCGGTGCGGATTGTCGCCGAGGGCGTTGGTGGTGCGCCGATATTGCCGGTGGATGAAAAGGTTGCGGACCTGGTCCGTGGAGCCAGCGTCAGCCAGTCGCTGCTGGAGGCTATCGCGGCCCATCTGCTGCTCCATGGCAACGCCTATGTTCAGGTGATTCCCGGCGAGGACGACCAGCCCGTGGAATTATACGTGCTGCGCCCCGACCGGATTACCGTCGAGCCCGATGCCAAGGGCTGGCCGGTGGTTTATGGCTATCGCGCGGGGGAACATCGGACGCGCTTTGCCGCGCAGGATGCGATGGGCCGTCCGGCGATTGTCCATCTCAAGGGCTTTCATCCGACCGATGACCATTATGGTCTCGGCTGTCTTGGTGCGGCGGCAAAAGCGGTCGCAGTCCACAATGCGGCGGCGAAATGGAACAAGGCGATCCTCGATAACGCCGCGCGGCCATCGGGCGCGCTGGTTTACGATCCCGGTGCTGATGGATCGGCGTTGACCAGTGAGCAGTTCGACCGGCTGAAGGCAGAGATGGAGGCGAGTTTTGCCGGGTCGGGCAATGCCGGGCGGCCGATGTTGCTCGAGGGTGGTTTGAAATGGCAATCGATGAGCATGACGCCAGCGGATATGGATTTTGTCGCGCTCAAGGAAGCGGCGGCACGCGAAATCGCGCTGGCTTTTGGCGTTCCGCCGATGTTGCTCGGGCTACCGGGCGACAATAGCTACGCCAATTATCGCGAAGCCAACCGCGCGTTGTGGCGGCTGACGATATTGCCTCTGGCTGGGAAGATACTGGATGGTCTTTCGGGCGCGCTGGGCAGTTGGTGGCCGGATGTGAAGCTGGCGGTGGACCGGGACCAGATCCCGGCGCTGTCCGAAGACCGCGAGCGGCTGTGGAAACAGGTTTGCGAGGCGGATTTTCTGTCGCCGGAAGAGAAACGCGCGATGTTGGGGATGTAATTATTTTGTCTCGCGGCAGTTCGCTGCGCGAACGCCTCCGACGGGCGGGCTTTCGCCCGGCGCGCGGTCGCGCTTGCCTCGCTGCGCTCGGTAGCGGGATATCGACCGAGCGTAGCGAGGCAAGGCCGACCGGCCGCCGCGCCTTATTGGCGCGACAGCCAAGGGCGCGGATGCGGCCGCCCGGCGCTTGAGGTCCAAAAAAAGGAACATCAATTACAATGCAAAACGACGAAATGCTCGCCCGCCTGATGGCGCAGGCGGAAGGCGATGGCGCTGACTTGGTCACGCTGCGCGCGATTGTCGAGGAAGCGACGGATAGCGGTGCGGTGCGGGTGCTCGACCGGTTGGGGCTGGCCGATCCCACCGCGCAAGACGATATCGACGAATTGCGCGAGCTGCTCGGCGCCTGGCGCGATGCCAAGGCGAGCGCGTGGAAAGCGGCGATCCGGTGGATTGTCCGCGGGACGCTGGCGTTGCTGCTGGTCGGCATCGCGATGCGGTTGGGTCTGGGACATCTGGTGTCGTGAGGGCGGTGGAGAAGCACG
>CBETBW010000038.1:0-17889 GCA_965534715.1 uncultured Parasphingorhabdus sp.
TCACCAATTTTCATCGCTTGACCCTATAGTTACTACAGGGTGCATAGCTAAGATCGAATCGTAAATTGTCTAGGGAAATTTAATGGCCGGTAATTGTTGTGGAGGCGAAATGGACGATCAGGTGGTCCTCAATGATCCGCGCTGGCGGGTCGCTCTTTGGATAGCTCTCATTGTCAATGCGGCCATGTTCATCTTTGAATTTGCTGCAGGTGTAGCAGCGGATTCACGCGCGCTACAAGCCGATGCGCTGGATTTTTTTGGCGACAGCGCCAATTACGCGATCAGCCTGGTCGTCGCGGGCATGGCCCTGACCTGGCGCGCTCGCACGGCGTTTCTGAAAGGCTTGACGCTGCTTGCATTCGGAAGTTGGGTGCTGGTTACGGCCATACTGGCCTTCATCAACGGAACAGCCCCGCATGCGGAAATGATGGGCGTCGTGGGAGCAATGGCGCTTGTCGCCAATGTCGGGGTTGCTTTGCTGTTATACCGTTTTCGTACCGGTGATGCGAATATGCGCTCGGTCTGGATATGTTCGCGCAATGACGCGATCGGAAATATCGCGGTGATGATTGCAGCCTTTGGCGTGTTTCAAACGGGAAGCGCCTATCCCGACCTCGCGGTCGCTGGTCTACTGGCGGCGCTGGCCATCAGCGGCGGCTGGCAGATAGTCTGGCAAGCGCGCGGCGAGATGCGATCGGTGAGCGCCGAGGCGAAGCGAGTGCAGAATAGATGACGAGGTTGCGGCTTATGTCATTCTAGCTAGTGGCTACATCCTCCCCCTTACCGAAACAGCGGCTCGCCAAAACTCCGCAGCTTGCGGCTGTGCAGCGTTCCGGCTTCCGCCTCTTTGGCCAGCAGATCGATCGCGCGCAGTCCGATGGCGAGATGCTGTCCGACGCGTTCCTGATAGAAGGCATCGGCCATGCCGGGCAGCTTGATCTCGCCGTGCAGCGGTTTGTCTGAGGCGCAGAGCAGCGTGCCATAGGGCACCCGGTAGCGATAGCCGTTGGCGGCGACCGTTGCCGATTCCATATCGATGGCGATGGCGCGGGACTGGTTGAGACGCCGGGCGATCTGTTCGAAGCGCAGCTCCCAGTTGCGATCGCTCGTCGTGACCACGGTCCCGGTGCGCAATTGCTGCTTGAGTTTGGATTTGTCGATGCCCGTTTCTTCCTGCACCGCCTGAGTCAGGGCCAGCTGGACTTCTGCGATCGTCGGCAGCGGAATGCTGGGCGGCAGCACATCGTCGAGGACATTGTCATCGCGCAGATAGGCGTGGGCGAGGACATAGTCGCCGAGCCGCTGGGTCCGGCGCAGCGCACCGCAATGGCCGATCATCAGCCAGACATGCGGACGGAGCACCGCGAGATGGTCGGTGATCGTCTTCGCATTGCTCGGGCCGACGCCGATATTGACCAATGTCACCCCCGGCCGACCGCCGTTGCGGACCAGATGATAGGCCGGCATTTGCGGCGGCTTGGCGATCGGCGGTGCGGAGGGATCGCCATCCTTGCCGGTTATCCGGTTGCCCGGTTCGACCAGAATATTGGCCTTGCCGGATTTCACCTCCGCCAGGCCATGTTCGATAAATTCGTCGACGTAGCGCTGATAGTTGGTGAACAGGATGAAGGGTTGAAAATGCTCCGGCTCGGTCGCGCAATAATGGCGGATGCGGTGCAGTGAATAGTCCACCCGTTCGGCGGTGAACAAGGCGAGCGCGGAGGCTTCCTCGCCCTGAAAAATCTGGCCGCCATCGACAATCTCGTCATTGGTCTTGACCAGATTAGGGGTGTGGAAATAATTGGGCAGCTTTTCCTTCTTTGCCTGGTCGAGGCCGGCACCGGCATCCTCGAGTACAAAGGCCAGCGGAATCGGGGTGTCGGAAAGCCCGACCCATATTTTCGCGGTAAAGGTCCCGGCGATACGCTGCAGCTGATCGAGCAGATAGGTGCGGTATAATTTCGGTTCGGTAATTGTCGTGCGATAGGTGTTGATATCGGCAAGATGGCCGGACGCCAGATGGCTGGTTTCGGTGGCCTGATCGGCGGGGATTTCAACGCTTATCTGCGGGTAGAGACCCTGCTGGCGATCGTCCCTGGACAATTTCGATGTCGCATAACGGCGAAAGCGTGCGGCCGTGATTTCGATTTGTTCGACGTAGAGTTTTTCAAGCAGGGCCACCGCTTCAGCGGGGGTGGCACATAGGGTGGAATTGGTAGTCATGCAGTCTCCGTTACAGTTTCAACTCTCTAACGGAAAGACGGGACAAAGGGAAAAGCTAAGTGCGGGAAAGATCAAGGAATCGGGCCGCCGCCTCGAACTCTGCCCGCTTGATGTTTCGCGCCGCAACGGCCTGATCGTCGCGGCCCCATTGCTGCTCCTGCCAAAGCTCCTCGAGGTTGACCAGCGGCCACAAAGTGTCGGTATCGCGGGCCTCTTCCACCAGCGCCAAAGTAGCGATCAGCGAACCGGACAGACCGACAAGCGAGAGCATCGCGGCCACGGTCAAACCATCCTGCGCCTCGACCACGCTTGCCAGACGCGCGATCGTTTCATCCGGCTGCGCTTGATATCTGATGCCATGGATCAGGTTGAAGCTGACATTATAACGTTGCCGCGCCCA
Organism: uncultured Parasphingorhabdus sp.; assembly: GCA_965534715.1. GTDB lineage: Bacteria > Pseudomonadota > Alphaproteobacteria > Sphingomonadales > Sphingomonadaceae > Parasphingorhabdus. Next base: position 2,624 of record CBETBW010000038.1, read on the forward strand.
GTCGAGCAGCGGGTCCCACTGTTCCGCCTGATGATCGATCAGCGCCTGCTGGCCCGGGTCGGCGCGATAATAGAGCATGTCGCTGTCGGCAAAGGCGGCGATGCGGGCGACAATCCGGTCGCGTTCATTATCGACCTGATCCAGCGCGCCTTGCGCCAGACCGGTCAGTGGCATCGACGCAGGAATTATGTCATCCCCCTGCGCTATCCATTCTGCCGCAATCGCATCCGCAAGACCGGATAGCGGGACGGCAAGCGGATTGCGCTGCGGTGTCTTGACCGGGCGCCCGTCGAGCAGGATCGCATATGCGTCGCCGACCGGCGACACCGATACGTCCTTGTAGAAGCGTTTCACTGCTTGTCCGCGCCTTCAGCCGCTTTGGCCATTTCTTCTTCTGCGACGCGCGCGCGAATATATTTGCGGATGATCCAGACTGGTGCTGCCCACATCTGGGCCATACCCAGGATGATCAGCACATAGCCTGAGGGCGGAGGAACCGGCGGCAGGCGATCCAGCACGATGGCCAGCCCGAGCATCACCAGCGCCACGCCGAGCAGACGGATGATGCTGACCATGAAGTGCACCGCCTTGGCCTGCTTTTCCTTTACCGGATCGGGCACATATACCGGCTCGTCGTCGATAGGGTCGCTCATCGGTTCAATATCCCTTGCAGATCCGCCATTGTCATTGCCACCGTTTCGGCTCCGGCATCGATCAGTTCATTCTCGTCATGATAACCCCAGTCGACACCGACAGGACGCACCCGGGCATTGACCGCCATCACCATGTCGAAGCTGGTGTCGCCGATCATCGCCGTGGTTTCCGGCGCCGCGCCCGCTTCGGCAATCGCCAGTTCGACCATCGCCGGATGGGGCTTGGACGGATGCCGGTCTGCGGTCTGCAGCGTGACAAATCTGTTGGAAAGGCCATGTGTTTCCAGCACATGGCGAAGACCGCGATCCGACTTGCCGGTCGCCACGCCCAGGACCCAGCCGGATGTTTCCAATTCTTCCAATAGCTGGAGCAGTCCGTCATATAGCGGTTCATGCACACTGCCCGCCTCGCGCAATGCGAAGAAGCCGTCCTTGTAGGACTGCGTCACCGCCGCGACTATTGCCTCATCACCCTCGGGCAGCAGTTGCGCCACCGCTTCCATCAGGCTGAGACCAACAATCCGCCGCACCAGATGATGATCGGGCGGGACCAGGCCGTGTTTTTCAAATGCCTGATCCATCGAAGTGCAGATATTGGCCTGGCTGTCGACCATCGTACCGTCGCAATCGAACAGGGCGAGCTTCGCAGTCATGCTTGATCAATCCCCCGCATCAGGTGGGAGACCGACCGGCGTCCCATAGCCTCAAGCGCTTCGGCGGCTTTTATGCGCGCCTCGGCAGGCTTGTTCTGGCCCATCTTGAAAGTCGGACGCCACGCCAGTATTTCCATTTCAAAGCCGACAATTGCATCGACCATCTTGTCGAATTTTGACGCGTCCATCTTGTCACGATGCCAAGGCGTTTTGGGAGCCAGCTTCGCTTCATTCTGGGCGGACAGATCGTCGAGCAGGCTGATCAGGCCTTCGCGCTCCATCTGGCGAACCTTGCCTTCCAGCTCCAGCGCCAGATAATTCCAAGTCGGCACCTGATCGTCCACCCCATAATAGTCTGGACTGATATAGGCATCGGGACCGTTGATCACACAAAGCGCCGTTCTCTTGGCAATATGTTTGGTCAGCGCATTGCCCCGCGAAAGATGGAATTGCAGCGCGCCGTCGCCGGTGGAAAAAACCGGCACATGGGCAACGCGCGGTCCATCCGGCGTGTCGGCAAAGATCATAGCAAAACCGATATCGGCAATCATCGCCTCGAGCGCAGCTCGCTCGTCGGCGTCCTGATGATCATTGGCAGATTTGGGCCATCGAAAGGCGGGATCGGGGTGCATTATCTGGGTTTCTTATGAAGAGCCTGCTTGACCTTGGCCTTGTGCGGCATGTTTTTCTTGTGCGTCGCCTTGCCGGCATTGGGGCGGTCCCGCTTGGTCGGTTTGCCCGCTTTTGTCGGCTTGCCGTCACTCTCCCCGCGGCCGCGGCGTTCCCCGCGCTTGTCCTTGCGGATCATCTTGGCGTGGGCCTTGGCCTGCTGCTTGCGGACCATTTTGCCGCCCGGTTTCTTCTCGTCAAGCGGAAGATCGCCGAGAATCAAATCGAGTCCGAGATTTTCAACGGTTTCCGCAAAATGGGTTGGTAATTCCGCCGTCACATCGAGATTGTGACCGTCGGGATGCTCGATCCGCAGCCGCCGCGCGTGCAAGTGCATCTTGCGGCTGATCGTGCCGGTCAGAAATGCGTCCTTGCCGCCATATTTGCCGTCGCCGACGATCGGATGTCCGATGGCCGCCATATGCACACGCAGTTGATGGGTGCGTCCGGTATGAGGCTGCAGCTCGACCCAGCAAGCGCGATTGCCGGCCCGTTCGATAATCCGGTAGCGCGATTTGGCCGACTGTCCGTTTTCTTCGTCGACGTGCATTTTCTCGCCGCCGGAACCCGGCTGCTTGGAGAGCGGCAAATCGATCATCCCATCGGCGATTTCCGGCACGCCCATAACAATCGCCCAGTAAACCTTGCGCACGTCGCGACCGGCAAAGCGCTTGGAAAAAAACGACGCCGCCCCCGGCGAGCGCGCCAGCAGGATCACTCCGCTGGTGTCCTTGTCCAGCCTGTGGACCAGCTTTGGCCGAGATTTCGCATCATAGGTCAGAGCGTCCAGCAGGCCATCGAGATGGGTTGTCGTCTTGCTGCCACCCTGAGTCGCCAGGCCGGGAGGCTTATTGACCACAATCGCGGCCTTGTCCTTGTGGATCACCAGTTCTCTGGCAAAATCGATCTGGTCCTGCGACAAGTCGGCCTTGGCTTTAGCCACGCGGCCCGGCCGTTCGATTTCCTGCGGCGGCACGCGCAATATCTGCCCGGCCTGGATGCGATCGCCCGGCGACACTCTTTTGCCATCCAGCCGCAACTGCCCGGTCCGCGCCCAGCGCGAAACAATGTTGAACGGCACGTCGTCCATATGCCGTTTGAACCATCGGTCCACCCGGATATCATCATCATCGGCGGAAACCGTAAATTGCCTTACATCCAGCGTCTTCAGCGCCTGCTTCTGCTCCTTGGCCGAACCCTGGGGTTCTTCTTCTTCGGAGCCGCTTTCGGCCGTGGGATCAAAGCCGCTCATGCCAGCGCCCTCACTGCCATCAGGCCCGCAAATAGAGCGAGCACCGAACCGACAACAGAGAGCAAGGCGTAACCGATGGCCATGCCCCAATCACTTCGCTCGATCATATTGAGAACTTCCAAACTAAAGGCCGAAAAGGTTGTAAAACCGCCTAGCAGGCCAACGCCGAGCAACAGTCGCCACGGCTCGTTGACAAAATCACTGCGGGCCAACACCCCCGCCAACACGCCCATCAGCAGACCGCCGGACACATTGGCCACCAAAGTGCCATAGGGATAGCCCATGGGTCCAAGATGGAAAGCTAGTCGGCCGAGATGGTAGCGGCCCGCCGCACCGATCGCACCGCCTGCCATGACAAGAAGGGTCGCGTTCATGGGCGTCCCTTAGTCGGCTTGCGTCATTTTTCCAAGCATATCATTGGTGAGCCACAAGCGGATGGCAGTCGCAAGGCCCGGCGGCTGGGCAGCCGCGATCCGATCAACATCAATCCGGGCGACCAATGCGTTGAGCGGTAGACCGCGATGATCGGAAGCGGTTTTCAGCATATCCCAGAACAGCGGTTCCAGCGAGATGGAGGTTTGATGGCCGGCAATGGTGATGCTGCGCTTGACCGGCGGATGAAAGATTTCGGATTTTTCTAGATCCATCCGGACAATTCCCGCCGCACCAGTTTTTCCAGCATATCGATGCCTGTCTCGCTATCGTTGAGGCAGGGAAGATAGGCAAATTTCTCGCCGCCGCCGGATTCAAATTGTTCCTTGCCCCTGATCGCCAGTTCCTCGCAAGTTTCCAGGCAATCGCTCGAGAAGCCCGGCGCAAATATCGCAATATTTTTCTTCCCCTGTCCGGGTAGCGATTCCAGCACTTTATCGGTCGCCGGTTCGAGCCATTTTGCCCGGCCAAAACGCGACTGGAACGCCACCACCAGTTCCCGGCCCATCTTCTCGGACAACAGCCGCGCGGTTTTCTGACAATGGCAATGATAGGGATCGCCCAGTTCCAGCGTGCGTTGCGGCATGCCATGAAAACTGGCGACAATCGCGTCCGGCACAAAATCCAGCGCCGCTATATCGCGTTCCAGACTGGTCGCCAGCGCATCGATATAGGCTTCGTCATCATGATAGGCCGGCAGCAGCCGGATCGCCGGTTGCCAGCGCATGGCGGCAATCGCGTCAAACACCGCATCATGCGCGCTCGCGGTGGTGGCACCGCTATATTGCGGGTAAAGCGGAGCAATCAATATGCGGTCGCAGCCTACCGCCTTCATCGCGGCCAGCCGGCTTTCGATGCTCGGGTTACCATAGCGCATCGCCCAGTCCACCATCACGCCATCAGTTTTACCGGCGATTTGACCGGCAAGCTTCTCGGCCTGCTTGCGCGTGTAGAACGCCAGCGGCGAACCGTCTTCGGTCCACACCAGACTATAGGCCTTGGCCGATTTCGCAGGACGGGCGTTGAGAATGATCCCGCGCAAGATCGGCTGCCAGAGGATCGACGGGATTTCGACCACCCGCTTGTCCGACAGAAACTGCTTGAGATAGCGTTTGACCGCCTTTTTTTCCGGTGCATCGGGCGTACCGAGGTTGACCAGCAAAACGCCAATCTTCCTGGCTGCAACCGAAGGATGATCCCTTGGCAATGGTCCTGTATCACTCATGACACTTCCCCGAACAGCGGCAATTGCCGGAACCGGGTGCCGGTTGCCGAGAACAGGGCATTGGCAACCGCAGGTGCGACCGCCGGTACGCCAAGTTCTTCGTACCCTACCGGCTCTTCGTCACTTCTGATAAATTCGATCTGGATCGGCGGAATTTCGGCCAGTCGAGGCAAGGACAGGTCGCGCAGCCGTTTTGCCGTTGGCAGTCCATCCTGAAACCGGGTCGCGCTGCCCAGCGCCATCGCCAGTCCGAACACAATGCCGCCTTCAATCTGCTGCCGGGCGATGTCGGGGTGAATGATCCGGCCGATGTCGACGGTGGCCGAAATGCGGCGAACCTCCAGACCACTGCTCCCTCTGCTCGCGCTCGCGATAACCGCGATATGCCCGCCACGCATGCTGAGACAGGCCATCCCCTGACCGCTACGATCCAGACCGCCATCCCATCCGGCCATGGCGGCTACACTGGTCAGGCAGCGTGCCAGTCTCGGCTGGTTGTTCATCATCTGCATGCGGAAGGACAAGGGCTCTATACCGGCCTTGGCAGCCAGCTCATCGATGAACGATTCGAGATAGAATATATTGCTGCTATGGGCGTTGCTGCGCCAGTTTCCGGTCGGCACGCCTACATAAGCACTATGATGATCGACGGTCAGGTTGGGAATATCATAAGGCACATCAAGACCGTCCACGGCCTTGATATCGGCTTCCCCGATAGAGGACCGCATCGCTTCCACATGGTCCATGCCGTCGAACAAGCGCCTGACCTGTTCGCGAGCGGATGGCGGTGCAGCAATCTTGATCTGCAGTGCTTCGACCCGTCCGGCCTTTGCCATGGCAGCATCAAGCCGGCCATGGCTCGGTGCGCGGTAGTGATCATGCATCAAATCTTCGGCACGGGACCAGACGAGTTGAACCGGCCTACCCATTTGCCTGGCGATCTGCGCGACCTGTCCGGCGATATCATTGTCGAGATTGCGGTCGAACGACCCGCCGCTCAACATCGGATAGAGCGTCACGCGGTCCTGGCTGATATTCAACATTCTGGCCGCCGTTTGCACTGCCGCGACCGGTGCCTGTGTCGCCATCCACAGTTCCAGCCCGCCATCCTTATATTCTGCCGTGGCCGTCCGCGTCTCGATCGGCGCATGCAGCGCAGCATCGGCGTGGTAGCGGGCCCGGAAGATATTATCGTCATCAAACACGTCGCTGGTATCGCCGCGCGACACAAATCGTATCCCCGGCCCGTCTTCCAGTGCTTCCCGCAAGGCGGTGTCGATCTTGTCGCTATCGGTCAGAAACCCTCTGGTTTCAAAAACCGGACTCATTTTATCCAGTGCCCGATTGGCTGCCCACCAGTTGGTGGCCACCGCCGCAATCCATTTTTCGCCTTGGACAACATCGATAAAGCCGGTGATCTTGCTGGCCCCTCCCCGATTGAATGATTTCAACCGGGTTTCGCCAATCGGCCCTTGCCGGATAGCTGCGAACACCATGTCCGGCAGCCTGATATCACCGGCAAAATTGGCAGAACCATCGAGTTTGCTCGGCAAGTCGAGGCGCGGCACATCCTGTCCGATCAAATTGCCTTCGCCGGCCGGTCGGAGCGGTACGGGATCTGGCAAATCCTGCCGGGCCGCATCGCGAACCAGTTCTCCGAAGCGCAATTTTTTATCACCATTGGAGATAATGCCATTCTCGACCGTGCAGGTTTCCCAGGCCACATCCCATCGGGCTGCCGCTGCCTTGGTCAGCAATACACGCGCCGCCGCGCCGGCTTCGCGAAAGCTTCCTGCGAAGGCGGGGATGGACGTTGAATCAGCGGTCACGATGAACTGATCACGGATCGCCACATTCTGCGTGATCCATTGAACCGCGGCAAATTCCGCCAGTTTTTCGGTACCTGCGGGCATCAGGACTTCTGCCCACTGCTCGGCCAGCAGGCTGTTGCTGTACAGTGGATTGATCGGCGCGGGTTCAACCGCAACCGTGCGCCAGTCCGCACCCAGTTCGTCGGCCAGGATTTGCGGCAGCACGGTATATACGCCCTGCCCCATTTCACTTTGCGGCACGATCACTATGACCTGCCCGGTTTCTGATATTTTCAGAAAAGCACCGAAAACCTGTTCATTTTCGGTGGCGGCTACATTGGGCTCGTAGCTGCGCGGCCAGAGTGCCCATGCAACCACCAGACCGGCTCCGGCGGCGCCACCGATCAGGAATTTGCGGCGATTCAATCCCGTGGACGAATGCTCGGCCTGCTCGATGTCTGTTTCAGCCGCCATGGGGCTCCTTTAACAGGCCCAGCCGGTGTATTTCGATTTTCGGGCAACGATCCATGACGACCTTGAGCCCGGCAGCGGTCGCGCGCGCTGCGGCAGATTCATTGATAACACCAAGCTGCATCCAGACCGCTTTGGCACCCGCTTCAATGGCTTCGTCGACGACATCGCCAGCGGCAGCGCTATTGCGGAATATATCGACCATATCGATATCGCCTTTGATGTCCGCCAGCGACTCAGCCACCGGCACACCATATAATTCTTGCCCGGCGAGACCGGGATTGACCGGCGTTACATCATAGCCCTGTTCCAGCAGAAATTTGAATATCTCATTGCTCGCGCGCTCCGGCCTGGCGGATGCACCGACCACAGCGATGCGCCGTGTCGACGTCAACAATTCGGCTATTTCCTGATCGCTTTTCAGCATCGTTATGCCCTTCCTATCGGCTATTGATTATCCAACCATGTCGCGAGCTTTTTGGCAATGTCGTGAAAAGGCCGACCGTCCGCACCGTCGGTGCTCGCCGGCGGCGTGCCGCCATCGCTGGACTTGCGAATTTCGATGTCGAGCGGAATTCTGCCCAGAAAGGGCATACCCATGGTCTTGGCTGCGGCTTCCGCGCCGCCCGCCCCGAAAGGATCGCTCAGCTCCCCGCAGTGCGGACATTGAAAACCTGCCATATTTTCGACCATGCCGATGATCGGGATCTTGGCCTGGTTGAACAGATCAACCGCCCGGGTTGCATCCATCAACGCCAGATCTTGCGGTGTCGAAACAATCACCGCGCCAACCGGCTTGTGATTTTGCATCATCGATAGTTGAACATCACCGGTGCCGGGCGGCATATCGACGATCAGTTCCTCGACATCACCCCAATGCGCATCGATCAACTGCTCGAGCGCTTTCCCGGCCATCGGTCCGCGCCAGGCGATGGCCTGCCCGGGCTTCGCCAGATGCCCCATCGACAGCACGGGTACATTATAGGCATTGGGCACCGGGATCAGCTGTTTGCCCTCGGCATCGGGCCGCTGTCCTTCGCAATGGAGCAGCCGGGGCTGGGACGGACCATATATATCGGCATCAACCATCCCGACCTTTCGGCCCATACGCTGCATCGCGATCGCCAGATTGGTGGAAAGCGTGGACTTGCCGACCCCGCCCTTGCCACTGGCCACGGCGATCAGGCGCCGCTCGACCTTTTCGGCCGTCATCGCGACATCGACTTTCTCGACGCCGTCCAACTCCAACAACTTCCCTTTCACGGCAATCTCGATCTGGCCGCGCTCCCGCACATCCAGCCCGCCAACGTTGAGCACCAGAGAAACGCGGCCTTCGGCAAATTTTACGGCGCTGAAACGGCCCTTGGCAACAGCGTCCAGCGTGGCTTCGATTGTAGAAATATCGGTCATTGGATGGACATAGTTACACTTTTCTCGGATTGACACTGTTTTTCTGGCGGCGTGCTACCTATAAAGAAGCTATGAATGATAATATTAACGGTGAAGCGCGCCGCAGATCGATTCTGGGCGCAATATTGAACATGGCCGGCCCCTGGGGCAATGATGGCGGAAGCGGCAATGATGGCGGCAATGGCGGCGGACCCCGCAATCCATGGGGCAATCCTCCTGGCGGGCCTTCCGGTGGCGGGCGCAAGGGTGCAGGCTCTCTCGAAGAACTGTTCAAAAAAGGCACCGGCGGCGGGTTCGGAGGCGGTATACCAAGGCGCCCGAGCGGACGTCCCTGGTGGCCCGTTCTGGCAATCGGCTTCATCATCCTCTGGGTCCTGCTAACCAGCATACACCGCGTCAGCCCGCAGGAACGCGGCGTGGTCACGTTTTTGGGTTCCTATTCACGGACCATGCAGCCCGGCCTGCACTTCTCGCTGCCCAATCCGCTCGAACAGGTAACCAAGCTTGATGTCGAGGAAATCCGGACGGTCGACATTCCGGAGGGAGAGTCGGAAAAGCTGATCCTGACCGGCGATCAGAATATCGTCGATCTCGCTTATTCGGTGCGCTGGAACATAAAGGCACCGGAACTGTTCCTTTTCCAGATCGCCGAACCGGAAGAAACGATCAAGGAAGTCGCGGAAGCCGCGATGCGCGCATCGGTTGCGAATTTCACGCTGGATGACACAATCGGTTCTGAACGGACCGAAATCGAACAACAGGTCGAGCGCAATATGCAACAATTGCTCGATGGCTATGGCGCCGGCGTTGTCATTCGCGGCATTGCGATCAAGAAAGCCGATCCTCCTGCCAAGGTCAACGATGCCTTCAAGGAAGTGTCTGCCGCTCAACAGACAGCGCAGACCTATCTGAACGAAGCACGCGCCTATGCGCAGCAACTCACCGCGCAGGCACAAGGTGAATCCGCTGCCTTTGACAAGGTCTATGAAGAATATCGGCTTGCTCCGACGGTGACGCGACAACGCATGTATTATGAAACGATGGAGCGTGTCCTGTCCAAGGTCGACAAGACGGTCATCGAAGCAAGAGGCGTGACGCCTTATCTGGCTTTGCCCGAACTGAAGAAACGATCGCAGCAAGCGCCCATTTCGACCGTGGAGGGCAAATGATGAGCCGGATATTCCAGAACCCCGTCGCGCTTGGCGTGATCCTCATCGCCGCGTTGTTCACCTTGTTGAACACGCTCATCATCGTGCCGGAAACTCGGCAAGGCGTGGTTGTGCGCTTTGGTGAACCGGTTCGCATCATCAACCGTTATCAGAGTGGTGTCCCTTTCGGACAGACAGGTGCCGGACTGCTTCCGAAAATTCCTTTCATTGAGCAGGTCGTGTGGATCGACAAACGTATCCGCGACGTCGAGATGGAACAGCAGCAGGTGCTGTCGACCGACCAGCTTCGCCTGCAAGTCGATGCTTTTGCCCGGTTCCGGATCACCGATCCGCTGCGGATGTATATTGCGGCCGGCAGCGAAGAGCGTGTTTCGGAAGAACTCCGCCCCATTTTGGGCTCCGCCCTGAGAAACGAACTCGGCAAGCGTCCGTTTGCCGCCTTGCTTAGCCCGGAACGTGGCCAGGTAATGGACAATATCCAGGCCGGGCTCAACCGGGTTGCGCGCCAATATGGCGCGGAAATTGTTGATGTGCGGATCAAGCGGGCCGATCTGCCCGACGGCACACCACTCGATAGCGCCTATGAAAGAATGCGGACAGCGCGTGATCAGGAAGCCCGGACCATCCGTGCACAAGGGGCAAAGCAGGCTCAGATCATTCGCGCCGAAGCTGACGCGAGCGCCGCACGAACCTATGCCGAAAGCTTTGGCAAGGACCCGCAATTTTACGATTTCTACCGCGCCATGAAGAGCTATGAAACGACATTCCTGCCCGGCAATCCTGGTGACCCGCAAAGTTCGTTTGTCCTTTCTCCGGACAATGAATATCTGCGCCAGTTCCGGGGTAATTAGTCGCCATTGATAGCTAATCGACTACATTTGTCGTCTTTTCTGCACAGAGCCGGTTTTTTTCGACCAAAGGGCGAATCCCGGCTTGCGAAAGGGCTTTGGCGCACCCAAATAGGTTGCCATCGGGAATGTCTCGCCGTTCTGCGCTTAGGATCGACGAACAAATATGCTAATATTCAATTTCCGTTCATGAAAATCGCGCCATTGTTTATGCGATTTTGAACGGATTTGGCGGCAGACATCTATTTGTTCCGCCAGAATTTTGAGAGGAAAACAACAGTGCGTTACGCTTACGGAATTTCAGCAGCTTTGCTTTTGGCCGGTAGTGCAGCCACCCTGACCGGCATCGGCCCGGCCGGGGCTCAAACCGCCGCAAATGACAGCTCGGTCATGCGCAATGTCTTACCGCGCGCCGGTGCGCCGATGAGTTTTGCAGACCTGACAGAACAATTGCAGCCTGCCGTGGTCAATATCTCCACCACCCAGCGCGTGCGGGTGAGCAACAATCCCTTTGCCGGCACACCTTTTGACGGCCTGTTCGGCAACCGCCAGGGCGGTAATGGTGGTGCACAGACCCGCGAGGCACAATCGCTGGGGTCCGGGTTCATCATTTCAGCCGATGGCTATATTGTCACCAACAACCATGTTGTTGCACCGGGAAATCGCAACGCAACAATCGAATCGATCACCGTGATCATGCCGGACCGCACGGAATATGTGGCCGAGCTTGTCGGTCGCGATGCGGCATCGGATATCGCTGTGCTCAAGATCAAAGCCAACAAACCCCTGCCCTTTGTCAAATTCGGGGACAGCACCGCAACGCGCGTCGGGGACTGGGTAATCGCGATTGGCAATCCCTTTGGCTTGGGCGGAACCGTAACCACGGGCATCATTTCCGCGATTCACCGTAACACTGGTCAGGGCGGCGCCTATGACCGGTTCTTGCAGACCGATGCATCAATCAACCGCGGTAATAGCGGCGGACCGATGTTTGATCTCAACGGCAATGTCGTAGGAATCAACAACGCAATCATTTCGCCCACCGGCGGCAATGTCGGAATCGGCTTTGCCATCCCCGCCGAAGTCGCCGCGCCGATCGTCGAAACGCTGAAAAAGGGACAGACAATTGAACGCGGCTATCTCGGCGTCCAGATTAGCGGGCTTTCCGAAGATCTCGCGGACTCTCTGGGCCTGGAGAAAAACCTTGGCGAATTCGTCCAGCGGGTCGAGCCGGGCGAAGCAGCTCAAAAAGCCGGCATCCAGGCGGGTGACGTGATCACCAAGGTGAACGGCAAGACGGTTACGCAAGATCAGACCTTGTCCTACCTGGTGGCCAATCTTCCCGTCGGCACAGAAGTTCCGATCGAACTGGTCCGCGATGGCAAGACGGTCAAGGTCAATGCAAAACTTGGCAAACGTCCGTCCGAGGAGGAACTGGCCGGCAGTACCTTCGATCCGGATGCGGAAGACAATGCCATGGGCCAGGATGATGAGGGCGCCAGTGCGCAGGCTACCGCTGATGCGCTAGGCTTGTCGGTTGTCGATCTGACTCCGGCAATCGCGCGGCAGATCGGTGTCCCCTCGACGCAAAAGGGCGTCGTGGTATCGACCGTCAACCCGAACAGCGATGCTGCTCAAAAGGGGATAAGGCGTGGATTCCTGATCACCAGCGTCAACCGCCAGCCGGTGGCCAACGCGGCCGATCTGGACAAGGCGATCAACACCGCGAAACGCTCCAAGCGCGAAGCAGTGCTGCTACAAGTCCGGCGCGGCTCTCGCGATCCGCTATTTGTCGCGGTTCGCCTTCAGGACGGCTAGGCACTTCTAAACATGTGTAACAGAAAAGGGCCGGTGCTTGACGCCGGCCTTTTTCTTGCGTCATGGTCGGGGCGATTTTGCAATATGATTGAGGGGATTCGCCGATGGCCGATGCAACAGAAATTTTTCTCGGTCTGGGCGGCGGTGAACGGCAAAGTCTGAACCTGTCCCGCGCCAACCGGCACGGATTGATCGCGGGGGCCACCGGCACCGGTAAAACGGTCACCCTGCAGGGGCTGGCCGAGAGCTTTTCCGCCAATGGCGTGCCGGTTTTTGTTGCCGACGTCAAAGGCGACCTTTCCGGCGTTTCCATGGCCGGTTCCTCGCAATTCAAACATGCCGACAAGCTCGAGGAACGAGCGAAGGAACTGGGCATGAGCGACTATGCCTATTCCGACAATCCCGCTATATTCTGGGACCTCTATGGCAAACAGGGCCACCCCATCCGGACCACCATTTCGGAAATGGGACCGCTGTTGCTCGCGCGCCTGATGGATTTGAACGACACCCAGGAAGGCGTACTCAATATCGTCTTCCGCTTTGCCGACGAAGAGGGGTTGTTGCTACTGAACCTTGATGATCTGCAGTCGATGCTCGCTTATACCGCAGAAAACGCGAAGCAATTGTCCGCCAAATACGGCAATGTCAGCAAAGCCAGTGTCGGTGCAATCCAGCGCCAGTTGTTGCAACTCGACAGCCAGGGCGCGGGCCAGTTTTTTGGTGAACCCGCTCTGGAAATCGATGATTTTATCAAATGTGACGATCAGGGACGCGGCTATATCAATGTACTTGCCGCGGATCAGTTGATGCGCAGCCCGAAACTATACGCAACGTTTTTGCTCTGGCTGCTCGCCGAACTGTTCGAAACACTGCCCGAAGTCGGTGATCCGGAAAAACCGAAGCTGGTTTTCTTCTTCGATGAAGCACATCTTCTGTTCGACGATGCACCCAAGGCGCTCGAAGACAAGATCGAGCAGGTTGTCCGCCTGATCCGGTCCAAAGGCGTCGGGGTCTTTTTCGTAACCCAGAACCCGATCGACATACCCCAGGAGATTGCCGGACAACTGGGCAACCGGGTCCAGCATGCCCTTCGAGCCTTCACCCCGCGCGACAAAAAGGCGATCAAGGCGGCAGCCGACACCTTCCGGATCAACCCCGACCTGGATGTCGAGCAAGCGATTACCGAATTACGCGTCGGCGAAGCACTGGTCTCGACCTTGCTGGAAGATGGCGCGCCATCGATTGTCCAGCGGACATTGATCAAGCCGCCGCGCTCCCGTCTGGGGCCGGTCACCGCCAAAGAACGTGCGATCATGCAATCGATCTCGCCCTATGATGGCAAATATGATGAAGAGGTCGACAGGAATAGCGCCGAGGAAATATTGGCGCAAAAGGTGATCGACGCCACGAAAACCGCGCAAGAAGTCGAGAAAAAGGGAGAAGAGGAAGTTCGCAAACAGCCGCGGAAGAGCAAAAGCATGTGGGAAAAAGCCTTCAGTCGCGGCGCAAAGGTCGCTGCAGGATCGGCAGCGGCGATCGCTGCTTCGACAATATTGGGCAAGAAATCCCGTGCCAATCCGATGCAATCCGGCGTGACATCTGCGGCGGGATCAATCGCGACCGACCTTGCTGGCCCGGTCGCGGGGCGCTTCGTTCGCAACCTTATCGGCGGGTTGATGCGATGATCGCCATGGCGCTTCGCTTCACAAGCGCAGTAAACCAGCTAATCCCTGCTACCCGAAAAACCGCGCTACAATGTCTTTCGCCAAGCGGGTCGGGCGCAAGGTGTCGGCATCGATACAGCACCAGCTCGACTGCACTTCGGCCAGCACCTCTTCGCCGCGACGAATGACGGTACTGTAGAATGCCCGGGCACCGTGGACTTTCTCCAGCAGCACTTCGGCAATGACGTCATCGTCCAAAAACGCTGGCTTCCGGTAGGTTATCTCATGTTTGAGCGCGACCCACAAATGACTTGCCACCGCTTCTGAAGGCGCAATCTTTTGCCAGTGCGCGACTACAGCATCCTGCACCCACGTCAGATAATTGGCGTTATTGACATGACCCATGAAATCAATGTCGGATGCCTCGATGGCAATGCTGTGATGGTGGGGAATATTACTCATATCGCTAATATATAAGATTAGCGGCGGCCGATTGATAGGGTTAATCAGCTAATTATTCGCAATCCTGAGGCAGCATGCGGTCTTAGCTCAGAGTCAGCTTGAAGTTATTGAACGCCAACGCCCGCTCCATCGTGAAATTCCCAAACGCCGATGTGCCGTTGATCGTCGATAAAAATTCATCAGCAGCTGATTTATCCGCACCTTTCAGTTCCTGATAATATTCCAGCGCCCGTTGCAACATCCACAAGCTGAATGGCGGTGCGATCCGTTGTCCGGTCACGCCTTCCACGGTAAAATCCGTCATCCCGACCGCGCGCGGAATTTCGGTATCGGGATTGGTCCTGGCCCAGACGGCAAAGAGGTCTGCGGTCCTCTGAAGAAATGGCATCTGCTCCGCCATCATCCTCTCCAGCACCGGAACCAGGGTCTGCGGAACCTCGTCATCGGGCAGAAATTCTCCGGATAACGGCTGCTGGACGTCCACCATTCGCTCGACCCACGCGGCAACTTTCGGTGCCAGACGCTTCATGATCTTGCCCGATGCCGGGTCGCGGTATAAATGGGCATAAAGCGGCCCGATCAGGCCATAGTCGCCAATCGAGGGCCGCGAACCCAGCAGATAATCATATTGCGCAAAATGCCGGTCGAGATCGGCCAGAAGCGCTTCGTAGCTTGCCTCGATCGCAGGGATGGTTTGCTCGTTAATCCCCAATATCGGGCAAAAGCCCT
>CBETBW010000039.1:0-17471 GCA_965534715.1 uncultured Parasphingorhabdus sp.
TTTATCGAGATCAACGCCGCCTGGAAAGAACGGCTGGCGGAACATCATCCCGACAATGGCGGAGATGAGCAGCTGGCGAAGATGATCAACCGGGCGCGGGACATATTGTTGGAAGAATTGGAAGCATCTAGCCGGCGGTAATCATGTTATCGCATATCGACGGTAATGCTGGATTTTTGGCCATTTGACTCGTACAGATACCGGGAAACCCAACAATTCTGGACCACTGCCATGACCCCCCCCACCAACCATGAATTCCACCCCAGTTCGCTGCGCGAATATGATATTCGCGGGATTATCGGCGAGACGCTGGGCGCAGACGATGCTTATGCCATTGGTCGCGGTTTCGGGACACTGATCGCGCGCGATGGCGGTACGGCGGTCGCAACCGGATTTGACGGGCGCACCAGCTCCCCGATGCTCGAAGACGCGCTTGTCCGCGGCCTTAACGATGCCGGGGTTAATGCCGTATCGGTCGGCATGGGCCCGACCCCGATGCTCTATTATGCCGAATGCGTTCTCGAACAGGTGCAGGGCGGCATCATGATAACCGGCAGCCACAATCCCGCCAATTACAACGGCTTCAAGATGGTGTTTCAGGGCCGTCCCTTTTTCGGTGCGGATATCATCAAGCTTGGTGCCATGGCGGCGAGCGGCGACTGGGACGAGGGCAGCGGATCACTGGAGCGGGTCGACATTATTGACGACTATGTCGCGCGATTGCTGAAGAACTTCACTGGCGGTGCGTTCAATGTCGGCTGGGATTGCGGCAACGGCGCCGTTGGACCGGTGATCGAAAAACTGACGGGCCTGCTCACCGACCGCGGCGCGGGCGAGCATCATCTTCTCTATACCGATGTCGACGGATCCTTCCCGAATCACCATCCCGATCCTACCGAGGAAAAGAATCTCGCGGATCTCAAGGCGTTGGTTGCTGAGAAAGCCCTTGATTTCGGTGTCGCTTTTGACGGAGACGGCGACCGCATTGGCGCGATTGATGGCGAAGGCCGGGTGATCTGGGGCGACCAGTTGCTGCAAATCTATGCCGAGGATGTGCTGAGGAGCGAGCCCGGTGCCACGATTATCGCTGACGTCAAAGCGTCGCAGGCCCTGTACGACCGGATCGCGGCACTGGGCGGCAAACCGCTGATGTGGAAGACCGGCCATAGTCTGATCAAATCCAAAATGAAGGAGACGGGCTCGCCACTCGCCGGCGAAATGAGCGGCCATATATTTTTCAAACATGATTATTACGGTTTCGACGACGCGCCTTATGCCGCGATCCGGCTGATCCAGGCGGCGACCAATATCGGCAAGAGCGTGACGCAACTGCGCAGCGATATGGTCGAAATGATCAACACGCCCGAAATGCGCTTTCAGGTCGACGAAAGCCGCAAGTTCGCGGTGATCGACGAAGTGCTGGAGCGGTTATCGGCAAGCGGTGCAGAGGTCAACGATACCGATGGTGCGCGGGTGAATACCGAAGACGGCTGGTGGCTGCTGCGGGCAAGCAACACACAGGATGTGCTGGTCGCACGGGCCGAAGCCAAGTCGCATGACGGGCTGGACCGGTTAATGGCTCAGATTGACGAGCAGCTGGCTTTGTCGGGTCTGGAGCGTGGAGAGCAGGCGGGGCATTAGTCGATGCCACCAGATTGTCCGGTTTAACCCGGTCGATTGGTGTCAGACGTAGGTTGCGCCCGTATTGATTCCCGGACCGACCGCAGAGATTACGAAAATTACCGAGCAGAACATGGCGGCAAAGCCGGCTGCGATTTCCTGACGTAACGTAAAGCGGGGCATGATTGTCTCCTTCGTGCGGGTTTGCATTATGCGATCAAAGCAGCGGAATTCTGGACAGCCGGGCCAACACTTGCAGCAACCAGAACGGCAGCAGAGAAAAGAGCGGCAAAAGCGGCGGCAACCTGGTTCTGAATATTTGCATTCGACATTTTAAAGTTCCTTCTTGGTTAAATCGGGCCTTCGCAGTTCCTGTCACGAAGATGCAAATAACTTTGCATGCGTCGTGCCAGTTTTGGTATTTTCTTATATATCAGTACTTTAATAGTGATTTGGAAAGACGCATGCTTTCTTGAATCCTGACTAATGGGGAAAATTCCTACTATTTGGCAGTGAAGCTCGAGCGTCTGGAGAAATCATCCGGCGCACGGCAACGCCAATTGATCCGGGAGGCGTGACAAAGTCGTGCGCCACCTGATAGTGGAGGGTGATGACGGACAAAATTCCTGAACAGACCCTTGCTGCATGGAAAGGCCTTCCGGAGGCGTTGGCTGAAAAGCTGATCGAGCTCCGCAAACTCATATTGGATACCGCTCGCGACAATCCGGCCATCGGCCCGCTCGAGGAAACCCGCAAATGGGGAGAGCCCGCGTTTCTGACGGCGGAAACCGGGTCAGGAACAACTGTGCGGATCAATCGTCACAAGAAGTCCGACAACGAATATGCCTTCTATGTCCATTGCCAGACCGATCTGATCGAGCGCTACAAGCAGTTATATAATGACAAGCTCAATTTTGACGGCAATCGTGCGGTGGTGTTTGATGTGAAGGATGCACTACCGGTTGATGCCGTCAGCCATTGCATTGCAATGGCCCTGACCTACCATCTGCGAAGTCCCCGCTAGATTCTCCATGCTCGACATTGCACGCCGTCCGGAAAAGGGTGCGCCGCGCCCTGCCAGATGCGAGGCTATTCTTTAGCCTTGACGATCTCGTCAGATTCCCGGTTCATTTCCGAAAAAATGCCCCAGAGCGCAATAAACAAGGCCGCCACCAGCGGGCCAATCACGATGCCATTGATCCCGAACAGCTGCAACCCGCCGAGTGTGGAGATCAGCACAACATAGTCGGGCATCCGCGTGTCCCGGCCGACCAGGATCGGGCGGATGATATTGTCGACCATGCTGATCACGAACACACCGCAGAGGATCAGCACAATACCCTGCCAGACCGCACCCGTGACGATCAGAAAGATCGCCACGGGAACCCATACAAATCCCGTCCCGATCGCAGGAATCAGAGAAAATATCCCCATCAATACGGCCCACAGCAAGGCACCGCGGATATCGAGTGCCCAGAACACCAGGCCGCCCAAACCGCCCTGGATAATCGCGATGATCAAGCTGCCCTTTATCGTCGCACGGATGACGACCAGAAATTTTTCCATGAGAATTTCGCGTTTTTCCGCGCCCAGCGGGATGATCTGTTCGATCCGCTCGGCCAGCGCGCGCCCATCACGCAGCAGGAAAAAGGTCAAGTACATCATGACGCCAAGACCGAGCATAAACTGGAATGCTCCCTGACCGACGCTCAGCAACCGGGTGACCAGAAATTCGAGAATGGCAGAAATCGATTGTTCTATTTCCGCCCTGATACCGGCAAAATCATTATAACCATAAGCGGCCAGCTGGACCCGAATCCAGTTTGGAAGCGATTGTTCAAACGCCTCGAATACGGCGCCGAAATCAATCTCACCGGCCTGAAGTCGCAGATAAATACTCGCCGCTTCTTGCGCCAGGGCCATCCCAAGCAGGATCGTCGGCACCACGACCAGCAGCAATATCAGGACCAAGGTGATCGCCGCGGCCAGATTGGTCCGCCCCGGGAAAAAGCCCAACAGGCGTTCATAGACCGGACGAAACAGCACAGCGACGACGACGCCCCAGACAATGGCACCGAAAAACGGCTCGATCAGCACCGCGAATGCCAGCGAGACAATCACCAGAAGCGTGATCAAAAAGCCCCATTCAACCCGTTTCTTTGCCGTTTCTCGATTGTTCATCTGTGTCGCTCTGGTTCGGTCGGCTGCGCGGACCGTGTTAAAATTGCTTGGGCCGGCAGATACGGGAATATTGCGGGCCGGGCAAGGATCAGGCGCGCGTCACTACAATATTGGTGATCTTGCTCGCCGTCTCTGTTCAAATCTTTTGAAAGCTGCAACAATGAACCCCAGGTGATACAGAAGGCGGGAGAGACAATGACGGCAATTCCCTTTGAAAAAGGGCTGGTCGAGACCGGTGACGGCCTTTACGCCTATCTTCAACCCGATGGTGGCTGGGGCTGGTCCAATGCCGGGTTAATCACCGATGGCGGGGAATCCTTGCTGGTCGATACCCTATTCGATGCCAGCCTGACTCGCGAGATGCTTGACGTCATGGCAGATGCGGCCGGTGTCGGCGCGGATGATATTGGCGTGATCGTCAACACCCATGCCAATGGCGATCATACCCATGGTAACGGCTGCTGTCACAAGGCCGAGGTGATTGCCTCGGAAGCCAGCGCCCGGGAAATGTCCGAGCTGCCGGCGAGCGAACTTGCCGCGATCATGGCGCAGGCGCGGGCCATGGGGCCGGCGGGGCAGTATCTGGTGGATATTTTCGGCAGTTTTGATTTCACCGATGTTGCGGAAAAGGCGCCGACCCAGACTTTCAGCGGCGAGCTCAGCCTGAAAGTCGGCGACAAGAAGGTCAATCTCATCGAAGTCGGTCCCGCCCATACTGCAGGCGACATACTCGTCCATGTGCCGGGCGACAAAACCGTCTTTACCGGGGATATATTGTTTGTCGAAGGCACACCGATCATGTGGGCCGGGCCGGTCGCCAACTGGATTGCCGCTTGCGACCGGATTATCGATCTCAAGGCCGAAACCATTGTGCCGGGTCATGGTCCGATCACCGATGTCCACGGCGTCCGGCGGGTGCAGGACTATCTGCGCTATATCGACCAGGAAGCGCGCAAACGCTATGACGCGGGGCTGTCGGTGCGCGATGCGGCGCATGACATCCGCCTCGGCAATTTTTCCAGCTGGGGCGACAGCGAACGGATCGCGGTCAATGTCTCGACGCTATATCGTGAATATGCGGGTGATAGCGCCGCGCCGGATGTGGTTCAGCTTTTCGGGCTGATGGCCGAACTGAAGCAATAGAGCCTATTCCCGGCACAATGACCCTTGATCAAATTCCGCCGATCCTGACAGACTGGTTTAGCTCGCGTGGCTGGGCGATACGGCGGCATCAGCTGGACATGCTCGCGGCGGCCGCGGCCGGGCGTCATGCCTTGCTCACGGCGCCGACCGGAGCGGGCAAGACGCTGGCCGGTTTTTTGCCGACGCTTGTTGATCTAATTGAAAACGAGGAAGAGACATCCGTTCGCCCTGAGCTTGTCGAAGGGTCGATTGCGCCAGGCCAGATGCTTCGACAGGCTCAGCACGAGCGGAAGGGCGGCGCCACCCTCCACACGCTCTATATCTCGCCGCTCAAGGCGCTCGCCGTGGATGTCCAGCGCAATCTGCTGACGCCGATCGAGGAAATGGGCCTGCCGATCACCGTCGAGACTCGCAGCGGCGATACCCCGGCCAATCGCAAGGCGCGCCAGCGGGTCAGGCCGCCGCAGATTTTGCTGACCACCCCGGAGTCGCTCAACTTGCTGCTCAGCCAGCCGGAAAGTTTCACCCTGTTCGCCAGTCTCCAGCGGGTGGTGATCGACGAGGTCCATGCCTTTGCCACCGGCAAGCGCGGCGATCTGCTCGCCTTGTCGCTGGCGCGTCTTCAGACAATTGCTCCGAAGATGCAGCGCGTCGCCCTGTCGGCCACGGTCGCCGAACCGGATGATTTTCGCGCCTGGCTCGCCCCTTATGGCGATATTGATACCGTCACCCATGTCCGCGGAGCGGAAGGCGCGCCCGCCGATCTGTCGATCATGCTGCCCGAAACACCGGCAGGCGATCCGGTGCGGGTGCCGTGGTCCGGTCATGCCGGTACCTATGCGATGCCGCAAGTGATGGAACAGATCCGCCGCAACCGGATGACGCTGGTCTTCTGCAACACCCGCTTTCTCGCCGAGTTCACCTTCCAGAAACTGTGGGATATCAATGACGAAACCCTCGCCATCGGCATCCACCACGGCAGCCTGTCAAAGGAGGCGCGGCGCAAGGTCGAGAGCGCCATGGCGTCGGGCAAGATGCGCGCGCTGGTCTGCACCGCCTCGCTCGATCTCGGAGTCGACTGGGGCGATATTGATTGTGTCATCCAGATGGGCGCACCCAAAGGATCGTCGCGCCTGCTGCAGCGCATTGGCCGCGCCAATCACCGGCTGGACGTGTCATCAAAAGCGCTTCTGGTGCCCGGCAACCGCTTTGAATATCTCGAGGCCCAGGCGGCGCTCGATGCGGTGAATGAAGGCCGGCGCGACGGCGAACCGTTTCGCGCAGGCGGGCTCGATGTGCTTGCCCAGCATGTGATGAGCTGTGCCTGCGCCGCGCCGTTTCAGGAAGACCAGCTGCTCGACGAGGTGCAATCCGCCCTGCCCTATAGCGCGCTCACCAAGGAGCAGTTCGAGCGGGTGCTGAATTTCACCCGTGATGGCGGCTATGCGCTCAAGGCTTATGACAAGTTCAAAAGACTCCGCCGCGACGCCAACGGCGTGTGGAGCCTGACCCATCCGAAATTTGCCGCCCAGCACCGGCTCAACGCCGGGATCATCGTCGACAGCGCGATGATGAATGTCCGCTTCAAAAACGGTCGCAGCCTCGGCAAGGTCGAGGAAGGCTTTGCCGCCATGCTGTCGGTCGGCGACACGTTTTTCTTTGCCGGCCTTAGTCTCGAGCTGATCAGGATGGACAGCAGCGATGTCATTGTACGGGCGGCCAAGAAAGCCGCGATGATCCCCAGCTATGGCGGAGCCAGACTGCCACTGACCACCCATTTGTCGGACCGCGTGCGTCGCTTTCTCACCGATCGTGCGGGATGGGCGCGCTTCCCCGACGATGTCCGCGAATGGCTGGAAATGCAGGACCATCGCTCGGTGATGCCCGAACCGGGGCAGCTTCTGGTCGAAACCTTTCCCCACGACAATCTCCATTATATGGTCTGCTACAGCTTCGAAGGCTGGAATGCGCATCAGTCGCTGGGCATGCTGCTGACCCGGCGGATGGAGGACCGCGGCCTCAAGCCCGTAGGCTTTGTCGCCAATGATTATGCGCTGGCCTGTTACAGCGTGGAACCCGTGACCGACCCCCGCCCCTTGTTCAGTGCAGATATATTGGAAGACGAGTTTTTCGACTGGGTCGAGGGGTCGCACCTGCTCAAGCGCGCCTTTCGCGAAGTAGCCGTGATCAGCGGCCTCGTTGAACGGCAGCATCCGGGCAAGCGCAAAACCGGCAAGCAGGTGACCTTCTCGACCGACCTGATTTTCGATGTGCTGCGCAAATATGAACCCGACCATTTGCTGATGCAGGCCGCCTGGGCGGATGCCAGGGCGCGGATGACCGATGTCGGGCGCCTGGGCGATCTTCTCGACCGCGCGGCAGGCTCGCTCATCCATGTTGATCTGGAGCGGGTCAGCCCGCTCGCGGTGCCGCTATTGGTGATGATCGGACGCGAGCATGTCGCGCAGGGAGCCACCGATGATGCTTTGTTGATCGAGGCGGAATCGCTGATCAACGAGGCGATGAAAATCGACTAGGAACGTCGATTGGGGTGCGGTGCCCGGTCGTGCGGGATTAGGAAGGCTATGGTTTATAGCGTAAGGTACTAAAATGGTCTGTCCGACAATGCTGCTTCCTGTCTGCGCGTCGCTGTTTGCGACCCAGCTTGCAGCGTCCGTTCCGGTCGAACCGGAAACCGAAGCCTATATTGCCGATGCCCTGCCCCAGCAGTTCCTTGACCCCGATGCCGAACAGATTGCGATCACCCGGGACCGGCTCGAACGGATGACGGTTGCGGTCACAATAGCGCATGGCGGGCCCTATGAATTCATTATCGATACGGCGTCGCAGCGCACGATATTATCCAAGGAAATAGCCGGCGCACTGGCGCTCGATATTGAAGATGAGGTTAAAATTGTCGCGCTCGCCGGTACGACCACCGTCCAGACCGTCTACGTACCCAGTCTGACGCTTGGCAAACGCAGTTACGATAGCCTGATTTCACCCGTTTTTCGTGCTGCCAATATCGGAGCGGACGGCGTCCTCGGTCTCGACAGCCTGCAGGGGCAGAGGATCCTGTTCGATTTTGTCGGCAGACAAATCTCGGTCGGCGATACCAGTGAGAAGCTGCGCAGCCGCTCGCGCCGGGAAATCGTGGTGACGGCGAGGCGGCGATCCGGACAACTGATCTTCACCAATGCGACGATTGCCGGAATCAAGACCAGCGTGATCATCGACACCGGCGGCGAGTTGTCAATCGGCAACAAGGCGCTGCAAAGACGGTTGCGTCTGAAATCATCCGCAATGACACAGATCCGCCTCGTTGACGTCACCGGCCGCTCGGTAGAAGCCGATTACGGTGTTGCCGAAGAGCTGCTGATTGATCGCGCCCGCTTTGGCCTCATCCCGATCGCTTTCGCCGATATTGCTCCGTTCAAGGCTTTGAAACTGGACAAGAAACCGGCCCTGTTTCTCGGCATGGATGCCTTGCGCGAATTTGACCGGGTGGCGATCGATTTCGCCAACCGGAAAATCTATTTCCTGCTGCCCGAAGATGCCTAGCGACGTTGTTGGTCGAGTCAGGACGATGATTTGTGGTATAGTGACAGCAAGCTCGAAGCCGGGAGCTAAGCTGAGGCTGCCCGGAGCAACCAGATCGGAGATATTATGCCGGCCTTTTTGATAAACATGACTCCCGCATTCTTGGCGTCCGCGCTGACGATGGCCTATCCCGTTCCCCTCGGCCAGCCGGTAACGCCTGGTAGTTTGACGAATCCGGTCGGCGAGATTGTCGACCTTGATGAAGATCGCGCCGAACGGATGACCGTGCCGGTCAGCATCGAAGGCAAGGGACCGTTTTCTTTCGTCATCGATACCGGCGCGGAACGGACCGTGATTTCGCGCAAGATCGCTGATAATCTGGCACTGGAAGGCGAAGATCCGGCAGAATTGATGAGCATTGCCGGTACCAGCATGGTCGACATGGTCTATGTGCCCAGCCTGACCCTGGGCCGGAAGAGCTACGAGGGTCTGGTCTCGCCGGTTTTGGCAGCGCGGCACATCGGGGCCGACGGCATATTGGGCCTCGACGGTTTGCAGGACCAGCGCATATTGTTCGATTTTATCGCCAATCAAATCGTCATCGAAGATGCCGAAGAAGCGCGCAGCCGGCCAAGATCGCGGGAAATTGTGGTGACCGCCAAACGGCGTTCCGGCCAGTTGATTTTTACCGACGCGACGATTTCCGGGATCAAGATCAACGTCATCGTCGATACCGGCGCGCAGATTTCCGTTGCCAACAAGATATTGCAGAAGCGGTTGATGACACGCGCCAAGGAACTGGGCGATGACAAGCTGCTGATCGCGGTTACCGGAGAAACACTGGGCGTCGAATTTGGCCGGGCGCGCGATTTTCGCATCGGCCGCGCCCGCTTCGCCAGCCTGTCAGTTGCCTTTGCCGATGCGCCGCCTTTTGAACGGTTCGGCCTCGCCAACAAACCGACCCTGTTGCTGGGGATGGACGTGCTCCGGAAATTTGATCAGGTCGCGATCGACTTTCCCAAAAGAAAAATCTATTTTCTGGCTCCCAGAAACGCCCGGCTGCACGTCGACGAACCGAGAAACAGCCGGATCGGAACCTGACCGAATAGCTCCACGATTCTTGTCGGACAGCCCCAAAGTTTGTCAAAAACTTGTGCTGAACTTGATTCAGTATTTGGGCCAAGAACGGCGTTTTGCAAGCGATGCTCAAATCCTCCGCCCTCTGTGCCGGCGATTATCAAAGCGCTTTCCTACACCCGGCCCGATCGCTTATCATCACCACCGCTCCCGCGACAGGCGCGGGACAGGCTCTTTGACAATTTGAATAGATGGTGGAGAGATGAAAGGTCACACTCGGTGACAGGCTTGCGATCCATAAATGCCGGGAAGCTGCGGCTTCGGGGCAAAAGTCACAGAAAATAAAGCGGGCCTTCGGTGTCAGTTTTTGGGCTAGACACAGCAATGATCAGGCTCGCACGAAGGCAATAAGAAACCGCGCAATTCCACTTCATTTTCGTGGCGCTTTGCGTCTTTGTGGCTTCGTGCGAGCCCGGATAGCGCTGACCGGTGCAACTATTCCCAAACCAAGTTGACGTTGCCCGCATCAACGCCACTCCCCGGATCATATATTTGACCCGCTAGGCCACCGCCTCCAAACCAAACACCGGCTCCACATCCCCGCTTTGCCACTGCAGATATTTCTGCATCGTCGTCGCAAACAGCGGCGAGGCAAGATGATCGCTTAACCATTGCTGCAAGGCGGGCAGGGGCAATTGGTCGAACCACGCGCGGTCATTGTTGGCGAACTGGCGGACGAAGGGGAATATGGCGTGGTCGGCGAGGGTGGACTGTGCGGCCATCAGCTGCCCCGATGCCTGAATCAGGCCATCAAGCCTTTCGAGAAAGGCCAGTCCCCCGGCGCGGTGATCGAGCGGGTCTACATTTTCGTAACGCGTGGGATATTTATAGCGGTCGAGATGGTCTTTGAACGGGCCGTCTGCTTCGGCGATCAGCGCGGTTTCGGCGGCATTGCCCTGCAGCCAGCCTTGCGGGTCATTGCCTGCCAGGGCCCAGTGCATGATCGCCAGGCTTTCGTCGATCACCCGTCCGTCGGGCAGCACCAGCACCGGCACCGTGGCCTTGGGCGAGGCGGCGATCATCTCTTCCGGTTTGTCGCGCAGCACGACCTCGCGCAGGCGGACCGGGGTCGCGCTGACCAGCAGCGCCATCCGCGCGCGCATCGCATAGGGGCAGCGCCGGAAACTGTAGAGAACCGGCATTTCGGTCATGCCGAGCCGAGATGCTGGCGGCCTTCCTCCGCCGCTTGCTCGACCTGGCGCTGGCGTTCGCGATAGCGGGCGCGCTGTTCGTCGCTGCGCTGGTCGATGCAATGCGGGCAGGCTTCTCCCGGAATATAATCCGGCGAGGTGCGGTCGGCGGCGTTCAGTGGCATCCGGCAGGCATAGCATTGACCATAATCGGATTGCTGCAAGCCGTGGCCCACTGCGACTCTTTGATCGAACAGGAAACAATCGCCCTGCCAAAGACTTTCAGCCTCGGGGATATGTTCGAGATATTTCAATATCCCGCCCTTGAGATGATGGACATCGTCAAAGCCCTGTGCCTTGACATAAGCGGTCGCCTTTTCGCAGCGGATACCGCCGGTGCAGAACATCGCGATCTTCGGCTGCTTGCTGTCCTTCTGGCGCAGTTGCTCGGAGAATTCGTCGAACCATGCGGGAAAGTCGCGGAAGCTTTTGGTGTCGGGGTTGATCGCGCCGTCAAAGCTGCCGATCGCCACTTCATAGCCGTTGCGGGTGTCGATCACCACCGTATCGGGATCGGCGATCAGGTCGTTCCAAGCGCTGGGATCGACATAATCGCCCTTGGCTTCGGCGGCATCGATGCCGGCAACGCCCATCGCCACAATTTCCTTCTTCAGCCGGACTTTCATCCGCAGAAACGGCATCGTGCTGGCTTCGGAATATTTGACCTCCAGCCCGGTGAACAAAGGCAGCGACTGCAGATAGGCAATCACCGCATCAATCTCGTCGGGGTTCCCGGCAATGGTGCCGTTAATCCCTTCGTCGGCGAGCAATATCGTGCCCTTGAGATGGCGGGCCTCGCATTGCGCGAGAATATCGAGTCGCAAGGCCGCAGGATCATCGACTTTGGCGAAATGATAAAGCGCGGCGACTTTAACGGGAGATGTAGATTCGGTCATGGCAGCGCATATAGGGCGGTCGGGCGCAAAATTCCAACCCGGCGGCTTGCATAGCGTGCATGTTCATCGCATAGCGGGTCATGGTTCCCCTTCTGTTCGCCAATCATCGCTTCGATATCGTCGCTCCTGCCGCGCTCTACTGGCCAGCAAAGAACGCGCTGCTGGTGGCCGATCTCCATCTCGAAAAAGCGAGCTTTTACGCGCGCCAGGGCCAGATGCTGCCGCCTTATGATAGTCAGGCGACGCTGGCTGCACTGGCCGATCTAGTCAAAGATACGGGTGCGACGACGGTTTTCTGTCTCGGCGACAATTATCATGATGGCGAGGGCGAGGCGCGGCTGGAACCGGAGGCGGCAAGGCGGCTTGTCGCAATGACCGGCACGCTGGATTGGATCTGGATAACCGGCAATCACGACCGGGATGTTGCCGGAACATGGGGCGGTCTGGTGGTCGACGAGTGGACCGGCAATGGTTTGGCGCTGCGTCATGAGGCCACAGTCGGTAGCCAGCTGCCAGAGATATCGGGACATTATCACCCCAAGATCCGCATCCCGGTGCGCGGACGCCATGTCTCGCGGCGCTGCTTCGTCAAAGGGCGCCATCACCTGATCATGCCCGCTTTTGGCGCGCTGACAGGCGGTATGGCGGCACAGGATCCCGCGATCGAGGCCTGCATCGGCGGCCCGGCCGAGGCGATTATCGGGCTGAAGGAGAAACCGGTGCGCTTTCCGTTGCCGTTTAATGACACGATCATAGAAAGGATCGATGAATCGCAGCTTGTATTGTCTCTGGCCACGACGGGCCGCTGACTGCCAACAGACTGGCGTCGAAAAGGTTGAGGGGCGCCATATTGTGTCGGACCCGGGGATCCAAAATCCATTTATGGCGTTGTTGAAGAAGCGATCGACTATTTTCGTAAATCCTGAGCCTCAGGTCCCGGAAAGTTTTTTGCATAAATCCGCAAAACCCGCCAAGGACAGAATATGGAAATAGTAGATTCTTTAATGGTCAAGATCGCGCTGATCGGCCTGCTTGGTATCGGCGCGCAATGGATTGCCTGGCGGACAGGCCGTCCGGCCATTGCGCTCATGCTGATTGTCGGTATTATTGCAGGACCGGTATTGGGCATCATCGACCCCGAACGCGATTTCGGGGCGCTGCAGGAACCGATCATCAAACTGGCGGTGGCCGTGATCCTTTTTGAAGGCGGACTAAGCCTGAACTTCCGCGAGTTGAGGCAGGCGGGCGGAGCGGTAACCACGATGGTGCTGGTTGCCGGACCGATTGCTTGGGTGCTGGGCACTGGAGCGGCGCATTATGGCGCCGGCCTGTCGTGGGAAATATCGGCGTTGCTGGGCGGTATCATGATCGTCACCGGCCCTACCGTGATCGGACCGATGTTGCGCACGCTACGCGTGCCGTCACGGGTTCGCAACATCCTGAAGTGGGAGGGCATTGTTAACGATCCGATCGGCGCGCTGCTCGCCGTCGGCATCTATGCCTATATTACCTATGAAGGCGCAGACGCCAATATCGCCGTGATCAGCATGGACGTTCTTGCAGCAAGCTTCATTGCGGGACTGATCGGCGCGGGGCTTGGCTTCGCCCTCACCTGGCTATTTCCCAGAGGGTTAGTACCGGAATATCTGAAAGCCCCGTTTCTGCTGGTAACAGTCATCGCCGGCTTTGTTGTCGCCGACCTGATCAAACATGAAACCGGATTGATTACCGTGACGGTGATGGGCATCGTTATGGGGAACCGGCAGATCTATTCGAGTCAGGCGCTCTATCGATTCAAGGAAGACTTGGCGGTACTGCTGATTTCCGGTGTGTTCATCATTCTTTCCGCGACACTGGATTGGGAAACAGTGCAGCAATTCCGGCCACAGTTTGTCATTTTCCTGATATTGCTGTTGTTCGTCGTGCGGCCGATTTCGGTGCTGGTCGCGCTACTGTTCAGTTCCGTGCCGTGGCGCGAACGATTGTTTATCGCCTGGATCGCACCGCGCGGTATTGTCGCGGTCGCGATTACCGGCCTGTTTGCGATTCGCCTCGTCGATTATGGGTTCCCCGGAGCAGAAGCGCTCGTTCCGCTCAGCTTTGCCGTCGTCATCGCAACGATTTTTGCGCATGGCTTTTCCGCATCCTGGGTCGCCGAGCGACTGGGAATTTCGGAAGGAAAGGGCGAAGGCGTTTTGATTGCCGGCGCAAATCGCTGGTCGATTGCTCTGGGTAAAATGCTGAAATCTCTCGATATTGACGTCCTGATGACCGACAGTAGCAAATTCGCCTTGCGCCGGGCGCACAGCGAAGGCCTTGATATCCGGCACGGCGACGTGCTCGACGAGGCCCATAATGACAATATTGATATGGGCGAATATCAGCATCTCATCGCCGCCACCGACAATGATAGCCAGAACCAGCTGATCACCGCCGACCTTGGTCCCGAAATGGGCTATGAACAGATCAGTCGGCTGGCCAATGACGGACAGAGCAAAAGCCGCGTCGGGCATGGCAGATTGTTGTTCGAATCCGGCGCGGATTTTGGCACTTTGCTCGACCGTGTTCTGGCTGGCTGGCGATTCAGCAAAACAAATATTACCGAGAAATTCACCGTCGAAGATTATCGGAAGAATCTGGAAGAAGGCGAAGAACCGCTGGCCGTTTTCAAGCCGGACCGGCGGTTGTTGTTTTTTGCGACCGATGCCCGCCCGGTCATTGAAGACGGTGATGTCGTGATCAGCTTTGTTGCACCGGACACACCGGAAGAACGCAAGGCGGACCGCGCCGCCAAAGAAAGCGAAAAAAACGGCGATAGCTGAATATGTGGGTTATTTTGCGCGCGGACCGAACAACGCCGTGCCGACACGGATATGGGAAGCACCGAGCTTGATCGCGCTTTCAAAATCTCCCGACATTCCCATGCTGAGACCATCCAGGCCATGGTCGAGAGCGAGTTTCGCGAGTAGAGCAAAATAGGGAGCCGGGTTGGCATTATCCGGAGGGATCGCCATCAGGCCAGCGACAGTGATGCCGGCTGCCCGGGCTTGCGAAAGAAGCTCGGCCACGGCCTTGATGTCACAGCCTCCTTTTTGGGATTCTTCGCCGATATTGACCTGCAGAAAGCAGGGAATGTAGCGGTCTTGCCGGTCCATTTCCTTGGCCAGCGCCTTGATCAGCGAACGACGGTCCAGCGAATGGATGTAATCGAAAAGAGCTACGGCTTCTGCAGCCTTGTTGGATTGCAACTGCCCGATCATGTGCAGTTCGATATCAGGATATTCCGCTTTCAAAGCTGGCCATTTCTCTGCCGCTTCCTGTATGCGGTTTTCCCCGAAGACCCGGTGGCCAGCCGCCAGAAGTGGCCGGATTTCATCGCTGCTGCGGGTTTTTGACACCGCGATGAGCGCGACATCGGATGCCTTGCGGTTCGCTATCCGGGCAGATTTTTCAATCTTGCTGCGGATGTCCTGAAGGGTCGGGCTTGCCAATTTCGTGTCTGTCACAGTCATTCTCTTTCGCCAAGCTTCTGTCTATAGACCTGCATATGTTGCGAGACCAGCCCCGCCCCGTTTTACCTGACTCGACCGGTTCGGCCCTGCCCCGGATATGGTTGTTCACCGACCAGCGGAATGATGATCTTCTCGAGCAAGCGATCATGCGACTGCCGCGTGGAAGCGGGATTGTCTTTCGCCACTATCATTTGGAAGAGCCATTGCGGAAGGCGCGATTTGAAATGGTCAAAAAGCTTGCGCGGCGGCGCGGGCATATGGTGTTTCTGGCCGGCCCCCCGGCGCTCGCCAAGCTCTGGCGCGCCGACGGCGTGCATGGACGAACATCCCGGCGATCCGGAACCGGGCGGTTGCTTTACAGCGCACCGGTTCATAATAGCCGGGAAATCCACCAGGCCAATCGCACCGGTGCGCAGATTTATTTTCTGTCGCCGGTCTTTGCTACCCGGTCTCACCCCGGCCAGCGTCCACTGAATCCTGTACAGGTTCGGCGTCTGGCTGCTCTGTGCAACGGTGCGGTCATATATCTGGGCGGGATGAACCGGCCACGCTATCGAGCACATAAAAGCCACCTAACCCACGGTTGGGCAGCGATCGACGCATTCTGCTAGTCGGAATTTATTAGAAGCGGAACTGGGTTCCGACATAGACCGCTTGGCTATCCTGACGATTATCCGTCAGCGGGGCCATCCGGTCGCGCTCGTTGTTGATCCGTACACCGGCGGTCACATCCAGATTGCGGGTGAGCGAATAGCTGCCGCCAATATCAAGCGTATAATCTTTCTGGCTGGCATCGAGAGCGCGCGGTGCGGCATTGATCGGTGCGGTTGCATCGATCGACATGCGCGTGCTGAAACGACTCTTCTTGCCAGAATTTTCCTCGCCCGACAGCCTTCCTGTACCAATTTCCGACAGGTCGGGTAGATTGCTACCCAGTTTCTTGACCGGAATGGCGAAGCTCTTCAGGCCTTTCGCAGAGCCGAGGCTATAGGAAACGGGGGCAATTTTCGCTGCGCTTGTCAAGCCCGATCCGGGTGCGGCAGAGAGTAGATTTTCACGAATGGAAACGGCACCGGCTTCGGACTTCTGGCGAACCACCACAGTGACCGATCGCTCTCCGTCACGCGTGCCGCCAGTCGGTGTAAATTTGAAATTCGCATTTCCGCGCAAGAAATTGAGTTTGTACTTGGCTGCCAGATCAGGATCGGCACCGGCCACGGTAAAGGAACCGATTGATCCGAGTGATTTCAGAGACACCATCCCGTCATCGCTGGAAAGCACTCTCGCCAGAGCAGGGGTCATGGCAAGGCTGGAGATCGCGAGTCCCGTCGCTAACCAACCCAAATGATTGCCCTTTTTCTTCATGACGAAGCTCAATTCCCCTTTAAGAGATCATGAATATACCAAAAACTGGTAGTCTGCACGACTCAAGTTGCTGTTTTTGTCCGATTTTCGATATCTAACATCTTTCTGTTGCAGATCGGTAACGCTTTTGTCCGGACATTGCCCAGCATATTAGCGCAACAAAGATGAACCGCAGATGATTTTACGCCCATTCAACTGGGGTTCAGTCCATGCTGCACAAGAGCGAAACATGCGCTTGTGCTTGCCCCCTGCGGCAAAGCATTTATAGAGAGCGCTGAAATGATATCATGTCCGGAACAAATCCTGCAAAAAAGATTTCGTATCGGCGCAAAATGCAACCAGGAGCGCTTCATGTCCCGCCTCAAAACAACCCGTTTATTGCCTTCTGTAACCGCTGGCCTGCTGGCGCTGTCCTTGCTTTCTGCCTGCGGAGGTAAAGAACGGCCCAAAGCCGATCTCGCCGCATCACAGGTCACGACAATTGGCGTGAACAGCTATTTGTGGCGTGCGTCGCTTGATGCCTTGTCCTTCATGCCGCTGACCCAGACCGACAGCAATGGCGGCGTGATCCTGACCGACTGGTACGTCAATCCGCAAAATCCGGGCGAACGGATGAAAATCAATGTCTCTATTCTCGATCGCGATTTGCGCGCCGATGCCCTGCGCGTCGCGGCATCGCGCCAGGTTGCCACCAATGGCGCGTGGGTCGATGCCCCGGTCAAGGCGGCAACCACGCAGAAACTGGAACAGATCATTCTCACCAAGGCGCGCGACCTGCGGCGCGGTGTGATCTCCAACTAATATTTCCTGCCATATCATGGGGCCGCAATGACCGATCAGCGATTCAATCCACTGGCGGCGGACAAACGCTGGCAAGAGCGCTGGGC
>CBETBW010000040.1:0-17069 GCA_965534715.1 uncultured Parasphingorhabdus sp.
CGGTCAAGAAATTCGGCTGGAACGTCACCTTTGTCGACGCCGACAATATGGACGAGGTCAGGGGCGCGATCACCGATGACACGCGCTGCGTGTTTATCGAAAGTCTCGCCAATCCCGGCGGCGTGGTGATGGATATCGCCGCGATCGCCGGTATCGCCCATGCGGCGGGCATTCCGCTAGTCGTCGACAATACCATGGCCTCGCCGATGCTCTGCCGCCCGATCGAACATGGCGCGGATATTGTGGTCGAGAGCGGCACCAAATTTCTCGGCGGCCATGGCAACAGCATCGCCGGTCTGATCATCGACAGCGGCAAGTTCGACTGGACGAAGAGCCCCAAATACGCGTTCCTCAACCAGCCCAACCCGTCCTATCATGGCAAGGTCTTTACCGACGCGTTTGGCGAGCTGGCCTTCATCCTCGCGGCGCGCGCCTTGTCGCTGCGCGATCTGGGACCGGCGCTGGCACCGTTTAACGCCTTCCAGATCCTGACCGGCATGGAAACGCTGGCGCTGCGGATGGAGCGCCATTGCGACAATGCCCTGGCGATGGCGCAGTGGCTGCAGGGCCGCGACGAGGTGAGCTGGGTATCCTATGCCGGACTACCCGACAGCGACTATCATGCGCTGGCGCAGAAATATCTCGGCGGCAAGGGCGGCGCGGTGTTCACCTTTGGCCTGAAAGGCGGCTATGACGCGGGGATCAAGCTGGTCTCGGCGGTCAAGCTGTTCAGCCATCTCGCCAATATCGGCGACACAAGATCGCTGATCATCCACCCCGCCTCGACCACCCACAGCCAGCTATCGGGCGAGGAACTGGAGGCTGCGGGCGCCGGGCCGGATGTCGTGCGTATCTCCGTCGGGATCGAGCATATCGACGACATCATCGCGGATATGAGCCAAGCGCTGGAGTCGCTGTGATGAGTGATGCTGCAGGCGATTATGTCTATGATGAAGAGACTGGCGAATGGCTGAGCCCGGAAGATGCGGCGGCGCAAGCGGTCGGACCGGAGGTTGTTGACGCGGTGGGCAATGTCCTGGCCGATGGCGATGCCGTCACCCTGATCAAGGACCTCAAGGTCAAGGGCGCGGGACAGACGCTGAAACGCGGGACATTGATCAAGTCGATCCGCCTGACCGGAGACGCGCAGGAAATCGATTGCCGGCATGACGGTATCAAGGGATTGGTGCTGCGCGCCGAATTTGTGAAAAAACGCGCCTGACCGCACAAGCCCTGTTGCAGTGCAACACCAATGACATTAGGCAGTCGGATTAACTCCTTGCGACAGGACCTCCCATGACCCGCATTTCCAAAGCACTCGGACGCATTCAACCTTCGGCCACGCTGGCGATGACTGCCAAGGTCACCGAATTGAAAGCGCAGGGTATCGACGTGATCGGCCTGTCCGCGGGCGAGCCCGATTTCGACACGCCGGATTTTGTCAAGGAAGCGGCGATCCAGGCAATCCGTGATGGTGATACCAACTATACGACGGTTGATGGCACGGCGGCATTGAAGCAGGCGATTGTCGACAAGTTCGCGCGCGACAATGACCTGACTTATACCACCAGCCAGGTCTGCGCCAACAGCGGCGGCAAACACACATTGTTCAACGCGCTGGTGGCGACGCTGGACAAGGGCGATGAGGTGATCATTCCGGCGCCTTACTGGGTCAGCTATCCCGATATCGTCAATTTCGCCGGCGGCACACCGGTGTTTATCGCCGCCGGTGCGGATCAGAATTACAAGATCACGCCCGAACAGCTGGAAGCGGCGATTACGCCGAAGACCAAATGGGTGCTGCTGAACTCGCCCTCCAACCCGAGCGGCGCGGCCTATAGCGCGGAAGAACTGAAGGCGCTGGGCGCGGTGATATTGCCGCACGAGAATGTGATGGTAATGACCGACGATATGTACGAGCATATCTGGTATGCCGGTTTTCCCTTTTCGACCATCGCGCAGGTCTGCCCCGAATTGTTTGACCGCACATTGACGGTGAACGGTGTGTCCAAGGCTTATGCGATGACCGGCTGGCGGATCGGTTTTGCCGGTGGTCCGGAATGGCTGATCAAGGCAATGGCCAAGTTGCAGTCGCAATCGACTTCCAATCCCAGTTCGATTTCGCAGGCCGCAGCAGTTGCTGCGCTCAATGGTCCGCAGGATTTTCTCGCCGAGCGCAACGCCGCCTTCGAGAAGCGCCGCGACCTCGTAGTGTCGATGATCAAC
This sequence comes from uncultured Parasphingorhabdus sp., assembly GCA_965534715.1. Classification (GTDB taxonomy): domain Bacteria; phylum Pseudomonadota; class Alphaproteobacteria; order Sphingomonadales; family Sphingomonadaceae; genus Parasphingorhabdus. The sequence goes on from CBETBW010000040.1 coordinate 2,227, forward strand.
GATACGCCGGGCCTGCAATGCCCGACTCCGGAGGGCGCGTTCTACGTCTATCCCGATGCCAGTGAGCTGATGGGCAAGACGACGCCCAAGGGCGCGGTCATCAAGACGGATGAAGATCTGATCGCCTATTTCCTCGATGAAGCGCAGGTTGCCGCGGTGCACGGAGCGGCCTTCGGTCTCTCGCCTGCCTTCCGGATCAGCTACGCGACATCCGAAGAGCTTCTGACCGAGGCCTGCACGCGAATCCAGCGGGCCTGTGTTGCTTTAGCTTAGACCTCAAGCGCCGGGCGCGGGCATCCGCGCCCTTGGCTTTCGCGCCATAAGGCGCGGCGGCCGGTCGGCCTTGCCTCGCTACGCTCGGTGAGAATCTAAACAGTATTGGGAGCGCAGAACCGACGCGAAGCGGAGGCAAGCGCGACCGCGCGTCGGGCGATAGCCCGCCCCGTCGGAGGCGTGAGCGAAGCGAACTGCCGTGAGACACGACACGCCCGCCCGCCACCTGAGGGTCTAAAAACACCCGATAGAAAATCTTCGCGCGGCCAAACTGAATATGCCCCTGTGATCAGGTTCACAGCGGCGACAGGAAAACTATATTAATGGATGTAACCTACAGGCGGGATGGTTCGAACAGGTAATGACCCCCAAGGAACAGATGATGATGAAATTACTCAAATCCGATTTGACTTACAGCCTCGGTGGCGGCTTTCTTGCCGGCGCGCTGGTGCTGTTCTTCATGCAGCCCGCAGAGCAGCGGCCCGACCTCGGCCAGAACCTGTCGTCCACCGTCAGCGCTGCTTCGCAGATAATAGGCTAGCACCGATGGGGCCGTTCCTCTCCCGAACGATCATGTTTGGCGTCAGCATCGCCTGTTTTGGTGCGGTCTGGGCCGGTGTGCAATCTACGTTACCCCTCGACCAGGCTGCGAATCAGGCATTTGTCGGTGAAGCCCATGCTGCGGAGAAGGCGACGATCATCCCGATGCCGCGGGTCAGGACAGGAGAGACCGGAAAGCGGGCCGTAGCGATTTTCGCCGGTGGATGCTTCTGGGGTGTCGAAGGCGTTTTTGAACATACCAAAGGTGTGATCAGTGCAACGTCGGGCTATCACGGCGGCACCAAACGCAGCGCATCCTACAAGCTGGTAAGCGCAGGCCTGACCGATCATGCCGAAGCGGTACGGGTGGTCTATGATCCCGGGCAGGTCAGCTATGGCCAGCTGATGCAGGTTTTCTTTTCGGTGATTGCCGACCCGACAATGCTCAATGCACAAGGTCCGGATCGCGGCAAACATTATCGCAGCGCGCTGGTGCCGACAAACGCCCGGCAGGCAAAAGCGGCCCGCGCCTATGTCGCACAGCTCGAGAAGGGACGCTATTGGAAGCGCCCGATCGTGACCAGAATAGAAGCCTATAAAGCCTTTTATCCGGCCGAGACCTATCATCAGGATTTCATGCAGAAAAACCCGCGGCAGGGTTATATCGTGCGCTGGGACAAACCCAAGATCGCCAATCTGAAGCGCCATTTCCCGCTCCACTTCCGCGCCAATCCGGTAACCTGAAATTCCTACAAAAGGGCAAGCGGTTTAACAGGACGTTAGCTTTCCACTGTTATCCATGCGCTAGGTGCTCATGAAAGGCAGGAGGTCGACGATGGTAAATCACGAATTTGAAATTCTGATCGCCGCCGCTTCCTTGATCGTGGGTGTCGCTATGCTGTGGATCGCGCGTAGCCAGCCGGACTGAGCGACGGGATGTTGGGAAACTCCAGCGGCTGACCAAAAAAAGGCCCTCGTTACCGAGGGCCTGTAAAAACTATTTAGGGCTGAGCACCATCAACATCTGACGGCCTTCGAGCTTGGGATAGGCCTCGACCTTGGCGGTTTCCTTCATGTCTTCCTGAACCCGTACAAGCAATGCCATGCCGAGTTGCTGGTGCGACATTTCACGGCCGCGAAAGCGAAGGGTCACTTTGACCTTGTCGCCATTGTCGATGAACTTGTTCACGTTGCGCATTTTCACATCATAATCATGATCGTCGATATTCGGACGCATCTTGATTTCCTTGACGTCCTGCACCTTCTGAGTCTTGCGCGCTGCATTGGCCTTTTTCTGGGCCTCATATTTGAATTTGCCGACATCAAGATATTTTGCAACCGGTGGCTGTGCGTTGGGAGAAACCTCGACAAGGTCGAGTCCGACTTCTGCTGCCCGCTCTATCGCTTCCCTGGTGTTCATCACGCCAAGGTTTTCGCCCTTGTCGTCGATGACCCTTACAGTGTCGGAATTGATCAAATCATTGAATCGCGGGCCGCCTTTGACGGGCGGCGTGGGGCGGCGAGGTGGTGCAGCTATGTTAAATACTCCTGAGTGGTTGTCTATGCAGGCTCATTAGCCGCAAAGTTTATGCGAATAAAGCCTTCTTGATGGCGAAAGAGATATTAGCCATCAAGACAGTGGTGTGAATACCACAGCTTCAAGGCGTATATCGTCATTGCGCGGCGGATTTCAAGTCCGGTGGAAGTGCCTCGTCCTGCAACATGGCCACGACCTCGTCGAGCGTCAGGAATTCCTGTTCCTTCTGACCCAGACGGCGCAGGGCAACCTTGCCTTCTTCGGCTTCGCGCATGCCAACCACCAGGATATTGGGCACTTTGCCTACCGAATGTTCGCGAACCTTATAGTTGATCTTTTCGTTGCGGAAATCGGCCTCGACCCGGATGCCGGCGGCTTTCAGTCGTTCGGTCACCTGCTCGGCATAGGGGTTCGCATCGGTCACGATCGTCGCGACGACGGCCTGGGTGGGCGCAAGCCAGAGCGGCAGCTTGCCAGCATAATGTTCGATAAGAATGCCGATAAACCGTTCAAAAGTCCCCAATATTGCCCTGTGCAGCATGACAGGCCTGTGACGGTTGCCATCTTCACCGATATAGCTGGCATCAAGCCGCTCAGGCAGCACCGTGTCCGCTTGAATCGTCCCAACTTGCCACGTCCGGCCGATTGCGTCGGTCAGATGGAATTCGAGCTTGGGAGCATAGAACGCGCCTTCGCCAGGCAGTTCTTCCCAGCCATATTCTTCCGTTGCACGCCCTGATTTCACAACCGCTTCGCGCAAGATCTGTTCGGACCTGTCCCACTCTTCGTCCGTTCCAAACCGCTCGTCGGGACGGAGCGCGAGCTTGATCTGGTAATCGGCGAAACCAAGATCGCGATAGATGGCATCCAGCAAGTCACAAAAGCCTACGATTTCTTCAATCAACTGGTCTTCGCGACAGAATATATGGGCGTCGTCCTGGGTGAATTGCCGCACACGAAGCAGTCCGTGGAGCGCGCCATGCGGTTCGTTGCGATGACAGCAGCCGAATTCGGCCATCCGAATCGGCAGGTCGCGATAGCTTTTGATACCCTGTTTGAACACCAGCACATGGGCAGGGCAGTTCATCGGCTTCAATGCCATCATGCCGGCGGTGCCGGTGATGACCGGGCCGTCACTTTCGGCATCGGGAACCTCGTCCGGGACGGCAAACATATTTTCGGAATATTTGCCCCAGTGACCGGATTTTTCCCACTGGTTCACGTCCATCAACTGTGGTGTCTTGATTTCGTCATATCCGGCAGCATCGAGCTGGCGGCGCATGAAGCTTTCCAGTTCGCGCCAGATGAAATAGCCTTTGGGATGCCAGAAACAGCTGCCCTGCGCCTCGGACTGAAAGTGGAACAGATCCATTTCCTGGCCCAGTTTGCGGTGATCGCGTTTTGCCGCTTCCTCGAGCCGTACGAGATGGGTGCCCAGCTGCTTCTTGTTGAGCCACCCGGTGCCGTAGATTCGCGACAATTGCGGATTGCGCTGGTCGCCGCGCCAATAAGCACCCGATACCCGCATCAGCTTGAACGCCTTGGGATCGAGCTTGCCGGTTGAGGCCAGATGAGGGCCGCGACACATGTCCATCCAGTCGTCACCCGACCAGTAAACCGTGATCTCGTCGCCGTCGGGCAGTTCGGCCGCCCATTCGGCCTTGAATGTCTCTCCGTCTTTCTGCCAGCGTGCGATCAGGTGATTGCGATCCCAGACTTCCCGGCGCAGCGGCTTGTCGGCGGCGATGATCCGTTTCATCTCCTCTTCGATCTTTGGCAGATCTTCGTCGGTGAATGGGTCGCCTGCGGGCGCGAAGTCATAATAGAAACCGTCATCGGTCGATGGGCCAAAGGTGATTTGCGTGCCCGGGAACAGGTTCTGAACCGCTTCCGCCAGCACATGGGCAAAGTCATGCCGCGCCAGTTCCAGTGCTTCGGCTTCATCGCGCGATGTGATCAAAGCCAGTGCGGTGTCTTCTTTGAGCGGCAGCATGATATCGCGAACCTCACCGTCGATCCGCGCGGCGAGGGCGGCTTTGGCAAGGCCGGGGCCAATGTCCGCGGCGATCTGTGCCGGTGTGGTGCCCGATGCCACTTCACGCGTGCTACCGTCGGGAAGGGTGATATTAATCATCTTGGTCATGGGCTCTGGTCATCTCAAAGTTTGTCAAAGTTGGGGCCAATGAAGCGCTGAAAACAGCGCCATCAGGCTCCAGATGCCTTAGTCTATGACCCCATCAAGTCAACTGTCTCCCTATCGCTTCCCGTCATACCCTTTCTCTTCAAAGGGAAGGGGTGTCTGACAATATGGAAAGTGTACTTGACATTTGATTGCGAATCGGCGATATAAGTCAAGGAAACACGACATATTGTCTATGTCACTTGATGGAGAATGACGATGAAATTGAAACGCTGCTCGGGCCGGGCGATGACGCCCAATGAAAATATCGCCATGTGGATGGCGATCTTTATGCTGTTTCTGGCGACGATGTGAGCGGCCGTGACACGGCTCGGGGTCGCAACCTTTTCGTCCTGACCGGATGGAGGCAATGATGGCGCATGGAGAGAAACGGGAAAGCCAGACCGCAATCTGGCGCTGGCGGCTGAAACGATTGGGCGCTGCCTCGATATTGTCTCTCGCGCTTTCAGTCGCATTTGTTGTGACGCAGGACCCGGTGCTTTGGCTGCGGGGCTCAATCGCCATATTCAATGTAGTTCTGTTGCTCGCTGCCGGCTGGTCGATGATGCGATTGATGGAAGTTAATGCGGCCGGCACCAAGGCCTCGTCGCGCTATCTGAAACGGATGATGTTCGTCACAATCGTCTATATCGGCGGTGTGTTTCTGGCGGAATTCCTGTTTGATGGTTATATCTTGACTTGTGTTGCCGCGGTCGGTGTGGCGCTGGTGCCAGCCACCGGAGCGCTCGGGTTCATCTGGGTGACCGGGCGCTATTTGCTGGAAGAAGAGGACGAATATGTCCGGATGCGCGAAACGCAGAAATTTCTGACGGCGACCGGGTTCATGATGGTGATCGTCACGGTATACGGCTTTCTGGAACAATATGATCTCGTGCCGCATGTGCCGGCTTACTATGCCTTTGTCATCTGGTGTCTCGGCTTGGGTGTGGCCGCCCTGTTTCAGTGGAGGCGGGGATGAAGAACCGGCTGAAGGTTCTCCGCGCCGAGCGTGACTGGTCGCAGGCGGACCTGGCCGAACGGCTCAAGGTTTCCCGGCAAAGCGTCAACGCGATCGAAACCGGCAAATATGATCCGTCCCTGCCGCTGGCATTCCGGATTGCAGACCTTTTCGAAATGGCGATCGAGGAGATATTCCAGCGCGATTGATGGATTGCAGAATTGTGATGCGTCGGGCCGCTTGTTGTTTTAAGCATAGGTCTATGTCTGATCCCGCAAAAATCTGGCTTATCGATAGCGACAGCGCCCTGAAACGCCGGGTACGGATCGAAGTAATCGGCAAATCCTTTGCGCTCTATGAGCAGCAATGGCGCAGCGAAGCCTATTTTTTCGGCGATCTGGTGTATCGTGGCAAGGAGGGCGAGTCCCATGTCTTCGGCCTTGAGGATGGTATCAAAAGCCGTTCGAAATGGAAGCTGGGCTTCAAGGGGGAGATTCCTCAAGAACTGGCGGCTCTGCTGCCCCGACCCAAGCAGCCGCTGAAATCCAATATCGGCTTGATCGTTGTCGCAGGCATCTGTTTGGCAATTGTCTATTTTGCGGTCTTCTAGTTCCCCGGCGAAGGGCGCAGGCGACGAAAGCTTTCCCAAAGCTTTCTCGAGCCGAGTGGGCCATCTCGTGATACAAAGCTAAAGCCGACTGGTTGGTTTTTGCACAATCGGCGAGCCACCGTGCCTTCTCATCCGGCATTTTCTGACTATAGGACAGGAGATGGACCCCCGCCTGCGCGGGGGCACGAACAGGTGACTATATGGAAGATGAAATTTTATATCTCGACCGTCCCGGCGGAGCTGCGCTCGCCTATTGCTATATCCCGCCCAAGGCGGGCGTGAAAGGGACAACATTGGTTTTTCTGCCCGGCTATATGTCGGATATGGAAGGTGGCAAGGCGCTCGCCGTTGATGCCTGGGCAAAGGAGCAGGGCCGGGCAATGCTGCGGCTCGACTATGCCGGATGCGGGGCAAGCGGCGGAGATTTTAAAGATCAAAGTCTGATCGACTGGCGCGATGATGTGCTGTTTCTGATCGACAAGGTAACGTCGGGGTCAATCACCCTGATCGGCTCCTCGATGGGCGGCTGGCTGATGCTGCTGGTCGCGCTGTCGCGGCCGATGCGGGTAAAAGATCTGGTCGGGATCGCCGCCGCGCCGGACTTTACCGACTGGGGCTTTACCCAGGAACAGAAAATGACCATTTTGCGCGACGGCAAGCTGGAAGAAGAAAGCGAATATTCCGACGACCCCTATGTTACGACGCGGACCTTCTGGCAGTCGGGCGATACCAGCCGGCTGCTTCACAAGGAAATCGCCTTTGACGGCGCCGTGCGTCTGCTTCACGGTCAAAAGGATGCTGACGTTCCGTGGGAATATAGTCTCGAGATATCGAAGAAGATCCGTTCAGATGATGTGCAGGTCCATCTGGTAAAGGACGGCGATCACCGCCTGTCCCGGGATCAGGATATTGCCTTGCTGATCGATGTCATTTCACGGCTGAGCTGATACCTGGCCTCACTAACAATAGCCAATAACGGACAATTCACCCATGATTTTGTCGCTAATGCTACCCTTATTGATGCAATCGGCTACGCCTTATGGTTCCCCGATCGACCCTGTGCTGCGTCCATCGGACGTCAAGCGCGAGGCGCCGGTCAATTCGCCGCCACCTGAACCCAGAACACCGACTGATATCCGGTTTGATCAATGCATTGACCAGGCGGCCGATGACCCGGCCAACGGCTTGCTCGCAGCGAATAAGTGGCAAATTGAAGGCGGCGGATATCTGGCGCGCAATTGCCTGGGCTTCGCTTATGCGGAACTGGAGAACTGGACAAAGGCGGTTCCGGCATTTTTTCTGGCGGCAGAAGGAGCGCAAGCTGCGGGCGACGAACGCGCGGCAATTTTCTGGTCGCAGGCCGGCAATGCGGCGCTGGCCAGCGGGGATCATCAGGCCGCCTTAAAATATTTTGGCGCTGCGCTGGAGCAAAACACCCTTGATGGACTGCTGAAAGGGGAAATGCACCTGGATATGGCGCGCGCTTATGTCGCGTTGAATCGATATGATGAGGCGAAGGCACAATTTGGCCTGGTCCACGAACTTGTTCCGCAAGATCCGCTCGGCTGGCTGCTGTCGGCCACACTGGCACGCCGGATGGGCGATCTTGAACTGGCCAAGGCGGATATTACGGCAGCCGCGAAGCTGGTCATCGCCGATCCGGCGATCGCGCTCGAGGCCGGCAATATCGCTTTTGAAGCAGGCGATATGGTGAACGCCAAAAGCAATTGGGAGCAGGCGGTCAAATTGGGTACTGATAGCCCTTCCGCCAAAGTTGCAACCCGATATCTCGCGCAGCTGGTGACCGGCGTCGAGGAGTGAAATTTTGCTGCTCGATAGGCGCTAAAGGCGATCCTGACCCTGTCAGAGATCGCCTCGCATCGCGCTTTTAATCCAGGTAAAAGTTCACCGTCGTGACCACCCGTACTTTTTTGTACGGCGTATCTGTCACGCCATAACCGCCGCCATCACCATCGCGGCTATTGATACTGAAATAGCCCTGGGTGGCTGATTTGATCCCTCCGACATCGGTGCCGCTGTCTTCGGCAAATTGTTCGGCGGACTTGCGGGCGTCCTTGGTCGCTTCGGCAACCATTCCGGGTTTGATCTCGTCCAGCTTGGTGAAAGTATAGCTCATTCCGGAACCGTCTTCGAGCACGACGCCGCGGCGGACCAGATCGAACTGCCGGGCGACGGCAGCCTGGGCCTTGGCGATGTCATCGGTGCGCAGGCTGAGCCGCTGCCGGATGGTATATTGGGGGATGCCGTTGGAGCTATATTGATTAACATTGGCCCCGGTTGGCTTGAGGGCATCCGCCTTGAAGCCGAGTTCCTTGAAAAAGGCAGTGATCGCATTTGTGTCCTGGTCGATGTCAGTCTGGGTACTCTGCAGGTCACTGGATTGGGCGCTATAGGCAATTGTCCAGGTGGCAAGGTCGGCGGTCACTTCGCGCTCGGCAAGACCGCGCACGGTGACGCTGCGGTCTGCCATTTTGGCGCGCAACAGGCCATCGCCGAGCAAGTATCCACCGACAATCAGGCCAATGGTCAACAGGCCGGCGCTCGCCAGCCATACCTTGTTTTTGCTTTCGATAAATTTCTCGCTCATCACTCTTTCCCTCTGTTCAAAAGCCGCTTAGGCTGTTGCAAATGACCCGGTTCGGCTTTGCGATATCTGCGATGAACCGTTTCTGAATAGCGACGAATGGAGAAGAGCTTTGACCATAACATATCTGCATACGATGCTCAGGATCAGTGATCCGGATGCGACAATTGCCTTTTTCGGGCTGCTCGGTCTCGAAGAGGTTCGCCGCCACGAGAGTGACCAGGGTCGCTTCACGCTGATCTTTCTGGCCGCGCCGGGGCAAAAGGATATTGCGGAAGTCGAATTGACCTATAACTGGCCGTCCGAAGATGGCAGCCCGCCGGAGCAATATGACGGTGGCCGCAATTTCGGACATCTCGCCTATGCCGTCGACGACATTTACGGGCTATGCCAGAAATTGATGGGTGCGGGAGTGACCATCAACCGCCCGCCCCGTGATGGCCATATGGCTTTTGTACGATCGCCGGACAATATCTCCGTAGAGCTGTTGCAAAAGGGAGAGAGACTGCCGGTTCAGGAGCCCTGGGCGAGCATGGAAAATATCGGCCAATGGTAAGCGTCTGACGGTCGTTAACCCGAAGCTGTCCCGGTAGGAACGGAAGGTTTCGCTTCAGAGACATCGATCCAGACAATCTGGTTGCGGCCATTATTCTTGGCATCATACAGCCGCCGGTCAGCGGTGGCCATCACAGTGCGCAGGGAAGCGCGTTTGGCAATCGAGGCGACGCCGACGGAAAATGTTACCGGTTCCTGAATTTCCGGAACCCGTTCATGCACGGCCTTGATCAGCGCTTGGCAAATTTCGGTCAGCGCATTTGCCGGATAGTTTTTGCGGTTTTCCCGATTGTCTTTGCGCATCAAAAGAGTGAATTCTTCGCCGCCGATGCGGGCAGCGAAGTGCCGTGTCGCCTCGAGTTCCTTGCCAACAACCCGCAATACTTCATCGCCGATTTCGTGGCCGTAGCGGTCATTGACCCGTTTGAACAAATCAATGTCGATAATTGCAAGATGACCGAAGCGATGATCCTGCTGGTTGCGCCCGAACTCTCTTTCAAAAGACCGGCGATTGTTCATCATGGTCAATCCGTCAGTATCGGCGAGCAGAGTGAGTTCAACCTGCTTGCGCAATGTATCTTCATGCTGTCGTCGCAGGCGGAGGATGCGGTACGCAACGCCAAGCGCGAGAATGATCGTTTCGCTTACCAGGAAGAAATAGAGACCATAGTCGAGCACCGGCCAACCGACATAAAGGTCCATGCCACGAGCCGCCCGGTCCAGCCCGAAAATAACGATTGGCGTCCAGCCCGCAATCTGGAACCAGATCGCCTTGCTGCCCCGCCGTAACGCGTGCACCATGGTATAGAGCACAATCAAAAAGACGGGTATAAATGATGCGTTATAATAGGCGCGTGCGTCGATGCTGTAGCCCTGGTCAACCCGCAGAACGATCGCCACGACAGCTAGCGGGATCAACGCTGATACGAAAATAGCGGCTTGCAGCCATGGTGCGATTTTCCCCTGTTCGACAAAGCGGACGAGAAAAACGCCGCTCGCAGCAATCCCTATCGCGAGGCTCCAGTAATTTACGAGCATTTTGGTAATCAGGCTGGTTTCGGGAAATACGATGAAGATCAGGCCCGAAGAACTGAAGGTATAGGCGACGGTCGCACAGATCATCAGGCTGTGCCAGAGCATGAAACTGTATCGCAGTGCCCCGTAGAAAAACAGATTGTAGATGAGCGGCATGATTGTCATGCCGCAGAGCACCGCAAACATGATCGAAAGCGGAAGCTTTAGTTCATCCGACTGTTTCTGGGATGCCAGATTGATAAGCGACATTGAACTGACCACTTTCGGGTCATCAATGGCGATATAGATATGCTGTATGCGGCTGCGTATTCCAGGGTTTTCCGTGCCCGGAACGGGAAGGCCGTACTGGCCTTTCGGTCGCCAGCTGTCGATTACCTCTTGCTCCGAGAATTGCGACGACAAGATGGCGCCATCGTCGAGAACGGCATGGACCTGAATTGTGGTCAGACCATTGCTATCGCCCTGAACTTCTACCGTACCGGCGGGAAAGGCTTCCGTCACGAAAGGGACTTTTACCCAAACTCTTGGCCCCTCGACGGCATATTTGTTCGCGGAACAATCAAAGGCTCTGCCAGCCGTCAACAATGCTGACGCCGTTACGTTTTTCGCACTGCTTTGGGTGCATAACCTGTCCGACATCGGGACATCGGCAAGGGCCGGGGAACCGAGGCACAAAAAGGCCAGAAACGCGATAATCAAGCGCAAATGATGCACCCTTCCCAAAATCATTACTGCAGTGTCCCGCCGAATAACGTAGAACCCTTATTTTGCGGTTAATCATCGACAGCCTTGGATTTGAGGGGTAAATTGGCGACCATGCTTGAAATCATCCGAATTCCCGTATTGTCCGACAATTATATCTGGCTGGTCCACGAACCTGAATCGCTGGAGACCATGGTCGTCGATCCGGCGGTCGCGGAGCCGGTGCTCGCCGAGGCCGCCAGACGCGGCTGGAACATCACCCAGATCTGGAACACCCACTGGCACCCCGACCATACCGGCGGCAATGCTGCGATCAAGGAGGCCACCGGGTGCCTTGTCACCGGCCCGGAAGCGGAAGCGGAACGCATCCCGACGCTCGACGTCCTGGTGAAGGAAGGCGATACGGCAAAGCTTGGCGAAGTGATTGCCAATGTCATCGATGTGCCGGCGCATACCGCGGGTCATATCGCTTTTCACATCCCGTCGGAAGAAGTGGCTTTCGTCGGCGACACCTTGTTCGCGATGGGCTGCGGGCGGCTGTTCGAAGGAACGGCCGAGCAGATGTACGACAATATGCGCAAGCTAGAGGCCCTGCCGGACAGCACCAAAATCTATTGCGCCCATGAATATACCCAGAGTAACGGCGAATATGCGCTGGTCGCGGAGCCTGACAATCTCGCCCTGAAAGAACGGATGGCCGAGGTTGTGAAATTGCGCGAACGGGGCGAGGCAACGGTTCCGACGACGATCAGGCTGGAGCGCGCAACCAACCCGTTCATGCGAGCGGCGTCGGTAGAGGAGCTGGCCGAACGGAGAACAGCAAAGGACAATTTCTAGCGCTGCGATATGTGTTTCATCCCCGGTTCACACCCATTCATGCTATATGGCTGATTGATGGGGGTGAAAACAGGAGACTGGTAATGAGAAAACTTCTTTTTGCAATTCCCGCAGCAATGCTGCTGGCCGCGCCCGCTATGAGCGGGGAGAATATCGAACTCACCGAAAAACAGCAGACGAAGCTTGACCAGCGTCTGGAAGGACGGACTGCCGGGAAAGCCCAATCGTGCATCACTTCCAATGATCAGCGTGAAATGACGGTGATCAGTGATGATATCCTGATCTTTGGATCGCGCCGGAATGCCAGGACAATCTATGTTAACAAGCCTTATGGCGGTTGTCGCAACGCAGATCGCAACATTCTGTCCTACAGCCGGCCGACATCCTCGCTGTGCAAGGGCGAAATCATCCAGCTGATCGACAGTTCGACAAGAATGTCGATGGGTAGCTGCGCCTTTGGCGAATTTGTACCCTATACGAAGGACGCTGACTGAGTTTTGGCAACGGGTCAACTTGGGCTGCTATATCTGTAATTCACACGGGCTTTGTCAGGCTTGGAAAGTAGTACGCTATCCAGCGGTAATTGCACCTGTCGCGATGATGCCATCGGGCTCGCACAAAGCCACGAAGACGCAAAGTTCCAGCCTTGGTGGCTTCGTGCGAGCTCAACCATTGCTGTGTCTCGCCGGAAACCGGACACCGACGGACCTTTTTATTTTCTGTGACCTTTGCCCCGACGCCGCAGATTCCCTGCCTTTGTGGGTGGTAAACTTGACGCCGAGTGTGACCTTCCGGTTGTCTCCGTTATCTATTCAAATTATCAAAGAGCCTGTCTCGTGCCTGTTGCGGGAGCGGGGGCGATAATAAGCGATTGGGTACGGTGTAGGAAAGCGGTTAGCCAATAATCGCAATTACCGTGACGTCGCAGACTTCTGTCACTGTAAACCCATGCCTCACCAACTGCCTCTATAAATTGACAATTTTATTTGCCCTGCTAGCGTTTTTGCTTGGAATAAGGGACTATTGCGAGCCGCATTTTAAATGTGAATCGCGATCAATGTCACATTCGCTAAATGGGGGTTTTCCATGCGTCTAATTTTTGGATTGATTCTTTCCAGTCTCGCGGTTTCGGCCTGCTCTGACGCGGAGGGAGACGCAGGTTCATCTGCTGACACAGAGTCCGCGAGCACGGCCGTTGTTTCTGCGGATTACCGCAAGTCGTTTGATCGCGCATGGGAAAGGGCCGGTGAGGGCCGAAGCCCTACTACGGCCTGTGCCGGCGTTGTTGGAAAGGCCGTTGGTCGGTTAAAAACCACTGCCACTGACGGCGAATCTCGCGCTGAAGCCTTGAAGGCTCTCGATGCCTGTTATGTTCGGGCCATGGCTCGCTTTGTCGAGACGACGCTCTCTGTCGACAGTCCAGGAACGCAGGAATGTATCAGCTTGATCAAGGCGCTAAGCATCCATCGTCGCTCCCTGGGCGGCTTTATAGAGGATGTCGGCGAAGATCGTCCAGCTTATGATCGCCGTTTGAACGACCTGATAGGTGATAAAGTGCGTTCGGCATGTCCCGATGCTTCCTCTACCATATTGGGCACGTAATTCAGACCAAAACGAGCCAGATGCACAGCGTTACGGTGCGTTACGGTCACTGTCCTCCTTTGGAACCCCTCGCGGGTGATTCCGTATCAAGCAGGAGAGTGGCTACTCCAATTACGCAACGTCACCGTAATCCTATATTCTCTGTTCAACTGCCAATACCGGAGCCACCAAATCCAGTGCCATGGCCGCTTGTGCCAAAGACCGGAGGGTTTTTGCGCGGACGACGCCTTGCATATAATATGGCACCCTCGATCGCTTCGATCGATGTGACATGACCCGGTTCAACAATGACTTTGCCATCATCAATCTTCGTCACCGCAGCACGCGGAACGAAGTGATGAAGCTTGTCGGCAAAGCCTTCGCGGGTCAGCCCGACACCATCGTCATCGACATGATCGACGGTTCCGATATGCTGACCGTCGCTGTCCACAACCTCCATATCTTTCTTGATTTTTTCTGCGATTGACATTGTTTGAGCCTTTCCAAATTCCAAGTGGGGGGCTGGCTAATATATCAGATTGCCTGTGTTTGAACAAATGAATATTCGGCAATACATCGGCGGAATACCAGAGTTTTTCGGGGATTTTCCGCAAGCCAAAACGTGAGCACGCACAATGGAAAATTGAGAATGCAGAAGCGAGTCTCTGCTGTAAATCTGCTCCTTTGAATGGATCATGAGAATTGCCGTCGGACTCACACGAAGCCACGAAGACGCCAAGCGACTTTCAACCTTCTCCCGTGAGGGAGAAGGCTACGAAATATTGCCGCCAAAGCGTCAGCACAGGCGGCTGGATGCAGTTGGATGAGGGTGTTCCGCTGTTTGTTATCCGTTGGTGGTGAGCCTGTCGAACCACGCCTTTATTCGCTAGGCGCCGTTGAGCTACGCTCGCCCTTCGGGTCGACAGGCTCAGGACTAACGGGTAAGCTTTGAGATTGTAAACCCTCACCCAGCTCCGACTAGGCAGCAAGCTGCCAAGTCTGCGCAACCCTCTCCCTTGAGGGAGAGGGGATAAGAGCGTGTGGTAAACCGTACCCCTTGATTAATCCTTGAGAACCGATGCTCGCTTCTCCAGCCACCAATATATCAATGCACCCTCTACCATGAAGAATGGTATAATGAATGCTCCAGACAGCGAAAAATTGGTAAAATAGATGATGCCGATCATGAATATGTTTAGCAGCACGACGACGATAACCGGAGTGATGATCTGCGATGCAGGCAACCTCCTACGGAAATCAAAATACACAAGAAATGCAGAAAAGACTGTTATCAAAGCGACCAAGATAGCGTCACTGTGTTGGCGCGATTGTCCAGCGAACACCTGATTCAGCGCTACGAATATAACAAGGCAGATCATGAAGAATGTCGCATAAGCGATGTATATCCCTTTTGATCTCATTGCCCCGCCT
>CBETBW010000041.1:0-14494 GCA_965534715.1 uncultured Parasphingorhabdus sp.
TTTGCATGGCTTGGACGGATGAGCGGATCGATTCGCTGAAGAATATGTGGGAAAAGGGCCTGACCGCCAGCCAGATCGCGGAAGAACTGGGCGGCGTCAGTCGTAATGCGGTGATCGGCAAGGCCCATCGTCTTGGCCTCAAGTCGCGCCCGTCTCCGGTCAAAGCCAAGCCCAAAGCGAAAAAAGGTGTAAAGCCTGCGGTCAAGGCGAAAAAGCCACCGACCAAAAGCGGCAAGACTGCCAAGCCCAAGGAAGAACATGTCGCGCGGCGCGCGATGCCGCCGCCAACGCCGGCTGCCCGCACCCATGCTGCACAACAGGCCCGTCAGCCCAAACATGACGGCCCGAAGATCGTGTCCGTCGGCCCCGGCGGCTTCTTGCGTCAGGGTCCGGGCGACCAGCAGGCCCCGATTCCGCCGGCACCGCCGCGGCGTCTGGTTCCGGCCAAGCCGAGCGAAGAAATTGCCGACAAGACCAGCCTGCTGGATCTCAATGACAAGATCTGTCGCTGGCCGATCAACCATCCCGGTGAACCGGATTTCCATTTTTGCGGGCAGGAAGTGAACCCTGGCTTTCCCTATTGCGTCGAGCATTGCGGTCGCGCATTTCAGGCGCAATTGCCGCGCGGCACCCGTCGCCCGCCTCCGCCGCTGCCATTTGGCGGACCGCGGGTCCGATAGGCGGTTCGCGCGGGATCTCGTGATTTTACAGTCCTTTGGCAGATGAGCTCATAAGCCTCTTGCCAGTGTGACTCCTGCGCTCTTATAGGGTCGTGCATGTCTGATGATCTGTTCGGCTCTAACCCGCCAACCCAATCCAAAACCGGTAACTATGACGCCTCGGCAATCGAGGTTCTGGAAGGCCTTGAACCTGTTCGCAAGCGACCGGGCATGTATATTGGCGGGGTCGATGAACGCGCGCTCCATCATCTCGCGGCCGAAGTCATCGACAACAGCATGGACGAGGCGGTAGCGGGCCATGCCAGCAGGATAGAAATCACCCTGGATGCGGAAAACCGTCTCACCGTGACCGACAACGGCCGCGGTATTCCGGTCGATCCCCATCCAAAATTTCCCGGAAAATCGGCGCTCGAAGTGATCATGACGACGCTCCACTCTGGCGGCAAATTCTCGGACAAGGCCTATGCCACATCGGGCGGGCTGCACGGCGTCGGTGTCTCGGTCGTCAACGCCCTGTCCTCCGACACGGTCGTCGAAGTGGCGCGGAACAAGACGATCTATCGTCAGACCTTTTCCCAAGGCCTCGCGACTTCGAAGCTCGAGGAGGTTGGCACGGCTCCCAACCGCCGGGGCACCAGCATATCCTTCGTTCCCGATATCGAGATTTTCGGGGAAGGGAACAAGTTCAAACCCGCGCGGCTGTTCAAACTGGCGCGCTCCAAAGCCTATCTCTACGCCGGTGTCGAGATCCGCTGGAAATGTGATGAAAGCCAGGCCAGCGATGATGTCCCCGCAGAAGCGACGTTCCAGTTTCCGGGCGGCCTTTCCGATCACCTGCGCGAACAGCTCGCCGGGCGCGAATGCGTCACCACGGATTTCTTCGCCGGCAATCAGGATTTTCCCGACAAGCAGGGACGGGTCGAATGGGCTATCACCTGGCCGATCTGGACCGATGGCAGCTACAGCTGGTATTGCAACACCATCCCTACACCCAATGGCGGCACCCATGAAGCCGGGCTGCGCAATGCGCTCGTCCGCGGCTTGCGTGCGTTCGGCGAACTGGTCCAGATCAAGAAGGCAGCGCAGCTGACCGCTGACGACATCATCTCCGGCGGCGAGATGCTGCTGTCCGTCTTCATTCGCGATCCGCAATTTCAAAGCCAGACCAAGGACCGATTGACCTCCCCGGAGGCTTCAAAACTGGTCGAGAATGCGGTGCGCGACCATTTCGACCATTTCCTCACCGACAATATGGATCGCGGCAAGGCGCTGCTCGGTTTTGTCATGGAGCGGATGGACGAACGGCTGAAACGCAAGGCCGAGCGCGAGGTCAAGCGCAAGACCGCGACATCGGGCCGCAAAGTGCGGCTGCCCGGCAAGCTGACCGATTGCTCCATCGGCGATCCGGAAGGCACCGAATTGTTTATCGTCGAAGGGGACAGCGCCGGTGGCTCCGCAAAACAGGCGCGGGAACGCAAGACCCAGGCGATCCTGCCGATCCGCGGTAAAATCCTGAACGTCGCGTCCGCCAATAACGCCAAGATCATGGGCAATGCCGAGATTGCCGATCTTATCCTCGCGCTCGGCTGCGGCACACGCAAGGACTGCGATCCCGACAATCTGCGCTACGAGCGGGTGATCATCATGACCGACGCCGATGTCGACGGCGCCCATATCGCGACCCTGCTGATGACCTTTTTCTTTCAGGAAATGCCGGAGATGGTGCGGCAGGGCCATCTCTATCTGGCCCGCCCTCCGCTCTATCGGATAAGCTCAGGGGGCAAGAGCCATTATGCACAGGACGACGCGGCACGCAAAAAGATCGAGAACGGTCCGTTCAAGGGCAAGAAGGTCGACGTCAGCCGGTTCAAGGGCCTGGGCGAAATGAACCCGTCGCAACTCCGCGAAACCACGATGGACCCGAACACGCGCTCGCTGTTCAAGGTGACTCTACCGCAGGAATATGAGCAACGCGCGAGCGTCAAGGATCTGGTCGACCGCCTGATGGGCAAAAATCCCGAGCATCGCTTCAACTTCATCCAGCAAAATGCCGCCAGCCTTGATGAAGAGGTTATCGACGCATAAGATCGGGAGATGGTTTCAGGAGATGTCCGTGCGGTTTGTTTATCCCTTCGCTCTCGTCCTGCTGTTCAGCCTGGTCTCATTGATACCGAACCACGCCCATGCACGGACAGAAACCGTCATTTCCGAACAGCTTTCGCAGCGCGCCGATGATGTGCTGCGCCTGTTCCGGGGCGAAGAGATTGAGGCCGAGGTTTTCGACGAGAATTTCCGCAATGCCGTGCCGCCTGTGCAGTTTCGTTCACTCATCGAACAAGTGGTAACCCAACACGGACAAGCCCTTGAAATTGGGTCAATCGACCCCCGCAGTGCGAACTCCGCGACCATCAAGATCCGGTTTGAAAAGTCGATCGGCACGATCAGTATCGACCTTGAGAACGCCGCTCCGCACCGGGTATCCGGTCTCCTCCTGACCGGGTTCGAAGCGGTCGGGAACTCGCTCGATGAAGTGATTGCCGCAATTGACGCGCTGCCCGGCCGGCAAGGCGTGCTGGTCCGGCAGTTGGACAAGCCTGACGATCCGCCGCTCGCCGCCCTTGATGCCGACGGACGCTATGCCATCGCTTCGACATTCAAACTCTATATATTGGCGGAGCTCGACCGGGCTGTGCGAGCGGGCGAACGGCAATGGTCGGATGTGGTCCCCTTGGGGCCAAAATCCCATCCCTCGGGGATAAGCCAGAATTGGCCCGATGGATCGCCGGTCACGCTTCACACACTTGCAACACTGATGATCTCGATCAGCGACAATAGCGCCACCGACACATTGATAAGGGTCTTGGGACAGGACAGTTTGGCCAAAATTGTGAGATCCACAGGTCATCACAACCCGGCCGAGCTGCGTCCTTTTCTGATGACGCGCCAGGCATCTGCCCTGAAAATGCCCCTGCATGGAGACAGACGAGACAAATTTCTGGCCGCCAATCCGGCTGAGCGGAAAAATCTGCTGACCACATTTGACGATGCATTGACGCTCGACAGCATTGATCCGCGTATCCTGACCAGCAAGCCCAATCATATCGATCAGCTGGAATGGTTTGCTAGCCCTGCGGATATGGTCAACTTGCTCGCCTATCTCTACAAAAACGCGAGCGCAGACAGCCGCGCAATTCTGGCGATCAATCCCGGGATCGGTCAGGATGCGGCCCGGCAATGGGGCTATTTCGGCTATAAGGGCGGATCGGAACCCGGGGTATTATCCTATAATTTCCTGCTGCGCTCTAGGATGGGAAAAGATTACGCCGTCTCAGTCAACTGGAATGATAGCTCGCAATCGCTTCAGGAGAGCGAGCTGCTGGCGCTGACGACACGGTTGATCAACCTGATCGCGGACCAATAATCTGCCTGACAGTGACGACTACTCGACGGCGCTCACATTATAGGTGATGATATATTCGCTGCTATCGCCATCCATCGTCTGCGTATAGGTGCCGGGGGTCGCGCTAACCACAACTGTGCCAATCGTATCATGGCCACCAATCATGTCATGCTCCATCACCTTGAAAACTACCGGATCACTTAGTTCAAATGTCTCGTTGATCACCCAATTGTCGCCCTTCTGGAAGCGTTGGTTCTTGCTACCGGCATCCGGGAAGCGTTCGCCATTGTTGAAACGAAGATACAAATCATCGGCTCCCAGCCCCAGACGTCCAGTCAAATCGACATTCTGGATCGAGACGTTGGAGATTTTGACGGTTTTGCCAGATTTCAAAACCGCGGTTCCGCTTGGTTTTGCAAGCGCTACGGGTGAAGCCAGAAGCGCAGAGATTTTCGCTGCCGCCAATGTTGCATTTTCACCGCTCGGGAACAGGGACAAATAGGTGCTGAACGCGCTGACGCTATCGGTGGCGAGCGCACCGCGCCAGGTAATGCCTTCCAGTTCCGCCTGATTGACACCGGGAGCGGGTGCAGCCGCTCCGGGTGAAACCGCTGCCGCCTGGACGGGCGTTCTTGGTGCCAGATAGATGGGCGTACCAGTGATGCTTGCACTGATGAACGGACGTTGTTTCCCGCCGGTGGCTTTCAGCACATCGTCACGCACCGACCCGCCGAGCAATTGCAAAGGCAAATCGGCTTCAGGCAAACGCGCGGCCAGCGAAATCGCGAAAGGAGAATTGACACCATCGCCATCACTGGCTGTCTGGCCCGGCGCTGCCGCATAAATTACCAGAACATCGTCGACGTCGATACCGGCCAGGCCGCGAGCAACGGCTCGCGAACCGGCGCGCCAGCTGTTGGCAAAGGGATTGTTACGGCAGGCGTCGAGCACGACCACGCGAACCTGAGCGCCGGAGACGGTTTCCATCAGGCGATTCAGATTGATCGTTTCAAAAGGCAGATCAAAACTGGAATTCAGTTCCGCATCGGTGGGAACCAGCCAGTTTTCACCCTGCCCTTCCAGGCCATGACCGGCGTAATAGACCAGCGCAACATCCGCACCGTCGGCCTGTTCGCGAAAGCGCCGCAGGGTTTGCCGGAAATCGTCAACCGATTGGTCCAGAGCGACGATGACTTCGTCAAAGCCAGCCTTTTTGGCAGCCTCTGCAACCAGATTCGCATCATTGTCTGCATTGTCCAGCGGACTGGTGTTTTGATATTCGGCGTTGCCAATGATCAGAGCGACTTTTTTTGCCTCAACGCTGCTCCCGGCAAAAAAAAGCGCTGCCGCTACAAAAAACAAAACTCTAATCATGAAAATCCCCTAATCCCGTCCTGTTCACTAGGCTGGAAAGAAGGAGCGTGCAAGGTCAGGCTCCGGCCAAGGCCTCGACCAAAGCCTTCACTTTCTGCTGCCGCCATTGCGGGAGCGGCGCCATTAGCCAGTAGCCGCGCGACGACACGCTGTCTTCGCCGATAAGCTCGACCCGGCCCGCCGCCAGATCGCGCTGGACCAGCATTTTGGGAACCCATGCATAGCCGAAACCATTGACCGCTGCTTCGATGGCAAGACCGCCATCGGCGACGCGCATCAATGTTTCCTCGCCTTCGGAAATCGGACAGCCGGGCCAGTCAATTTTATTGCCGCCATTGAGGCCCGGAGCAGCGACTTTCACGAACACGGTATCACCGAGCATCTTGCCTTCATGCTGACCCGGTCCGTCGCCCAGCCAGATCGCCACGTCGAGATTGGCTTCGGTAAAATCAGTTTCATCATCCGCGGCGACCAGCGCGAAACTGGTATCCGGATGGTTGGCGGAAAATGCGGACAGTCTCTCGTTCAGCCATTTCTGGGTGAAATCGCGCGGCGCGGCGATCGTCAGCTTGTGCGACGACTGGCCCGATTGCATCGCGCGGACCGCTTCTTCAAATTGCAAAAAGCCGGAACGCAGCGCATCCAGTCCTGCCGACGCCTCGTCGGTCAGCTCGAGACCCTTGGGGGTGCGGCGGAACATCACCACCCCCAACATGTCCTCCAGCGCACGGATTTGCTGTCCGACGGCAGCAGGTGTCACCGCCAGTTCGTCAGCCGCCTTGGTGAAACTAAGGTGTCGCGCGGCAGCGTCGAGCACCCGCAGCCCGTTCAATGGCAAATGGGTGCGCTTCATTGTTCGACAGTCGGTTCGGTCAGAGGGAAATGGGGAATACGGACCTCAAAGGCTGGCGGCGTGCTGCCCACCATGACAAAATGACCTTCCATCGAACCGCTTGGTGTATTGAGCGGGCAGCCCGAGACATAATCATGGGATTTGCCCGGCTGGATGATCGGCTGTTCGCCAACCACTCCTTCGCCGTCAACCATTTGCAGACCACCGCGCTCGTCGTTGATCCGCCAATGCCGCGTCAACAGCTGCACCGCCGTATCACGATGATTTTCGATCCGGATATGATAGGCCCAGAACCAGCGCTTGCCGTCAATATCGGATTGTTCGGGCAGGAAGGTCACCGAAACGCGCACGGTGACGCCATCGGTGGTTTCAGCAAACGGGAAGAACGATTCCATATTCATGATATAGAGTTAAAGCCCGACCGACGAAAGGGCCTGATCCAGGTCCGCGATCAAATCGACCGGATCTTCGAGTCCGACACTGATCCTGAGCATGTCTTCGGTAATCCCGATCTTCAGTCTCGCCTCCTCTGCCAATCCGTAATGGGTGGTCGAAGAGGGATGGCACATGAGCGAACGGGTATCTCCGATATTATTGGAAATATCAATCAGGTTCAATGCATTGAGCAAGCCATGCGCGCGTTTGCGACCGCCCCCGACATAGATCGAGAAGATCGGCCCCGCAGCCTCCATCTGGCTCATCGCCAGCACATGCTGCGGATGGCTGGGCAGACCCGGAAGCAAGACCTTCTCTACCCGCTGCTCCAGAAATTTGCCCACTTCGAGCGCATTATTGCTCTGCCGACGGATGCGCAGGTCAAGCGTCTCCAGCCCTTTCAGCACAACCCATGCGTTAAACGCGCTCAGGGTGGGACCCGTGTTGCGGGTGAACGCTAGCAACGTTCCTTCGATAAACTCTTCAGTACCACACACAGCACCGGCCAAGACACGCCCTTGTCCGTCCATCATCTTGGTCGCGCTATAGGCAACCACATCCGCGCCAAACTCCATTGGTCGCTGGAGCACGTTGGTGGCGAACGCATTATCGACCACGCTGGTAATGCCTTTCGCACGCGCCAGATCACAGACGGCGCGAAGATCAATCACATCCATCGTCGGATTGGCCGGCGTTTCAAAAAAGAAAACTTTTGTTCTGGGCGTGACGGCCTGTTCCCAGTTAGCAATCTCGCGACCGTCTACCACGGTCGTTTCGATGCCGAATTTGGGTAGCAACGCATCAACCAGCCAGCGGCAGGAACCGAACATCGCGCGGCTGGCGACAACATGATCACCCGCTTCCAGCTGGCAGAGCAAGGCCGCCGTCATCGCGGCCATGCCCGATGCCGTAGCCCGGCAGGCTTCCGCGCCTTCCATCACTGCAATCCGTTCCTCCAGCATCCGCACCGTCGGATTTTGCAGGCGACTGTAGGTCATGCCGGATTGCTCGCCGGCAAAGCGCGCGGCTGCGTCCTCGGCGCAATCGTAGGAATAGCCTGATGTCAGGAACAGCGCTTCGGATGTCTCGCCAAATTCGCTGCGCATCGTGCCGCTGCGGATTGCCTTGGTAGCCGGGCGCCAGTTCTTGGTGATATCACGGTTTTGGCCGGTATTTCTTTTCATTCCATCGCTTCCGATTCTGGTCTGATTTCAGCTTAGCGGGGTTTGGCCTGCCAGAACAGCAGCAACCATAGCCTGATCAATATTCCCGCCGGTCAGGATTGCCGCAACCCGCTTGCCCTCAATCTGTTTCTTCTCCGCGATCATTCCTGCAAGCGCCACGGCTCCCGCACCCTCGGCGAGATTGTGGGTATCCTGCCAAATGATGCGGATTGCTTCGGCGATGGCATCGTCATCGACCATGACGATATGATCGACCGATCTACTGTACATCCCGAAGGCTTCCGTATCGGGCGTGCGAACAGCGACCCCGTCCGCGAATGTATTGGCCTTTCCCGCAGAAGAAATTTTTCGTGCTTCTAGGCCAAGCTTCGCTGCCGGTGCGCGATCAGAAACCACGCCGATCACTTTGGTTGTTAGTCCCAGAGCATCGCGTGCGGCAATCGTCCCGCAGACGCCCGAGCCATTGCCGATCGGAACGTAGACCGCATCGAGCGCGCCCGCCTCGTCAAACAGTTCAAGGCCGTAGCTCGCCACGCCGCGCACAATGGCCGGATGAAATGCCGAGACAAGTTTCAGATTGCGCTCACCTGCCAGCTGGCTGGCATATTCGGCCGCCTCGTTATAATCCTCGCCATATTCGATCAGTTCGGCCCCGAACCCGCGCATTGCGGTATTTTTCTCGATCGAGTTCCCATGAGGCACGACGATTACCGCCTGCAATCCCGCTGCCCGGGCAGCGCGGGCCTGCGCCTGGCCATGATTGCCGCGGGTTGCGGTAACGATGCCCGAGGCTTCGGGATGTTCGCGAACCAGCCAGTCCATGTACGTGATACCGCCGCGAATTTTAAACGCACCCGTCGGAGTATGATTTTCGTGCTTCAACCAGATTTCTGCGTCGAACCTGTCCTCGAGCAATGGCCATGCATATTGCGGCGTTGGAGGCATTTCCTGATAGATCCGCCGTGCCGCGCTTCTCAGTTCATCCAGGGAATACAGTAATTTGCTCATCACAGCTGCGCGACGACCGCATCACCGATTTCACTGGTCGAAGCATGTCCACCGAGATCATGGCCGAGGATGCCCTGTTCAAGCACAGCCGCGACCGCTGCTTCGATCCGGCCCGCCTCATCTTCCATATCAAAACTATGCCGCAACATCATCGCGGCGGACAATATCATGGCGGAGGGATTGGCAATCCCCTGCCCTGCAATGTCCGGCGCGCTGCCATGAATGGGTTCGTAGAGGCCCTTGGTGCCTTCTCCCAGTGATGCCGATGCCAGGAGGCCGATCGACCCTACGCACATGCTCGCCTGATCGGAGAGAATATCACCGAACAAATTGCCGGTTACGACCACATCAAACTGGCCCGGATTGCGCACCAGCTGCATCGCTGCGTTGTCGACATACATGTGGCTCAGCTCGACTTCGGGATATTCGGCGGACACCTCGATCATGACGTCGCGCCACAATTGCGATGTTTCCAGAACATTGGCTTTGTCCACCGAACACAGGCGCTTGCCGCGAGCCATGGCAGTCTTGAAAGCGACATGCGCGATACGCCGGACTTCGCTCTCGTTGTAAGACATGATGTCATAGCCCTCGCGCAGACCATCCGCCGTTTTGCGCATGCCCTTTTCGCCAAAATAGACATCGCCGTTCAGTTCGCGGACGATGACGATATCTATGGTGCGCGCGATTTCCGGCTTGAGGCCGGAAGCATCCTCCATTCCCGGGAACATTTTAGCGGGGCGAAGATTGGCAAATGTCTCCATTTCCTTGCGCAGGCCGAGCACCGCCTGTTCGGGACGCAGGTGGCGTTCGAGATTGTCACAGGATGGATCGCCGACTGCTCCGAACAAAACAGCATCGGCCAATTTCGCCAGTGCGATTGTTTCCGGCGGCAGGGGATGGCCGTGGTTGCGATAAGCGACGCCGCCGACGTCGGCGTGATCGAGGCGCAGAGATGGCAAGTCCATCACCTCCAGCACGCGCAGCGCCTCGACCATGATTTCCTGACCAATACCGTCCCCGGCGAGCACCGCAATATGCATGAAATTTCCTTCTTGAATACGCGCCGTTCCTGCCGAGAATCGCGCGGTTAGGCAACCACCCTTTTCAGACGATCGACCAATACCGACCGCGCCGCCATCACATCCTTGCGGCGGTCTTCAAAGAAATGGCGTTTCAGGAAAAAGCCTGTCACCCGCAGCCCGTCAAAAATATCATCCCATTCGGGCGTCACCGGGTCTTTGAGGAAGGATGGAAGCGGCAGCAATCGTTCTTTGTAGCTCTCCCCGGCAATGGCGCAGACAGCGGTCGCACTGTTGGGACTGATATAGACCAGATTCTCCGCCGACCCGGTCACGGCGCATTTGTCCAGCGCCAACCCGAAGCCCAATTCCGACAGCAGCAGCAACTCATAGCGCACCAGAGCCACCGCCCAGCCCTTGGCGGACGGAGCACCGCAAATCGCATCGAGCAGGGCGGACAATGCGGAATGGATCTGCGGATAGCTATGCTCTTCCGGCAGGGTGGCAGCGGTCAATGCGGTCACCCAGTCGAGCGCTGCGCTGGCCAGCGGCTCGCCCAGAAACGGCCCCCGGCTAAGCTGCAATTCCGCGGTCATCGACGCCAGCTGGTCCTCGGTCCGCGCGCGGTAATCGGCCTGCACGACATTGGACGGGATCAATATCGGCCGCATATTGCGGGAATGCGCGCCGCGGACATAGCCGGACATCAGGCCGTTTTCGGGGGTCAGCGACCGCACGACAGCGCCATGCTCGCCATGCGAACGGACCGAGCAGATAATCGCGGTTGTGCGAAGGTGGGGCAAATCATTCTACCGTGGGATATTTCCGACTGGTGTGCACAATTGCTTCAATCAGAATATTGTCAGGCTTACCGCCAAATCCGAGACGATAAACCACTACATACGGCAGCCCGCTCACGGACAATTCGAAGGTATTTTCAATCCTGCCAACCTTTCCCAGCTGGGGGAAGTCGCCGAGAATCTCAATATTTTGCCGAAGTCGGCCAACGATACGAAAGGCAACCGCGGGGCTGTCTTTCGCTATCCAGTCAAATATGTCTTTAAGGTCGTTGACTGCGCCGGATGAAAATTCAATCATCTAGCCCAAGTGCATTCCATACTTCTTCCGCTGGATAAATTTTGGCACCCTTGTCGGTATCGTCCATCGACTTTTTAACTTTTGTCCGGAACCAGTCATCATAGCCAGCATCCGGCTTTTCTCCGGTGATAGCGCTCTTTACAGCATCGGTTTTGCGTTGCTCGTTCATTACTGGATAATATCACGGCATGCCGTTGGTGGCAACAAACTCGCTATCCATGAAAATAATCGTAGATTTTCTGCGCCACCGTTGCCGAGACGCCCGGCGCGCCCTGCAGGTCATCCAGCGACGCATTTTTCACCGCCCGCGCCGTTCCGAAATGCAGCAACAGCGCCTTTTTCCTGGCGGGACCGATGCCGGGAACGTCATCCAGCGAGCTATGGCCTACGGATTTGGCACGTCTGGTCCGGTGCGCACCGATAGCAAAGCGGTGGGCTTCGTCGCGCAGGCGCTGGAGATAGAAGAGCACCGGGCTGTTCATCGGCAGGTTGATCTGGCGACCATCAGGAAGGTGGAATGTCTCGCGACCGGCATTGCGGTCCGGTCCCTTGGACACCCCGATCATCATCACGTCCTCGACACCTATTTCGGCCAGTGCACCCCGTGCCGCGCTCATCTGGCCCTTGCCGCCGTCGATCAGCACGAGATCGGGCCACTCGCCCTTGTCGCGATCCGGATCTTCCTTTTGCGCGCGCGAGAAACGCCGCTCGAGCACTTCGCGCATCATCGCGAAATCGTCGCCCGGCGCGATGTCAGGATTTTTGATGTTGAACTTGCGATAGGCATTTTTGCGGAAACCCTCGGGTCCCGCCACGACCATTCCGCCGACCATATTCGTGCCCTGAATATGGCTGTTATCATAAATTTCAATCCGATCCGGCACTGCATCCAGTTCCAGCAGATCGACCATCTCCCGCATGATCCTCGCCTGCGTCGAGGTTTCAGCCAGACGCCGGTCGAGCGCGTCTTCGGCGTTGCGGCTGGCCTGTGTCAGCAATTTCCGGCGATCCCCTCGCTGCGGCTTCGAAACACTCACCTTATAGTCGGCCTTTGTGCTCAGCGCCTCCGCCAGCAGTTCCGCATCGGGTAATTCCCGGTCGAGCAACACCAGCTTGGGCGGCGGCATCTGATCGTAAAATTGCATCAGGAAACTGGAGAAAACCTCCTCGATCTCGACATTGGTGGTGTGCGCCGGAAAGAAACTGCGATGGCCCCAATTCTGGCCGCCGCGAATGAAAAAAGCTTGAACGCAGACGGTAGAGCCCTTGGCTGCCAGCGCGAAAATATCGGCATCCGGCAGTCCCTGTGCATTGATCGCCTGATTGCCCTGAATGAAGGTCAGCGCCTTCAACCTATCCCGATAGACCGCTGCCATTTCGAAATCGAGACCCTCGGCGGCCTTTTCCATCGCTCCGCCCAGCTTGTGCTGCACCTCGGTAGATTTACCCGACAGAAAATCGCGCGCGTCTTCAACCAGCTCGGCATAGTCTTCCTTGCCGATCCGGTCGACACAGGGCGCCGAACAGCGCTTGATTTGATAAAGCAGGCAGGGCCGCGACCGGTTGTTGAAAAAGCTGTCGGTGCAGGAGCGCAGCAGAAACAGTTTTTGCAGCGCGTTGATCGTCCGGTTGACCGATCCGGCGCTGGCGAAGGGGCCGAAATACTGCCCCTTGATCCGCTGCGCTCCCCGGTGCTTGGTGATCCGCGGAAAATCATGATCGTCGCGCAGCAGGATGAAGGGGAAGCTCTTATCATCGCGCAGCAACACATTGTAAGCGGGCCGGAATTTCTTGATCAATTGCGCTTCGAGGAGCAACGCTTCGGCCTCGCTGCCGGTTGTCACAATAATCATAGACCGCGTTTGCGCGACCATTCGCATCAATCGCTGCGGTAGCCGGTTCATCTGGACATAGGCACCAACACGGGACTTTAGCGAGCGCGCCTTACCAACATAGAGCACGTCGCCGCGCTTGTCCTGCATCCGGTAAACGCCCGGCCGGGTGGGCAGCGTGTTCAGAACCTCGCGGATCGCGGCCATTCCCGCCTCGAGATCGGGCGTATCGCCCTCGCCACGCACCGCATAGGTCGCCTTTTCCTCGTTAAAGCGGGAGGCGGCATTGGGTTGATCGGGTCGGTCGGCCTTGGACATGATATTGGTTTAAGTGAGGGTTAGACGCATTGCCAGAGCAATTACATCCCCTCCCGCAGGGAGAGGCAAGTGTAGCTTGTCAGTCCTGAGTTTGTCGAAGGACGGACTAGCGAAACTCGGTGAGGGGTTCGAATGTCGAGAGGGCAGAATCTCTCACCGACTGCGCCCAAGGCAATAAACTGCCAAGGCTTGCCTCTCCCTATGGGAGAGGGATTCAACTCAGTTCAGAGTCTTGCCGATATCGCCAATCGCCTTGTCGATCAAAGCCTTGTCCGCAGAGGCATCATGGCGGGCGGCAATCAGGGCTTGTGCTGCCTGGGTTGCTGCCGTCGCGGCCTTGGCCCGGACCTCTGCTATGGCAGAACGTTCTGCCGCGCCGATTTTTTCTTCCGCCATTTTCTTGCGGCGGGCGACCAGTGCCTTGGTGTCGGCCTCTGCCTGCTTGACCAGCGCAGCGGCTTCTTTTTCGGCGTTTTCCATCAGCGCTTCGGCTTCTGCCTGCGCGCCAGCGGTCTTGGATTCATATTCCGCTTTCAGAGCCTCGGCTTCCTTGCGGAGATTGGCGGCTTCGTCGAGGGTCTTCTTGATCTCGGCAATCTGCTTGTCGAGCATTCCGCCAATAATTTTGGGGACTTTTGCCCAGAGCATGATGCCGAACACGATCAGCATCCCGATCGCGACCCAGCCGGTTGCGTTCAATCCCAGTGCGGTTGGCTCTGCGCCTTCTGCCAAAATCGTCAATAGCATGGTCTATCTCCTTCAGCAGGCGCTCAGAAAGCGGCCTTGACCGCCTTTTTTGCATCAGCTGCAGAAACCTTGGCACCGGAAACCGTAGCGACAATGGCCTGCGCTGCTTCAGCGGCTACGGCTTCGATTTCCTTGAGAGCGGAAGTCTTGGCAGCTTTTAACGCGGCATCGGCTTCGTCAGCCTTTTTGGCAAAGGCTGTATCGGCCCGCTTGACTGCAGCTTCGTTCTTCTTGGCCGCTTTGGCCTTGGCTTCGTTGACATTGCCAACGGCTTCGGCCCGCGCATCATTGATACTGGTGCGATAATCGATCTCAATCTGCTCGGCCTTGTCTTGCGCAGCCTGAGCCGCGGCAAGATCATCCGTAATCCGCTTCTGGCGGTCGTCGACCGTCTTGCTGATCTTGGGCACCATGCTTTTGGCGATGCCAAAATAGATGATGCCAATCACGATCAGCAGCCAGAAAAACTGGCTACCATAGACTTCCAAAAGCTGACTAATTTGAGGCATTATTCACCTGTAAATTCAAGACGCAAAACCGACA
>CBETBW010000042.1:0-13419 GCA_965534715.1 uncultured Parasphingorhabdus sp.
CAATATCTAAGACATTGCACAAGGTGCAAAACGACGATACAAAACGGCTTGGAGTTAATGACAACTCTATAGGTTTTCTGCGGGTCTCAGCCGCTCGGTCGCCCAATCCTCTTCTGGCACCATTTAATTGATCGCCGATCGACTTGCAAACAATGTGAAATAAGAGAAGTCAAGATCAGGCCGGACGGCTAATGCGTCGGCGAAGCCGACACCATCGTTATCTAGTTTGTCCCTGTAAGTGGCGTGAGTTCCGCTTCTCGCACCGTGTCATTCCTTAATGTTGAACGCATTTCTTGACTTGTGCTCAGCGTTTGATGTTATCTAAAAGCAAGCGCGCTCGACTGGCGGGGCGTTTGGCTGGAAACGAATATTATGTCCGATGACGACTGGTCCGAGACTGAAAATGATCTAATCGTTGCAGACTATTTTTCTATGCTTTCCGCCGAAATTCAGGGACGCGGCTACAATAAAGCAGAGTATAATAGAAATTTACAGCCAATGGTGCCAAAACGAACTCGTGGCTCGATCGAATTCAAACATCAGAATATCAGTGCAGTCCTGCTGGGCTTGGGACAGCCTTGGATCACAGGATATAAGCCGAAAGCGCGGTTTCAAAACTCGCTCGTAGACGCCGTCTTGCGCCGACTAGATTATAAATCAAGCTGGCTCGATACGGAACTTCAAAAATCAGGTAATAGCAAAAGCACCGCGAATATATTGGTTGAAGAGCCAGCGCTTTGGATCGGACCTCCGCCTACTTTTGCAAATGTACCATCACCAGTGGATACGAAGTTCATGGCTGCTATTGGGCGCAAGTACGATGTTGCTGCGCGCGATGCCAGTAATCGCGCGCTAGGCAAAGCCGGAGAAGAACGCGTTTTGGCTCATGAAATTTCTGTATTGAGGCAAGCATCCAGAAATGATCTCGCCGAAAAAGTGCAGTGGACATCTGTGGAAGAAGGAGACGGCGCCGGATACGATATTGCAAGTTTTGAGCCCGACGGAAAAAGGCGGCTGATCGAAGTAAAAACGACCAATGGCTGGGAACGGACGCCGTTTCATATCAGCCGGAACGAAATTGCTGTCGCGGAAGAGAAACGGGAAACCTGGCATCTCATACGACTTTGGAATTTTGCCCGGGAACCTAAGTCCTTTTCAATTCGACCGCCGCTTGATGCTCATGTGTCCTTAACGCCAACGAGCTTTCTCGCTTCCATTCAGTAGCTCTGTAAGCCACTGATTGATTGGCAAATCAATACCGTGAAATCGCTGGAATTTGAATTCAGGACCCACAACTTCAAGGCGTTGGAGCCGCATGGTACGGGCTTCGGTATCACACTGTGATGTGATCAACTTATTGAATTAAAACAGAATGTTACGCTCTACTTTGATTTCCTCTTCTGGCACCATTCACTATTAAGTGATTGAATAGCTGGATAAACTCCTGAAAACCAAGCACTTGATACAAATGGTTGCTACAAATGTAGCAAGGAAAACCAAGCAATGTGCACCTATCTTTTCGAACCTCGTCAGGCCGGGATGTATTATTTCCGCTGGGGCATTTGACTGAAGCAGTTCAAAACCTACGCATGATCCCAAGTCTCGTTTGAAAATAGCTGTAACTGCTTCCCGCCGAAGCGCTGTTTGATGGCGTATCGGTATAGGTAATCTCGCCAACCAGGGACCAATGCTTAGAGCTTTCTGGGCTTCGCACGCGAAACTGCGCGAAATTGGATTGTCGCCAATCCGTCCCCGCATCGCGTTGTAGTCCGATCCCGCCAGCTCCAACCATCTCCCAACCATCAACGAAGCGGCGTAGCTGTATCACTGGCATCACCTCCGCGTACCATTTTGGAGAATAGTAATCGAATTCACCGGGATCACTGCTGTGAAAGTAACGCCCGCGCAGTTGCGCGCTCAAACCCAATTCCGGCTTCAGAACATGTACATAATTACCACGCAAGTGCGTTCGGACATTATCGCCAGTAAACTTCTGAAGTCCGATCAGAGCGGTGAAAATGTTCCGATCATTCGCCGGTAGGTCAATCGCGGCCCCTGCAAATGTCGAGTAGATGCCCCGATCAATTCCTTGACGCGTTTCCACAAGGTCACGCTCGATAAAAAATTCTTTTCGGTATTTGGAACTGTCGTGGATTGATGCTGTACCAATGACCATATCTCCATCCGTACCAACACGCGCCGCCCAGTTCCAACGTCCGGTCACATCGGCTGCTTGCAGAAAGATACGCTGCCGCTCGCTCGTCCCGCTACCGATTGGATTGTACCAAGCATTTTCAATTCGAACCCCTAAACGTCGGTCATCTCCCTCATTTCGAAGGTCAAAATCGATCGCTGTGCGCAGAATTTTCGTGTCTTCGCTATCTGAGGAATAAAAGACCTCTCCACCAGCTGCTGGGCGTGTTTCTAGCTCTTCGGCAAGGGCAACCTGCGGTATAGCTGCTGTGAGTGCGGTCAGGATCAACCGAGTTGTCAGATCGAGTCCCATTGTTTTCTCCTGCCAGTAATTTCGGTAAAATATCCCCAGACCGAAACCGGCTGCATGAGAAAGGGGTAGATAAATGCGTAAAGAAGGAAGCCGGAAAAACTTTTGTCCATTTCAACTTCTTCACGTTTCAGCATTCTGGTTTGAATACGAAAAATCACTATATTCCAAAGCAATGATAGCGGTAACACGAGTAAAGTAATTGGTCCTGCCAACCAGTATATCCCGAAAAGGGCGAGGACTAGAGCCGGAATAAACGTGAAAGTGAAGGCCAGATCAATACCGACAAAAAGCAAATTCCACCAAATGAACATCGTACGAAGCCGCGGCATGAAGAGAAGTCGCTTGTGGATGGCGAGAGACTCTATCATTCCGCGCGCCCAGCGTTTTCGTTGACTTGCCAATCCTCTCACGGTGTCGGGAACGATAGTCCAGGCTATCGCATCCTCAGCATGTCTTACCGTATAGCCTTGTCGTAACAGGGACCAGGTCAGTACAATATCTTCGCCCACCGTATCAGGCCAGCCTCCAACCTCAATCACCGCCGCGCGCCGGTAGATTGAGCACGCGCCTTGCGCGACCAACGTTCCATGATACATGCCCTGCATCCTTTTTACCGCTGCAATACCATGGAAATAATCCCATTGTTGGGCCGCAGTAATCCAACTGTCTTTTTGGTTGGCAACAAGCACAGCACCTGCGACCGCTGCAGTGTCGGCAGGACTGGCAGCAAGATGCTCGACTAGAGATGCAATGCAGTTAGGCTGTAATAGGGTATCAGCATCAATCGTTATAATCAGCTCATTAGAAGCGAGCGCAAGACCGTGATTAAGGACTCGAGCCTTGCCTTGGTTCTGCTCATGGCGGACTAGGCTCATGGTCATATGCGGCAATGCATCAAACATCGGCTTACATGCACTGACAGCATTAGCAGTGCCGTCAGTCGATCCATCATCCAATATGATGATTTCCAGTTCCCCTAAATAAGTAAGCTCACTGAACGCTCGCAACGTCTCGCCGATGACCGCCTCTTCTTGATAGGCAGCAATCAAAATGGTTATCGCAGGCCATGTTTTTGGGGTTTCTCTGGCCGAGGTTGGGCGCAAAATCAAACTGATCAACAAAAACGCATTCATGAAGCCGGGTACATAGGCAATGAATGTAAGGACAATTAACGCGGCTAGCGGATGGAAAAGATTCCCGAGATCAGAAAGCCATGGAAGCGAAACCCAGATACTAAAAATAACCCAAGTCGCCGCAAAAAGCATCGACAATATAAAGCGGAAGACAACCTGCCTGCGTCTCTTTTTCCAAAATTCTTGGGCATGAAGCAGAGCAGGTTCTGCGGCTGGGTCGTTATCAATTTCCATAATATATTTCTCTTCGAAACAATCGAGCACAGGCCAGCAAAGGGAAGGTTAACGCTTCGGAAACTTAATCGTTTAAGGATCTCTCAATTCAGGTGAGGCATCTATTGCGGGTAATTGGAGCAACCTCGCATGAACGACACCATTTTAGAGCGTATCACTGACGCGATAATACTCATCGGTCTGTTTGGCGGCGAGGCTGCTTTGATGCTCGCTGTGATCTAACCGGCAAACACATGTCCTAATTTCTATTTTCTCATTAAGCTGCAGGTGCGGCAACCACCCTGTTCAACAAAATAACGCGGCTTTCTGTTCAAACGCTACTCGACGAGTTGTTTCAGTTCTGGAGGATTGGCGATCCAACCTTTCTCGGCGGCTATCGTGAGAGCAGAACTTGTGGCCCATACAAGAAGTAACGCTCCAGCCGCCGCAATCATGGCGAGACCGAAAACCGAAAGCGCGCTTCCGTTGTGATAGCTATATGCTTGAACCGCTCGGGAATCGTGGCTTACATTATTATTATCTGAATTTGAGATTATGCGCCCTTTCAAAAACATGCCCATAGAGCAAACAGAGGCGAGTTTGAAAGCATCCCAATGTAATTTTGTGTAACATGGAGTGAACAGTATTATTGCTCATTAGACTTCTCGAAGTCGAACACTTCATTGCCACTGCGCATTGAGCGGACATTGGGCATCGGCTTTGGTTCACATTTTAGGTAAACATCAGGTCACACAGGGTTGTCGCAACCCCTAAACTTAGCTTTGAGATTAGCTAATTCGAGTCCCTTTCTAGCGCCATTTTGCATAGTTGATTGAAATATATCGATAATATAGCCTTAATTCTATCTGCTGCACAATGTTCGGACGGCATTTGCCAATCGCATCTAAGCGCTGCGCTCGTAATGCCAAATGAATTGGATCGAAAGAGGGTGCATTGCGCCTACCAACTGCAGGTCTAGAGTGCTCGGTTTCATTTTGACGGCATTGCGTAAAAACGTTCTGTCCGAGCAGCCGTTCGGCAAAATACACTATTCAAACATGCATTTCGGCGTCTGCACCAGTACGGCGATAAAAATGATCCAGATCAATCTATCCGCGTGGCCAATGGGTTAGGCTGCTGCCTCGTCGGCTGGCGCAAGCCGGGACGGATATCGTGCGCCAACGGGGCTTGCTCGAACGCGAAAGGCACATCATAACATGGATTTCTCACTCTCGGATACACAAACGGCCTGGCGCGATCGCGTGCGCGCCTTCATGGTAGACTATGTTTACCCCTCCCAGGAGAAGTATAAATCCCATGTGGAAGGCTCGCCGGAAACGCGATGGGATGTGCCGCCGGTCATCGAAGAGTTAAAGGCGCGGGCCTATTCCGAGGGGCTCTGGAACCTGTTCCTGCCGCCCTCCGAACATGATGATGACAATTATCACGGGGCCGGATTGTCCAATCTGGAATATGCCTTGTGCGCCGAAGAAATGGGGCGGGTCAGCTTTGCTTCCGAAGCCTTTAACTGCTCGGCGCCCGATACCGGAAATATGGAAGTCCTCCATCGCTATGGTACGCCTGAGCAGAAGGCGGCATGGCTGCGCCCGCTGATGGACGGGGAAATCCGTTCGGCTTTCCTGATGACCGAGCCGGATGTGGCTTCATCGGATGCCACCAATATCCAGACTTCGATCCGCCGGGACGGAGATAATTACGTCATTAACGGGCGCAAATGGTGGTCGTCGGGCGTGGGGGACAGCCGCTGCAAGCTTGCGGTGGTGATGGGTAAAACCGATCCGGACGCGGCGACCCATCAGCAGCAATCCCAGATATTGGTGCCCATGGACACGCCCGGTGTGGAGATTGTCCGGATGCTCCCCGTCTTTGGCTATGACGGCGCACCGCACGGGCACGCTGAGGTGGTGTTGCGCGATGTCCGGGTGCCGGTGTCCAACATCCTTCTGGGAGAGGGCAGGGGTTTTGAAATCGCCCAGGGCCGCCTGGGGCCTGGCCGTATCCATCACTGCATGCGCGCTATCGGTGCCGCCGAAGTCGCGCTCGAAAAAATGGCCGAAAGACTGTTGTCGAGAGTGGCCTTCGGCAAGCGACTGGCCGATCAGTCGGTGTGGGAGCAGCGTCTGGGCGAAGCGAGAATCGACATTGAAATGACCCGGCTGCTTTGTCTCAAGGCCGCGGATATGATGGACAAGACCGACAATAAAACCGCAAAACTGGAAATTGCGATGATCAAGGTCGCCGCGCCCCGAACCGCTTTGCGTGTGCTGGACAATGCCATGCAGGCCCATGGTGCGGGCGGACTATCTGACGATTTCGGGCTCGCCGAGACCTATGCCGGCATGCGCGCGCTAAGGATTGCCGACGGCCCCGATGAAGTCCATCTGAGATCGATCGCGCGGATCGAGCTTCGCCGGCATGGCGAACGCATGAATGCGTGGCGGGATCAAAAACGATAGCAGCGGCATATCGAACAGACGCAGTTTCTCGGTGCATCCATTTCTGATGCACTCGAGGGCTGCGGCTGACGCACGACGCGAACTATCTGCCAAATATCATGCAGGTTTCGATTCCTGGCACTCCGACATAATCGTCTAGCCTCACCCGCATTTGGAATAGCCACAGTCCAGACAGCTATCGCACCCCTCCTTCCTGACAACGGACACGCTGCCACATTGCTGGCAGCATATTCTTTGCCTTTCGTCTCCCCCCGCTTGCACGGTTTGCATGGTGGAAACCTTCAGATCTTGCCGTACGAAAGCCTCTTGCGCCGAAACGCCTGCAGCAGCGTGTCCGGGGCCCTGCATATGGCGTTCGATGATCGAACCGATCGCAGCGAGCAGGGAGGGTACATAGCGGCCCTGTATCCAGCTGCCGCCGCCGGGATCAAAAACCGCCTTCAACTCTTCATGGACAAAGGCGACATCGCCGCCGCGCCGGAACACCGCAGAAATCATCCGCGTTAGCCCGAGCGTCCAGGCATAATGTTCCATATTCTTGGAGTTGATGAAAATCTCGAATGGCTGCTGCTGCCCATTTTCGATCACGTCGTTGATGGTGACATAGACTGCATGGGCGCTGTGCGGCCATTTCAGCTTGTAGGTGGCACCGGTCAGACGGTCTTCTCGCGGCAGAAGTTCTGTCAGATGCGATTCCTCGGCCGGCGTTTCATCTGTCCCGGGTGTTTCTTCCGAACTATCCACGCTCAGGACGGCACCGGTAATCGCATTGGGCCGGTAGGTCGTCATCCCCTTGCAGCCCAGCCGATATCCCTCGACATAAACGTCTGCAAAGGATTCAAAATCAATATCCTCCGGACAGTTGATCGTTTTCGAGATCGAACTGTCGATCAGTTCCTGCGCGGCTGCGAGCATTTTGAGATGATCGGATGGTGCGAGATTCTGGGCGCTGACAAACAGGTCCGGGGGCGGAATTTCATCGCGCCGCATCTCCCGCCATTTTTGCATGGCATAGTCTTCGACCTTTTCTTCGCGCGCGCTACCATCCGCGTTCAGGATGCGCCGGTTATAGGAATAGGCAAAGACCGGCTCGATCCCGGAAGATACATTGCCGGCGAGCAAAGACGTAGTGCCGGTCGGAGCAATCGACGTCAGGCAGCCGTTTCTCAGCCCCTGTTCCTTTATCAGCTTGCGAGTTTTGGAATCGAGCGTTGCCAGCCCGGGCTGTTTGAGAATTTTCTTGGCGTAGGCGGGGAAGCTGCCCTTTTCTTCGGCCAATGCTGCCGATGCCCGATAGGCAGAACGCTTTATAAGGCGCAGCCAGTGGCGGGTCAGGTCGGCGGCTTCATCCGATCCATAGGCTTTACCGCAAAACAGCAAGGCATCGGCAAGCCCGGTAATGCCAAGACCGATACGGCGCTTTGCTTTGGCTTCGGCTTCTTGCTGCGGCAGAGGAAATAGCGAAATATCAATAACATTGTCGAGAAAACGCACCGCCGTATTAACGAGATCAACTAGAGCGGCATCGTCTATCTGTGCTGTCTCTGTGAAATGATTTTCAACCAATGCCGCCAGATTGATCGAACCCAGTAGACAGGCGCCATAAGGCGGCAACATCTGTTCGCCGCACGGATTGCTGGCGCTGATCGTTTCGCAATAGTTCAGATTATTCTGCTGGTTGACGCGGTCGACAAAAATGACGCCGGGCTCGGCCGTGTCATACGTAGAGCGCATCAATCGATCCCACAATTCGGTAGCGGCAACAGTACGATGGACTTTCCCGTCAAAGACCAGCGACCATTCGCCTTTCTGGGCCAGGCATTCCATAAACGCGTCGGACACAAGCACCGAAAGATTGAAGTTCCGCAGACGGGCGCGGTCATGCTTGGCATCAATGAATTCTTCGATGTCCGGGTGCCCGATATCCATGCAGCCCATCATTGCGCCGCGACGCTGGCCGGCAGACATCACCGTGCGGCACATCGAGTCCCAGCAGTCCATGAAACTGAGAGGTCCGGAGGCATCGGACGCGACTCCGATCACCAGACTTCCTTTTGGCCGGATGGTGGAGAAATCCATCCCTACTCCGCCCCCTTGCTGCATGGTCCGGGCGGCCTCGCCCAAATGAGCGAATATGCCATCAAGGCTGTCGGGAATGGCGCCCATCACAAAACAGTTGAACAAGGTCACGCGACGCTCTGTGCCGGCACCGGCCAGAATTCTTCCCCCTGGGATGAACCGGAAATCCGTCAGAGCTTTGGCAAACCGTCCCGCCCATTTTTTTCGCAACTTCGGCGATTCCGCTTCGGCCACCGCGCGGGACACCCGCTCAATCATATCATCCACATTTGCGTCAGCCTTGCGGCCATCGGTAGGATT
The DNA here is from genome assembly GCA_965534715.1 of uncultured Parasphingorhabdus sp. Lineage (GTDB taxonomy): Bacteria > Pseudomonadota > Alphaproteobacteria > Sphingomonadales > Sphingomonadaceae > Parasphingorhabdus. The sequence continues at coordinate 8,709 of CBETBW010000042.1, forward strand.
GAACCGATATTTCCCATCCCAAATTTCACGGGCAAGTGTGTTACTGAATTGCATTTATAACCCCCTGAATACCATATATAGGGGTAACACTAACTTGGGAGGCATATTAGTTCTTGATATATGTCAATTACACGGAGTTAGATATTTGCCCGTCGCTAGGCAGGTATCGTGCGCGGCGCCAGCGCGCACTCCCACCGGCAGCAATGGCTCTCGAAAAGGGTGTGCTGGAGATCGGCGAGATTTGACAATAGGTTTAAGCACATAGGCCATGCAAACGCGGTACCATGCCGGCAATCGAGCAGGGGCGGTGGCGGCTGTCGAACTCCTTGCAGAGTACAAGATCCCACGCATCACGGCATGCCCCTGTTGATCCGGGGACGCAAAAGATGAACGTGTCGCCAGCCTGTCCGGCAAAGGCACGCGACTGCAAGGTAGAAACGCCGATGGTGCCAAGGCTTGCCTGATGGAACACCACCGAAAAACCATCCATGTCGCGCCGGAACAGTGGCTTGATTGCTTCGGGAGTGACATCGCGCTCGGTAAAGCCAGTTCCTCCGGTCGTGACGATGATTTCAACCTCGGGATCGCTGACCCATTGTTTGGCCTGCGCGCGGATTGCGGCAATATCATCGGTGACGATGGCGCGGGCCGCAAGCTGATGCCCCGCCCCGGTCATTCTTTCGATCAGCAACCCGCCCGATGTGTCGGTTTTCTCGGTGCGCGTATCAGAAATTGTCATCACCGCAATTCTGAGCGGATAAAAGGTTAGCTCTTCGTCAATCCCGGCCATGGTTCAGCTTTCCTTGTTTTTGCTGGTCGGCAACACGATCGCTCAGTGCGAGCGTTATTGGACTGTTACCTATTGCTATCATTTTTAGCCGCCGATTGAAGCCAGATGCGGCGTGGCGCCGCTATCGCCCTGATGCAGCAAATGGCTTGGCGCCTTGGTCATGGTCAGGGCGATAATGCGGGCCACCAGCTCATCATGCTGGGCGTCGCTTGCCAAAAGCGGCCGCAAATCAATGCCGCCGTCGCCAAACAGGCAGAGATGAAACTTGCCGGTCGCGGACACGCGCAACCGGTTGCAGCTTGCGCAAAAATCTCTCGAATAAGGGGCGATAATCCCGATCCGTCCCTTGGCGCCTGAGTGACCATATTCAACGGCGGGTCCCGCGCCAGATACGCGGGGAAGACGTGTCCAGCCGAGCTGTTCCAATCGATCCATTACATTTTCGCCGGGCAGATGATGGGAATTGAAAAACCCGGGATTGTCGTTGGTCCGCATCACTTCAATGAAGCGCAAGGAAATATCCCGGGCCGACACAAATTCAAGAAAATCATCGATTTCCATGTGATTGAGATCGCGCATCAGCACCGTGTTAATCTTGATATCCGGAATTCCTGCTGCGCGTGCCGCCTCTATGCCATCTAATACTTCTTCGAGCCGCGCGTGCCCGGTGATTTGCTTGAACTTTTCTGCGTCGAGAGAATCGATGCTGATATTGATCGCGCGGATTCCAGCGTCATAAAAGCTCTGCGCCCGCTCGGGCAGGCGATAGCCATTGGTGGTCATGGCGAGACGGCGGATGCCCGGCACGTTGCTTACGGCAGTGGCAATCTCTGTAAATTCTTTACGAAGCGTGGGTTCGCCACCGGTCAGCCGTATTTTCCACAGACCGAGCGCCGCGAATACCCGGACCAGACGCACGATTTCCTCCGGCGTGAGATTGGGCGGTGCACCTTTGGCTTTCCGGTAGCCATCGGGCAGACAATAGGTGCAACGGAAATTGCACATGTCGGTGAGTGACAATCGCAGATATTCAAAGCGCCGACCCAGCGCGTCGGACAACCCACCGGTTTGCTCTATGGGGTAGGAGGCTGTCGGCTCGATACGATCCGGGATTCGATCCATCACTGCACCAATGGCCCGTCCGCGACTTCAAGTGCGATACCTTCAACCTCGGTGCGCGATGCCAATATCGACAGATATTGCGACACGGCCTTTCGGAAACTGGCCTCTTCGAGATAGTCCGCGATCTTTTGCCGGACGGCTTCGAAGGGCAATGTTTCTCCCTCTACCCGGCGGCCTGCACGAATGACATGGACACCAAAACGCGATTTTACCGGATGATCGCAGAGTTCCCCTTCTTTCAACGCAAAAAGGGCCTGCTCAAATGGCTCGACCGTTTGCCCAGGGCCAATCTGACCCAGATTGCCGCCATGTTCCTTGGAAGAACAGGCAGAGAGTTCTTTGGCCATCTTGCCGAAAAGCTTTGGCTCTGCCTGCAACGTCCGGATTGCACCGCGCGCATCGCCGGTCGCCAGGGAATAGGCAAATTCATCATCCGGCGACGCTGCAAACAATATATGCTCTGCCTCGACAATTGTCGGCGATGAAAAGCGCTCCTGATGATGCTCGTAATAGCGCCTTGCGGTCTCGTCATCGGCTGATGGCGTTTTGACTTCCTGATCCAGCAGCGCCTCGATCCGGGCGTCGTCGGGGGCCAATTTGTGGCCATCGGCGTCGGTCAGGCTGGGTGCTACAATATCAAGCCGGTCGGCCTCGTTCAGCAACAATTGCCGGACGACAAGCGCTTTGGCGGCATGGACCCAGGCTTCGTCGGGCTTTTGCGCCGGATGGTTTTGGGCCTCTGCCGCGATATCGCTCTGTGCAATTTCGATTCCGGCAACGCTGATCTTTTCCATTACATTTTCCATTACATCATCCATTGCGCATCGCCATTTTACGCGAACGCACAATCTGATAGCCGGAACGCCAGAGATAGCGAACCGGAGCGGATAGCATATGGACCAGCCGCGTGAACGGGAATAGCAAGAGTATCGTCAGGCCAAGCACAAGATGCAGTTTGAAGACGATATGGGCATCAGCAACGAAGCTCGATGCGCCGGACTGGAAGGTGAAAATACCCTGTGCCCAAGTCATGAACTTGACCATTTCGCCGCCATCAAGATGACCCATCGACAAAGGTATGGTCGACATGCCCAGCACCAACTGAATCCATAGCAGCGTCAGGATCATGATATCGCTAAAGCTTGATGTCGCACGAATTCTGGGATCGAACAGACGCCGGTGCAAAAGCAATGTGGCGCCGACAAGAGCCAGCGTTCCGGCAATCCCGCCGACAACAATCGCCAGTATCTGCTTGGCGCTGTGCGATATGCCCAAGGCATCGAACAAGACAATCGGGGTCAGCAGTCCGCCGAGATGGCCAAAGAAAATGATGATGACACCGAGGTGGAACAGGACCGATCCGACCATGAGCTGTTTGCGGCGCAACAACTGGCTCGAGCCCGACCGCCAGCCGTAAGGTTCCCGGTCAAAGCGGATGATTGATCCGAGCGCCAGTACCGACAGCGCGATATAGGGATAAATGCCAAAGATCAGATGATTCAGATAATCAGCCATGTCAGTTACTCCTCACGGGTTCGGAATTGGGAGGTACGGCAAAACGGTTGACCATTGCGGCCGCTTGCGGACATTCGCCCGCGTCCTGGGGAGCGGAGCCGGCACCGAAAGTGACTTCCTCCTCTTCCCATGCGGCATCAAGCGCCTCCAGATCATCCGGGTCATCGGCCGGCTTGATGGCGCTTTGGACATCAATACTGCGATCAACCTCTGCCAGATCGCAAAGCGCGATCAATATTGGAGCATAGATGGATTCACGTTGTTCCAGTCTTTGCGCCAGCGCTACCAGCACAACGCCGGGTTCTGCCAGTTGTTCGAGCGCGTCTGCTTTTGGCAAGACAGAGCAATATTCCAGAAACTGAGGCAAATAATCGGGTAGCTCGTTCGACACCGGATCGAGACCGGCGGCGAGATAGCGCTCGCGCAGATCGACCATCGCCTGACCACGGTCACGGCTTTCACCATGAACATGCTCAAACAAATGCAGCGAATGGACCCTGCCGCGATCAAACAGCTCAACATAATCTTCCTGCATGTCAATCAAATCGCTAGTTGCCAACTTGCCGAGCAAGGGGTCGAGCGCGGCGATATGCCCGGCTCCCAATATGCCTTCTTCGCTGAGCGCCTCGCGCATTTCGGGAGCTGCTTTTTGCACGTCAGCCGTGGGGTATTGCAGCAGCGCGGATAGGATACGGAATGTTACGCTCATGATATGACCTCCGTCGGTGTCTGGAGCTTCTTGCGAGCCGGTGCCCCGAACAGGTTGGTTTCGCTGCTTCCGCTTGAACAGCCGTTGCCGAAGGAGAAACCACAGGAACCGCGCTCTTCGAACATGTCCTCGGTGTCTTCGCGATGCCCTGTAGGGATCACGAAACGGTCCTCGTAATTGGCAATCGCCATGATTTGATACATTTCCTCGATCTGCGCCGGAGCAAGGCCTACCCGTTCGGCAACATCCTCGCGGATGACGCCGTCGACGGTCTTGCCGCGCATATAGCTGCGCATCGCCAGCATCCGTTCCAGACAGGCCGCAATCGGCTCTTCATCGCCAGCAGTCAGCAAATTGGCGAGATATTTGAGCGGAATACGCAGTGAGCGTATATCCGGCATATCATCGACCATTTCGATCTTGCCAGCACCGGCTGCGGCGCTGATCGGCGACAATGGCGGTACATACCATACCATCGGCAACGTCCGATATTCCGGATGGAGGGGAAAGGCGACTTTCCATTCCATCGCCATCTTCCACACCGGCGAACGACGTGCCGACTCGAGCCAGGCTTC
>CBETBW010000043.1:0-13398 GCA_965534715.1 uncultured Parasphingorhabdus sp.
AAGAGCCATTTGCACCCCGCGCAATTGCGTTTATGGCTTGGGCAAAAGGGAGTGGATCATGTCGAGAATATTGATGTTCGTTATCGCCGCCATGCTGATCGCCGGCCTGCCGGTGGAAACAGTTTTCGCACAATCCAGCGTAGCGGCATTTGACGTCGAACAGGCCAGCCGCGCCTATATCGATACTTTGCAGGGCGCCGATCTGGAAAAATCCAACGGTTATTTCGAAGGTGGCTACTGGCTGATCCTGTGGGGAGCATTGGTCGGAATATTCGTTGATTTCCTTATCCTGCAGTCGCGCTTTTCTGCCCGCTTCCGGGACTGGGCCGAACGGGTAACCAGCCGCAAATGGCTGCAACCCGCACTCTATGCGCTCCCTTATGTTTTCGCCGGATTTCTGATCAGCCTGCCATGGACGATCTACACCGACTTTTTCCGGGAGCAACAATATGGCTTGCTGAGCCAGGGCTTTGGCGCCTGGTTTGGCGAGCAGATGATCGGTCTCGTGATCTCGCTGATCATATTTCCATTGCTGATCATGGCGATTTTTGCCGTCATCCGGCGAGCACCCAAGACATGGTGGATATGGGGAACCGGCGTGATTTCGATCTTCCTGTTTATCGGAATGATGCTCGGACCGGTATTCATTTCTCCGTTGTTCAACGATTATAGCGAGATGGCAGAAGGGCCGATGCGGGACCGGATTGTCGCGATGGCCGCGGAATATGACATTCCGGCCACAAATATATATGTTTTCGACCAGTCCAAACAGCATAAGCGGATATCCGCCAATGTTTCCGGTGTCGGACCGACGATCCGGATTTCGCTGAACGACAATCTGCTCGAACGTACCGATCCCGAAGAAGTCGCTGCCGTGATGGGGCATGAGCTCGGTCACTATGTCCTCGGCCATACATGGCGCTCGATCCTGATCTTGACGCTGATCATGGCCATCGGGCTCTTCATCGTCGCGCGTCTCGCCCCGCGGTTGATCGATCACCATGGCCAGAAATGGGGCGTGCGGAGCGTGTCCGATCCAGCGGCGATCCCGGTGCTCAGCATCATTCTGACGGTCTACTTCTTTGCCGCGACCCCGGCGATCAACAGCCTGATACGGATCAATGAAAGCGACGCCGACCAGTTCGGCCTCGATACGGCGCAAGAGCCGGACGGCTTTGCCAAAGTTGCGATGCGCCTGTCCGAATATCGCAAGATCGAACCGGGACCGGTCGAAGAGATGCTCTTCTTCGATCATCCATCGGGTGCCACAAGGGTACGCATGGCGATGCAATGGAAAGCCGACCATGTCGAAAACCCCCAAATGGTCCAGCCCGGCAACCTGGAGAAAGAATAGCCGCCGATGCCCCATATGCTGATCTTCGGAGTGGGTTATACCGCCTCGCGGCTGGCGCAGCGGCTGCGGGCGAACGGCTGGACCGTGACCGGAACGCGCCGCACAGCGCAGGATGGCGCGCTGGCTTTTGACAACGCGCTGCTGGTCCTGGCCGCTCTGGCGGAGGCGACCCATGTGCTGTCCTCGGTCCCGCCCGCAAGCAATGGCCGCGAACCGGTGCTCGATCATTATGGCGAGGCGATCAAGTCCGCTTCCCTGGAATGGAGCGGCTATCTCTCCTCCACCGGGGTCTATGGCGATGTGGACGGTGCCTGGGTCGACGAGAGCGCGACGATCGGTTCGGGCCGCCGCAAGGCGCGCAGCGAGGCCGATCAGAGCTGGCAGGATTTGCGCAGCGATATGCACGTCTTTCGCCTGCCCGGCATATATGGTCCGGGCCGCAGCCCGCTGACCCGCGTTCGCGAAGGCAAGGCCAAACGCATCGACATGCCGGGACAGATATTCAGCCGAATCCATGTTGATGATATTGTCGCAGCGGTGATCGCTTCGTTCGATGGCCCGGCGGGCGTCTATAATGTTTCGGATGATCTGCCTGCGCCGCAGCATAAAATCGTCGCCCATGCAGCGCGTCTGTTGGCTATGGATGTCCCGCCGTTGCTGTCGCTGGAAGATGCCAATCTGTCGCAGGCGGCGCTGGGTTTCTATGAAGAAAACCGCCGCGTCGCCAATGGCAAGGCGAAGCGGCTGCTGGACTGGGAGCCGCGCTATCCGGATTACAAGGCGGGATTGCAGTCGCTGCTTGATTGATGCTCAGGCCGAAATGCGCGGCGTCTTCGGTTTGCGTGCGCGCAGCGCAACCAGCAGTCCGAGCATTGCAAGAATCGCGCCGCCGGCAGGCAGCCAGGTCCAGACATAATCCTCGAAAATCGTCGACAATATCATCGCCACCACCGGCACCAATACGCTGGAATAGGCCGCTTTGCCCGGACCGATTTCGCGGATCATCGCAAAATAGAGCGGGAAGGTCACGACCGAGCCGATGACGCCGAGGTAGACTATCCCGCCCCAGTAGGCCGCGCGCATTTCATAGACCGGAGGGCCTACCGTGACCCACGAAATAGCGATATTGATCAGCGCTCCGAAAAGCATTGCCCAGGCGAGGATCGTGATGATCGGATAGGTTTTGAGCCGTTCGCCCGCCTGCATGACATTGGCGATCGATGCGGACAATATGCCGCCCAGGGTCAGCGCGGCACCCAACAAAACCTGCTCAAGGCTGGCAGGGGATGCGCGATATTCATGCCAGAACAGCATGGCGATGCCGACCGCGGCAATGGCAGAACCGCCGAGAAAGGGTGCGGTGATCCGATGGCCGAGAAAAATGCGGCCCAGAATCGCGTTGGGGACCATCAGCAGCGCGAACAATACCGCAACCAGTCCCGACGTGATGAACAGTTCTGCATTATAGACAAAGTTGAAATTGAAGGTGAACTGGAACAGTCCGAGGATCAGGGCCAGCATATAGCCGGTGCGGTCGAGCCGGAACGGCGCGCGCCGGAATCCCACCAGTACGAACATCGCTGCGGCGGCGACGATGAACCGGTAACTGACCGACCAGCTTGGCGGCACTTCGGAAATCTGATCCTTGATCACCAGCCAGGTCGACCCCCAGATCAGCGAGACCAGCAGAAACGGGATCAGGATGCGCGGGTTGAGGAGGCTGGGCTCGCTCCCTTCACCGGCGCTCATAAGGTCGCGATCGCCTCGGCAAGGGGGCGGATATCTTCGGCGCTCTGATTCCAGCTGGTTACCAGCCGCGCCTGACCTGCGCCCCAGTCGTAGAAATCAAATCCCATGCTACGTAACTGTGCCGCTTCGTCAGCCGACAATTTGATGAAGATCTCGTTCGCCTCGACCGGATAAACGAGCCGGTTTGCGGCGGCCTTTGCTATGATTTGCGCGCCGGCATTGGCCGCGCGGGCGTTGTCGAGCCACAGATCATTGTCGAGCATCGCCAGTATCTGCGCTGCGAGATAACGCCCCTTGGACTGCAAATGCCCGGCGCGTTTACGGCGATAATGAGTGTCTGCGGCCAGTTCACGGTCAAAAAATATCAGCGCCTCGGCGCTCATCCCGCCATTTTTCACAAAGCCGAAGCTGAGCGCATCGACGCCGGCCTTCCATGTCAGATCGGCGGGCGAGCAACCGAGCGATGCAACCGCATTGGCAAAGCGCGCACCATCCATATGCAGGCCGAGCCCGCGCGCGTTGCAGACCTCCGCCACTCCAGCCACTTCATCGGGGCGGTAGACCAGACCATATTCGCTGGCATTGGTAATCGAAACGGCGGCTGGCTGGACCTGATGGACATCGTCGCGGATCGCCGCGCAATGGGCTTCTACGCTTTCCGGCGAGAGTTTTGCGCCATCCCCGTCGAGCAGCATCAGCTTCGCGCCGCCGGTAAAGAAACCCGGCGCGCCGGCCTCGTCCTGCTCGATATGGGCTTCGCGGTGACAGATCACGCCCTGATACGGCTGGCACATGGCGGCGAGCGCCAGCGAATTGGCCGCCGTTCCGGTCGCCACCCACAAAGCCTCGACCTTGGTTTCGAACAGATCGGAAAAAGCGCCATTGAGCCGCCCGCTCAGGCTATCGCCATCATAGGCAGTGTCTTGCACATTGGCTTCGGCCAGCGATTCCAGCAACTTGGGATGCACCGACGCGGCATTATCAGAGAAAAATCGCATATGCAGCGCATGGCTCAGACCTCTTGGCGCGTCAAGATGGCTAGGGTCGAAACCTGATAAATGCGCGGGTGTGGTGTCAAAATGGCTATAATATCGGGTGAAAGCGCCCGCCGGGAAGGCCAAGCGTTTTAAGCACTTGCCGGAAATACCGGCCAGCTATCGACTATCGCGCCATTCTCATAGATTGCGATATCTCCGAATTGTAGAAACACGGCTTCGCTTTGTGTGGGACGAAGGAAGACAAAGTCATCGGACCGGATGTCTGTGCCCGGGCCGCCATTTAACATTTCCTGATTGCTGGAGTGGCCAAATGTACTGTTATAGCGCAGTCCGGGAGGATCTTCAGGATGGGCCATCCACTTGCCGCCATAGATGAAAATAGTCTTGTCGAGATTGGGATTGAGCGCGCGCTTTGCTCCATCGGCAAATTCCATGACCGGTAACCGTGTTTGATCAAGCACCTTGAGCGCAGGCGTGGCAATGAAAGCGGCAGGCACGAACGCTTCCAGTAAATCTGTGTCAAAGTCGGTCGGCTTGACCAGCGCCGACCCGACCGAGATTTCGTTGGCAATATCGGTATCTTTATAGAGCCGGTAGGTCGGGCTGCCGGCGGCGTTGAGGGTCGCGGCTTTGACCGCAGTCTCTCCAAAGACTGTCGTTGCAGCGCCCAACGCCGTTTCGTAAATGTCCCATGCGCTGTTTTTGGCTCTGTCGCGCCAGCCCAATGTTGTGGGAACTTTGGACAGATGCGGTTCATAGCCCATTAGTCCAGCAAAACTAAGGCGGTTTGACGCACGGATTTTTTCCATCATGCCGGACAGTGCGTCGCCGGGCTCCATGCCGCCACGATGCAGGCCGACATCCAGTTCGATATTGATTCCCATTTCCGCGCCTTGCGCTTCGGCAATAGCGGCATATTGATCGAGCCGCCCGGGCGTATCAACCAGCCATTGCACCTTGCTGGCTGCTTCCGCATTATCCTGTGGTAGCGCGGCGAAATAGTTTTTGACAGCCTGTGCCGGCATCGGCTTGCCGATCAGCTGGCTAGCGTCCGGCATGGCTTCGCTCAGCGCAATTAACATCGGCAGGCTGAATGTCATCAGCCGGTCGGAGCCGCTGCGTTCGCGGACATGACTGATCAGGCCAAGTGAAGGAAGTGATTTGGCGACTATCCGATATCCCATGTCTTTCGGCAAATCAGACATCAGCTGATCGATATTCGCGTTGAGCCTTGTCCGGTCAATCACTAGCGTAGGCTGCGCGATATTCGCGTCGCGCAATGCTTTTTGCATGGCCAGAAAATAGGGGCTGCGCGGTCCGCTTTTGTCCGATGATCGTCCCAATGCCAAAGCCGTTCCTCCCGCTATTATCGCTCCGCCAACCAGCATTTTTCTCCGGCTCAATTTTGCCATGCTAAGCTTCTCCCCAGATTTTGGAGAGATAGGGATTCACAAATTTCCCCGTTGGATCAAGCTCTTTACGCAGCTGATTGAAAGCAGCGAATTTCGGATAAAGTGTCGATAACTCTTTTGCGCCCAGACTGTGCAGCTTGCCCCAATGCGGGCGCCCGCCTGCCGCCCGGAATATTGGTTCAAATTCGGTGAAGAAATATTGGTAGTTTTCTGAAGAATCAGCATGGATGGCGATCGATAGCCGGTGGCCGTCGTTAAACGGGCTGAGCCATGCCTCGTCGGGTGCGGTTACCCGTGCTTCGATAGGGTAAAAGGCATCGCTCCTGCTTTCCATTTTGGCGATAACCTGACGCAGTGTCGCCAATCCATTCTCCAGCGGAATATGATATTCCATTTCGTTAAACTTGGACGGACGGCTGGTCGCGAGTAGTTTCCACCCCGCATCGGTAGTGTCTTCTCCGGCGTCAGGATCAACAGACCCCGCAAATATTTTGCACCTGAGCCAGGATGACCAGCCAAATGTGTCACGCAGCTGCTTCAGATCCTGCAGGAAATTATCATCTTCGCTTGGCTGCTCTCCTTTGAGAGGCCCCTCATATTTATCATGAGTGAACGTGGCCCCATGACCGGTGTTGGGGAAGAACACCGCTTCAAAATTGCGATGCTTTTCCGAGAGTGCCATATATTGGTCGAGAATATGGTCTGTTTTGACCAGTTTCACCCGGCGGTGGAGATTGAAGGCCGGTTCGGCTTGCAGATCATAGCGGGTGATGATTCCCAGCGCGCCGAGCGATACCTTGCCCGCCTGGAACAGATCCGGATTTTGTCCGGCGCTCGCTTGCACAATCTCGCCCGATGGCGTGACCAGCTCAAAGCTTCGCACATAGTCATGGATCGCCGTCAGGTTGCGCCCGGTTCCATGGGTGGCAGTACTGAAGCCGCCGGCAAGCGTCTGCACATCAATATCGGGTAAATTGGCAAACGCGAGGCCTTGTTCATGGAGCAGGCGCGCGGCTTGCTGGAGTTTCGTACCGGCACCCAGTGTCGCGATGCCGGTTGCCGCATCATGCGTGATGAGCCCCGATAATGCGCCGATATCCACGATCGTCCCTTCGGTCGGGCACAATGCGGTAAAGCTGTGTCCGCTGCCCGCCGGACGGATGGGTGCCGGGCTGTCTTTGACGAGTGCCGCCACTTCTTCGACATTGGTGGGCGCTGCCAGTATCTTTGGTGTTGCTTTTTGAATGCCGGACCAATTCAACCAGGCGCGCTCACCAGCCGGGACCTTTGGCAGTTCGGGATCAAAGCCCTTGCGCACAAAATCCCTGGAAGACCACCAGGCCTGGCTGCCGACCGGAATGGCAATGGCAACAGTCGCACCGCCCAATAATAATTTTCTGCGAGAAAGGGCCATCAGCTTTTCCTGCCCGCCATAAAGGCGATCAGTTGGCTGAGCTCTTCATCTGAACAATCATTGCACAATCCCATCGGCGGCATGGCATTGAGGCCTGTCCTGGTGCTGGCAAGCAGACCATCAGCGCCTTTGGCGTCATATCGAAAGGCCCATGCGGCCTTGTGTCCGGTCAATGGCGCTGCTGCGTCAACGGTCGAGTGACATATTCTGCAACTTCGGTCATATTTGGAAGCAAGCTTTGCATCATCGGGGCTTAAACCGGCGGCAAGTTGAATGTCGGATTCGGCAGGAGAGATTTGGGCGGACCGGGAACCGGCAGTTTCGCCAGCCTGGTCGGCACGGCCTTCCCCGCAGGCAGCGAGCAGAACCATTGACGCTGCAGCCAGCTTTTTCATGCCTCCATCCTTGCCTTTTCTTGAAAGATAGCTATTACTATCGTTCTGTATTCATAGTGTCAAGAGGATGCGCATGACGGCAAAAGTGGACATATCGGGCAAAGCCGTCGAACCGCGCAGGCGTCCGCGACAACAGCGGGGCCAGGACACCATTGATCGAATATTGGAAGCGTCGGCAGAGCTATTGGAGGAACTGGGTTTTGACAGGTTGAATACCAACCTGATTTGCAAGCAGGCCGGTCTGACGCCGCCAGCGCTATATCGGTATTTTCCGAACAAATATGCCGTACTGAAAGCGCTGGGCGAACGGCTGATGCGCGTTCAAAATGACGCGCTCTACGACGCTCTTGACGATATGGGGGCTGTACCAACCGCCCGGGAGATTGCCGAGCAGCTACGCGGACAATATGATGTGACAATGGCCCAGAAAGGCGGAGCGTGGATCATGCGCGCACTTCATGCGACACCGCAGCTCGCCAATGTTCGGCGTGCTTCCCATGGCGAAATGGTCAAACGATTTGTGGATTTGCGAACCAGCGAAAAGCCGGAAGCCGATCTTCAGGAAATCGAACGACGATACCAGATCATCGTCGAAACGGGATATGCGGTTTTGGAAATGCTGATCGACAATCCGGACATGGATATAGACGCGACCCTGAAAGATACGGGGTTGATGTTGTTTGCGCTCCTGGATTCCGGGTCGGTCAAGGAAAGTCGATTTTCGCCCCAATCGTTCGCTGGATCACGGTGATCACGCACATCGCCGAATATACCACCGCAATGAGGGCAAAATATTGTGGCAGCAAGCACATCAGGACAAATGCGATGATGGTTTCCGTGCCTTCCGCGAGACCTGTATTGTAGAAGAAGCTCTTTTTCCCGTGGGCATCGGTTTCCTGTCCCTCCTTGGCCGCCATTACGGCATAGGCGAGAAAGCTTATACCGGTCAGCGTGAAGCTGGCGATCAATATCATCGCGAAGGGGAGATTGGCGGGCGCGGCGAAGCCAAAGCCGACCGGGACCGCGACGTAAAAGGCAAAATCGCTGACGATATCGAGATAGCCGCCAAAATTGGTCTGGGCGGTGGCCCGCGCGATTGCGCCGTCGAGTCCGTCAAACAGGCGGCTGAGAAGAACCAGCACCAGCCCCAACAGATAATAGCGGTAGCCGATTGCCACGCCCGCACCGATTCCGGTCAATGCACCGGCAATCGTGACCTGGTTGGCGGTGATGCCGGATCGGGCCAGTCCCTTGCCGATGGCGTTCAGCGGCGGGTCAATCAACGGCCTTATCCGGGAATCAAGCATCTTCGCTCCTTACACAAATGTAATCAGACCGATCACCGCTCCGGTCATCGCGGTGGCGCAATTGCCGGCGATCCAGCTTTTCATGCCCAGCCCTGCCACTTCCACCCGACGTGACGGCGACAAGGTCCCGATGGTGGAAACCAGCAATCCGACGCTGGCGAGATTGGCGAAGCCGCACAGCGCGTAAACAACAATCAGCTGGCTGCGCGGATCGAATGTTCCGTCCGGCAGCGCGGCGAGATCGAGATAGGCGACATATTCGTTGAGGATCGTCTTGGTGCCCATCAGCGCACCGGCGGCAGGTGCCTGTTCCCAAGGCACGCCCAATGTCCACATCACAGGGGCAAACAGCCAGCCGAAGGCGCGTTTGATCGTCACGGCCTGACCATCTACATAAGGCAATATCGTGAGTATCTGGTCGACCAGCGCGACCAGTGCGAACACCACCAGGATGATCCCGATAACAGCCAGAAACACTTGCACACCTTCCATGGTTCCGCGCACAATGGCGTCGATGCTGCCGTCATATTTGAGCCCCGGCTGCTCGTCACCGGTCTCGGTCTTGCCGTCTCCCGGCACCATCAGGCGCGCCAATAATATGGCGGCTGGCAGCGAGATAAGCGAGGCGGAGATCATATGACCGACAGCATTGGGAACGGTCTGTGACAGCGTCGAAGCGTAGAGGATCAATATCGCACCCGAAATGGTCGACATTGCCAGCACCATTACCATGAACAGTTCCGCGCGGCTCATCTTGTCAAAATAGGCGCGCAATATCAGCGGGGATTCGACAACGCCGAGGAAGATGTTCGCGCCACCGCTGAGGCCGACGACGCCGCTGACCCCCATCGTCTTGCGCAGCGCCCAGGACAGGCCGCGTACGATCCACGCGAGCACGCCCCAATGCCACAGCAATGCTGACAGCGCCGAAAACACGATGACCAGCGGCAATATCTGGAACGCAATGATCAGCGGCGGCTGCACGCCTTCCTTCAGCACAAAGGGCAATTCGGCTCCGCCAGCATAGCCGAACATATAGGCTGATCCGACCAGGGTCGCTTTTTCAATCGCCATCACGCCCTGATTGGCGAGACCGATAATATCCCAGACAAAGGGCACCCGGACGATCACCAATGCAATCGTGAATTGCAGCAACAGCGCCCCGCCGATCCATTTCCAGCTTGGTCGGTCCTTGCGATTTTCGGATATCGCCCAGACAAACAGCAGGATCAGCGTCAGGCCAATCAGCCCCTGCCCCTGACGCATTATGTCGATCATCCGCGCATCCAGCTATGGTAGCGCTCGACCCAGCGGAGCAGGCCTTCCGGGGCGTGAGCGCGTTTCCATTCGCCCGCCGCATATTTATTGGCTTCGGCCATCGTCGGATAGGTGTGGATCGTGCCCAATATCTTGTTCAGGCCGAGCTTGTATTTCATCGCCAGAACATATTCGGCGAGCAACTCTCCGGCATGGTTGCCGACGATGGTGACCCCAAGAATCTTGTCTTTACCCGGCGGGGTCAGCACTTTGACAAATCCCCGGGTCGCGCTTTCGGCGATCGCCCGGTCCAGTTCGTCCAGCCGATATATGGTCACCTCATGAGCGATATCCTGCTCAATGGCTTCCTGTTCATTCAGGCCGACACGGGCGATTTCGGGATCGACGAAGGTCGTCCAGGGAATGACGCGATAGTCGGCTTTGAATGTGCGGAACTGGCCGAACAAGGCGTTCACCGAAGCATACCACGCCTGATGCGAAGCGACATGGGTGAACTGATAGGGACCGGCGACATCGCCCGCAGCAAATATGTTCGGGTAGGAGGTGGCGAGGAGGTCATCGGTGACAATAGTTCTATCCGTCTCGATGCCCAGTTCCTCCAGACCAAAACCGGAAAGCCGCGCCGAACGACCGACGGCGATGACCAAGGCATCAAAGGCGATCGTTTGTTCCTTGCCGTCCGCGCTAACGATCAGCCACTTTTCGCCATCGACCAATTCGCATCGGACCGCATCATGGCCGGTTCGGACAATTACGCCAGAACCTTCCTGAGCGGCCTTTGCGAGAGCGGCAACATCTTCATCCTCACGGACCAACAAGCGCTCTTCCCGCTCGACCTGCGTTACTTCGGCACCAAGACGTGCGAAAGCCTGGCTCAACTCGCAGCCGATCGGGCCGCCGCCGAGGATGATCATGCGTTTCGGAATATCGTCGAGCTTGGCGAATTCTTCCCAAAGCGTATCGCTGGTGAAATAGCCGACATCATCGAGACCAGGCAGCGGCGGAACAAAGGGCGTGCCGCCGGTGGCCAAAATGATCGAACGCGTGGTCAGCCGTTGGAGCTCGCCATCATTGCGCTGGATCTCGACCGTCCAGGGATCGACAATCTTGGCATAGCCTTTGACAACATCGACACCCAGTTCTGTATAGCGCTCGACGCTATCATGCGGGGCAATCTCGGCTATAATGCCGTGGATGCGCTGCATCACCGCCTTGAAACTATATTGCGGATCGGTTTTTTGCAGCCCGTAAACATCGGCGTGGCGCATCTGCTGCGCGACCTTGGCGCTCTTGATCAGCGCCTTGCTGGGTACGCAGCCATAGTTGAGACAATCGCCGCCCATCTCGGAGGCTTCGACCAGAGTCACTTTGGCTTTCACCGTGGCGGCGATATAGGACGAGACCAGTCCGGCTGCCCCTGCGCCAATGACGACCAGATTACGATCATATTTCTTCGGTTTGGTATAGCCGGCATAGACTTTCCGGCGCTTGATACCGGACACAATCCATTTACCAATCCAAGGAGTCAGGCCAAGCGCGGCGAAGGACAGCAACAATCCCGGCGAGGCGATATCGCTGACTTCCTCGATATTGGCGAGCTGGGTACCGGCGTTGACATAAACCACGGTTCCCAGCAGCATGCCGATCTGGCTGACAATATAGAATGTGCGGGCCTTGATCGCCGTCAGCCCCATGAGGAGGTTGATCAGAAAGAAGGGAAATACCGGCACCAGCCGGAGGGTGAGCAGGTAGAAGGAGCCGTCTTTTTCGACACCTTTATCAATCGCCTTCAGCCGGTCGCCGAAGCGCAATTTCACCGCATCACGGAATAGATAACGCGAAGACAGAAAAGCAATTGTCGCCCCGATGGAAGATGCGAAGGAAACAATGATCGTGCCGGTTACGACGCCGAACAGTGCGCCCGCCGCCAGGGTGAGGATCAGCGCCCCGGGCAAGGAGGCCGCTGTCGTCACTACATAGATCAGAAAGAAAATCGCGATAATCAGGAACGGAGCAGCCTGATATTGCCCGTCAAAAGCCGCCTGCTGTTCCTTGAGATTGGCCAGTGTCAGTTGGGAACCGAGGTCAAAATAGAAGAAGCTCGCAACCGCAATGGCAAAGATAACGAGGATAAGTATTTTTTTCATTTTGAACTTTCTGCCTGACCGGGCTCAACTGCGACGATCTGCAACGGGAATGATTATCTTCTAACGGCTTTTGGTCCGGGCGCAATTAAACCGGTCATGGAACCAATCCATCCTTGACGGTTTTCCGCTTCGGCTTGGCCGGATCTTGAAAGGGGAGAACCAGACTCCACCATAGTTCCGCAGGGTGCCCGGACTGATATTCGTTCAGGCCGATGACGACATCATCATGCCCGGCGGCGGGCTGAGCGGTATATGTGCCGAAGAGCCGGTCCCACAGCGCGAGGCTGAAACCAAAATTGCTGTCGGTTTCCCTTTTCACGGTCGAATGATGCACCCGGTGCATATCGGGCGTCACGATAAACAGCCGCAAGATCCGGTCGAACCCAACGGGCAACCGCAAATTGGCATGATTGAACATCGCGCAAATATTGAGCACCAGGGCGAAGACAAACACGGCCAGCGCACTGGGGCCAAGCAGGAACACCACGACCATCTTGTAGAGCATCGACAGGATGATCTCGACCGGATGAAAGCGCAGTGCGGTCGTGACGTCAATGTCCCGATCGGCGTGGTGGACCTTGTGGAGCGCCCAGAGCAACGGTACCTTGTGGGTAACGACGTGCTGCACATAGATCGCCAGATCCAGCACTATCAATGCAAGCAAAAATTCCAGCCCGCCGGGTAAAGCAATCCAGTTGAACAAACCGATATTGTTCTGTTCCGCAAAACTGGCGGCGGTAATCGCGGCAACCGGTCCCATCAGTCTGAGGGCTACGCTGTCGACAATGATGATGATCATATTCGTGCGCCAGCGCTTGCCGCGCGGCAGGGACCGTTTCTTCCGCGGAAAAACGGTCTCAAGCGCCACCAATATGACGAAGAAAAGCACGGACAGTGCCAGTCCAGACTGAGCGAGATTATCGGTCATATATGATATTCGTGACGCCAGACGACATATCCGCATCATCTCTGCAAAGCGTCATCACGCGATATGTCATCCAATCGCCCCCGGCCATCATTCTGCTCCATCCAATATCCATTGCCCCGACACTGGAACATTCGTCGGGGCAGAGATTTACGTTACATGGTTTCAACGATAATGTGGAAAAACATGATCGGCTTCCAGCCCGACCATCAGATGCGTTGCTGATACCGTGGCGTGCAGCCATCAGCATATCATTGAACCATGAAGAGGATGTCCGGGGCTGGGTCCGGTGTATCTCCCGTCGCCTTTGGCGGTTTGCGTTACGCTTGTCCGGATATGCGCATCGCGGCAAGAAAGTCGTGTTATGGTGGACAGGATAGGATTCGAACCTATGTACGCTTACACGGGCAGATTTACAG
>CBETBW010000044.1:0-12507 GCA_965534715.1 uncultured Parasphingorhabdus sp.
CCTGTTCATGCTGGTCAGCGCGCTGATGGGGATGGAGACGATGCAGGCGGCCTATGCGCATGCGATTGCCGGGGGATATCGCTTTTATAGCTACGGGGATTCTAGCCTGTTGCTGCCATAACCAGCGAGCATATCCACAGTGGTTTGTCGTTCCAGAACGAAAAAAGGGCGGCTCAATCGAACCGCCCTCTTCAAATGTCTATTGCTTCTGGCCTAGCCTTCAGCAGCTGCTGGTGCGACCGGCGGGTCGTTGTCAGCGACTTCGGTGAGCGAGCCACCGATCGATTCGCATTCGCCAGCGTCGGTATATTTCCAGGCATTGCCCTGATAATCTACAACCGATGTGCCGGCACAGCTGGTGCCTTCGCCCGCGGCGCAATCATTTTTGCCCGCTTCGGCGATGCCAAAGCATTTCTCTTTTTCTGCTGCAGCGACCTCGGTCACTTCTCCGCTTGTTGCTCCAGCGCTTTCGCTGGTGGCTTCGTTGGCTCCGCCGGAACAGGCGGAGAGGGCTGCTGCGGCAATCAATGCGGTTGCTGCGGAACCCAGTGTCGTTGCTTTCGTCATAAGAATACTCCCGATTTAGCTCTTTGAAAATCTGTCGTCATCCTGCACAGATGCCATGCAATTCGAACAGGACGGGCCAGTGGTTACACCAGCAGGCAAAAAAAACAAAATCGAGGCGGTAAAATCTGGTCTCGAAACGGAAATCGGGCATGTGCGTGGCTGAGCGCTTTTCCTTCTCCATCGCTGCGACCGACGGCAAGGCGCGGACCGGCACAATCAGCATGCATCGTGGCGATATCCGCACCCCTGCGTTCATGCCGGTGGGCACAGCGGCCACGGTCAAGGCGATGAAGCCGGAAACCGTGCGCGCGACCGGCGCCGATATCATTCTTGGCAATACTTATCATCTGATGCTGCGTCCCGGCGCGGAACGGGTGGCCCGGCTGGGCGGCCTGCACAGGTTCATGAACTGGGATCGTCCGATCCTGACGGATAGTGGTGGATATCAGGTGATGAGCCTGTCGGAACTCACCAAGCTGAGCGAGGACGGGGTGGAATTCCAGAGCCATCTCGACGGCTCGCGCCATATGCTGACCCCGGAACGGTCGATGGAAATCCAGCGGCTGCTGGGCAGCGATATCGTCATGGCTTTTGACGAATGTACCAAGAATGGCGCGACGCGCGACGAAGCGCTGGCGTCGATGGAACGCTCGATGCGCTGGGCGAAGCGGTCGCGCGACGGTTTTGACAGTGGCGAGGATCATGCTGCGAGAGCGGCCTTGTTCGGGATCCAACAGGGATCGCTGGACAAGGAAATGCGCGCGGCCTCGGCCGAAGCGCTGATCGAGATCGGCTTTGACGGCTATGCGATTGGCGGTCTGGCCGTCGGCGAGGGGCAGGAGGCGATGTTCGATGTGCTCGACTATGCGCCTGAGCAATTGCCCGCCGACAAGCCGCGCTATCTGATGGGCGTGGGCAAGCCCGACGATCTGGTCGGAGCCGTGGAGCGCGGGGTGGATATGTTCGACTGTGTCTTGCCCAGCCGGTCCGGCCGCAATGGTCAGGCGTTTACCGCGCGGGGCGCGCTCAACATCCGCAACGCCAAATTTGCCGAGGATCTGGAACCGCTGGACGCAAATTGTGCATGTCCGGTCTGTGGAAGCTACAGCCGCGCCTATCTGCACCATCTCATCCGCGCGAAAGAGATATTGGGCGCGATGCTGATGACCGAGCATAATATCGCTTATTATCAGGCGCTGATGGCGGGTATGCGGGCGGCGATTGCCGAGGGAGTTTTTGCTGATTTTGCCGCCAAATTCCGCACCTCCTACCTGAACACATGATCGCCGGATTGCCCGAGAAAACCAGTTTGCAGGATGCGCTGCAACGCGCTCGTGAAAACTCGCCGTTTCTCGCCATGGCAATGCAGGTGCAGCCCGAACTGACCAATTTGCTGGAAGCGGAGAATCTCGACGCAGCGCTGGAATATGGTCGCAGCGCGGGAGAAGGCGCCGCCAATGTCCGGCAGAAATTGCGCCGGGAAAAGCGGGCGCTTGCCCTGACTCTGGCCATCGGTGATCTGGCCGGGCGACTATCCCTGACCGACGTCATCACCCGATTGTCGGATTTTGCCGACCGGGCACTGGATGAAGCGCTGGCCGATATTTATGCGACCCGCTATCCCGCCGCGCCGCTAGAGGGCTTTGCCATCATCGGACTGGGCAAGCACGGCAGCCGCGAACTGAACTATTCATCGGATATCGATCCGATTTTCATCTATGATCCGGACAAAATCCCCGTTCGCGGCAGGGAAGATCCCAGCGATGCTGCACGGCGGATCGGCCAGCAGTTGGTGGAAGCGCTCAACGCCCGTGATGCCGATGGCTATGTATTCCGGGTCGATATGCGGCTGCGGCCATCGCCGGAGGTGAGCCCGGTCGCGCTGCCGGTCGAAGCGGCGATCAGCTATTATGAATCGAGCGCGCTGGCGTGGGAGCAGGCGGCGTATATCCGTTCCCGGGCAGCCGCCGGCGATCCGAAGTTGGGGGAATATTTTCTCGAAACGATCAATCCGTTTATCTGGCGACGGTCGCTGGACTACGGGGCGATCAGGAATATCGGTTCGGTCACGGCGCAAATCCGCGATCATTATGCCGCAGGTCAAAAATTCGGGCCGGGCTTTGACCTGAAGCGCGGACGTGGCGGCATAAGGGAGACGGAATTTTATGCCCAGATGCATCAGCTGATTTTTGGCGGTCGGCAGCCGGATTTGCGGGCGCCAGCAACGCGCGATGCGCTTGCGGCTCTGGCCCAGGCAGGCCGGATCGATGGCGACAAGGCGAGGGTGCTGAGCGAGGCCTATGAATATTATCGGATCATCGAGCACCGTTTGCAAATGGTCAATGACCAGCAAACCCACAGTCTGCCCGATGACGCAGCGGCCCTTGACCGGGTGGCGCGGCTGCACGGGCTGGAAAACGGGCAGATATTGCTCGACCGGCTCACACCGCAAGTCGAAGCAGTGGGCAATATCTATGATGACCTGATCGAACCGGAGGAAAATGCTCGCCTGCCAGTGGATGAAGAGAAGCTGATCGCCGTACTGGCGGAGAAAAACCTGTCAGAAGCCAATGCCTTTCTCCAAGCGATCAAACGCTGGCGGAGCGGAAAGGTGACGGCTCTGAGATCCGCTGCAGCCCAGGAATCCTTCGAAGCGATATTGCCCGATCTGGTCGATGCGATTGCGACGGCGCCAAATCCGGCAAAGGCGCTGGCTCGGCTGGACAGCCTGATCGACAAATTGCCGACCGCAATCAATTTCTTTCGGATATTGGAAGCGCGGCCCGCTCTGCTCGATCTGCTGGGCAAGATACTCAGCCACGCGCCGGTGCTCGCCGATGGGCTGGCGCGCCGAGCGGAATTGTTCGACGGCCTGATCGATGCGACAGCGCTGGACCTGCCGCCGTCGGTAGCGGAACTGGCCAGACAATTTTCTCGGACCGAACCTGGCGATGACTATCAGATGTTGCTCGATCGGGTGCGCGCCCGGGTTGGCGAAAAACGCTTCGCTCTTGGCGTCCAGTTGATCGAAGGCCGCCACGACGCGCTCGAGATATCGGCCGGCTATGCCCGGGTGGCCGAAGCGGCGATTCAGGTTTTGACCGACGCAACCATATCAGAGTTCGAGGTGGCGCATGGAAAGATTGCCGGTGGCGCGCTGCTGATTCTGGCGCTCGGCCGGCTGGGCGGGCAGGCGTTGACCCATGCCTCGGATCTCGATCTGATTTTTCTGTTTACCGGCGATCATGGCACCGAGTCCGACGGCGAACGGTCATTGGGTGCCACGCGATATTATAACCGGTTGACGGCACGGATTGTGACAGCGCTTTCTGTGCCGACAGCTGCCGGCCCGCTTTACGAGGTGGATACCAGATTGCGACCGTCCGGCACGCAGGGCCCGCTCGCAGTGACCCTGGAGAGCTTTTACAAATATCAGCGGGAAAGTGCCTGGACATGGGAGCATATGGCTTTGACGCGGGCGCGTCCGGTCTATGGCGATACAGCGGACAGTGCGGAACTGCAGGACGAGCTTCGCGATATCCTGCGGAAGGACCGCGAGCCGGAAGAACTGCGCAAGGCCGTCCGGAAAATGCGGCTTGATATTGTCGAGCATAAACCGCCCAAGGGGCCGCTTGATACCAAGATGATGGAAGGCGGGCTGGTCGACTGGGAATTTATCATCCACTTTCTGCAATTGAAAACCGGTGAAGCGCTTCATCCACAATTGGGTGATTCTGTCCGGGCTCTGGTCGCCGCGGGTCATCTTGGTGCTGACATGGTGACCGCATATGAGTTGATGGCCCGCCTGCTGGTGGCTTTGCGGCTGATGTCCCCGGATTGTGACTTCCCCCCGGAAAGCAGCCGCGCTTTGATCGCCAAGGCTACAGGGCAGGAGAGCTGGCAAGCCCTTCTGGACGGCTACGACCAGGCGAGGCAAAGCGTTATTGAGGAGTGGAATCGGCACTTGCGGCCGGACCCAGATGAAATATTAGGAGATATTAGATGATCGATATTGGCGATAAAATCCCGGACATGGAACTGGTGGCACCCGACGGTAGCCCGGTAAAAATTTCCGACTATGCCGGTAGAAAGCTGGTGCTGTTCTTTTATCCGAAAGCCAGCACACCCGGGTGCACGACGGAGTCGAAAGACTTTTCGGCGCTCTTGCCGGAATTTGAAAAAGCCGGTGCCGCGGTGCTGGGCATGTCTGCCGATTCACCGAAAAGGCAGCAGAATTTCATCAACAAGCAGGAATTGACCGTCGATATCGCTTCCGACGAGAGTACCGCCTTTCTGGAAAAAATCGGTGTTTGGGCGGAGAAGAAACTATACGGAAAAACCTATATGGGAATCATCCGTTCCACATTTCTGATCGGACCCGACGGAATTGTTCTCAAGGCCTGGCCGAAAGTGAAGGTCAAGGGCCATGCGGAAGAGGTTTTGGCTGCGGTTCAGGCGGCATAGGTTCGAGAAAATGGTCGAACAGTTCAGTGTCGGCGCTGCGGTTCTGCGCGTCCTGCAAACCGGCGATCCTGCCGCCAAGGTGATGGCAGCGCGACGGGCCGCCCGGGAATGGCGGCTGGGGCGGCTGGCCCATGACTTTTGCGACGATATGCCGGATATCCCGGCGCGACCCGATCAACCCGTCTTGTTGCGCCCCCGGGACATGCCGCGACGCGGCAAGGGCACGTCGATACCCAGACGGATCGCCCTGATCCACGCGCTCGCCCATATCGAATTTGTCGCGATTGATCTCGCATTCGACATGATCGGACGGTTTGGATCGCAATTCCCGAGGGAATTTACCGACGACTGGATGCGGGTCGGAGCAGAAGAAGCGATGCATTTTGTCCTGCTCGACCGGCGGCTCCGGGCGATGGGCAGCTTTTACGGCGTCCTTCCGGCCCATGACGGCCTTTGGGATGCGGCAAAAGAAACGGCCTATGATGCTGCGGCTCGTCTGGCGATCGTTCCGATGGTGCTGGAGGCACGAGGTCTGGATATCACTTTGCAGACCGTGGAACGTTTTAAACAGCAGGGCGACCATCTGACGGCCAAGGTGTTAAATCGCATCTATCAAGATGAAATAAACCATGTTTCTTTCGGCACAAAATGGTTCGAATATGCCTGTGAAAGAATCAACTTGCCGCCGCATGGCCATTGGAGGCAGCTGGTAAAAACTCACTTCAAAGGCGGGTTGAAGCCACCTTTCAACGACTCAGCGCGCCAAGCAGCCGGTCTGACCCAAGAATATTATTATGGTATTGAATTGTTAACCAATATGAATTTACACCCGCTTAACGATTGACGGGGGAAAAGGTTCCACCAAAAATTCATCCCCATGGATTTCATGGGTCGCAAGCAAGGGTCCGATCAGTATATGACCGACAATATAGTAGTTTTGTTTCGTAAATCTGTGAGCAAGATCACAGCAATTGCTTTTCTCGGATCAGCAATGATTTTTTCTACCGCCGCATCAGCGGAAGCGGCTGCAGAAGCCAGCATCCCGCTTGACGTTCTGAAAAGTCATGCAGCGGAAAGCGCCCTTGGCGAAGCAGACCCGGCGTTCAAGATGATTTTCAACAATTGGGCCGGTCAAGGCAAGATGGAGCAGGTTAAATTGACCATCCCTTCGCGCAAGCCCGTTAAAGATTTCACGCTGACCAGTTCTTATGGTTTCCGTTCCGATCCCTTCAAAGGTCGCCGCGCCAGTCACAAGGGTCTCGATATGGCTGGTCCGATCGGCACACCGATTTATGCGACCGCCGACGGTATTGTCGGCCGCGCACAATGGCTTGGCGGTTATGGCAAATATGTTGAAATCAACCATGGTAACGGAATCCAGACCCGTTATGGCCACATGTCCCGGCTCAATGTCGACGCGAATGCGCGCGTCAAGAGCGGCGATCTGATCGGCTTCATGGGCTCTACCGGTCGTTCCACCGGCAGCCACCTTCATTATGAAGTTCGGATTGCGGGCGAAGCGGTCAATCCGATTCCATTCATGCAGTCCAATGATTTCCTGGTCGCGCAGAAACTGAATTCCCGCGTTGCATTGGGCGGTCCAGCCGAATAAGACGGTTTTAACACCTTTGGGAGAGGGTGCATGAAGGAGCGGTTTGAGCTTAAGGCTTGCCGCTCCTTTTGATTCTCCCTATCTTGAGACCATGAACCAGATGCTCGCAACCACCGAACAGGATATCATCCTGACACCCAATGCCGCAAAACGCGTGGCGGCCATTGCTGAAAAGCAGGGCAAAGCGGCCATCCTCAGGCTGGCCGTCGAAGGCGGTGGCTGTTCCGGCTTCCAATATCGCTTTGGCCTTGCCGACAGCATCGAAACGGATGATGTCACCGTCGAAGAATCCGGCGTTACCCTGGTTGTCGACGAGATCAGCCTCGATCTGGTGCGCGGAAGCGCGGTCGATTTTGTCGAGTCGCTTGGTGGCAGTGCTTTTCAGGTGACCAATCCCAACGCGGCTTCCGGTTGCGGTTGCGGCTCCAGTTTTTCCGTTTGATCGCTTTGTAACAGTCCGTTAGCACTGAGCTTGTCGAAGTGCGGTTACGGTCTTGAGGCGTATTTCGACAGGCTCAGAACTAACGGAAAGACGCTGATAATGCGCATCGCCAGCTACAACATCAATGGTATCAAGGCGCGCTTGCCGCGCTTGCTGGAATGGCTCGAGGAGACCAGGCCAGATGTTGCCTGTCTGCAGGAAATCAAGACGCAGGACGAGGGCTTCCCCGCCGACAAGTTCGAAGAAATTGGCTATGGCGCGATCTGGCACGGTCAGAAGAGCTTCAACGGCGTTGCGATATTGGCGCGAGATCAGGTGCCGGAAGAGACCCAACGCGGCCTTGATGGTGAACCGGAAGATCAGCATAGCCGCTATCTTGAAGCCAATATCAACACGAGAGATGGCACGAAAATAAGGGTTGCCAGCATTTATCTGCCTAACGGTAATCCTCATCCCGGTCCGAAATTTGATTTCAAGCTGCGCTGGATGAAACGGCTGCGCGACCGCGCTGCGGAAATTTGGGCGGAAGAAGTACCGGCCGTGCTGGCGGGCGACTATAATGTCATCCCGCGTGATAATGATGTTTTCTCGGTCAAAGCGATGCAGAATGATGCGCTGATGCAGCCGGAAAGCCGTCAGGGTTACCGGCGCATGTTATATGACGGCTGGACCGATGCCTTGGGCGTGACCTATCCTGCTGGCAATCTATGGACCTATTGGGACTATCGCAGCGGCGGCTGGCAACGTGACCAGGGTTTTCGTATCGACCACCTCTTGCTTAGCCCGTTCGCTGCAGACCGCCTCAAAAGTTGCGGTGTCGACAAGGAGCATCGCGGCCGCGAAAAGGCCAGCGATCATACGCCGGCCTGGGTAGATTTGGCGGTTTGATGCGGATGATAGTAACCGGACTTGCCATATTTGTCGGCATTTATCTGGTTCTGTTATTGTTGATTTACGCTTTCCAACGCCAGTTACTATATTTCCCGGATCAATCGGTGCCGGCTGCATCATATCTTGATAAAATGGGCATCACGGCGGTGGTTATCAGTTCTCGGCCAGACGGCGACCTTCAATCTCTATGGCACGAACCAAAAACATCCGGTTCTCCCGTCATCCTGTTTCTTCACGGCAATGCAGGATCGCATTATCAGCGGATCCCGATCTATCAAGCGCTCGCCAGGCGTGGTGCAGCGGTGCTGGGGGTTGGCTATCCCGGATATGGCGGCAATCCGGGAACACCTGATGAAACGGCACTAATCCAGACCGCTCGGGAAAATTATAACTGGCTGATTCAGCAGGGGATCAAGCCAAATCAGATCATCATCGTCGGTGAATCTCTTGGTAGCGGGGTGGCAGCCCATCTTGCATCGCAAAATGACGCCGCCGGGTTGATATTGGTCGCGGCCCATAGCGGCATGGATGAACTGGCACAGCGGCAGTTTCCGGTCTTGCCCATGCGTTGGCTGATGAAAGATCGCTATCGAACCATGGACCTTATCCATCATATCGATATGCCGCTGATCTGGATTCATGGAACAAGTGATGAACTGATACCATTTGCAATGGGGCAGCGGTTATTTAATGCTGCGAGGGACCCCAAAGCGGCTTATTCCATCGAAAATGGTGGCCACAATGACTTGTGGCAAAAGGGTGTCGACAAGATCATTCGCGAGGTTTCGATTGGGCTTGCAGCGGCCGCGACGGGAGAAAGCCTGGCTCGTTAAACCGACTTCTCATAAATCAGATATTCCCGGTTTACGGTTGCCTCAATCGCTTCGGCGATCGCCACCATTCCCTGATTGTCTTCGAGTATCCAGCCCAATTCGGCGCGTTTGGTGCCAAAATTAAGCTTTGCATCGCGGCGTATATATTCGATCAGCATGAAAACGATCTGACTGGCCAACCGACTGTTGTGCAGTTCCTTTTTGACACCCATTAACGGGATCCGCATCGAATTTGATTTTGGGAATTTCAGCCACCATAGCAGCTTCGCCCAACCAAAGGGCCAAAGCGAACCCTTCATGGTTCTGATTGCTTCGTTGATATCCGGAAGCGTCATCATGAAGGCGACCGGTTCCCCTTCCAGTTCGGCAATCCGGATCAAATCTCCGTGGACGATGGGCTTCAGGCTCTTGCCGGCATGGGCGATCTCATGGTCGGTCATCGGGACAAACCCCCAATTGCTCGACCATGCATCGTTCAGGAGATTCATGATGATCGCTGCATCGCGGTCGAAATGCTTTTTGTCGACCCGGCGGATATGGATTCTCTTATTGCGTTCACCCGACGCAACGATCCGGTTGACCAGTTCGGGGAATCCGTCCTCTACGGGGAGATGGTACGTCACCAGACGCTTGGCGACATTATAGCCGAAAGTTTCGATCCAGCCCTGATAGTCCGCGTTATGATGTCCCATCATGATCATCGGACTATGGTCGTGGCCTTGAGTCAAAAGCCCCGGCTCTTCCCAAACCGACATGCTGATTGGCGCGAGAACGCGGGTCATGCCCTGATCCTTCAGCCAGGCTTCTGCGGCGTTGATCAAGGCGTGCATCACCGCTTTATCGCTTGCTTCCATCAGGCCCCAATTGCCCGTTCCGGGACCCATGCCCTGTTCTGCTGGCTGTTCCAGCGCAAGCTCGTCAATATGCGCGCTGATTCGTCCCATCACCTGACCTTGTCGCAGGGCAAGAAAAAACTGCACTCTGGCATGTTCGAAAAACGGGTTTTTGCCTGGTGTGATCAGCTTCACGACTTCTGACTTCAGAGGCGGTATCCAATGGGGGTCATCCGCATTGAGTTTATAGGCGATGTCGATAAACTGTCTGGTCTGAGCCTTGGTATTCACCGGCTGTATGACTATATCCTGACCGGCCACCATAGTTTATCCTTCTATATTTGCGGCTGGCTGTGGCGTTAATTGCGGCGCAATGTCAAGGGCACGGGGGTCATTCCGGTCTTGTCCTTGCCATGATATTGCCACGATATGTTGCTCTAGACCGCTCAACAATTATGCAGGTGTTTATGAGTTCGACAGCCATCTCTCCGAAAAATGCGCCCAAGGCTGCACCGGAATCGAGCCGAAGTTCCGCGCCCGTTCCCGAGGACAATGAACTGATCCGGACCGCGGCCAAGGTTACGCGTGATCTCAATGCGCCCAGGCCGGCAATTTACTGGGCAGATTTCCTGGCATCGGTGGCTGTCGGCTACGGATCGCTGGCCGGCGCGATCATCAGTCAATCTACCGGACTCGCCCTCTTCTTCGGCTTGATTGCCATTCTGGCCTTATACCGGGCCGGTAGCTTCATTCATGAACTGACCCACGTGCGCCGCAATGCTCTGCCCGGCTTTCATCTCGCCTGGAACGCTTTGTTCGGGGTGCCGATGCTGATCCCGTCCTTCATGTATGAAGGCATTCACAGCATTCATCACCGGACCAAAAAATATGGCACGGTGGAAGATCCGGAATATCTGCCGCTGGCGTTGATGAAACCGTGGTCGGTTCCCCTATTTGTGATTGTCGCGGCACTGGCGCCGGTTGCGCTGCTGTTTCGCTATGCAATCTTGTCGCCGCTTTCTCTGGTCATTCCCCCGCTGCGGAAAGTTGTGGTAGAGCGCTATTCCGGATTGATTATCAACCCTGACTTTCGACGCAAACCGCCGGAGGGAGACCTGAAACGCCGCTGGCTGGCCTGCGAGATCGGGGCCAGCATCTGGGCTATTGCTCTGCTGGTCATGGTATCGACCGGCGTCATTCCGATGCGCGCTTTTCTGATATTTCTCGGCGTAATGTCCGGCAGTGTAATATTGAACCAGATTCGCACATTGGTCGCGCATCTATGGGAGAATGACGGCCACCAGATGAGCGTTACCGCGCAATATCTCGATAGTGTCAACGTGCCACCGCCAGGGACCTTGCCCGCCTTATGGGCGCCGGTGGGACTGCGCTATCATGCGTTGCATCATCTGATTCCCGGTGTTCCCTATCATAATCTGGGGGAAGCGCACCGGCGCCTGGCGGCAGAACTGCCGGCAGGTTCCAATTTCTACCGCGCGGATCACGGCAGTCTGTGGAAGTTGATCACCGGCCTCGTGCGCGGCAGCGCCGGTAGAAACTGAACCGGCTATTCCTCGGTCCGGATCAGGACTGTTTCGCCAATAAGGAAAAACAGGAGGAACGGTGCCCAGGCTGCCAATAACGGTGGATAGGCGCCGATATTGCCCATTGCGAGCGCGAAATTGTCCGCAACGAAATAGGCAAAGCCCAGCGCCATGCCGATTACCGCCCTGACAAATAGCTGCCCTGATCGGGCGAGGCCGAAAGCGGCGACAGCACCCAGCAAAGGCATCAGAATGGACGACATCGGTCCGGAAATCTTGTGCCACCAACCGGCCTTGAGGCTCATCGTCGGGCGACCGGCGCGCTCAAGCTCACCAATGGCAGTGTGCAAGGCAAAAATCGACAGGCTGTCCGCGCTGACATTGCTCAGGGTGAACTGATCCGGCAGGATGGAATCGCCGACCAATAATTCAGATCTCTTCTCCTGGGTGCCGGTGCTGACGTTGAAAAGGGTGACATCGCTGAGCAACCATCCGGACCCGGTGAACCGGGCTTCATCGCCTTGCAACAGGCTTTTCAGGCCATTTTCCGTCCGGTCGTAGACTGTGATGTCCTGCAACACGACTTTCTCGCCACGCCCGGTCACTGTTCGCGCGTTAATCAGACTATTGCCGTCCTTGACCCAAACATTGGTGCGTATGTTGCTCTCTGCCGGAATGGGACCAAATTCGACTTTCTCCCATTGACTTAAACGAGCGGTCGCGGGCGCGACGAGCGTTTCGTTAAACACGAAGGAAAACAACGCCACGCCCATGCTGGCTACAATCAGTGGCGCGAGAATCTGGTGCGCGGACAGGCCGCCCGCCTTCATCGAGACGACTTCGCTATTCTGATTCAATGTAGCCAGCGTGATGATGGTCCCCAGCAGCACGGAAAAGGGCAGAAAACGGGCCACGAGTTGCGGGGCCCTCAGGGATACATAGGTCCAGAGTTCGGCTTCCCCATTGCCCTCATAAGCCAGAATTTTGCCACTCTCGCCCAGCAGGTCGAGCGCCTGCAACACCAGCACCAGCAGCGCCAGCACCGCCAGGGTGCGGACGATGAACATTTTGGCCATGTAGATGGCGAGCGTCCGGGAAGGGAAAAAATCCATGTCCGGTTATTCCTTCGTCAACGCACGTTTGCGATTAAAATTGAGCAAGCCCTTGAAGACGCCGCCGAATTTGGAGAATGCCTTCTCGAGTGCCCCAATCGGCTGGCCACCGGGAACATGGGCGGCAACATGATACATCCACATGATCAGTGCGGCGAACAGGACAAAGGGCAACCACAAGGCAATGATCGGATCGACGAGGCCCAAGG
>CBETBW010000045.1:0-12223 GCA_965534715.1 uncultured Parasphingorhabdus sp.
CGGCACCGCGACCGAACAGGTGACAGAGTATACCTATTGGGGCAATACCCTGTTGCCGCTGACGGTGAAGCAGACCAATGGCACCGGCTCCTTGTCTGCGATCACTACGAATAGCTATGACAATGCCGGTCGACTCCTGTCATCCGATGGCCCGCTCGCCGGTGCCGGGGACGCCCTTTACAATGAATATGATTTGGTAGGCCGCAAGATTTGGGAAATCGCGCCGCAAGGGGCATCCGGGGCAACCCGAAAGGCGACACGCACTACCTATCGCAATGCCGATGGCCAGCCGCTCAAGGTTGAAGTCGGCACGGTCCCAGGCACGAGCAGCGCATCATTCTCGGCCACACAGACCGCTGACCATAGCTATGACAGCAATCGTCTGCGCACCAAAATCGAAGTCAAGGGCGGCACCACCCCATATGGCGTGATCCAATATTCCTACAATGCCCGCCACCAATTGGAATGCCGCGCCGTCCGGATGAACCCGGCGCAATTCGGCTCGCTACCCGCCAGCGCCTGCACGCTCGATACACAGGGCACGATGGGTCCCGACCGGATCACCAAAAACACTTATGATGTGCTCGGCCGTCCGATCAAAACCGTCGGCGGTTTTGGCGTGATGAATGGTGGTGCCGGCAATATCGAAATGGAACTGGGCTATACCGTCAATGGCCAAGTCTCCTGGCGCAAGGATGGCAATGGCAACAAGACCGGCTATGCCTATGACAGCCACGACCGCAACAATTATATATACTATCCGCACAAGACCAGCGTCGGCAGTTATGACACCGCTGACCGCGACTATTTCACCTATGATACGCGGGGCAATGTGCTCTGGCATTACCGGCGTGATAACCGGCGGACCTATAGTGAGACTGATAATGCCGGGCGGCTGTGGCGCAAACGTTATCACAGCGGCAGCGTCTGGCTTCCCAGCGAAGATATCTACTATGGATATGATGGCCTTGGCCGGCCGACATATGAGCGCCTTGCATCCGATGGCGGGCAGGGACTGACGCATACATATGACGCGCTGAGCCGTCTGGCTTCGACTGCGGATACAACCAATGGCGGAAGCCGGACCTTGTCCTATCAATATGATATCGCCGGACGCCGGACCCGGGTCACCCATCCGGACGGGGTTTATTTCACCTATGATTTCTCGCCTGCCGGGCAGGTGACAGCGGTCAAGGAATATGCCAGCACCAATCTGGTCACCTACACCTATGACGGTCTAGGCCGTGCCACCGCGTTGAACCGCGCCAATGGCAAGAATACGACGCTCAGCTATGATCCGGTCTCGCGCCCAACCAGCTATAACCATGTCGGGCTGCTCAACACGACCTTTGCCTACAATCCGTCGTCGCAGATCATCTCGCGCACGCTCTCTAATGATGCCTATGCCTGGGGAGAGGATGTCAATGTCAGCCGAAACTACACGACCAATGGCCTCAACCAATATACCGTCGCCGGCACGGCCAGCTTTACTTATGATGGCAATGGCAACCTGACCAATGATGGCAGTAACAGCTTTGCCTATGACATAGAAAACCGTCTGGTCACAAAAAGTGGTGGGACATCGGTGAGCTATGATCCCAAGGGGCGGCTCAGCCAGGTCGCCGCGACCAGCGGCACCACCAGATTCCTCTATGACGGCGACGAACTGGTGGCGGAATATGCCAGCAATGGCTCGACCATCCTACGCCGCTACGTTCACGGTGCAGGGACCGATGATCCGCTGGTCTGGTATGAAGGCTCTGGCCTGACCGACAAGCGCTATCTGACCGCCGACGAGCGCGGCTCGATCATCAATGTCGCCAATAGTGCCGGCACCACGCTCAAGATCAACACATATGACGACTGGGGCATCCCCGGCGGCTTTGCCAGCGCGACCACGGCGGACGATAATCTGGGCCGGTTCCAATATACCGGTCAGATCTGGCTCGCCGAGCTTGGCGTCTATTATTACAAAGCCCGGCTCTACTCCCCCAGCCTCGGCCGGTTCATGCAGACCGATCCCATCGGCTATGAGGACGGGATGAATATGTATGCTTATAGCGGGAATGATCCGATCAATGGGAGTGATCCGACAGGAAATTATACATGCGATAACGACCAAAGTTGCGCGACTGCCGCAGAAGGACGCAGACAAATCAAAGCTGCCCGAGACTACTATAGAGCGCCGAGAAACGGCTCAAGAATTTCAAGAAGCACAAAAGCGGCAAACGCCCTAACAAAAACATTAAAGTCTCTAGGAACGAAGGATGATGGAGGGGTTGCTGTCAAAGAAGGAACCCCAGTGGGCGACGCGAGGGGACAGTTCGATGCAAATGAGGGGCCCAAGGGTACCATAACACTTAGCTCATCGCGGATTGAAGCTGCAGGCGGGACTACGGGAGAAACTCTAGCGCATGAAGTCCAGCATTTTCGTCAGGAAAAAGAGAAGCTAGCTGGCATGACAGGAGAGGTTAGGCCAATGCTAATACAATATATTATGGGCAGAGCTCCCAATGGCTCAATCAGTGGATCACCGCGAAACTATGTGGTAGGACGTTTGAAAGTCCCATCTACGCGATCCCAACGTAGATATTGTCCATTGTATTCAGCTAAAGAGTGTAGTGCAGCAGCCGAACGGGCGTACAACAATGAAGGCGTTAAGCCATTTTAAAATATTCGATCATTTTTTTGCTAACATTTCTTTTCAGCTCATGTTCAATTGACGGGGCCAAAGTCAGAAAGGTTACGCCAGAAACATATACCACAGATATTGAAGGCTGTTGGTCAGACGATTCCGGTCGAATTTCCAGTTTTCTAGTGTTTGCTGAAATGGAAAATGGAAGCATCCCTTATCTAATCTCGTCAAAATGTGATGTGCAAGCTGATATTTTTCCTCCTGGAAAAGGTTTTCTAGTTTATCTTAACGCACTCTATGTGGTTGGAGATGATGGTTTGTTGATGGAGAAAGGATTATATCCAAGGCGATTGATTTCAAACACCGTAACTCCTAGCCCGAACCCAAAAATGGAGGCTAAGATTTATTACTTTTTAGGACGTTTGTCTGAAAGACACAAAAACGATATAACCTTTTATACGATCGTAGACGTGCTGAAGCTGAAAGATATCGGTATGAATCTGGAGGAATTTTCCGCATTGAAGCCGCAGCAGAGATTAGATATTGCTGAGGATATTTCAAAAATAAACTGACAAAAATCTTAAATTACGGTGACGTTGCGTAATTCCGGCGATCCATCCGCCAAATCCCTCCTTTCCTACAGCCTCCCGCTTCTGATAAAACAGCACCATGACCATGCCGCATCATGCTCTGCCAAGCGTCGGCCGCGCTTTGCTTCGACAACGCACGTTGGAAATCCTGCGCGCCATTTCTTTCCGAAAGAAGATCGGTGATCTTGTGACCGGCAAAAATCCCCTATCCGTCGGCAAAGCATTTTCTCGATTAGGGGGTGTGACCCTGTGTGACCCGAAGCAAACCGTTCGCGCAGATTTCGGTGGGATGCCGGTGACGGGTTCACTTATTCCTCCTTCACCTCAATTCCGCGCCGGTGCAGCCCCCGCATACGGATCATAACCCTGATTCTCCGGCGGCGGCCCAACGGGCGGGGGTGATGGCGCGCTGACCATAGGGACAAAGACTTCGCCCTGCGGAACCAGTCCGCCGACAATGCTGCGCGCGCCGAACAGCAGAAAACAGCCGAATATCACCATCAGCCCCCGCCGCCAGTGCACCCGCCCGCTGAGCATCGCAAAGCCGACCAGCGCGACCGCGACCACCGCGATCGAGGTCGCGATCGTGCCGAGCAAAGCGTCGTTGATCCACCGCGCCGCGTCGACCAGCGCGCTGGAGCCAGAAGGATCGGAAAGCGGCGCCGCGCTTGCCCGAATGACGGCAAAGATCGTCATCTCGAAAACTGGCAGAAATCGGCGGTCGGGCGTGCGATAATGGTTCTCCTGCAGATGCTTCGAGGTTCGGGATAAACCAGAACCTGAGGGATAAAAACAGATAATCGAAAACATCGCCGTCAACGGTCGACAAGCGCCTGAAATTCGGCTTTACTGCTGGGGAGATTTATTAAAAAAACTGATTCCCGAGCCGGTTCTGGAATTCAGGGAAACAGAGGGGGGAATGGCGTCCGTTGAAGCAATTTTTTGCCCCTCCGGATAATATGCAGCTGGTGCGCAAGGAAGCGCCCGCCGGTCGTCACTTGCCTTATGCCCGCCATGTCAACGAACATACGATCGAGACCCGCGACGGATTGCTGATGCAGTTCATCAAGCTGCGCGGCCTGTTGTTTGAAACGACCGACAGCGAAGACCTGAATTACCGCAAAAGACTGCGCGACACGATGCTGCAATCGATCGGTTCCTCGCAATTCGCCATCTATCACCACATCATCCGGCGGGAAATCGATCCGGTGCTGGACACCGAATTTGACGACGATTTTTCGCGCCAGCTTGACGAGCGCTGGCGGACCAAACTGGGCACCAAGCGGCTCTACGTCAACGAGCTGTATCTCACCCTGATCCGCCGCCCGGTGCAGGGCAAGGTCGGGATGCTCGACCGGGTGCGCAGCTTCTTTGACCGCAATGCTGATGCCGCGCGCAGCACCGAGCAGGATATTCGGCAACTCGATACGGCGCGCGATTCGCTGATCGCCTCGCTGGGCAGCTATGGCCCGGAATTGCTGGGGGTTTACGAGGTAGAAGGCGATTTTCTGTCGGAACCGCTGTCCTTTTTGTCGCGGCTCTACAATGGCGAGACCCGTCCGGTATTGTTGCCCAAACAGGATCTCGGCGCCTATCTCCCCTATCGGCGGATCCATTTCGGGCAGGAAACGATCGAATTGTGCGCGACGGGCGATCTCGATTCCAGCTATTCGAGCATGGTTTCGATCAAGGATTATGCCGGTCAGACCAGCGCCGGAATGTTCGACGAAATGCTCCGGCTGCCATTCGAACTGACCATCAGCCAGTCGTTCGGCTTTGTCGACCGCCGGGAAGCATTGAGCCAGATGAATCTGGCCTTGCGGCGGATGCGTTCGACCGAAGACGAAGCGGTGAGCCTTCGCGACGAGCTCAGCGAGGCAAAGGACGAAGTCGCGGCCGGCCGGGCGGGATTTGGCGAGCATCATATGACGGTCGCCATCCATGGCGATACGCCCGAGCAGGTCGATCATAACACCGCTGAAGTCCAGGCGACATTGACCGATCTCGGGATCATCGGGGTGCGGGAAGATATCGCGATGGAGTCGGCATATTGGGCCCAGTTTCCCGGCAATGCCAAATATATCGCGCGGCGGGGATTGGTCTCCACATCCAATTTTGCCGGTCTTGCCAGTGCCCATAATTTCCCGGTCGGCCAGCCCGTCGGAAATCATTGGGGCGATGCTGTCACATTGTTCGAAACGACCGCCGCAGGCCCCTATTATTTCAATTTCCACCAGGGTGATCTGGGCAATTTTACCGTGATCGGTCCGTCCGGTTCCGGCAAGACCGTGGTTCTGAATTTCCTGCTCGCGCAGGCCAGGAAGTTTCGGCCCCGTATTGTGTTCTTTGACAAGGATCGCGGCGCCGAGCTGTTCATCCGGGCGATTGGCGGGCGCTATGATGTGCTGCGTTCCGGAATACCAGCCGGGCTCAACCCGTTGATGATGGAGGAAAACCCGGTCAACCGGCAGTTTCTTATCGAATGGCTGGCGCTGCTCGCCGGCGGCGCGGATGTGGAAGAAATGGAGCAAATCCGCGATGCCGTGGATGCCAATTATTTGCAGCCGCCGGGAAACAGACGCTTGCGGCATCTTGTTGCGCTTTTTCGGGGCGGCCACCGGCCTCATACCAGTGACCTCTGGTCCAGAATGGCGCCATGGTGGGGCGATGGAGAGCGGGCATGGCTGTTCGACAACGAAGAAGATCGCACGGACCTGATGTCCGATACGGTTGGTTTCGACATGACCCAGCTGCTCGACGATCCGATATTGCGCACACCCGCGATGATGTATCTTTTCCACCGGGTGGAAGAGCGGTTGGACGGCACGGCCTCGATCATCGTCGTCGATGAAGGATGGAAGGCGCTCGATGACGAAGTTTTTGTCCGCCGGATCAAGGACTGGGAAAAGACCATCCGGAAAAGAAACGGGATCGTCGGTTTCGCTACGCAAAGTGCCCAGGATGCTCTGGAAAGCAAGATAGCCAGCGCGATTATCGAACAGGCGGCAACCCAGATTTTTATGACCAATCCCAAGGCTCGGGCAGTTGACTATATCGAGGGCTTTGGTCTCTCTGAACATGAATATGAACTTGTCCGCAACATTCCCGACAGCGCCCATTGTTTCTTGATCAAACATGGCAATGACAGCGTGGTTGCGCGGCTAAACCTTGCCGGCGAAAAAGACATTCTGACCATATTGTCGGGCCGGGAGTCGAGCGTGCGTATCTTCGACGAATTGCTTGCCCAAACGGGAGGCGATCCGAAAGACTGGATGCCGGCTCTTCTGGAGCGGACATAATGGCAGGTTTATGCGCGCCATTGAGCAGCAACGGCTCATTCCTGTTCGAGATGCTCGAATATTTTGATTGTCAGGCTCAGACGATTGGTGAAATTGGGTATAGAGCGCTGGCCTCTCCCGCATCATCCTTATCCCCCTTACTGACTTTGGCACTTACCATTTTCGTGGCGCTTATTGGATACCGGTTCTTGATCGGTGACCCTCCACGGACCCGCGAAGCCGTATTGACGGTAATAAAGATCGGCATCGTTTTGATGCTGGCGACAAGCTGGCCCTCGTTCAGGACTTTGGTTTATGATGTCACAATGCGGGGGCCTGCGCAGTTGGCGGAAGCCATCGGGTCGCCTGCAGGATTGCCGGGTGTCTCAGGAGGATTGAATTCGCGATTGCAAGGAGTGGACGACTCGATGGCCGAACTATTGGTCCGAGGCACCGGTCAACCGAATGCAACGGGCGAAACTACTGACGGATACCAGTCCTCCTCGCAATGGATACCATTTGATCCCATTCGCAACGGAACCATGCTCGCCAACGCACGCTCTGTCTTTCTGGCTTCCACGATAGGCGCCTTTGCATCTGTTCGGTTGGTCGCTGGCGTGCTGCTCGCTTTGGGTCCGATATTTGCGATGTTCATTTTATTCGGAGGCACCCGGGGATTGATCGAAGGCTGGTTGCGCGGACTAGTTGGGGCGGCATTGGGAGCGACCGCGATATCGCTCATTCTGGCGGTTGAAATTGCTTTGATGGAGCCTTGGCTTGCCAATGTGCTTGCAGCCCGACGCCGCGATATCCCAGCGCCATCAATCCCGATCGAACTTTTTGTTGCAACGCTGGTTTTTGCCCTGGTCTTGATTGCAGCGCTGTTTGCGACTGTGAAGGTTGCAGGTGGTTTCCGCTTTCCCGACGCTAGCGGCCCGGTGAAATGGGTAGAGGATCGCATAATACGATCAGATGGCCCAATAAGCGCAGCACGGAGCGTTGAAAAAACTTCGCATCAGCCTTCACGAGCGCAAAAAGTGGCAGATGCAGTGCAAGTTTCCCAGCGCCGGGAAGGCTATGGTCCACGCTTGGCATATGCGGCAAACGAGCCTCATACGGCTGCATCTTATGATCCAAGGGATGGAGGTGTGCGAACGGGAAGGCAACGAAATAAAATTCATTCTAGGCGCTCTGCCATGCGACCTTCCAGCCAAGCGCAAGTGCGCGATCGAAAATAGCTTTGGCGAGTAAAGATTCCGAAATACCGGCCTTTATAGACCGCAGTTGATAGTTTAGACATGTTTTGCCGGAGACAAAAAGGGACAAATATGAAGATTCGAACTTCTTTGATTACAATGTGCCTAGCGGCCAGTTCGTTAGTCTCGTCAACTGCGGTATATGGTCAGGACGCATTTGCAGACCCGGCAGGTTCGGGCGTCCTGGTGAACGCGGCTCAGTGGATTCAAGGAACCTTGTTGGGAACATTCGCAACGGTCGTGGCCGTTATCGCAATTGCCGTCGTGGGTTTCATGATGCTGACCGGAAGAATCAATTGGCGATACGGAGCCACGGTTATTCTGGGTTGTTTTATTTTATTCGGAGCGGCTTCGATTGTCGCCGGAATACAATCCGCATCGTCGATGGGACAGTAAGGTCATGGTGGGAATTGAAAGAGACTCGTTGTTTGTCGCATTGACCCGTCCGCAAATGTTTGCTGGCGTAACCTATAGCTATTTCATCCTTAATATGATCATCGCGACCGAGCTTTTTCTGATTTTCCAATCATTTTGGGCACTAATAATTGCTGCGGTGATCCATCTAGTTGGGGTCGTGCTGTGCCTTCGTGAGCCGCGATTTTTTGATCTGTGGCTGGTGAAAATGAGCCGCTGTCCAAGGGTCCCTAACCATTCTCTCTGGCAGTGCAATTCCTATCGGCCATGAACAGCTCTCATAAAGTGAACCAATCAAAATGAACAAGGAGACGCGGGAAAGTCTCGAAGCCTATTTTTCGGAGGCGGACAGCTGGGCAACCGACGAACGCGAAAACTTGCTTACTTCCCGGAAAATCGCCTGGGTAGTGGCGAGTGTTGCGGTTGCCATTGCCTTTTTTGAAGCCATCGCGCTCATTTTTCTCACCCCCTTGAAAACTGTTGAGCCCTACACATTAATGGTCGATCGGCAGACGGGATTTGTACAAGAGTTAAAGCCGATAAATCCGCAGTTGGTTTCCAGCGAAGCCGCTTTGACAGAATCGTTTCTCGTTCAATATGTCATTGCTCGAGAGGGATTTGACATCAACTCGCTGCAATCTGATTATCGCAAGGTTGCCCTTTGGTCAGCAGATAGCGCGCGAAATTCCTATCTTGCGAGCGTTCCAGCTTCTAACCCTTCAAGCTATTTGGCGACATTGCCCCGTTCCAGTGTTGTCAATGTGGGGGTGAAAAGCGTTTCCGCCATAGGCGATCAGACCTCCATGGTGCGCTTTGAAACATTGCGTCAGGATGTTGGTCGGGGAGTATCTCCTCCCCAGGCCTGGGTCGCTGTTGTTCGGTATCGATTCTCCGGAGAACCGATGTCGGCTGAAGACCGTTTTGTGAATCCGCTCGGATTTCAGGTTGTAAGTTATCGGCGCAATCAGGAAATATTGCAGCCGGTCTCGGCGACGTCTCCCGTAGCTACAAATATAACAGTCCCGGAAAACGGAAA
The DNA here is from genome assembly GCA_965534715.1 of uncultured Parasphingorhabdus sp. Taxonomy (GTDB): domain Bacteria; phylum Pseudomonadota; class Alphaproteobacteria; order Sphingomonadales; family Sphingomonadaceae; genus Parasphingorhabdus. The sequence goes on from CBETBW010000045.1 coordinate 9,210, forward strand.
CGCTAACGAAACAGGGAAAAGAGAAGAAAGCAGGTCTCCAGAGAGAGAGAAACAAGCATCGGAGGATAAGCGCCAATGATATCGGTGCTCATCCCTTTGTTGCTGGCCGCGCAGAGCCTGTCCGCATATGGATTTCCTGATAGCAGGATACAGGAGATTGATTATCAACCTGATATCGTGATCCCAATCGAAGTGGAAACAGGATATCAGGTGACGTTATTGCTGTCCCCGGATGAGCAAATCAAAAGCATTGCTGTGGGAGACAGTTCCAGCTGGCAAGTATCGGCGAACAAAAGCGGCAACAATATTTTTGTCAAACTGGCCGGGGCCGGATTCACGACGAACATGACCCTGGTCACAAATGTCAGGCTCTATATGTTTGAACTGATTCCGCTGAACGGGTCGTCGGGGTCCATGCCTTACATTATGAAATTCAATTATCCCTCTTTCGGCATTCCAGATGAAACCGTCAATCCCGGCGCTGTGCTTGGGCGGTATAAAGTGACCGGTGCAAAATCCCTGTGGCCAAGCGGAATTGTTGATGATGGCCAGCGCACTTTTATCGAATGGCCGAAAACTTCAGATATACCCGCTGTATATGCGCTCGATCAAACAGGACACGAAGTGCTGGTCAACGGCATGATGCGCGCTGATCGTCTGGTGATTGAATCCGTCTCTTCAACACTGGTTTTCCGAATCGACAAGAAAGAGGCGCGAGCATCCCGCAAGAAAGTAGATGCTACGCAATGAGCCCGGACAATTCAGCCAAAATCAACAATCCGGTAGCGGGAGAACGCTCGGTAAAGCCAAATATTTTGCTGCCCCGCCGCGGACTGTCCGGTCTGGCTATTTTTGCAGGAGCATTGGTTCTGGGAATAATTTTGTTCGCCGTCCTGGAATCCCGGCGACAATCGGCTTCATCACCTGCAGTCACGCCGCAGATTACGCCCGGCACTAGCCTTTCATCGGCGCCCCCGCCACTCGACATTCCCGAAGAGTTTCCGCGTGGGGAACGATTTGAACCGGTATTCCCTGAGCGGACAAACGCACCGCCGCCATCGCCGCCGCCAAGCTTTCCAAGCCCACCCACACCATTTGTTCCTCCTGAGCCGTCGTCAATTGTCCGGCAAGATCCGGCGCCGATAGCCAGAAATAGTTCCGGGAATGTCTTGGTGGTTGATAATTCTATTGCGCCGCCAGCCGCTCCCGAAATCGTTGCCAGTTCAAGGGCAGCTGGACCGTCCGGTAATTTGGACCGGGTTCGTGCGGCTAAAATTGCTAATCGCGCGACGACGGTTCCGCAAGGCACGTTAATAAAAGCGGTGTTGGAAACAGCATTAGACTCTACGAATCCCGGTTTCGCCAGAGCAATTGTTTCCAGGAATGTCCACGGTTTTGATGGATCCCGCATTCTGATCCAGCGTGGAAGTCGTTTGATCGGCGAATATCAGGCAGATGTGTCTCCTGGTCAAAAACGGGCGCTTATAAATTGGACGCGATTAATCCGGCCCGATGGCGTTACCATCGAAATAGGGTCACCTGCTACAGATCCGCTAGGACGTGGCGGTGTCCGCGCCAAAGTAAATACACATTTCTTTGAGCGATTTTCTGCGGCGATTTTCCAATCTGCACTGGATATCGGGGTGAATGTTGCGTCGCGCCAAACCGATGGGTCTGTGATTATCAACCCGTCAGCCGCGCGCAGTAGTGATGTATCTCAAACGAACAGAATAACCCCAACACTCAAAGTGAAGCCGGGAACTAGTATTAGCATCTTTGTCGCTCGTGATCTTGACTTTACCGACGTTGAGGCTGGACGTTGATGAGTTCCAAAATCGAGGCAGAAAGTGTCTATTTATCGAGCTTTCTTGATCCGCTGAAACCATTTCTTTCGCGCTCAGACGTGACAGACATTTACATAAATCGCCCCGGCGAATTGTGGATTGAAACATTGGGAGGCGCAATTCAGTCACACGATTTACCTGAGCTGGAAAATACCTTGCTCTTGCGCCTGGCTCGTCAAATAGCAGCGTTCAGCAATCAAGGCATCAATCGTAATCATCCCTTGCTCTCCGCGACACTTCCGGGCGGTGCGCGCGTCCAAGTTGTAATTCCGCCAGCAACACGCGGATCAGTTGTGATTGCTATTCGCAAGCATATCTCAACAGATCTGCGGTTGGAAAACTATGTTGCTTCCGGTTCGTTTGAAAACACGAAAATTGATCAAAGATCACGAACCGAGTCTTTGAAATCGAAAACTTTGAAGATTATCGGCAAGGGGGAAATCGCAGACGCCATTGCTGAGGCTGTTAGAAACAGAGCCACAATATTGATCTCTGGTGGAACATCGTCCGGCAAAACAACTTTTTTGAATAGCTTGCTGCATGAGATTCCAAAAAATGAACGCCTCATATTCATAGAAGATACTCCTGAACTTCAAATCGTCCATGAGAACGCAGTGGGATTGTTGTCCGCCCGAAGTGCATTGGGGGAGGCGGATGTGACCGCCAACGACTTGGTGGCTGCATCCCTAAGGCTACGACCTGATCGTATTATACTGGGCGAGCTGAGGGGAGATGAAGCATTAGCCTTTCTTCGAGCGGTGAATACTGGTCATCCCGGATCGATGACCACCGTGCACGCAGATAGTGCGAATAGCGCGGTTGAACAAATTGTGCTGCTCGCAATGCAAAGCGGATCTCGCCTCAGCGGAGATGACATCCGGGACTATGTCAGGAGCGCTGTAGGTGTTTATGTTCAACTTGGTCGTCAAGAGGGAAGACGCTCGGTGGAAGAAGTCATTATCACGACTTGAAAGCAAACTCGAAGATATGCTTTCATTGCTTGAAAACAGCACAAATCGACTCTCAATTGATTGTGCTCCGGCGATTCATTCTGCATGCGAGCAGTAACCCCCAAAACATTATAACTGGCTACTTTCGTAAGATGGGCATTAAATCTGCCGAAATTTCCCAATGATTTGAGTGCCCATTATTATCCTGTCGGGCGCACCA
>CBETBW010000046.1:0-11753 GCA_965534715.1 uncultured Parasphingorhabdus sp.
GCACCTTCGGCGCCAAGCCTTCGTATCCTTCTCCCTCAAGGGAGAAGGCTCGCTAGCGGTAACTCACCACTTCCCACTCGATCCCGTTCCAGTCGAAAAAATAGAACCGCCGTCCGGGATCATAGTCACCATGGCTAAAGGGTGTCAGCCCCGCCGCGACAACCTTTGCCTCGACCGCATCCAGATCATCGACCGTCACGCCGATATGGTTCATCGGCTCGCCCTTGTTGAAGGTAGGGTCCGCGGCCCGGACATCGGGATTGGTGTAGAGCGCGATATAGGCGTCATCGGTCCCGATGTGGATCGTGTGGCCAGCCGACATTGATGGCCCCTCCCACCGGATATGCCAGCCAAAAAGATCGCGCAGCAGGGCGGCGCTCCGTTGCGGGTCGCTGACCGTTATATTGACGTGCTCCAGTTGTCCGTTCTTCATTTTCTTTTCCTTTCTCGTTGGTTGCAGGGTCGATCCGCCAGGGCGGGAATCGGCGATGGTCGCCGCCATAAAATAGACAGACGGGATTGCCCGCCGGATCGCTCAGCCGCGCCTCGCGCCAGCCCCAGCGTTGATCGGTCGGTGCGGTGTCGAAGGTTATGCCTGCGGATTGTAGCTGCGCGACCTTGGTGTCGAGATCGTCGCATTCGAAATAGATCAAGGTCGAGAGCGCGCCGATCTCCTCCACCGCGTGAATGGAAAACGTCTCGCCCGTGGCGGTCTCGAACCGGGCATAACGGGGTGGCGCATCGACGATCTGGGTGAGGCCGAGCTGGCGGTAGAAGGCCACCGACTGGTTATAGTCGAGACATCCCACGGTGACCTGGTTGAGTTTCATATGCTGTTTCCTCGCAATATTGGCATCACTTTATTGGAAGAATTGGAAGCATGTTTGCCGCCTTGCAAGCGGCTGTCCGAGCCCGCCAAATCTCCATGCTTGTGATTTGTACAATCTCAAGTTAAGTTGAGGTCAAGCTATTATTTTGTGCTCCCGCGCAGGCGGGAGTCCATCTCGTGGAATAATGTTCGGGCGCCAGGGCAGTGATGGAACGCTGCCTGTCCGCCTAGCCTGAATTTCTCGAGATGGGCCCCGGCCTTCGCCGGGGAACAGGAAAAGCGAAGGAGCCCAAAATGCCCCAAACCAAAGCCCTGACCATCGGCGATCTCGCCGCCCGCACTGGCCTCTCGGTCTCCGCAATCCGCTTCTACGAGGAGAAAGGTCTGGTCGAACCCTTCCGCTCCAGCGGCGGCCAGCGGCGGTTTTTGCGTTCGGACATCCGCCGGCTCAGCTTCGTCCTGATCGCCCAGCAACTGGGCCTGAGCATCGGCGAAATTGAAGGCCAGCTCGCCCGGCTACCCCACGGTCGCACCCCGACCCAGGCTGACTGGACCCGGATCAGCAAGGCGATGCGCGGGGTGATCGACGCGCGGATCGCCGAGCTGGAACGGACCCGCGACCGGCTCGATGGCTGCATCGGCTGCGGCTGTCTGAGCCTGAAGAAATGCGCGCTTTATAATCCGGAGGACCGGGCGGGGCTCAAAGGGCCAGGGCCGCAATTGGTTTTGGGGGATTAAAGCTTTAACGCCTTACGCAATTCCTCATTGATCCGGGTCTGCCACCCGGCACCGGTGGCTTTGAATTTTTCCAGAACGATCTTATCCAGTCGCAAAGTAACCTGTTGCTTGGGGTTCTTCAATTTTGGTCGGCCGGGCTTGGTCAGCGTGCCATCGGCCGGGCGAACCAGTTTGCCTTTTTTGTAGTGGGCCGCCCGGCGGAACTGGTCTTCGGTCCATTCGGACAAATCCTCCGGCTCCAGCCAAGGCTCAACGATTTCTTTCGATTTCTTCTTCATGTGCGTACCTCATCGAAATAATGCGTTAATGCCAAGCCGCCGAATACAATAATTTACGTAGTTACATTTATGGCAAATGTCGACGCCTCTGCGTCGGATACAGTTCAGTTGTTTCGCGCCGATTGCGTGAAAACCGGTTTTGGGGGGATTGATAGAAACGGTCAATCGCGACTTTCCGTTAGCCCTGAGCTTGTCGAAGGGCGCCTCCAGGTTAAAACGCAGATCATGGCCTTTTTTGTCTATATTCTCAAATGTTCCGACGGAAGTTTTTACACCGGCCATACTGACAATCTGGAACAGCGTATCGGCCAGCATAAAAATGGCTTCTTTAAGGGCTATACCTATAAACGTCGACCGGTGGAATTTGCCTGGTCCGAGAATTTCTCTACCCGGTACGAGGCGCTTGAGGCAGAAAAGCGGATCAAGGGCTGGACTAGGGCCAAGAAGCAGGCGCTGATCGATGGTGATTGGGATTTACTGTCGGAGCTCGCCAGAAACCGTGCTGATAGACGATAGGCGGGGTTCGACAGGCTCACCCCTAACGGAATTTTGGTTACAGTGATTACGTACCGTTAGCCCTGAGCTTGTCGAAGGGCGCTTATCGTCTAAAGGCAGCTAGTGCGGTTCGTGCCAGCCTTCGGACTTCGTTCCATCGTTCATCATGATACAATGCGTCTCGCGCCCAGAAATCAGCATTTTCTTGGCCGCTATTTTCTTCTAGGAAGATATCCAGCGGCTTGATTAAGTCAACTGTTTCCATCTTGACCAAGCCTGCATCGAGCAGGTTTGGCAAGATAAAGAGATTGTCTTCCAGTTCTAACGCCAGCTCGTCATTGCCATATCCAGATGCATCCTCTGCTGCTGTCATATGACCCAAAATACTATCGAGATATGCGACTTGCTGCTCGGCCGTCCATGTGAGTCGCTCGATTGAACCTTTCAAATTTGTATATAGAGTTTCCGTCGGGATCGGTTGATCGGTAGCCACAACTCACTCCGCTGCCAGCAATTCTTCCGCCGCATCCAGATCCACCGACACCAGCTGGCTGATCCCGCGCTCGATCATCGTCACCCCGAACAGGCGGTGCATCCGGCTCATCGTCACCGCATTATGGGTGACGATCAGATAGCGCGTATTCGTCTCGGCGACCATCTTGTCGAGCAGGTCGCAGAAGCGTTCGATATTCGCGTCGTCCAGCGGCGCATCGACCTCGTCGAGCACGCAGATAGGTGCCGGATTGGTTAGGAACAACCCGAAAATAAGTGCCACAGCGGTTAAAGCCTGTTCGCCACCCGACAGCAGGGTCAGCGAAGTCAGCTTCTTGCCCGGCGGCTGGGCCATGATCTCCAGCCCGGCCTCCAGCGGATCGTCGCTGTTGATCAGTTCGAGATGCGCCTTGCCGCCATCGAACAGGGTCGCGAACAGCCGCTGGAAATGTTTGTCCACTTCCTCGAACGCTGCGAGCAGGCGCTGCCGGCCTTCGCGGTTGAGGCTGCCGATCGACCCGCGCAGCTGATGGATCGCCTCGTTCAGTTCCTGGCTTTCCCTGGTCGATTTTTCCCACTCGGTTTCCAGTTCCGCAAGTTCCTCAGCGGCGACCAGATTGACCGGCCCGATCCGCTCGCGGCTCAGCGACAGGCGTTCCAGTTCCGCTGATTCCCGCGATGCGTCGCCCACTGTCTCTTCGTCAAATTCGAGCTTTTTCGGCAATACCACAGCGGGACATTCAAATTTCTCGGCTGAAATCCGGCCCATTTCCATCCGGCGCAAATCCTGGTTTTCCGCCCGGGCCTTGGCCCCGGCGCGCAATTCGCGTGCCTGACTGAGCATTTCACTCGCCTGGTTGAGCCGGTCTTCATGGTCGCGCTGGGCCAGTTCGGCGGTCTGCAGCGCAGCATCTTTCTCGACCACTTTTGCGTTCAGCGCTTCCTGCTGTTCCTCGAGCCGGGTCACTTCGACCTCGATCACCCGCGGACGATCCGCCAGATTCTCGACTTCGGCCTCGATCAGCGCGCCGCGCTTGGCCATTTCCCTCATGCGCTCTTCGGCCTCGCCCGAGCGATCCTGCCACGAACGGATTTGCGCGCTGGCGACCGCTTTCTGTTCCTTTACTTGCGCCAGTTTCTGGTCGATCGTGGAGAGCGCCGCCTGCGAGGACATGACCAGACCGCGCGCCGCATCGCGCTGATCCTGCAGCGCAGCGCGTGCCCGTTCCTGCGCCGCGCCGTCGGGCTGGCTGCTGCGTTCTTTCTGTGCCGCTTCCAGTTCGGCCAGCGCGGTCGCATTTTCCGCCTTCAGCGCGGCGTCCCGCTCGGCGAGGCTGGCGGTGCGTTTCTGCAGCCAGGAGAGCGCCTCTTCCGCCTGATCGGCTTTGCGCAACGCTTGGCGCAGCGCTTCCTCGGCATCGCGCCGGGCAGCGCGGGCTTCACCAAGCTGGGTTTCGATCGCTGCCATTTCTTCGCGTTGGGCGACAAGCGCCGCTTCCGCTGTCGCGACCTTGTCCTGGGCAGGAAGCAGCAGGTCCTGCAATGCGCGCAGGCGATTGGCCCGGACCAGCCGTTCGGCGCTGGCATTGCCATCATCGCGGGCAACAAAGCCGTCCCAGCGGCGCAGCGCGCCCGATTTTGTGACCAGCCGCTGGCCAACCGAAAGCGCTTGGTCATTGTCGCTATCGGCGACAAAAATCTGGGACAGGCGATTGTGCAATTCCGTCGGTGCCTGCACCCGGTCGAGCAGGACCTCGGTTCCGGCAGGTGCCACACCAGATGCGGCCATAGCGCCGCCGCCCCAGAAGCGGTCGCCATCCTCGCCAATCGACGCGAGCAGATCATCGCCCAGCGCCGCCGCCAAAGCGCGTTCATAGCCCGCTGCTGGTTTTACCTGATCAATCGCCTTATGCGCGCTTTCGGCTTTCGACAGTTCACGATCCAGCGCGCCATGTTCCGATCGAAGGCCGGCCAGTTCCGCCTTTAGCGTGGCAAGGCCGGACTGCCCGGCATCGCGCGCCGCGCTAGCCTCTATCCGTTGTTCCTCTAGGGATGCAATCTTGCCGCCACTATTGTCCGCCGCCACCCGTGCGGTTTCCCGCGTCGCAACCGCTTCTGCAAGCGTCGTTTTGAGCTCTGCTTCATCGCCCATTTCGGCGCGTTCGGCATTGAGGCGACCGAGTTCCACCGCAAGCCGGTCATGGCGCGCCTGCGCTGCATCGACCGCTGCATTGGCGACTTTTATCTCCGCCTGAATGCGCGCTTCTTCGGCCACCGCTTTGGCGAGTTCGACTTCTGCCTCGCTGGCCGAGCGCTCGGATCGTTCTGCGGCGCGCTCAAGATCCGGCCGTTCCTTGTTCAGATCCGACAGTTCCGTCGAAAGCCGCTTCTCGTCCTGCTCCAGTCCCGCCAGCGCTTCCATTGCATCGCGGGTCAACTGGTCTTCGCGCGCATTGTCATCATGAATACGCTGGGCCTGCGCCTGCAGATCCAGCAGCCGCGATTTCAGATTGTCGCGTTCGTTGGTCAGGGTCAGCAGCCGGTGGCTGGACTCGCTGGCTTCCTCCCGCGCCCGCTGAACCTCGGCACGGAGGATGCCGAGCGCTTTGGCGCTTTCATTCTGAGCGGACACTGCCGCCTGCTGTTCATTCTGCGCCGCATTGACCTTGGTCTCGGCGGCTTCCGCTTCGGCCTTTGCCATATCGGCTGCGGCTGCGGCCTCTTTCCAGCGCGCATAGATCAGCCGCCCCTCGACGGTGGTGATTTCTCCGCTCAGTTTCTTGTAGCGTTCCGCCTGCTTGGCCTGCCGCCGGAGATTGGCGGCCCGCTGCTCCATATCGCCCAATATATCATCGAGACGGGCGAGATTTTTCTCCGCCGCGCGCAATTTCTGCTCGGCATCCTTGCGCCGGACATGGAGGCCGGAGATGCCCGCGGCTTCCTCCAGCATTTCCCGCCGCGCTTCGGGTTTGGAGGAAATGACGTTTGATATCTTGCCCTGGCTGACGAGAGCGGGGCTGTGCGCGCCGGTGGCGGCATCGGCGAAGATCAGTGCAATATCCTTGGCCCGGACATCGGTGCCATTGGCGCGATAGGCGGAACCGGCGCCGCGCTCGATCCGGCGGACGATTTCCAGTTCGCTGTCATTGTCGCCGACGTGGAGCGAAGATACGTCGTCGGTTTCGCGTTCTGCCGTCAGGGAAACCTCGGCAAACTGGCGCTCGGGCCGGTCCTGGGTGCCGGCGAAAATCACATCTTCCATGCCCGCGCCGCGCATCGACTTGGCGGAATTTTCACCCATTACCCAGCGGATCGCCTCGAGCAGATTGGATTTGCCGCAACCGTTGGGGCCGACCACGCCGGTCAGCCCTTTTTCAATGCGTAGCTCTGTCGGATCGACAAAGCTTTTGAAGCCCGAAAGTCTGAGCTTCTTTATTTGCATGAAATGATTCCCATGCCGCATGTATCAGTCACCACATTCAAATCGCATCCCCTCTTGCGATTGGTCCAGCGCCTATCTTGCGCCGGCTTCCTTCAGCCTGGTTTCGACCGCCGCCCAGTTGGTACCGTCAAACTTCTGCCCGTTCAGCAGGAATGTCGGAGTGCCCTCGATATTGAATTCCTCTGCGGCCTTTTGGGTATCATTCATCAGTGCTTCCGCTGCTGCTGTATCAGCCAGACAAGCCTTGGCTTGATCTTCGGAAATACCGCGCTGCTGGAAAAAGGCGATCAGGCCAAGCTGTTCGGCCATGCGGACAAATCGCGATTTCGGGTCGGCTTTCAATATGTCATTATAAGTCGCGTCACCCATGCCCTGCGCTTTTTCAAACATCGTTTCCTGATAGCCCAATGCCTGTTCGGTCAGCGGGAAAAACGGGGCTTCACCGCCGCAGCGGGATAGAATGGCAGCGGAAAGATCCAGTGGATCGCGAACGAAATTCCGGATTTCAAAGCTGACCCGGCCGCTTTCAACATAATTGTCACGCAGCGGCGCAAAAGCCTGTTCCCCGAAATCCTTGCAGTGCGAACAGGTGATCGACATATATTCGACCAGTTTTATGGGCGCGTCAGGATTGCCCATCACAATGCCGCCTGCTTCGGTCTTGGAAACGGTCTCGGACCATTTCTGCCCGGCAGGGGCTTCGACGGCTGCGACTGTTTCGGAAGAGCTTGCTCCGGTCTCGCTTTCTGTCGCTTTGCCACATGCGGTCAGAGCCAGGGCAAGTGCCAAGGGTGCAATATAATGGAGTGTGCGCATAATCTGTTCCTGTTTCTTAAGATGATCGAATGTCTATTGCGGAAGCACCGTCAATTTGGGTTGCAACGCCGTCCAGCTGTGGACTTTGGCAAGAGGTTCGTTGTTGAGCGTGAAGCTGGGCGTTCCGGTTAGTTTGAGCGTCGTTGTGGCATATTCTGTCATGGCCATGATCTTGTCCTGTTCAACCTTGTCCGACAGGCAGGCATCAATCTGGACCGCGGTGAAGCCGCGTCCTTTCATCAATCCGTCGAGACCGGCCGCTTTGGCAATTTTCTTGAGTCGCTGCGGAACCGTGCCATCGTTCATGGTCTTCATCAGTTCGGGGGAGATGGACTGGAATTTCTTCAGCCACACGGACTGCTTCGACAGCAGTGCGTGGTGATTTCCGAAAAATTTGGTGCGCCCGCCGCAGCGGGCGAGCATCGCGCCGGTCAGATCGATGGGGTTGAGAATCAGGTTGCGGACCTCGAAGCTGACATGGCCTTTTTTGACAAATTTTGTGGTCAGGGCGGTATGGGACTCTGTTTGGAATGCCGCGCAGTGATTGCATGTGTAACTCATATATTCCACCAGCTTGTGCTTGGCGAGGGGGTTGCCCATGACATGGCCGCCGATGGTCGACAGGGTGACGCGCTTGGCCCAGTCGGTCTGCTGTGCGGATGCCGGTGCGGTCATCACAATTGCTGTGGCCAATGCCGAAGCTAGATACGCGCTTCTGAACTTCATGTCTGGTCCTTCTTCTTCTTTTCACCATCACCGATCTTGCCGATGATCTTGATACTCGACTGCGCATCGTTCTTAAGGTCCGCATCCGCCTTTGCAACTGCCGATGCGAGCGATTCGAGCACCCGGTTCAATTCCGCATCGCCAATATCGCGCAGATTCTCTCCCAGCTGGATCGGCGCGGGCTTGAGCGAACGTGGCAGAACAACGCGCTTTTCCTTATCTTCCTTGGGGGTTACGATACCCTGTCTGAATCGTATCTGACTGACCGCGCGATAGCCAAAGAAGCGGTTGACCCGTTCGATTATATCCGGCGCGATATGTTGCATCAGCGTTGCATAGGCTCCGGAAACCAGCAGATGCAGTGTTCCTCCCTCTTTTTCGCCGCGCGGGAAGCGGATCGATTCGGGCAAGGACACAGCAGCATAGCGTTCGCCGACAATCTCCGCCCAGCGGCTGACCACGGAGCTCTGGATGAAACCATAGCGGCGAAAGGCTGCGCGGCCGATTTCGGGCATCAGGTCGGAAATGCTTTTCGCCGGGCCGCCGCGCGGACGCTGGTATTTCTGATAGGCTTTGGCTTTTGATTTTTTGGGGGATTTTTTGGGCGCAGCATTGCTGGATCGGGCGGTTTTCGCCTTTTCGTCGCCAGTTGTGCCTATTTTCTTCGCCATTATCTGCATTTATGGCATGGCGCAGCCATGGCCGTCGATAGTTTACCCGCCAAAGCACGTAAAATTTCTGCCAATATCAGTGCACATTATGTGGATAACGCGCGAATATTGCCCTGGCGGTCCCCGCCGGGCGGTGATTTGCCCGATTCCTATCATGTCTGGTTGTCGGAAATCATGCTCCAGCAGACGACGGTTGGAGCGGTCAAAGGCTATTTCGAGAAATTTACCCGGCGCTGGCCGACCGTTCAGAGCCTGGCTCATGCCGAGGAAGCGGACGTGCTCGCGGCATGGGCCGGGCTGGGCTATTATGCGCGGGCGCGCAATCTTTACAAATGTGCCGTGCATGTCACCGAGAAGCTGAACGGAATCTTTCCTCGCAAAGAGTCCGAACTTCTTCAGCTACCCGGAGTGGGTGCCTATACTGCAGCGGCGATCGCGGCGATTGCCTTTGGCGAACGGGCGGTGGTGGTGGATGCCAATATCGAACGGCTGGTGGCGCGGTTCTTTGTGATCGATACACCGCTCCCTGGAGGCAAGGCGGAAATCAGGTCGGCGATGGATGCGATCACCCCGCTTCACGGTGCCGGGGATTTTGCGCAGGCCTGCATGGATATTGGCGCGACCATCTGCACATCGAAGAATCCGAAATGCGATACCTGTCCGGCGCGAGAACAATGCGCGGCTTTCGCGGCCGGGAACATGGAAGATTTTCCGGTCAAGCCGCCGAAAAAGGCAAAGCCGGTTCGACGGGCGCGATTCTTCTGGATCGAGCAGCAGGATCAAATCTTGCTGTCGACCCGGCCGCCGAAAGGGATGCTCGGCGGTATGCGGGCGCTGCCGGATGATGGCTGGGCAGCGGGCAATGATGGTCACGCCATTCCTCCGATGGCGGGCGAATGGCGGGTGCACGACAATATTGTTCAGCACAGCTTCACCCATTTTTCGCTCGAGGTCGATTTGGCGGTTTATCAGGACGAAAAAATCGCTACTGATATGGACCCCCATATCTGGTGGCCGCTGGACGATATCGCGGAGGCGGGATTGCCGACCCTTTATGCCAAGGCCGTAAAATGGAAACTGAAGGAAGAAAAATGACAATTGGAAAACCTGCAACATCGTCGCTTGGATCCTCCTTTTCCCGACGCTCCGTGCTCGGCGGTATTGGGATCGGTGCCTTTCTTGCCGGCATGCCCGGCATTGCCTTTGCCAAGGAACTGGGGACCAGTTTTCCGGGACTGACAAAAATTATCAACGGATATGTCGCGGATAAAAAGGTTGCCGGCATGCTCGCGATGATCGGTTTCGGTCAGGCGCAGCCGCAGGTGATTTCTGCCGGCATGCTCAAGCTCGGTGGCATCAGACCGGTGGGCGCCGATACGCTGTGGCGGATGTATTCGCAGACCAAGCCGGTCACCGGTATGGCGGCGATGATGCTGGTCGAAGACGGGCTGATTTCTCTCGATCAGCCACTATCCGACATCTTCCCCGAATTTGCCGATATGCAGGTGCTGGTCGATCCCGAAGGCGCGCTGGATAATGTCGAGCCGGCCAAGGCACCGATCACCATTCGTCAGTTGCAGACCCACACGGCCGGGCTGGGCTATACGATCATATCGAAAGGACCAATCCAGAAGGCCTATCTGGCTGCGGGCCTGACCCCCGGTCGTTTGAGCCGCAGCGCGATTCCCGGAGTCGATGTCGGAGCGCCCACTCCGGACATAATGACCTTCGTTAAACGTCTCTCGGAATTGCCTCTGGTCTATCAACCCGGAACCCAGTGGAGCTATTCGCTCAGCCATGATGTTCTGAGCGCAGTGATCGAGAAAGTTTCAGGCAAGCCACTTGATCAATTTCTTCAGGAGCGGATGTTCGGCCCATTGGGCATGAAGAATATGTTCTACCGCGTTCCGGCTGGCCGGGCGGTCGATCTTGCGGACAATTATGCACCATTTGCCGGGTCGCTGATCCCGATCGACCCCGGCGCGACCAGCATTTTTCTCGACAAGCCCGCCTTTGCCTTTGGCAGCACCGGTCTGGTGGGAACGGCTGGTGATTATGACAAGTTCCTGCAAATGCTGCTCGGTTTCGGTAAAGTCGGTGACGTGCAAGTGATGAAGCCGGACACGGTAAAACTTGGCATGTCCAACTTGCTGCCTGAAAACGCCAATACCAAAGGGACCTGGATTGCCAATCACGGCTTTGGTGCGGGCGGACGGTCCGGCCTTGGTACCGCAGTCAGCCCGGCTGGCACCTTCGGTTGGGGCGGCGCAGCAGGGACATCGGCATTTGTCGATACCGTGCGCGGTCTCCGGGCCGGCGGTTATACCCAATATATTCCCTCGAACAGCTATCCCTTCCAGTCGGATTTCCCGAAATATGTCTATGCAGACCTGATTGGCGATGCACAGGCTGGAGCGGGCAATACCAGCCCCTGAACAAGATTTAGGCGATCTCCTGCCGGGGAGTGGCCGGAAGCGGAGATGTGACGGAGAAAAGATGCTGAGAGCCAAAGATGCCATAGTGCCGACCTTCGCCGGCGGAACCCTGGACCGCGCCGATCAGGTGCGGGTCAACCCGGACAGGTTGCGCGCTGCGATGATGAACCCGCGTGCGAAGCTGCTCAAACTGGATGGCCTGAATCCGGTTTTTGATGATCATGGAGATCTCGCCTGGGGTGCGGCCTATGAAGCATCGCCGGACAATGATCTGCTGTTGCTGGGGATAGAAGAGGAAACACCTTTTTTCGCCGAACTGAACGGGGCAGGGGATGCAGGACCCGCCGCCAATCGGGCGCTTTGGCAGACGCTGGGAAGCTTGTCCGCCGATCAGGCCGCGATTTATGCCACCGCAAGGAGTCTGGTCGATTGGCACGCGCGCCACAAATATTGTGCACAGTGTGGCAAACCAACCCAGTCCCGTAAAGGCGGCTGGGCGCGATTGTGTGACCGCGAGGATGATGGTTGCGGAGCGGAACATTTTCCGCGCACCGATCCGGTGGCGATCATGCTGTCGGAATGCGAAGGCAAGGTGCTGCTCGGCCGCCAGCCGCGTTTCCCGCCCAAGAGTTTTTCCGCGCTGGCGGGATTTCTGGAACCGGGCGAGAGCATCGAAGGCTGCGTGAAGCGCGAATTGTTCGAAGAAGCCGGGATCAAGGTGCGGGACGTCCGTTATGTCGCCAGCCAGCCCTGGCCTTTCCCTTCGTCATTGATGATCGCATGCACCAGCGTGACCGACGATCCCACGCTGACGCTCGACGAGGAAGAAAT
>CBETBW010000047.1:0-11481 GCA_965534715.1 uncultured Parasphingorhabdus sp.
GATGCTCCGCTAATTTACGCAGCCATCTGTGCCAAATGTTCTGACGACGGACACGCAAATATGCATCGTCCAAAATCTCTTTGGGTTTTAGCGGCTGTCGCCTGTATCTTAAAATTGCTTCAGCGATATCTAGATATGAATTTGACAACGTACACCCTCACGGTGACTGTGATATCAGTTTTAAATCAATTTTCGAGTACTAAGTGTGGATTGCTATCTAATACATCCGCACTTAAAATAAAGAGTGATAGAGGAGTTCCAACCTTCTGGAGCGAATGAGGCCTCCTGATTTGTCCACCAAATCCCCAACCACCCAACAAACCCCCCTTCCCCAAATCCCTCCCATCAGCTAAAGCGCTCCCAACAACAGAATCGCCAACGGATTGCGCCTGATCGCAGGACTTCCCCCTTTCCAGCGGCTCAAAACTTGAAAGGCCACACTCCACCATGACCACCACCGGCAAAGACACCCTCGGCACCCGCTCGACGCTCACCGTCAACGGCACCGATTACGCCTATTATTCCCTCGCCAAGGCGGCGGAGAAGCTCGGCAATATCGACAAGCTGCCGTACACGCTCAAGGTGCTGCTGGAGAATATGCTGCGGTTCGAGGATGGCGGGTTTACCGTGGACGCGAAGGACGCGCAGGCGGTGGTCGACTGGCAGAAGGAAGCCAAAAGCCCGGCGGAGATTCAATATCGCCCGGCGCGCGTGCTGATGCAGGATTTTACCGGCGTTCCCGCCGTGGTCGATCTCGCCGCGATGCGCGACGGGATCAAGGCGCTCGGCGGCGACGCGCAGCAGATCAATCCGCAGGTGCCGGTGCATCTGGTCATCGATCACTCGGTGATGGTCGACGAATTCGGCACGCCGCAAGCGTTCGACCATAATGTCGAAATGGAATATCAGCGCAATATGGAGCGCTACGAATTTCTCAAATGGGGATCGAAGGCGTTTGAAAATTTCAAGGTGGTTCCTCCCGGAACCGGCATTTGCCATCAGGTGAATCTGGAAAATATCGCCAAGGCGGTATGGTCTTCGGCGGATGCCGACGGCGTGACCGTCGCCTATCCTGACACCTGTGTCGGCACCGACAGCCATACGACGATGATCAACGGTCTCGGCGTGCTCGGCTGGGGCGTTGGCGGGATCGAGGCGGAAGCCGCGATGCTCGGCCAGCCGGTATCGATGCTGATCCCCGAAGTGGTCGGGTTCAAGATGACCGGCAAGCTCGCCGAGGGCATTACCGCGACCGATCTGGTGCTGACCTGCGTGCAGATGCTGCGCGATGTCGGTGTGGTCGGCAGCTTTGTCGAATTTTACGGCCCCGGCCTGAAGGAACTTTCGCTCGCCGATCGCGCGACCATCGCCAATATGGCGCCGGAATATGGCGCGACCTGCGGCTATTTCCCGATCGACGAAAAGACGCTCGAATATCTCGAGCTCACCGGCCGCAGCGCGCAGGATATCGCGCTGACCGAAGCCTACGCGCGGGAGCAGGGCTTCTGGCGCTATGACGAGACCACCAAGGACGCGATCTATACCAAGACGCTGGAGCTTGACATCGGCAGCGTCGTGCCGTCGCTTTCGGGACCGAAATTGCCGCAGCAGCGGGTGTCGATGGCCGATCTCGACGAGAGCTTCAACCGTGACCTCAAGGAAGTCTTCGGGGTCGAGGACAGCGGCAAGCGGGTTGCGGTCGAGGGCAGCGACGAGGGCTTTACCCACGGCGATGTCGCGATTGCCGCGATCACCTCGTGCACCAACACCTCCAACCCGACGGTGCTGATCGCCGCCGGTCTGGTCGCGCGCAAGGCGCGAGAGCGCGGCCTGCAGCGCAAGCCGTGGGTCAAATCCTCGCTGGCGCCGGGATCGCAGGTGGTCACCGACTATCTCGACAAGGCGGGGCTGTCCGAGGATCTCAACTATCTCGGCTTCAATCTGGTCGGCTATGGTTGCACCACCTGTATCGGCAACTCCGGCCCGTTGCCGCCGCCGATTGCCAAGGCGATCAACGATCATGATCTGGTTGCCGCGTCGGTGCTGTCGGGCAACCGCAACTTTGAAGGCCGGGTGTCGCAGGACGTCAAGGCCAACTATCTCGCGTCGCCGCCGCTGGTTGTGGCTTATGCTTTGAAGGGCACGGTGCGCGAGGATATGTACAAAACACCGATCGGGCAGGGCAAGGATGGCGAGGATGTCTTTTTGAAGGATATCTGGCCGACCAACGCCGAGATCACCGCGATGGTCAACAGCTTCGTCGACCGCGACATGTTCATCAGCCGCTATGCCAATGTCTATGACGGCGACGAGCAGTGGCGCGCGATCGACGTCACCGGCGGCGACACCTATCAGTGGCGCGCGGGCTCGACCTATGTCGCCAATCCGCCGTATTTCGAGGGCATGACGATGACGCCGGAGCCGATCAGCGACATCATCGAGGCGAAAACGCTGGCGCTGTTGGGTGACAGCATAACCACCGACCACATCTCGCCTGCCGGCGCGATCAAGGAAGACAGCCCGGCCGGAGAATATCTGAAAAATCATCAGGTTAACAAGGCCGACTTCAATTCATACGGCTCCCGCCGCGGCAACCACGAAGTCATGATGCGCGGCACTTTCGCCAACATCAGAATCAAAAATGAAATGGCCGACGGAAAAGAAGGCGGTTACACAAAATATGACGGCCAGATCATGCCGATCTACGACGCCGCGATGCGCCATCAGGCCGATGGCACCCCGCTGGTTGTTATCGGTGGCGAGCAATATGGCACCGGCTCTTCCCGCGACTGGGCGGCGAAGGGCACCAATCTGCTCGGCGTTCGCGCGGTCATCGTCGAAAGCTACGAGCGGATTCACCGCAGCAACCTCGTCGGAATGGGCGTATTGCCGCTGCAATTTGCCGAAGGCACAGATCGCGAGATTCTGAGCCTCGACGGCAGCGAAAGCTTCACGATCAAGGGCGTCGCGACGCTGAAGCCGCTACAGGAAGTCGAAGTCGAAATGACCCGCGCCGATGGCACGAAATCGACCTTCAAAACCGTCTGCCGGATCGATACAGCCAATGAGATGGAATATTTCCTGAACGGCGGCATCTTGCATTATGTGCTGCGGAATCTCGCGGGATAGATCGCTACTAACCCATAGTTAAAGGAAACCAATATGGCCGCCCAAATGAGGAACTTCATCACTCTTTCGGCGGCCATTTTTATGCTCGGTGCCTGTGTTCCCCCCGAAGTGCAGTCGGAGCAAGCGCCCGACTTCAATGCCGCCCTCGACGCGCATTTAGCGGCAGTTACCACCCGCGATCTGGAGGGCTTGAAAGCCACGTTGACCAGCGGCAATGACCTCAATGTAATATTTCCGGATGGCAGCCTGATATCCACCACCAAGGACGTTGTCGATTTCCACACAGAGTGGTTCAAAGACAAAGACTGGATCATGGAGCCGGAGGTGGTGAAGGTCATTGAGGGTAGCGACATGGCGACGGCGCTGATCAAATATGTCTATCGCGACAATGCGGCAGGCCCGCCGCGCTCGTCTTGGCTGGTATTGGTGTTCGAACTGGAAGACGGTACATGGAAACTGGTGCACGATCAGAACACGCGTATTGTGGCGGAAGTACCGAAATAGCTGGAGAAAAGCATGCCCCGTCTGCGCGAAATACCCCGGTCCGAGGTGACCGACGAATATATCCTTGGCCTCTATGATATGCTGTTCGGTGATCGCGACCCGGTGGCAGAACCCGGCACGGCGACCGGTACGCCGGGCAATTGGTGGACAGTATTTGCGCAGGTTCCCGACGCCTTCAAACACACCACCGAGGGCTTTGGCTTCTACCGCTCACCCAATCGCAAGCTCGATCCGAAACTGCGCGAACTTGGCCAGATCCGCGCCGGCTATGCGGTAGGGTCACAATTTGTCTATTCACAACATTGCAAAGCCATGCGCTTCGAGGGCTTTTCCGAGGAACAGGTCAAAGCCATTCCCAACTGGTCCACTGCTGATTGTTTCACCGATGTCGAGCGTGCCGTGCTCGCCTATACCGATTGCTTGGTGCTGGAGCGGGGCAGGGTGCCCGACGGTGTTTTCGAAGCATTGAAAAAGCATCTCGGCGAAGTCGAAATAATCGAACTGACCTACATAACCTGCACCTACATGATGCACGCGGTGATGAGCCGGGCGCTGAAGCTGGAATTTGATGACGTGCCAGAACGCGTGGTTGAAGTGCCAGCGCCCGATGGCACAACCGCAGACGTTATGGGCATGGTCGACAACCGGACGGGAGCAAATAGATGAGCTATCACCATCTTGCCCTTGCGGCCAAGGACATGAAAGCGATCCACGCATTTTATGAAGGCGTGATGGGCTTCGAACTGGTCAAGGTAGAGATCGCGCCGGTCATGGGCGGCGGCTGGGGCAAGCATTTTTTCTACCGGATGGATGGTGATGACAGCCGCTTCATCGCTTTCTGGGAGCTCAACGACACGCCGGGAGAAGATGGATATTCTTTTGATCTCAACGATTCTGCCGGAACCCCGCAGGGCACAAACCATTACAGCTTTGCGGTCGAGACTGCCGAAGAACTGGCCGTCTGGCGGGAAAAATGGAATGCAGCGGGACTCGATGTGCTCGAGATTGACCACAATTGGTGCCATTCGATCTACACCCGCGACCCCAACGGAAACATGATCGAATTTTGCCTCACCACCGGCAGCTTCACCGACCAAGATCGGCGGCAGGCCCTGGCGGCGCTGGACGAGACGAAAATGAACCCGACTCCGCCGCCCGCCATGATGAAACAGTGGATGGCGAAAGATATCTAGCCGGCGATATGCAGTTCCGGCTTGGCCGTGGGCTGTTCTTCATTGGCTCGCAAGCCGTTCAGGATGGTGTTGATCACGATCCTGAGCCGTTCTTCGGTAGCAAGATGCATCATCTGCATCATCAGCTTCGGGTTGCAGAATGGCTGCATCATGCCGTTGACCAGAGATACGATGCTGTCGAGTTCCAGCCCCTTGAAATAGCCTTTTTCCATCGCTTCGACGAGGATAGAGGCCATATAGTGGTCGGCCAGATCGACATAGCCTTTGATAACTTCAAAATGCTCGTCGCCCAACTCCATATAGGCTTCAAAAAGTTCCGGATCATCATTGTAACGCGCGCGCTTGAGAACCAGACGCTTGGCAAAAAACTGATAGAGCTTTTCTTCAACCGGTATGTCGGCGGAAACCATGGCCTCCATGATGACTAGCAGTTCTGCGAACCACTCCCCCGCCATGGCTTCGGCGAGCGCGTCCTTGCTCTCGAAAAAACGATAGAGATTGGACGGCGACATACCCACTGCTGTTGCGAGGTCGGACATCGTGAAGCTTATCGCACCTCTTTCCTGGATTATCCGGTCAGCGGCATCCATGATCTTGACTCGGGTGGCTTCGATATCGGTTTCGGGACGGGGCATAGACTGGCTCCTGTAAAGGCTCCTTGGTACGGCACAATAGCCGCCGTGACCTATATAGGTGATACGGTTTCATGATAAAAGACGAAACTCTTCATTTATCAATTACTCTTGAGGTAATGTTTTTCTATTCGGGTTCGTTTTGCGAGACTAAAGGATCATCATGACAAACGATCAGGCTGACCCGGCCAGTCCGGGAAAACCCACGCAAAAACGACCGTCTGGTCCACTCGCTCCGGTCACCGGCAGCATTCGCCTGTTTCGTCGCTGGTGGCGGGTGGCAGTGCGTGCCGGTGTCGACCAGCAGGCGGTGATCGACAAGGTTCGCGAAGATAGCGGCTTTACCCCGCATTTCGCATTCATGACCTCGATGTCAGCCGGTATTGCGATACTCGGGTTGCTGCTGTCTTCTCCGGCGGTCGTCATCGGCGCCATGCTGCTCTCACCGCTAATGGGTCCGATCATGGGAGTGGGATTTGCGGTCGCGGTTGGCGACTCCGTGTGGCTCAAGGAAAGCGGCAAGGCCATTTTGCTGGGCACTATTATCTCCATCCTGTTCGCCGCACTGGTGGTGACGATGTCGCCAATCCAGACGGTCACGGCCGAGATCGCGGCCCGCACCAGACCCAATCTCTTCGACCTCGCGGTAGCGCTCTTTTCGGCATTGGCCGGAGCCTATGCGATGATCCGGGGAAAAATGGGAACGATTGTCGGAGTCGCGATCGCCACTGCTCTGATGCCACCGCTTGCGGTCGTGGGATTCGGGCTGGCGACTTTCAACTGGTCCGTTTTTGGCGGCTCGCTTCTTCTGTTCTTCACCAACCTGATGACGATTGCACTAACCGCGACCGGGATGGCTCGGCTCTATGGCTTCCGTTCGGATCTTTCCGAACGGCAGTCGCAGGTTCAGGTCGCTATTATGACTGTCGTATTCGTTGCGCTGGCGATACCGCTCGGATTCTCACTGAAGCAGATCGCCTGGGAAGCCAACGTCTCACGCTCCGCCAATGGCTATATCAAGGACCAGTTTGGCAACCGCGCAAGCGTATCAAAGATCGAGATTGATTTTGATGCAGAGCCTATCGTGGTGAACGCAACGGTCTTCACGCCAAAAATTCTGGCGGGCGCGGATGAACAGAGCACAAGGGTGATAAGTCGCACATTGGGTCGCCTGATCGACGTAAAGATAACCCAGTTCAAGGTGGATTCCGGAGCAGATGCAGAGTCGGCCGAACTGGCTGCGGCGAGAGCGCAGGCGCAGGCCCAGCAAGCTGAAATCCAGGTGAACCGGCTGCGAGAAAATCTCGCCCTGATCGCCGGGGTTTCGATGGATGACGTGACGCTGGATACGAGCAAGCGGCGTGCCATGGTCATCGCGAAGCCGCTCCCGGGCGCGACGCTGGCGTCTTATTATGCGCTTGAACAGCGGGTCGCCGCCGGCGCAAAAAACTGGACGATAAAGTTGCAGCCGCCAGCCATCGCCTTGCCGGAACTGACAATCAGCGACGGCGTGTTGGCCGAATCATCAACCCGCGATCTGGAACTGATAGTCTGGGCTTCCGAACGGCTAAACCTGCCATTGGGCATGAACGGAACGGCAGCGGACATGGCTGTAACAAAGCAAGCCCTGGAAGCCAAAAATGTGACCGTCGCTCGGGAACCCGATATAGCGATTAAAAAGGATAGTGTAAGATTGCGCTGGCTGGCTCCGTCAGAGAGCATGAATGCACAGCAATAGATGTTTAGGTCAGGTTCATTTCCAATAGGTTAGCCTCCATTCTGGATAGGGGAGAAAGACTATGCGGCTTTTTATATTCACCGGACTTTTGTTGGCGGGCGTCGCAACACCAGCCATCAGCCAGTCATCGCCGGATGAATCGGCGCAGGGCAATGTATCGGTCACCATCTACAACAATAATCAGGCGCTGGTGCAGGATGTCCGCACTCTGAATCTCCCGAAGGGGCGCAGCAAGCAGCAGTTTCCCGATGTCTCTGCGCAAATCCGGGCGGAAACGGTGACACTGTCGGGCTCCGGGATCGGTATCGTCGAGCAGAATTTCGATTTTGATCTGCTCACCCCGGCCAAGCTGATGGAAAAGGCGGTGGGGCAGACCGTGACCCTGATCCGCACCAATCCGGCGACCGGTGCCGAAACCCGGGTGCGCGCGGAAATACTCGCGGCCAATGGTGGCGTGGTGATGAAAATTGGCAACACAATTGAAGTGCTGCGCGACGATGGCCTGCCGGTGCGGGTTATTTTTGATCGCGTGCCGCCGAATTTGAGGGCGCGGCCGACGCTTTCGATCACTTTGGAGTCAAACGGCGGGCAGGTGCCGACGACGCTGAGTTATCTCACGCCGGGCCTCGGCTGGAAGGCGGATTATGTGACGCTGTTTGACGACGCCAAACAGACGATCGACGTGCAAGGATGGGTGACCCTGACCAACAATAGCGGCACCGACTATCGCAATGCCAAAACGCTGCTGGTCGCGGGAAGTCCCAACACTGGCGGAGGGCGGAACAGCTATCCGCGATGGCCCACCGGGACGATTGACAGTGCCGGAACCGAATCCAATGATCGGGAACGGCTCGGAGATTATTATCTCTATCCGCTCGCCGAACGGACAACGGTTGCCAATGCCCAGCAGAAACAGGTCAGCTTTCTGGATGTGACTGCTGCTCCAGCACGTAAAGTCTACGAATTCACCAATGGCTGGCTCGGTAGTCGCGATGCCGCAAGCGCCAATTCGGTGCTCAAATTCTCGACCTCGCGAGCTGGCGGTCTGGGCGACCAACTGCCGTCCGGGATCATGCGCGTCTATATGCGCGACAAGCGGGGCGATCCGCAATTTATCGGCGAAAGCCAGATCGAGGCGACGCCAATGGGGTCCTCGATGTCGATCCGCACAGGCGAAGCGTTTGACGTGAAGGTCAAGACCGTGGTCGAGGAGCGCACCCGCCGCTCGTCCCGCCGCTGGCGTAGCAAGATGCGCTATGAGGTTACCAATGCTCGTTCCGAAGCTGTCACGGTCGATCTCGCCCAGTCTGGGCTGTGGGGCGATGTCCGTATCGAGCAGGAAAGCCAGCCCAGCGAGCGGGTGTCCGCAGACAAGGTCGAATGGCGTCTCAATGTTCCTGCCAATGGTAGCGTAACGGTGACCGCGACTTTCGATAGCCGGTACTGATCGGGTCGGCGAGCGGTATGACCGTCTCCCGTCTTCTGGTCTTTCTGGCCTTTGCCTTGTGTTTGCAGGCCAACCCGCTTGCCGCGCAGCAACTGGTCATTTCGGGTCAGCCCGAGGACGTGTCGATCACCATTTACCGTGCGCCCGGAAGAGGCGACGGGGCGATTAATGCCAACTGGCCGCAAGGCTATGCGCTGATCACCGAAACCCGCAATGTGCGTCTGCCGGCCGGCGATGCGATGGTGCGCTTTGAAGGCGTCTCGGAAGGCATGTTCCCGGAAAGCGCCATCGTGACCGGCTTGCCCAATGGCGTGCGGGAAAAAAACCGGGATGCCCGGCTATTGTCGCCGCAAAGACTGGTCGACGCCTATCTCAAGCGCGAGGTTTCCATCACCCGAACGGACAGGGCGACCGGCGTATCACGCACGCAGAATGTGTTCATCACCGCGGGACCGGACGGCGGGGTGATTTTTGAAAGCGACGAGGGTTTTGAGGCTCTGCGTTGTACAGGCCTGCCGGAACGGATGACCTTCTCGAAAGTTCCGGAGGGCCTGTCGGCCAAACCGACGCTTTCCATTCTCACCACTTCACCGCGCGCAGTGACCGCGAAATTGACGCTGACCTATCTGGCTTCCGGCTTTGACTGGCAGGCCAATTATATAGCCACGGTCAAGCAACGCGAAACTGGCGAGAAGGCAAGGATGGACCTGTTCGCCTGGCTGACCGTGGCCAATGGCGGCAACCAGAGTTTTGAAAATGCCAATATGATGGTGGTTGCCGGTGAACCCAATCGCGAACGGCGCGGCGATCAGGTACGTCCCACCGGAGGCGGTCTGGTCATCCGTTGCTGGCCGATGCAGCGGACCCATCAGGTGCCCTATAATCAGGGATATATCCTGTCCCCAATCCCGACACCACCGATGGCGATGATGGAAGCCGGTGGTGAAATGATCACGGTTACCGCTCAGCGGCGCAATGAAAAAATGATGGATATGGCGTCGCCGGTCGCCGTCGTTGTGGCAGAACAGGAAGATCTCGGCGACCTCAAGCTATACCGGGTTCCCGAACGGGTAACGGTCAATGCCAAGGGCCAGAAGCAAGTCGCGATGATCGTCCAGCCGGGCGTCACTTATGAACGCATCTATGTCGCGAATGCCGGTAACTATGGTGAAGATAGTGCCGCGATCAGCTATATTTTGCGCAGCAGGAATGATGCGACAAACGGTCTCGGCGTGCCGCTTCCGGCCGGCAAGGTTGCGGTTTTCGAAAACAGTTTCGCGGGACCGCTGCTGGCCGGAGAAGGGGATCTGCCGGACCGGGCAATAAACAACGAAGTTGAGGTGGAAGTGGGCAGTTCATCCGACGTGCGCTTGTCGGTGATTCAGACGCGCCGGTCCAAGAGCAAGGAAAACTGGCGCGCTGTCGTGACCAATGTCCGCGATCATCCGGTCAGCTTCGAAATGGAAATTCCCTATGATATATCCGGTCGGATAAGGGGCATCGAGGTGATTGACGGCGTTCCCACTTGGCGGGTGATTGTTCCGGCCAATGATGAAGCGAAACTCTCCTACGCGATCAAATTGCGCTAGCCGCAAAAACGCTACTGTTTGAGATATTTCTGTTTTGATTCTTCCGGTATGATTCGGGGATGATGATTTTCGTCCAGGGCCACGAACGTAAACAGTCCGCTGGTCACCGGCACCTGTTCTTCTGCCAAATTCCGCGAAGCAATAACGTCCAGCCGGATTGCGACCGAAGTCCGTCCAATTCTCTCCACCCGGGCATAAACCGAAATCAAATCACGCGAGAGGATAGGCGCAATAAACTCCATGGCCTCAATGGCCACCGTTGCGGTTGATCCGCGCGCCACTCTTGCCGCCATGATCCCGCCGGCGATGTCCATCTGTGCCAGCACCCAGCCGCCGAAAATATGACCGTTGTTGTTCAGGTCACGCGGTTGCGGCGCGACGCGCAACACCGGTTGCATTTTCGCCAGTGCGACCAGATCATCATCACTCATCGGGATGCACCTCCCGGGACGTCGCGTCATCGATCGACTCATCATGTCCGCTGCCGCTCGATAGAAACACCAGCCCCATCAACGCAGCCGTCAACATCAATGCGAAGGCCACGCCGCCGGCCGTGGCAATATACATATGAATCGAGACCCACCCGTGTAGATAATAAAGGATGGATAATGTGACCGTGATGCAAACTAGCGTGAACACCGCCATACTGCGGATTAATCGCCAATATCGTGACCAGGCGACGCTGGCGTACAAAGGATCGTCAAGGTTGGAAGGTTGGGACAAAAGGCACTCCGTTAGTTTCCGGTGCATTGGACGGAAATCCTGTTACCATCAAGTCCAATCACTTTCAAAAATATGCTATGGAAGTGCAATAAACAGAATCAGAGCTGAGGAGAGGGACGATGACTATTCATTCTATTCTGCAGGGACGCAGCGCCGAAATATATAGTTGCACTGGCGATATGTCGGTTGCGCAGGCGATTGAAATACTTGCGGAAAAGCGCATTGGTGCCCTTCTCGTGCTCGATGGGGATGGGGTGGCAGGTATATTCTCCGAACGCGATGTGCTCCATTGTATCCGGAAATATGGCCCTGCCGCATTGGATCATGTGGTACGCGACGTGATGACATCCGATGTGATTACCGTAGACCGGAAAAAAAGTGCAATCGGCGCGCTGTCGCTGATGACCAAGAGACGGATCCGTCACTTGCCGGTTGTGGAGGACGGCAAACTGGTCGGTTTTGTCTCGATTGGCGATCTGGTCAAATACCGGATCGATAAAATCGAAAGCGAAGCGGCGGCGATGCG
>CBETBW010000048.1:0-11296 GCA_965534715.1 uncultured Parasphingorhabdus sp.
GCGTCTGAAACCCCACCGACAGGACTCGCCTGGACCCCGCCCTGCGGCGGGGCACAGTTTTGCCTTTCCTACATATGGCATTTTCGATTAGTCTGGCCTTATGCTCCAGTCCCGTTCCTCACCCAACCTTCGGCGGTTTTCAGCGATTCTCGGAAGAAATTTTTTCTTCGCAATAGGGGGTGTGACCCTGTGTGACCCGAAGACTGTTCCCCGCCGAAGGGCGGGGCCCAGAACTGTACCGCCTGCGCGTCTGAAACCTCACCGACAGGACTCGCCTGGACCCCGCCCTGCGGCGGGGCACGAAAACCGCTTTTGCAGGGAAAGCAGGCTTTCTTTCTTTTAACACTGTAAAGTTTGTAAAGTTCAGCAAGGAAAGAGTCGCATGAAAAACTATTTTCGATCAGCGCCTACGGTCTTTTGGTCGCTTGCACTGGCCTGTTTTTCATTGGTGCCGCCAGCGCTAGCGCAAGAAGAAGCACCCAAAATAACCCCCGCCGAAATCCTCACAACCGCCCCCGCCGACCATTGGCTCCCCATCCCGCTGGGCGACCTGCTCGTCTTCACCCTACCCGACGCGGCCGACGGGACCAAACGCCAGGTGGTGATCCAGCTACTCCCCGCCAGCCTGTCCGGCGGCCATGTCCGCAATGTCCGGACCTTCGCCAAAACCCGCTGGTGGGACGGCACCAAGATCTACCGCGTCGCCAGGGATTTTGTCACCCAGTTCGGCGGCAATCCCGATGCCAAGAAACTCCCCAAGGGACTCGAGACCGTGCCGGAGAGCGAATATTTTAACGCGGCGCTTGGTCTAAAGCGCGACGCCGATATGGCGGCGCTGCAGGCGGCAGTCGATCATAGCAATCAATATCAGGGCACCGAAATCCGGTCGCTGATGAAGATGATCTACGAAAATGGCGGCGCGCAGAAAGTCGGCTTTGGTGGCGGCTGGCCGATTGGCAGCAAAACCATCGACGGTGAGACAAAATATTATCCGCTGACCTGTCGCGGCTCGCTGTCGCCCGCCCATTATGATCCGCCCGATAGCGGAACGGGTGCGGAAATGTCGGTGATCACCGGCGAAGCGGCGCGCAGTCTCGATACCACCTTCGGCATGGTCGGGCGGGTGATCGACGGGCTCGAGCATTTGCAGAACCTGCCGCTGGGCACGGATCCGGGCGGCTTCTATGCCGACAAATCGGAATATATCGAGATAGACTCGATCCGGCTGGCCAGCGAATTGCCGCTCGCCGAGCAGCCGGCCTATGAATATCTCGCCAGCCATAGTCCGGCGCTGCTGCAATATATCGAAGCCCATGACGGCTATGGCAATATTTGCACCGTTCCCGTGCCAATTAGAAAAGTTTCAAACTAGCGTAATAAAATTACAGCGCGTCTCGCGCAGGCCGATATTTGCTGTTATTGATTGCGAATAGACTCGACAGAACAGGAGCCTGCCCATGCGCGTTGGAACCCCCAGAGAAATCAAAAATCATGAATATCGGGTCGGTCTGACCCCCGAATCGGCCAGAGAATTGGCCGCCCACGGCCATGATGTTCTGGTCGAGACCGGAGCCGGGCTCGGCATCGGCGCAGAAGACGCAGAATATATCGACGCCGGCGCGAAGATCGCCGCAACCGCTGCCGAAATATTCGAAAAATGTGAAATGGTCGTCAAGGTCAAGGAGCCGCAGGCCGTCGAACGGGCAATGCTGCGCGAAGGCCAGATATTGTTCACCTATCTCCACCTCGCACCCGACCCCGAACAGACGGCCGATCTGATAAAATCCAAAGCGATCTGCATTGCCTATGAGACCGTCACCGGCACCGGCGGATTACCGTTGCTCAAACCGATGAGTCAGGTCGCCGGACGGATGTCGATCCAGGCCGGAGCGACCGCGCTCGAAAAAGCCCATGGCGGCCGTGGCATCCTGCTTGGCGGTGTCCCCGGCGTCGCGCCCGGCAAGGTGACGATCATCGGCGGCGGAGTCGTAGGCTTCAACGCCGCGCAAATGGCGGCCGGTCTGGGCGCGGATGTGACGATCCTGGATCGCGATCCGGATGTGCTGGAATCGGTCGGCACCCATTTTGAATCGCGGGCGAAAACGCGTTTCTCGAACAAGGCCAATCTGGCCGAATGCGTCGCCGATGCGGACCTCGTAATCGGGGCGATCCTGATTCCCGGAGCGGAAGCGCCCAAGCTGGTGACCCGCGACATGCTGAAAACCATGCGGCCCGGTTCGGTGCTGTGCGACGTGGCCATTGACCAGGGCGGCTGTTTCGAAACCTCCAAGCCGACGACGCACGAGAACCCGACCTATATCGTCGACGATATCGTCCATTATTGCGTCGCCAATATGCCGGGCGCAGTATCGCGCACCTCGACCTATGCGCTCAATAACGTCACCCTCCCCCATGCGCTCGCGATTGCCGATCTGGGATGGGCAGGCGCGCTCCGCAACGATCCGCATCTTGCCGAGGGGCTGAATGTCTGGAATGGTCACATCACCTACAAGGCGGTCGCCGACGATCTCGGCTATGACTATATGCCGGTGTCCGAAATTGTCGGTTTGAAAGCGGACGGTTGACGGAAGACCGGAACCAGACGGAATATGCCGGCCTGCTGCAGCGCGACGCAACCGGGTTCGTTTTGCAATGCGATGACGGCGAACGCTATCGGCTCGAGCTGTTGCGCACGCCGATTGACGAAGTCGCGAAGCGGGTGGTGGTGACCGGCCGGGTTACGGGAACTGCTGTCCTCGAAACAGACGGGATTCGTCTGGCATGAATTTTGGCCGTGCCGGGCTTGGCGATATTGATGCGCTTCATGCGCTGATCGAAAGCGCCTATCGCGGGGAAAGCGCCAAACGCGGCTGGACCCATGAAGCGGATCTGCTGGACGGACAGCGAACCGATGCCGCGGCGTTGCACGAGATTATCACAGCGGATAACCAGATCATCCTGATAGCGAAAGATGGCGAGAGCATCGCTGGATGTGTCCAGCTCTCCCGTATTGGAGACGGGGTCGCCTATCTCGGCCTGCTGACCGTCGATCCCGACTTGCAGGCGGCGGGTCTGGGGAAGCTATTGCTGGCGGAGTCAGAGCGGTTTGTCCGCGAAAACTGGCAAGCAGAAACATTGGAGATGACCGTCATCCGCCAGCGTAGCGACCTCATCGCCTATTACGAACGCCGCGGCTATGATCGGACCGGCGAACATCGACCCTTTCCGCATGGAGACCCGCGCTTTGGCCGGCCAAAATCTTCGGAGCTGGAATTTGCGGTGCTTCGCAAGCCGGTTTAGGCGGCCTTGCCTTCGAGCGCTTTCTGTCGGCGGCGCTGAACCGAACTGCCCATGCCGAGCGCTTCGCGATATTTCGCAACCGTCCGCCGGGCGATGTCGAAGCCCTTGGCTTGCAGCAGGGTGACCAGCTTGTCGTCGGACAGGATCTTCTTGGGGTCCTCATTGTCGATCAGGGACTTGATATGACTCTTCACCGCCTCCGCCGACGCCGCCTCGCCACCGGTCGAGGACTGGATCCCGCTGGTGAAGAAATATTTGAGCTCGAACGTCCCGCGGGAACAGGAGAGATATTTGTTCGATGTCACCCGGCTGACCGTCGATTCGTGCATCTCGATTTTTTCGGCGATATTTTTCAGCGTCAACGGGCGGAGATGCTCAACTCCTTTGCGGAAGAACTCTTCCTGCTGCTTGACGATTTCCGTCGCGACTTTGACGATCGTCCGCTGCCTCTGGTCGAGCGCCTTGACCAGCCAGTTGGCGTCGGCGAGGCATTCGTTCAGCCAGTCCTTGGACGCCTTGTCCTGCGCCCCGTCCTTCAATTCGGAATAATAGGTGCGGTTTACCAATACCTTCGGCAAGGTGGCGCTGTTCACTTCAATGATCCAACGGCCCGCCCGTTCAGCGATGAAGACATCGGGCACAACCGCCTGCACCGCACCGCCGCCAATCTTGCAACCCGGCTTCGGATCATAATTGCGCAATTCGCTGATCATATCCATCAGGTCTTCGTTGTCGACGCCGCATATCCGCTTGAGCTGCGGCAGCGCACCTTTGGCAAGCAAATCCAGATTGTCGATCAGGCGCTCCATCGCCGGATCATAGCGATCGGCATCCTTGGCCTGCAGCGCCAGGCATTCTGCCAGATCCCTTGCCCCGACACCGACGGGATCAAGCGTCTGGACGACGCTCAATATACGTTCGACGTCGACGAGCCCGACATTCAGGCGCTGGGCCAGTTCGAGCAGATCTGCCTGCAAATAGCCGCACTCGTCGATCTGGTCGATAATATGTTGTGCAACGAACAGATCCATGCCCGAAAGAACGGCTCCTGCCTGGTCCATCAAATGGTCGGTAAGCGTGATTTCGGCGACCAGCATATTCTCGAAATCCGGTGCATCGCCGGAAGCGCCGACGCTGGAACCGGAACTGGCACCATTCAGGCCAAGCTGGCCGTCGAGTGCTCCATCACTTTCCGAAAGGCTGTTATTGGAAAAGCTGTCCGTATCGCCCTGCATATCAAGAGCAGTTTCGGATTCTGCGGGCCCGGAGGCCAAAATCTCGTCGCTGCCCTGCGCCGCAGCCTCGCTTGGCTCGACATCACTGTCGCTTGCCTCGCCGCTTTCTGTCGAAATCTCTCCGGTATCCAGCAGTGGATTTTTCTCGATCTCGTCGGAAATGAATGTTTCCAGCTCGAGATTGGACAAGGTCAGCAGTTTGATCGCCTGCTGTAATTGCGGCGTCATCACCAGCGACTGGCTCTGCCGCAAATCAAGACGAGGCCCGAGTGCCATGTCTACAGCGCGAAGCCCTCGCCCAGATAGAGCCGTCGGACATTGGCATCGGCGACCAGATCTTCCGGGCTCCCGGCGAATAATACTTGCCCGTCATAAATGATGCAGGCCCGATCAACAATATCGAGCGTTTCGCGAACGTTGTGATCAGTGATCAGCACACCGATGCCCCGCTCACGCAATTGACAAACCAGATCGCGAATGTCTGCAATTGACAACGGGTCAATACCGGCAAAGGGCTCGTCGAGAAGCACGATTGAAGGGCTCGCAGCCAGCGCACGGGCAATCTCGCACCGCCGCCGTTCGCCCCCGGACAGTGCCATCGCCGGCGAGCTCCGCAGCTTTGTCAGGCCGAATTCATCGAGCAGCCGGTCAAGCGCTTCTTGTCTGGCGTGCGCATCCGGTTCCACCATCTCGAGGACTGCCATGATATTCTGCTCGACGGTCATTCCCCGGAAAATAGACGTTTCCTGAGGCAGGTAGCCGATACCGAGAATCGCCCGGCGGTACATCGGCAAAGACGTGATATCCTCGCCATCGAGCATGATCCGTCCCGCATCCGGTCGCACCAACCCCATGACTGAATAGAAACAAGTCGTCTTCCCTGCACCGTTGGGACCCAACAGGCCTACGACTTCGCCGCGCCCCACAGACAGAGACACATCGGACAGGACCGCGCGCTTGTCGTAGCTTTTGGCAATCGAAACCACTGCCAGACCATGTTCCATGGCATCACTGGCCATGGCCGCTCCCGGATCGGCCATTGTCGGAATATCAGTAACGGCTGGGTCGTTCATCATTCGTCCTCATTCGCATGGGCTGTCTCGTACATTGATTAACAGCATGCCCCAATCTGGTCCAAATTGGCAAGCTTTGTGCATGATAGATTGAAAATGGGTTTATCCCGAAGAACATCAAGCGTCTTTGGGACTGGAAACAGCATCGTTTTTCTGGTTCCTACATAGCAATGCTTCATTGTCGGCACTGTTGGGGATTTCAGTCTTTCCGTTGCGGCACTGTGAACGTGCCGGACACGCGCCCGCTGGAATCTTGCGTGCCAGCCGAAGAACCTCCCGCCGACCGCCCATCTATTGTCGATCTGCCCGATGCGAGGTCGATGATGATGCGACCGCCGGACAGACGATTCGTCCCCTGTGTAAGCGTAACATTGCCCAGCAGGGTTATTAACCGTCGATTGAGATCATATATGGCGACATTTCCCGAAGCGGTGTCGCCCGCTTTGCGGACGGTGACGCCGCCGGATGCGTCTATCCGGTCAATTTCGATTCCGCCAACGTTCCGATAGGCAACGGTCATGCGTGCCGCGTTGAGAACCAGCCCGGCTTGCTCAACCCGAACGGCCCCCGAAAGCACGACGCGGTCGGCACGATCCTGGACCTCAATCCGGCCGGCATTGAAATTCACCGGTGCATTACTGTTGTGACTCCCGAAAACCTGTGCCGGTGCGGGGCCCGCCAGCAGCAATAATCCCGAAACAAGGATGGCCGTGCCAGCGGATAGCGAAAGAAAAAGGTTCAATTTCATCTAAGGTCTTCTTAATCCATTTTGTTCGATCCGCAAACGCGCATTGCCATCGAGGCTCACAGTGCGTGCCACCAGGTCTGCTTCCAGCCGATCGGCTCGAAATGTGCCGATATTGGTCCGGCCTTCCACCGCCCCGCCACTTTTCAATGTGCGTTGCTTGAGATCAACCGTTACATTGTTCGTCGAAAGCCGGTAGCCGCTGGCCGACTCAACTTGCACAGGCCCTGGCACCCGGACGTTTTCCTTATCCATATCATAGCGGCCTTCATTCGCTCGAATCTGGGCCGGGCCGTCTTGCAGCAAAATCCGGGCCGATAGGTCTTTCAACTCTACGACCGCTTCGCTCGAGCTTTTCTGCACGGCAGAACCCGCTTTTAGGGAAAACGGACGGCCTTCGCTGTCCTCACCCCGATAGAGTGCTTCAGTGACTCGCATGCGTTCCTTGGCAACGTCCACGCTATTCTTGTCCAGAACGAAGCTCAGTTCGCCGGTCATGGTGAACGGGGCCAATGCCAGCATCGAACCGAGTGCCCCAACGCCGACAGGCAGAATGAAACGCAGCCATTTCACGTTCCGGTCATGTTTACCGTTCGGAGCGGCAAATTCCTGACGCTTCGTCCGGACTAGGTTGGCGGCGGTTGACATAGTTGAATTACAATCCCAAAAAATTCAGAATTTACGACGACTGGACAAGAGAACCGACCGTTCAGGCATGCGCGAAAATATCTGTTTCCGGCCAGCCCGCCAGATCCAATCGCGCACGGTCGGGCAAAAATTCGAAGCAAGCCTGCGCAAGGGCCATCCTGCCCTCCCGTTCGAGCCGGATTTCGAGTTCATCTTTCAATCTGTGCAGGAAGCGAACATCGGATGCCGCATATTCTCGTTGCGCCTCACTGAGCTCCGGGTTGCCCCAATCACTGGATTGCTGCTGCTTTGAAATATCCTGACCGAGAAGCTCGCGAACAAGTTCCTTCAGTCCGTGGCGATCTGTGTAGGTACGGATGAGCCGCGAAGCGATTTTTGTACAGAATACAGGAGCTGCCATCACGCCAAGATAATGATCTATGGCGGCGAGGTCAAAACGAGCGAAATGATAGAGCTTTAGGCGGTTGCGATCGGACAAAATCGCTTTGAGATTGGGAGCAGTATAGTCGCTCTCGGGACCGAAGCGCACAAGATGCTCGTCACCTTGGCCATCTGATATCTGAAGCAGGCATAGCCGGTCGCGATGAGTCTGGAGCCCCATGGTTTCTGTATCCACCGCAACAGCGCCATCGCCCAAAACGTCGGCGGGAATATCTTCCTCATGAAAAAAAACTGCCATTAGTATTTGCCTGTCTATTTTATCTCTGAGCCAACTTCATTTTTTCAACCGTGGCATCGGCACGACACCTTTTTGGCTTTTGGTTTAAACCTTGGCCATCTTTCCGGCTGCGAAAATTGACAGTGCCGCATCATCGGATATGCTATGTGCCGCAGCCAGGCTTAAACAGCAAGTTTAGTTTGAACATCAAAACGCATGAATCGTTCACGGACAGCATAGGGGATTTGACAATATGCCAGAAAAAACACCCGAACCGGTTGCTCCCGGTTTCGATCTGAACAAGTCAACCATAGTTTCGCTCCTCTATATCGGCGGATTTGTAGTCGGCGTAACCGGCTTGGTTGGCTTTATTCTCGCATTGGTATGGAAGGATGAGGTTGCCGGGACCTGGGAAGAAAGCCATCTGCAATTTCATGTCATGACATTCCTCATCGGACTTGTGGTCGGTATAATTGGCGCCATTCTCTCTATTGTTTTGATCGGAATTCCGATTCTGCTGGCGCTCGCAGTCTGGATATTGGTCCGTTCGGTACTGGCATTACTGAAGGCGCAGAAACATGAACCCATTACTGATCCGAAAACCTGGCTTTTCTGAACTGGCCCGCCTGAACATCAGTTTGGTCGGGCTGTTACCAAAACGCCGAATTCATTCGCTTGTTCCTCTATTTTTCTATATAGTTGGGACGCGCGGCAATGGGATTCGCGCAAAACAATGCTCCGGAAATCGCCCGCTGTGACATTGGTATTACTGGGTAGGGCGAATTGAAAGTGACGATTTAAGAATGGGTTTTGACAGAAACCGGCGAGGTAGAGGCCGGGACAAGCGCGACGGCTTCGGTGACGAAAACTTCGATGGATATCAAGGTGATAACGGTCCGCCCGTAGAAAGATATACGCGGCCGGACAGTGATTCGGGCGGCGCCCGACGGGGCGGCGGCATGCCGGACCAGGTTGTCGGCGAAAGCACCGGAACCGTAAAATTTTTCAATGCGCAAAAGGGGTTCGGCTTCATCGTGCAAGATGGTGGGGGCGAAGATGTTTTTGTCCATATAAGCCAGGTCGAACGTGCGGGCCTGAAAGGTCTCGCAGAAGGTCAGACCTTGCGGTTTTCGCTGGTTGATCGCGGCGGGAAAGTTTCCGCTTCGGACATCCAGATCGAAGGCGACCTTATCGAGGTTCCGGATAATGCCGCCCCCCGTGAGGATCGCGGTGGCGGCGGTGCCCCTCGCAGGGAGCTTACCGGCGAAAAGGCCACCGGAACCGTAAAATTTTTCAATGGCAGCAAAGGCTTCGGATTCATTCAACGTGATGATGGTCAGCCGGACGCCTTTGTCCATATTTCAGCCGTAGAACGTGCCGGTATGCGCGGACTGGAAGAAGGCGACAAGCTGGAATTCGAACTGGAAGTCGATCAACGTGGCAAGACCGCAGCGGTAAATTTGATCGCAAAATAGCGCGTTGGATCATATCCGATATATCATGAGTGGCGGGCCTTTTGGCCCGCTATTTTTTTGCGCCTTGGCCGCAGATTGAAACAATCCAATCAAACGGGCACAAAAAAGCCCGCCTGAAACAGGCGGGCTTTTTGTTCGTTTAAGACTCTATCAGAAGCGTATGGTCGCCGATGCTGACACGCCGCGTGCCTCCGCATCAAAACGCTTAATGGTCGTAAATCCACTAAGGCTGAACGATACGTTTCCGGTATTGACGCGAACGCCCGCAGATGTCTCAAACCAGTCATCATCCTGGCCGGCCAGGGCAAATGGGGCCAGCAAGCCAACACCATTGGTGAAGTTTGCCGCGACATTTGTCTGCGCATCTTCAAACTCGTGGACATAGAATGCTGAACCGAAAAACTGCACATTGCTGCCGCCTCCCCCTTCAAATTCAACACCCGCACGACCTTGCAGACTGTCATAGTCGGGCCGCGACGTGGTTAGCGCCATCGGTCCGCCCGTCTCAATCACATTGCTGAAATCGATCTTGGTCGCGCGCATGCCCACTGTCGGTGCAATGGAGATCCCGCCGGTACCCAACTTGTAAGAAAGATCAACGGACGATGTGAACAACAGGTTATCATCTTCACTATTGAGCGTGAACACCTGTGGACCCAGCGCCAGGTTGCGTTGCGTGTTGGCCTCATAAACACCCGCTGTCACCTGAGCATCCAAAGCAAGCTGTCCGAGCATGGTACGTCCATAGAGTGTACCGGTAATCGTCTTGCTACTTGCGGTGTTGCCTAGAGCAGCAGTCGCATCAAGATCGGTATAGTGGAAGCCAAAGCCGATCATGCTGGTTTCGGTCATAAAATGCTCAATACCAGCCGCGATGAAATAACCATCAAACTCGTCATTGCTCTGTGGTTGACCAGCCAAAGGCATGGAACGACCCTCGCCATCCAAATATCCACCCGCCAGATAGACGGCGATATCTTCGTTAACCCCGTTGGATACAGTTTCAACATCCTGTGCGGCGCTAGCAGCTGCAAAGTCCGTCATAACTGCCGCATTTCCGCTAACACCGCCATTAAGCGCCATGGCTGCGGTTTGCATCGGCCGTCCTATAGTAGCAATGGTGCCACCACTGGAGTCCCGATCCGACAACGCAATGCGGGAATCGAAGAAGTTGGCGATATTGGTCGCCGTAGACTTGCCGATGGAGCGAACCGTGGTTTCGGTCGTCGGAGCCCAGCTGTTAAAGGTAGACTGAATCGTCGCTGCATCCGTGAAATCAAGGAAAGAGAATAGACCAGCCGTGGCCGCGTTTCCGCGATTGCGATCCATCAACGCTGCATAGCTCACTTGCAACGGATTATTACCATCCACTACATTTTGATAGCTTTGCGCGCGAACTGTCAGATCGACCGCATTTGCGCTGTACGTCAGCTGTGACAGCAGGATTGCCGACATGTTTGATATACCGGTAAATTGGCTGGTCACTCCACCATCAGCGGTCAAAATCCGGTATGTACTAGGCGTCGCAGTCTGGAATCCGGCAACTGGCGCCAGCGCAACGTTGCCGCCAACATTGGCTTCGCCGGTTACGGCAAGGAGATCAGAATTGCCTGATGCTCCAATATCAACGAGCAGAGTGGATCCCGATGCCAGAATCAGGTTTCCGTTGATCGTCAACGTTCCGATAGTACCCATTGAGCCCGGTGCGATGGCACCTGCAATACTGGTTACGAACGGGGCTGCAACCGTACCGGTGCCGGAAAGCACGCCGGAAAACAAAGTGTAATCATAGGCGCTGGTCAACAAGCCATCGACTGCAACGCGGCCACCAGTCTGGTTCCCGTCGTTTTCGAGGGTCAGACTGCCGTCCGAATCGATCACAAGCCCGGCCGCCCCGCCGACATTCAAACGATCAATCGTCCGCGCACTGCTCAAGGTTGTCGTGCCAGCCTGATTAAGCGTCACTTCGAAATAACGCCGACCCGCCAGAACACCGTCAATATCGGAATCTACGTTCTCTGGAATGA
Source organism: uncultured Parasphingorhabdus sp. (assembly GCA_965534715.1). Lineage (GTDB taxonomy): Bacteria > Pseudomonadota > Alphaproteobacteria > Sphingomonadales > Sphingomonadaceae > Parasphingorhabdus. The sequence continues at coordinate 11,162 of CBETBW010000048.1, forward strand.
AGTTGGTCGCTCCGGCAAGCCCGTTATCGACGGTTGGTGTCGGCTGCGGATCACCCGGGGCGTGCGGCTGCTCTTCAGCAGCTTCAGGTCCGCCATCGGATACCGGAGCAATAGCGACCGGGGTTGCGCCGCCGC
>CBETBW010000049.1:0-9857 GCA_965534715.1 uncultured Parasphingorhabdus sp.
TTCCCGGCATCTATCAAATTCGCGGCTATGATCTGGCGCAGATGACGCTGATCGCGGGCAAGACCGGCTGGATCATCGTCGATCCGCTGACCACGCCCGCACCAGCCAGGGCCGGCTTGGCGCTCGCCAACAAGACGCTTGGCGAGCGCCCGGTCGCCGCGGTGATCTTCACCCATAGCCATGGCGACCATTTTGGCGGCGTGTCCGGTGTGGTTTCACCCGAAGATATCCAGTCGGGCAAGGTGCAGATCATCGCGCCGCACGGCTTTCTCGCCGAATCGATCGGCGAAAGCGTGATCGCCGGCACCGCGATGAACCGGCGGGTACAGTTTCAGTTCGGCACCGCTCTGCCGGTTGGCAAAACCGGCCATGTCGGTGGCGGCCTGGGTCAGAAATTATCGAGCGGCGATGTCGCGCTGATCCCGCCGACCAGATCAATCAGCAAGGACGGCGAGACTCTGCTGGTCGATGGCATCAGCTTCGACTTCATGGATGCCGGCGAAACCGAAGCGCCAGCCGAGCTGGTATTCTACCTGCCCCAATTCAATGCGCTCCACACCGCCGAAGTCGCCACCCGGACGTTCCACAATGTCCTGACCCCGCGCGGTGCGCTGGTCCGTGATACGCTGAAATGGAGCAAGGTGATCGACGCCATGCTCGCCAGATATGGCGCAAAATCGGACGTCATGCTGGCCTCCCATCACTGGCCGACATGGGGCAGCGACAATGTCCGCACGGCCCTCAAAAACCAGCGTGGTATCTACCGCTATGTCCATGACCAGACCATGCGTCAGGCGAACCAGGGCGCGACCATGCACGAGATTGCCGAGAATATCGGCGAGCCGGATTTCGCCAAGAGCGACTTTGGCGTGCGCGATTATTACGGAACGCTCAACCACAACAGCAAGGCAGTCTATCAACGCTATTTCGGCTGGTGGGATGCGGTGCCGGCGCATTATCACGAACTGCCGCCGGTTGAGTCTTCCAAAAAATATGTCGCAGCGATGGGCGGTGCCAAGAAGGCGCTGGCGGTAGGCGAGAAAGCCTTCGCCACGGGAGATTACCGCTGGGCAGCCACCGTCTTCAACCATCTAGTGTTCGCCGATCCGGCTGATCAAGCGGCCAAAAAATGGCTGGCCTCGACTTACGAACAACTTGGTTTCCAAGCCGAAGCCGGGACATGGCGGAATATTTATCTGGTGGGTGCAAAGGAATTGCGCGAAGGCAATAACGTCAAGAACTCGATCAGTACCGCCAACGCCAAGGTCCTAAACGGCATCCCGGCGGTTGACTTGTTTGACGCCATGGCGACCCGCTTCAATCCGGCGAAGATGCAGGGCGATGGAGGGATCATCCGCTTCTGGTTCCCGGATCGCAAAGAGGCGGTCAGCATCGATCTCGGCAAGAGCGTGATGTTCCCGCGCAAGGAAGATTATGCCGTCACCGCAGAGGGGTCCGATACGCAGATCACCATCAGCCGCGCCCTGTTCACAAAATTGCTGATGCGCGAAGCCAAGGCGCTGGATCTGATCCAGAGCAAGGATATGATTGTCAGCGGCAATACGGCCCTGATGGCAGCTATGTTTGGCGCGTTTGACGAGGTAGACCCGCAATTTGATATCGTGACGCCGTGAACTGGTCTGCGCCAATCACCGTTCGCACTGAGCTTGTCGAAGTGCGTTTGTTCCCATCACCCGTCCTTCGACAAGCTCAGGACGAACGGAAAAAAGCCAATGCAAAGATTTAATTTCCCCGTCGTCCAGCCCGAACCGGCGCTTGAAATATTGCGCGGCGAACTGCAGGCGTTCCTGAGCGAAGAGCGAAGGGCCGGCAATTTCAGGCCGGAGCCGGAATGCTGGATGGCCTCTGCCGATCCCGAATTCTCGAAGAAAATGGGCAAGCGCGGCTGGATCGGCCTGACCTGGTCGAGCCAATATGGCGGCCACGACAAGACCGCGCTCGAACGCTATATCGTGACCGAGGAAACCCTGCGAGCGGGCGCACCCGTCGCCGCCCACTGGATCGCGGATCGCCAGCACGCACCGATGCTGCTCGCCCACGGCACCGAAGAACAGAAGCTCGATATCCTGCCGCGCATCGCTGCGGGCGAATGCTATTTCGCAATCGGTCTCAGCGAACCGGGCGCGGGCTCCGATCTCGCCAATGTCAAAACCAAGGCCGAGAAGGTCGCTGACGGCTGGAAGATCAATGGCCAGAAAATCTGGTCCTCGGGTGCCCATATTTCGCATTATATGGTCGTATTGTTGCGCACCTCGCCAGCCGATGGCCGCAACCGCCATGTCGGCCTTTCCCAGATCCTGATCGATCTGAGCCTGCCCGGCATCACCATCAAGCCGATTGTCGACCTGTCGGGTGACGCTCATTTCAACGAAGTCAATTTCGAGGATGTGATTGTCCCGGACGACTGCCTGCTCGGCGAAGAGGGCGGCGGCTGGAAGCAGGTGACCGGCGAACTGGCGATGGAACGCTCCGGACCGGAACGGTTTCTCTCCAGCTATATCACCCTGGAAACCGCGCTGTACCAGCTGGGGGAAAAAATGGGCTCGGACAGCCATGCCCGCCTCGGCAAACTGATCGCCAGTCTGCGCACGCTGAAAGGCATGTCCTGGGGCATCGCCAATCTGCTCAATCAGGGCGTTTCGCCCGAAACCGAAGCTGCACTGGTAAAGGATCTCGGCAACCGGCTGGAAAATGACCTGACCCAGCAGGTCCGCGCGATGCTCAACGACCTGCCGTCCGAAGACTGGAGTCCCGACATGCGGCGGATCATGAATATCGGCGTCCTGCGCGCGCCGCCCAACACGTTGCGCGGCGGGACGACCGAGGTGATGCGCGGCATTACCGCACGGCAATTGGGGCTCAGATGATGGCTAAAACCGTCCTTTCCACTCCGTTCGTCCTGAGCCTGTCGAAGGACAGCTACCGGCAACAGCTGCACTTCGACAGGCTCAGTGCGAACGGCTCTATTCAAGGCGTCCTATTCCCATGATAAACACCGAAGGCATGGTCGCCGAATCGGCCTCTAAAATCTACACCGATCTGTGCGGCCGAGAAGTCCCGCACAAGGCGGAGGCCGGTGAATATCCGCTGGCTTTGTGGGACGCCCTCTCGGAAAACGGCCTGCCACTCGCCTGGGTCAGCGAGGCCAATGGCGGTTTTGGCGCCGATTATGACGAGACATTCGGGGCGATCTGGGCTTCGGCCCAGGCGGCGTCTCCGGTGCCCTTTGCAGAGACGCTGATCGCCAACTGGATGCTCGACCGGGCAGGCCTCGCGCCAGCCGACGGCAGCGCCAGTTTCGCGCTCAGCGGCCATACGCCGAGCGCCGATATCCCCTTCGGTATGCATGCAGACAAGATTGTCCTGTTCGACGAGGCCCATCAGGAAATATCTCTATTCGACAATCGCGAAGGCATCCGCTCGCCCGAGCAAGCCCTGTCCCCGGATGGCATGACGCAGTTCATATTTTCCGGCCATCTGGCGGAACATTCGGCCAGGACCGATCTTTCCCGCCGGGCGGTTGAGGCGCTGATCCTGACCGTCCGTGCGGTACAAATGGCAGCGTCCATGGAAATGGCTCTGAATCTGTCGATCGAATATGTCTCCCAGCGCGAACAATTTGGCAGGCCCTTGTCCAAATTTCAGGCAATCCAGCACCAGTTGGCGGTTGCCGCTTCGGAATGCGCGGCCGCGACCATGGCCGCCACGCAGGCCGCCAGCAGCATCGCCCGTCACAAGGATGATCCGGAAAAGGCCTGGCACGAGGCAGTCATCGCCAAGGTCCAGATCGGCCATAGCGTCGAGGCGGTCACCGTGCCTTTCCATCAGGTCCACGGGGCGATGGGCTATACGCAGGAATATGATCTGCACCATTATACAAGGCGGCTCTGGGCCTGGCGTGACGCGCTCGGCAATGAACATCACTGGTCGAAACTGCTCGGAGCGGAGCTTGCCGTAACGTCACCCGATCAAATCTGGAAAGGCGTGACAACCGGTCAATGGATTGCTAGTTAATCGCGCGATTAAAGTGATTCCGGAAGGAGGCAAACATGCTTCCATATCTTCCATTTACAGGAGCTAACCCCATGAAAACACGCATAACCGAGCTTTTTGGAATCGAACATCCGATCATTCAAGGCGGCATGCATTATGTGGGCTTTGCCGAACTGGCCGCCGCTGTGTCCAACGCCGGCGGGCTGGGCATCATCACCGCACTGACCCAGCCTTCCGCAGAAGCTCTGGCGAACGAGATCGCCAAATGCAACGACATGACCGACAAGCCATTCGGCGTGAACCTGACCTTTCTCCCGGTCGTCAAATCGCCCGACTACGAAGGCATGGTCAAGGCGATCATCGAGGGCGGCGTGAAGGTCGTCGAAACCGCCGGCAACAATCCGCAGCAGGTGCTCCCGGCCTTGCACGGCGCAGGGATCAAGGTGATCCACAAATGCACCGCCGTTCGCCATGCGCTGAAAGCCCAGAGCATCGGCTGTGACGCGGTTTCCGTCGATGGCTTTGAATGCGGTGGCCATCCCGGCGAAGATGATATTCCGAACATGATCCTGCTGCCCCGCGCCGCCGACGAACTGGATATCCCGTTTGTGTCCTCCGGTGGTCAGGCCGACGGCCGCAGCCTTGTCGCCTCGCTCGCGATGGGCGCGGACGGCATGAACATGGGCACCCGCTTTATCGCCACCCAGGAAGCGCCGGTACACCAGAATGTAAAGGATGCGATTGTTGCCGCCAGCGAGCTGGATACCCGCCTTGTGATGCGGCCCCTGCGCAACACCGAACGCGTGCTCAACAATCCTGCGGTCGAACGCTTGCTCGAAATCGAAAAGGAAAAAGGCGCCGACCTGCAATTTAGCGACGTCATCGAACAGGTCGCGGGTGTCTATCCCAAGATCATGCTCGAAGGCGACATGGACATCGGTGCATGGAGCTGCGGCATGGTCGCCGGGCTGATCAACGATATTCCAACCTGCCAGGAACTGATCGACCGGATCATGGTCGAGGCAGAGCAGATCATCAATCAGCGCTTGAAAGGGTTTTTGGCTGCCTAATCTCGGACAATTGATAAAATGGTGCGGGTGCCGCGATGGCAGCCCAGAATATTGGGTCGTGCTTTTTCTAAATGAGCAGAACGCCTAGTCGCTCGCACCACTATTGACGTTCAATTCAAACACATCCGGTCGCGCATAATGGCCCGCTACATCGAGATCGAATTTGGCGCGCATCCGGTCGTCCAGATCCACTTCGGCGGTGAGGATTGTCTCCTTGCCATAGACCGGTCCCGCCAGCGGTTCCCCCATCGGCGAGATGATGCTCGATCCGCCATTGATCAGCACGATATCGGGATCATTGCCTTGCCGGGCGTCGAACAGGTCAGCCCCCAGATGGATTGTGCCGCGTTCCAGATACTGGCAGGCGTTGAGCAGGAAACTGCGCGATTCCCAAGCGAACACCCGCATCGCAGAGGCCCAGATTTCGCGGTCATCGACGGTGGAAACACAATAGAAATCGGGGTTGGCGGCATAATAATGCGATCGCAGCAACGGCATGTAATTTTCCCAGCAGATCGCGCTGACCAGCCGTCCCGCATCGCTGTCCATGATCGGCAAATCACCGCCGTCACCCCGCCCCCAGATCAGCCGTTCGGCGGCGGTGGGAACCAGCTTCCGGTGCACTCCCAGAAGAGAACCGTCGCGTTCAAAACCGAAGGTCGAGCAATGCAAGGTGCCGCCCCGCTTTTCGATCGCGCCGACGATGCAGGTCATATCATTTGCGGCCACTGCCTCGGACAAAGCGGTAAAGCGCGCGCTTTCCAGCTCGACCGCATTATCGGCGTACATCCGGAAAAGATCGCGCCCCGCCTCGGTGCGCGAACCGACCCGGGTTCCGAAATCGACGCCTTTGGGATAGCCGCCGATATAGGCCTCTGGGAACACAACCAATTCTGTGCCGGCCGCCTTCGCTTGTGACAGCCAGTCGCCAAATGCCTCGATTGTTGACGGAGTGTCGAACGGGTCGGAGCCGGTCTGGACCACCGAAACAATCTTGCATTTGTTCTTGGCGGCCATCGTTCAATCCTTATTCCGGCTTACTGGATATCCCATAAACCCAGAACAGAGCGCAGCGCGGTGACAAAAGCAAGCGGCTGGTCAAGCATCAGATGATGTTCTGCATCGGGTATTGCGATCATCGGGATATGGGTCCCGCCCAGTTCGCGTAGATAGGCAGCGCTATCGCCATCGAACAATCTGCTGTTCTCGCCATAGATGATCGCCAGCCGGTGCGGCAGATCGGCGATCCGCTGTGGGGCTTTCATCCATTGCGCCTGATCATTCTCGCTGCGATGGAAAACCATCGGATCAAATTTCCAGGTCCAGCCACCCTCGACCCGGCGCATGCTGTGATAGGCCATATAGTCGGCCAGAAACGGGGTTTGCACATTCTGCGGCGGGGCCAGGACAAAGCGTCCCCGCGCCGTCTCATAGTCGGGATAGACATTGGTCGGCCGGTCTGATTTGCCGGAACCGGGAGGGCCGCCGCCCTCATTGAAGTGCGCGACCAGCTTGTCCGGGCGCATGATCATCAGGTCACAGATAATCAGACCGCCAAATCGCTCTCCCGCCATCTCCATCGCGGTCAGGGCAACCCCGGAACCGAAGCTGTGGGCTATGATTCTGGGTTTGACCGGGCCGGAGAAAAGATCCAGCGCCTCGGCCACTGCGACCATGCCATGGGCCCGCTTGTCACCATCGCAATCGACTATCATCTCGCTCTCGCCCATGCCCGCGAGATCATAAGAGATAATGTCGTAATCCTCCGCGAAAAACGGCGCAATAAATGCAAAGCAACGGGCATGGGCGAGAAACCCGTGAGTCATCAGCAGCGGAGGGTTGCCACGCTTGCCCCAGCGGAAATAATGGATTTTCCGACCGTCTATCTCGACAAAATCTTCCTCACGCGGAACCGCCATCGCCTTGACGAACCATGCGGGCAGGTCCTGCGACCCGGCCCACAGATCCACAATATCAGTGTTGGTCATAGCGAGGATTATTCACCCTTCCATTCAGGTTTGCGCTTCTGGGCAAAGGCGAGCGAGCCCTCCTGTGCATCCTTGGACGCAAATACCGGCATGGTGATTTCGGCCTGTTTCTTCCAGGCCTCTTCGCTGGTCCAGTCATAGCTTTCGTTGATGATCTTCTTGGTCGCTTTCAACGCCAGCGGCCCGTTGGCAGCAACCGTGGTCGCCAGTTCGATCGCGGCATCGAGCGCAGCGCCTTCGGTCACGCGATTGACAAAACCGACTTCATAGGCGCGCTGGGCAGAGAAGAAATCACCAGTCAGTGCCCATTCCATGGCGATGCGTTTTCCAACCAGTTGCTGAAGCTTGATAACGCCGCCGGCTGCCGCCACCAGACTGCGTTTGACTTCGGGAATACCGAATTTCGCGTTGACGTTCGCGACGCACAGATCACACGCTAAAGCCAGTTCGAGGCCGCCTGCCAGCGCATAGCCTTCGACCGCTGCGATCAATGGCTTTTCCGGACCCTTTTCGGTGATCCCGCCAAAACCATAGCCTTTTACCGACGGAGTCTCGCCGCGCAAAAAGCCTTTGAGATCCATGCCGGAACAGAATGTCCCGCCAGCGCCGGTGATGATCCCGGCGTTGAGGCTGTTGTCATTGTCGAGCTGCTCCATCGCCGCACGAATGCCTTCCGCGGCCGCCTTGGTCATCGCGTTCTTGGCCTCGGGGCGGTTGATCGTGACGATGATGAAACCGTCCTGAATATCGGTGAGTACTTCTGACATGTAAATTCTCCTTATTGGTTCACACCCGTTCGCGCTGAGCTTGTCGAAGTGCGCCTATCGGCTAGCGGTGTCCTTCGACAAGCTCAGGACGAACGGAAGATTTATTCCCTAATCAAACAGCAATCCGGCCAGTTTCGACCGTTGATAGGCGGCATCACCGATCAGCGCGCCGGCCAGGATCGCCTTGCGCCGATGCAATTGAGCGTCACAATCATGGGTAAAGCCAAAGCCGCCGTGGAATTGAATCGCGCGGTCCGCTGAGGTCGAATAGCTCGAATGGGACTGGGCCGCCGCCATCCGGACAGCAACCTCGCCACGCCCCTGTTCGCCCCAGCTATGCGCTGCACTATAAAGATGCGTGCGCGCCTTTTCATATTCGACATAATTGTTCACCGTCGGGTGTTTGAGCGCCTGATAGCTGCCGATAATCTTGCCGAACTGCTTGCGGGTCTTGAGATATTCGAGCGTGTAATCGATCACCGCCTGCGCGCCGCCGGTCATTTCTGCTGCATGGATCAGGCCGGCAGCGAGCTCGATCTTGTCCAGCGTCTCGCGGGTCCGGGATGCGTCGAACAGGGTATCACTCGACAGGGTCACGCCGTCTAATGTCAATTCATAGCTGCGCGCGGTTTCGTCGATCACCGTCTCGCGGCGCAACGCGTTCTCGCTCAGCGCCGATCGCTCGATCAAAGCAAAGCGCACGGCGCCGTCAATCTTCACCGAGGCGATGACCAGTTCCGCGCTATCCGCCCACAGGACCAGCTGCTTCTTGCCGGACAAGGTGACAGACCCGCCGCTCTCGACACCCGTGGCGTCGATATTGGACAGATCCCAATCACCATTATCTTCCCGCAAGGCGAGCGTTGCCGCAGCGCCTTCGGCAATTTTGGGCAGCCACTCTGCCTGCTGGGCTTCGTTGCCACCGGCCAGCAAGGCCTGAGCTGCCAGGCTAGTCGATCCAAATGGCGTGCTCATCAGATTGCGGCCCATCTGCTCGGCAATCGGGACGACTTCGGCCATCGACAGGCCAACCCCGCCATGGGCTTCCGGGATCGCGATCGCCAGCCAGCCGAGTTCGCCAATTTCCTTCCAGATACCGGGATCATAGCCGAGATCATCGTCGATCAGCGTACGCACCTTGTCGATCGGGCTTTTGTCGCGACAGAAATTGGTAGCCACGTCCATCAGTTCAATCTGTTCTTCGGTGGTCCCGATTGTGCCTAGATTATCCATATATTTCCTCAATTCCCAAAGTGGCCGCTAGACCGTTCGTGGTGAGCCTGTCGAACCACGCCTCTCGTCGAAAAATGTCCTTCGACAAGCTCAGGACGAACGGCTGCGCCAAGCTCCAAATCCTATCTCGTTTTCGGCAATCCCAAAGCATGTTCGGCAACAATATTGCGTTGAATTTCGGACGTGCCGCCACCGATGGTCGCCGAGAAACTGTTCAGGTAACTGCGGTGCCAATAGCCGTCATCGACTGCGTTCTCGTCGCCGACATAATAACCCGCCTTGGTGCCCTGAAACGCGAGCGAGAATTCGGTCAGCTCGCGGATCAGTTCGGTCCGCGCCAGCTTGTTCATCAGCGGCAGACCCATCGGCCGGTCCTGCATCAGCTGTGGCATCCGGCGCCTTGTATTGTTCAAGTTCAGCGCCTGGATATCGATCATATATTGGGTCATCTTGTCGCGCATCACTGGATCGTCGAGCAGCGGCTTGCCATTGCGCACGGAATTTTTCGCCAGCTCAACAATTTCCATCACATCAAGCTCCTTGACGAAAAAGCCTCCAACCGGTTTGACCTTGGCACCGCGCTCATATTCCAGCGTCTTCATCGCCATCGACCAGCCATTGCCTTCGCCGCCGAACAGGCAGTCGGAAGAAATGCGGGCATCGGTGAAGAAGGTCTGGACGAAACCATATTCGCCGGTGAGCTTCTTGATCCGGCTGGTGGTGATGCCGTCGATTTTCATCGGATTGAGAAAGAAACTCAGTCCGGCATATTTATTGGGCGCATC
>CBETBW010000050.1:0-9312 GCA_965534715.1 uncultured Parasphingorhabdus sp.
GCGGCGGCAACGGAAACGGGAACAACGGAAACGGTAACGGCAATGGGGGCGGCAACGGAAACGGGAACAACGGAAACGGTAACGGCAATGGCGGGTCCAACGGTGGCAACGACAAGGGCGGCGGCAACGGGAACGGGAACAACGGAAACGGTAACGGCAATGGCGGGTCCAACGGCGGCAACGACAAGGGCGGCGGCAACGGAAACGGGAACAACGGAAACGGTAACGGCAATGGCGGGTCCAACGGCGGCAACGACAAGGGCGGCGGCAACGGAAACGGGAACAACGGAAACGGTAACGGCAATGGGGGCGGCAAGGGTAACGGCGGCAAAAACCGATAACCGTGTTTTAAAGTTTCTTCTCATCCACCAATCAATTTGAGAGTTAACGCAAAATATAGTCATCCAAGGTAAAGATATCTGTTGACCCGATCAGCGGAGATTATTGTTGAAGACTATATTTACCGCGACCCATTTAAAAGTGCTGCATCGCGTCCTTATGGCCTGGGCGTTGGCACTGGCCGCCGGTATCGGACTAGCTGTGACCGGTGGCGGCGCTGAAATCGAACAGCAACTCAAGGATATTCGCGGCGATTTTCTGGAGAAGCCCGCAACGGGCAGCATCGCCCTGGTAGAGATCGACGCCAACTCCCTGAGAGCCCTCGACAGATGGCCATGGCCTCGCGAATATTATGCCCGCGTGGTCGAGAAGCTCACCCACGCCGGCGTCGCACAAATTGCCTTTGACGTCGATTTTTCTTCGCATTCCACCATCGAGCAAGATCAGGCTTTTGCAGATTCAATTGCGCGTTCCGATGCAACGATTATCCTGCCGACGTTTCGCCAGCAGGGGTCCGGCAAAGATACCGCAACTGTCGAAAATCTGCCAATTGACGTACTTCGTGAAAATGCTTTTCTTGCGTCCGTCAATGTCCATCCGGACAAGCGAGGCCAGCTGAACCAGTATAGCTTCGGAACCGAAACGACCGGGACAGCGCGCCCATCATTGGCTAGCATGGTCGCAGAAGTATCGGGAAACATCGACCAAAATTTCGACATTGATCAGTCGATCGATCCCGCGACCATTCCGCGGTTCAGCTTTGCCGATATTCTGGCGGCCGACCAGCCCTTGCCGGATCTGGCGGGCGCAAAAGTGATCATCGGTGCGACGGCAATAGAATTGGGCGACCGTTATCCGATCAGCCGCTTCGGCGTGGTTCCCGGCGTGGTTATTCAAGCAATGGCGGCAGAAACCCTCTTACAGGGCACAAATATACAAAGTCTGGGACAATATCTGCCGTTAATGATCGCTGCGCTCATTCTGGTCTGTTTTATTCTGGTCAGAGATTCCTCCGAGAAAGCGTTGACGCGACTGACATGGATTGTCGGAGCCACGTTATCCGGTGCGCTGGTAGCTTCCGAATATCTGGCTCTCTTTTCATATGCGGTCGTTCCGACATTTCTCTTCCTCGGAACATTTCTGGTTCTCAGAAAATTGTTTACGATCTCTCTTGCCCTCACCACAAGCAGGTTGTTCAATCCGGTCAGCAGACTGCCAAATGATGCGGCGATGCTGGACTTCATTGCGGGACGAAACAACTGTAATATTGCTACGGCCCGGCTTGCAAGTTTCCACGAATTGCTGGTTGTGACCGACAAACAATCGCGAATGGAATTGTTCAAGAATCTTGCGGAACGTTTTAAGTTTCTGGCGGTCAGCGATCGTATTTTCCACGTAGATTCCGATATACTCGCCTGGGTCGTCAAGGAAGACTATAATGCGGACATTGCAGGTCATTTCGACACTGCCACCGTGCTGCTCCAGTCTCCCGTCATGGCAGGCAACAAAAAAATCAAGATCAACGCGACCTTTGGTATCAGTGATGAAACCATCGACAAGTCCATCATCGCATCGGAGCAAGCGATTGCCGCGGGCAAAAGGTGGCTGGCTCATGATGACAATGTTGATCAGTCGATCGGCGACAAGCTCAACATGCTTGCCGATCTTGATCATGCGATCGAGAACGAAAATCTCACGGTCGTCTATCAGCCAAAATGGAACATGAAATCTGATGTGCTGAATGGGGTCGAAGCACTGGTGCGCTGGCGTCAGCCGGGCCAAGGCTTGATCAGCCCGGCTACATTCATTCCGATTCTGGAAAAAGAGGGCCGGATCGACGAACTGACCATTTTTGTCCTGCAACGTTCGTTGAACGACTTGGCTGAATGGAGCAGGCGCCAGCCGGATCTGAGCTGTTCGGTCAATATTTCGGCTCAGCTGCTGGGCGACAGCAAATTTGTAGAAAGGGCGATCGCGATCATCGAAGCCTCGTCTGTCTCCAATTGTCAGGTGACATTTGAAGTGACCGAAACCGCAGCGCTCGCGGATCTAGATCTATCGATAGTCGCACTCACTCGGATCCGCGACGCCGGCATCAAGATTTCCATCGATGACTACGGAACAGGCCAATCGACGATGAGTTATTTGCAGCGTCTGCCGATAGATGAAATCAAGATCGACCAGAGCTTTGTGAAGACCATTACCACGGACAAGGCCAACCGCGTGATGGTCAAATCAACCATCCAGATGGCCCATGCGCTGGGATTCAAGGTTGTGGCAGAAGGGATCGAGGATCAGCAATGCATGGATATGCTCGTCAAACTGGGGTGCGATGTGGGTCAGGGCTGGCATATATCGAAACCGGCTACATCGGAAGCCTTCCAGGCGACTTGGTTGGACATTAAGTTAGATAAACAGCTTAAATCAGGCTGATCGATAATCATGTTAGGATAGAAGCTGATGTCCGCTGTTGGAATATTGCAGCCACAACGCTGATGTCTGTTTCGAGGGCACGAAGCGGACATAGTATTGGACCCTTGGGACTGTCCAAAACCTAGTGTTAGCAAAAATACAGTCAGCCTATTGCACTGCCGGCTTTACCTATCCGTCCACAACAAAACTCAAACCGCAGCCAGCGCCTGATCAAAGTCAGCGATCAGATCATCCGGGTCTTCGACACCGATCGAAATCCGCACGAGATTATCGGTAATGCCGAGCGCGGCCCGGCGCTCGTCGGACACCGAAATATGGGTCATCGCCGCTGGCAGGCTGGCCAGCGTTTCGGTGCCGCCGAGGCTCACCGCCAGTTTGGCGATTTTCATCGCGTCGAGGAAGCGGAAGGCTTCCGCCTCGCCGCCCTTGATGAACACCGAAAAGGTTGAACCGGCGCCGCTGCAATGGCGATCGTAAATATCCTTCTGGCGCTCGTCCTCGATGAAACCGAGATAGCCCAGCCCCTCGACTTTGGGATGGTCGCGCAGGAAAGCGCAGACCTTTTCGGCATTTTCGCCCGCGCGGGTCATACGCAGTTCCAGCGTTTCCAGGCTGCGCATCAGCATCCATGCGGTATTCGGATCGCAGATCGTCCCGATCGTATTCCGGATCGCGCGGATCGGGTCCATATAGGCCTTGCTGCCGAGGACGCCGCCAGCGACCAGATCGCTGTGGCCGCCGACATATTTGGTCAGGCTGTAGATCACGATATCCGCACCATGTTTGAGCGGTTGCTGCCACAGTGGACCAAGAAAAGTATTGTCGATCGCGATCGGCGGCGCGCCGTCCTTGCCAAATACCTGCTGACGGGCATCGGCGACGCCTTCGATATCGACCAGGGCGTTGGTCGGGTTGGCGGGGCTTTCCAGATAGATGATCGCCACCTTGCCGCCATTGGCCTCTGCCTGGGCCTTGGCTTGCTCCAGCATCACGGCAACCTCGGAAGGAGCGGCTCCTGCAGGAAAGTCGAGGAAGGTCACGCCAAAGCGGCCCAATATCTTGTTGATCAGCGTCTCGGTCGCTGCATAGAGCGGCCCGCTGTGGACCACGACATCGCCCTGGTTGACGTGGGTGAGCAATACGGTCGAAATGGCCGACATGCCGCTGGAAAATACCAGCGCATCCTCGGCCTCGTCCCAGATGCTCAGCCGGTCTTCCAAAATTTCCTGATTGGGGCCGTTGAACCGCGAATAGACCAGCCCGTCCGATCCGCCGGGGCGTTTGCCGGTGATTCCTTCAAAAAACCGTTTGCCGGCAGCGGCATTTTCAAAAGCGAAGGTCGAAGTCAGAAAAATCGGCGGCTTGAGCGCACCTTCCGAAAGCTCCGGATCATAGCCATGGCCCATCATCAATGTCGCCGGCTTCAGCTTGCGTCCGCCAATTTCTTCGATCGGTGCCTTGGGCATCCGGCGCGTGACCGGCACGGCCGCCGTTGGATCATTCTGCTTCGCCATATTCTATCTTTCCCCACCGTTGAATCTGGATGAAGCCATGCCCGAAAAGCTAGTTGGTTACAACGGAAACCACCCACACACAGCCAATTATAATCGGGATACCGGCGAGATCGAGCAGCAGGCCCGATTTCAGCATTTTTGGCAGCTCGATATGGCCCGTCGACCAGGCAATCGCATTGGGGCCGGTCCCGGAAGGCAGCATGAATCCCCAGCTCGCGGCCATCGCCGCAGGCACCGCGAGCAGCACCGGATCGACACCGGTCGCGAGGATCAGGCTGGCGACCACCGGCATGATCCCGCTCGCGGTCGCGACATTGGAGGCAAATTCGGTCACCAAAATGACCAGCGCGACCAGCGCGATGGCGATAACCAGCACCGGAACCGACCGGAGCGGCTCAAGCGCACCGCCAAGCCACTCTGCCAGGCCGGATTCGATGATCCCTGCAGCCAGCGCCAGCCCGCCGCCGAACATCATGATAACGCCCCAGGGCGCATGGTTCGCTTCCTGCCAGTTGAGCAGGCGGCGACCGGTGCCGTCGGGCAATATGAACAATAAAAGGCCGCCGACGACCGCGATGCTGCCATCATGCAAGGCGCCGTCAGGAAAGAGCGTCTTGATTTGCGGGAGGAACAGCCAACCCAGCACGACGATCGCGACGACCGGGACGACCCGTTTCTCCGGGATGCTCCACGGCCCCGGCGAACCGATCGCCAGCTTTGCCTTGACCCCGTCAAAACTATGCCGCCCGACCTTTTGGACAGCAATGAGAATAGCCGCCAGAACGGGGATGCCGATGATCACGATCGGGATACCGAATTTGAGCCAGCTGATAAAATCGAGATTCATCCCCAGTGTCTTGTTGATCAGGCCTGCGGCAATCGCGTTGGTCGGGCTGCCGACCAATGTACCCAGCCCGCCGATCGACGCAGCAAACGCCACGCCCATGACCAGTGCCCCGGCAAAGCCGTCGGTCTCACCGTCTTTGACGCCGCCAGCGACCAATACCGCCAGCGCAATCGGGATCATGATCAGCGTCGACGAGGTGTTGGAAATCAGCATGCTGAGCAAAGCGGTGGCGATCATGAAGGCGAATAATATGCCCCAGGCGCTTTTCCCGGACATCCCGATAATCGCCAGCGCCAGCCGCCGGTGCAGGCCTACCCGCTCGATCGCCAGAGCGAGAAAGGCACCCCCGAGAATGAGAAACAGGATCGGCGAATAAAATTGGTTCGCCGTTTCGGCTGCGGTCATCACATCCATCGTCGGCAGCGCGAGAAACGGCAGCAGGGCGGTTGCCGTCAGCGGCACCGCCTGGGTCATCCACCAGGTCGCCATCAACAGGGTCAGCGCGGCGACGTGCCAGGCTTCGCCCGACATCGACTGCGGATTCGGCGCGAGCAACATGGCGATGAACACGGCTAGTCCCGCCCATAGACCGATGCGTTGTGCGTTCATGCCCCCTCCTGTAGATACGTCATGCCAGCGAAGGCCGGCACCCAAACCGACTGGCCGTTCTTAGAAACCAGATTGGTATAGGCCCCCAGCCTTCGCTGGGGTGACGATGGAAATCAATATCATTCAGCAATGCCGATCAGCGAAACCTGTCGTCCATAGCCCGCCTCGCCGCGATGACAGGAACGGCGGTAGCTGAAATAGCGATCCTCGTGGGCGTAGGTATCGAGACCGAGCTTTTCGATCTTGCCCACCCCAGCCGCTTGCAGCCGCGCCGCAACATAATCCTCGATATCAAATTGAAAATGGCCCGGCTTTCCGGCCGCGAAGAAGCGGTCATTGGCCGCGTCGGCGTCGAGAAAGCGCGTGCGAAAGGCCGCGTCGACTTCATAGCTGGCCTGCGCAATGCAGGGGCCAATGGCGCAGGCTATCCGGCCGCGATCGGCGCCGAGTGCTTCCATCGCGGTGATCGTATTATCAGTAACGCCGCCAAGCGCACCCTTCCAGCCGGCATGGGCGGCGCCGATCACATTCGCTTGCGGATCGTGGAACAGCACCGGCACACAGTCGGCGGTCAGGATGCCGAGCAGCAGGTTTGACTGGTTGGTCACCATCGCATCGGCATGCGGGCGCTGGTCGAGCGGCAGCGGACCGGTCACGGTGACGACATCCGCGCTGTGCACCTGATGCACGGTGACCAGCTCGCCGCCCGGCATAAGACCATCGACGGCCCGGCGGCGGTTTTCCATGATGGCATCGCGAGCATCATCGCTGCCCAGACCGATATTCAGCCCGGCATGGATACCTTCCGAAACACCTCCTGCCCGGCCGAGAAAGCCGTGTACTGCGCCGTCGAGCAGGGGGGACGTCGCAATATCAAGCAAGGCTTTTGTGGACCTGTTCGGCAACATCTTTCGACAAGTCCGGCTGCGCGGCAATTTTCTCGAGCGCCAGCCGCATGAGTTCCGACCGCCCGCGTTCATAGCGCCGCCAGCGCCCGAGCTGCGGGATGAACCGCGCCGCGGTTTGCGGGTTCTGCTTGTCCAGCGCGATCACCATATCGGCGATCATCCGGTAACCCTTGCCCGACGGATCGTGGAAACGGACCTGATTGCCGGTAAACGCCCCGTAAAGCGCGCGAACGCGATTGGGATTGGACATGGTGAAATCCGGATGGCGCGACAGGCCGTCGACCCGTT
Source organism: uncultured Parasphingorhabdus sp. (assembly GCA_965534715.1). Classification (GTDB taxonomy): domain Bacteria; phylum Pseudomonadota; class Alphaproteobacteria; order Sphingomonadales; family Sphingomonadaceae; genus Parasphingorhabdus. Next base: position 6,939 of record CBETBW010000050.1, read on the forward strand.
TCAGCGTATCGCTGCGTTGCGACATCACCTGCAGGCTGAACCATTTGTCGAGGACCAGCGGGTTGCCTTTAAATCTCTTGTAGAAATCATCAAAGGCAACAGCCCGTTCTTCGGCTTCGAGATGGGATAATACGGCCAGCGCACCCTGCATGGCGGTCATATTATCCGCCTCGCGATATTGCTCAAAAGCGACTTCGGCGGCATCTTCGGTGAACGAGGCTGCCAGATAGCCCAAAGTCACATTGCGCAATTTGCGCTTCGCCCGCGCTTCGGCATCAAGCGAAAATTCACCGGGCCAGCAGCTCTTGTACAGCTTGCGGAACTGCTTTTCGAACTGCACCGCAATTTTCCCGCGCAATTTTTCGCGTTCCTCGTGGATCGCCTGCGGATCGACTTCGACCATCTGGTCGCCGAGAAAGGCTTCGCTCGGCAACAGGATCAGTTCGGCCAGAAAGGCCGGATCGATAGTCTTGTCGGCGAGAATTTTCGCCACCGCCTGCAAGATGATATCGCGGTCGACCGGCGTGCCCGAAACCTTGGCGGTCAGATAGCCGGTCATCAGCCTTTGCACCGCCTCGAACCGGGCAAACGGATCATCATCATGAGCGGACAGAAATGCCAGTTCCTCAGCCGTCTGATTGCTTTCCAATATGATCGGCGCGGAAAAGCCGCGATTGATCGAGAGGACCGGATGATCCTTGTGGCCTTCGAGGACGAAGCTCTGTTCGGTCTGGTCGAGCAACAGCAACTGCTCGCCTTCGTGCGCGCCGGTTTCCGGGTCGAGCAGAGCTGTCCTGAGTGGAATGACCAGCTCTGACGACTTTGGCTTCTCGCCATTTTGCGCAATTTTCTGGCTGAGCTGGACGGTCGCGGTCCCGGTTTGTGGATCGTGGCTCAGTTTCGCGGTCACCCTTGGCGTGCCCGGCGTTTCATACCATTTGCGGAATTGTTTCAGATCAATTTCGCCGCCGTCTTCCATCGCGGTGACAAAATCCTCACAGGTCGCAGCCTCGCCGTCATGCCGGTCGAAATAGAGATCGGTGCCCTTGCGGAAATTTTCCGGCCCCATCAAAGTGTTCATCATCCGGATGACTTCCGCGCCCTTGTTATAGATGGTGGCGGTGTAGAAATTGGAGATTTCCTGATAGCTTTCCGGACGGATCGGATGGGCCAATGGACCAGCATCTTCGGGGAATTGCGCTGCCCGCAATATCCGCACGTCCTCGATCCGCTTGAGCGCGGCCGAACCCATGTCGGCGGAGAAGCTCTGGTCCCGGTAGACGGTGAAGCCTTCCTTGAGGCTGAGCTGGAACCAGTCGCGGCAAGTGACGCGATTTCCGGACCAATTATGGAAATATTCGTGGGCAACCACGCCTTCGATGCCATCGAAATCGGCGTCGGTGGCGACTTCCGGATCGGCGAGAATATAACGCGAGTTGAAGATGTTGAGGCCCTTGTTCTCCATCGCGCCCATGTTGAAATCGCTGACCGCGACAATGTTGAACAGGCCGAGATCATATTCGCGGCCATAGGTTTCTTCATCCCAGCGCATCGAATCTTTCAGCGCCTGCATGGCATGGCCGGTGCGATCGAGATCGCCGTCACGCACCCAGATATTGAGCTCGACCGGCTTGCCCGAACGGGTTGTAAAACTGTCATTGTTGGACACCAGATCACCGGCGACCAATGCGAAGAGATAGCTCGGCTTGGGCCAGGGATCATTCCATTGCACCCAGTGGCGGCCATTCTCGCCATCGCCTTCGGCGACCTTGTCGCCATTGCAGAGAAGAACCGGAAATTGAGCCTTGTCTGCTTCCATCCGGACCTGATAGCGGCTCAGCACATCGGGCCGGTCGGGTGCAAAGGTGATCCGGCGGAATCCTTCGGCTTCGCACTGGGTGCACAACATTCCGTTCGAGCCATAAAGCCCCATCAATTGCGTGTTGGTCGACGGATCCAGCTCGACCTCGATCTCGACAATATGCGATGCGCCGGTCAATGGCAGGACCAGATCGCCCTCGATCAGCTTCCAGTCATTCCACGCCGCGCCGTCGACTTTCACCGCGGTCGGGGTGATATCGTCACCCTGCAGGACCAAAGGTTCGTCCGCTGATGCGCTTTTCGATCGCCGGACATCCAGTTTCGAGCGCACCACTGTTCGTTCCAGATCGAGCTGAAAGTCGAGTTCTATTTCCGGAATGAACCAGGCGGGTGGCCGATAATCCTCGCGGCGGATGGTTGCCGGGTCGACAGGGGCCGGAGCGGCATCGGCCATTTCGGAATTGGCGGTTTTTTGAATATCAAGCATGGCCTTGCCATAAGAGCCATTTGCACCCCGCGCAATTGCGTTTATGGCTTGGGCAAAAGGGAGTGG
>CBETBW010000051.1:0-9302 GCA_965534715.1 uncultured Parasphingorhabdus sp.
CGAACGGTTCTTCCTCCGACGATCCGCTTCGCCGGTTATGCAGCGATCTTCAACCGCATTGACAAGGGCGGGGATATTATCCGTCCCGGGGCCTTTGGCGCGTTTCCGGAAGGAAAGACGCTGCCGCTCTTATGGCAACATGATCCGATGCGGCGGATCGGCAGTGTTGATATTGTTCGCGAAGACCGGCGCGGGTTGCGCGTGATCGGCACTATTTCGACCGCGACCAGGGTCGGGCGGGAGGCTGCGACCTTGCTGTCCAGCGCGTCCGTAAAAGGACTGAGCTTTGGCTATCGCGTGAAGCGTGCGGTGGGCGAAAACCCGCGTGAATTACTGGATCTGGATGTTGCAGAGATTTCTCTGGTGACGTTCCCGATGCAGGACTTGGCGCGCGTTCATCTGGTTCAATAAAACCAATTTTTCGCACGAAGACACGAAGGCACGAAGAGCCAGCTCTGGCTTTGTGGCTTTGTGTCTTCGCGTGATTCCAAGGCTCGAATTGAAGTTAACCTCAGGAAAGGAATGATATGGAAAACTCTCCCAAGCTCGAAACCAAGGCCGATCCGCTCGAAGCGTCTTTTGATGCGGTGCTCATGGCCGAAGAAACGGAGAATCATGGCAAGGCGATTGCGACCTTGCGCGGCGATGTCGATGGATTGAAGAGCCAGATGGCGGACGCTGCTAAAGCCTCGGCCCGCCCGGCGCTCGATGGCGCAAAGGCAATGCCGTCTTCGCTCGCGGTGCAGGATTTTGTGTCCAAATATCTGCGGAGCGGCGATCATAGCGGGGTCGAGCTGAAGAGCTTTTCCGGCGCGTCCGGTCCCGAGGGCGGTTTTGCCGTGCCGCAGGAAATTGACGCACTGATCGGTGCGACGCTGCGGGACATCTCGCCGATCCGGTCAATCGCGACGGTCGTGCAGACCGGCAGTGCCGGTTATCGCAAGCTGGTAACCACCGGCGGTACGCCATCCGGCTGGGTCAGCGAAACCGCGGGGCGTCCGGAAACCGATACGCCGGATTTCAACGAAATCGCGCCGCCAACCGGAGAGCTTTACGCCAATCCGGCGGCGTCGCAGGCGATGCTCGATGACGCGGCCTTTGACGTGGAAGCCTGGCTCGCCGATGAAATCGCCCGCGAATTTGCCCAGGCGGAGGGCGCGGCCTTTGTCGGCGGTTCCGGTGTCAACCAGCCGCGCGGGTTCCTCAACGCGGTGGTCACCGACGAGAGTGACGATGTCCGCGCCTTTGGGTCGCTGCAATATGTGCCGTCTGGTGCCGCCGGCAGCTTTGCCAGCGAGGATGCGCTGGTCGATCTCGTTCACACGCTCCGCCCCGCTTACCGGCAGGGCGCGGCCTTTGTGATGAACAGCTCGACGCTCGCCCGGATCCGCAAGTTCAAAACCGCAGACGGCGCGTTTCTGTGGCAGCCTTCGCTGGCCAATGGACAGCCCGCGACCTTGCTCGGTTATCCGGTAGTCGAGGCAGAGGATATGCCTGATATCGCGGCCGACAGCCTGTCGATTGCCTTTGGCAATTTCCGCGCCGGTTATCTGATCGCCGAACGCAGCGCGACCCATATCCTGCGCGATCCATTCACCAACAAGCCGTTTGTCCATTTCTATGCGACCAAACGGATTGGCGGGCAGGTGATGAATTCGGAAGCGATCAAGCTGATGCAGTTCAGCGCTTTCTGAGCCCTTGCTGCGCTTCGGCGCAGCGCGCCCGTGCCGGCTGCTCCCCCTCTCGATCCGGCACGGGCGCATATTTCGAAAATCTAGTGAAAGGATGCCGCTACCGTGAGCTTCCCCATTGCAGACTGGCCGGATTTGCCGGCGGATCTGATCGCAGAAGTCCGGGATTTTGTCCGGATCGATCATCAGGCCGATGACGCCGCCATTGACGCGTTTTTGAGAAGCGCGGCATCGTTGTGCGAGGATTTTACCGGCCAGATGCTGATCATCCGATCGGTGACCGACATGTTGCCGGGGCGTCAGGCCTGGCAAAAGCTGAAGCGGCTGCCGGTGCAGTCGATAACGTCCGTCGAGCAAGTGGCGGCGGACGGAATCGCATCGGCGCTGGCGGTGGAGGATTATGCGCTCGACATCGATAGCGACGGAATAGGCTGGATCAGGTTGCACCGTCACGATGGCGGTTCCCGGATCCGGGTGACTTATGCCAGCGGGTTGGCGACGGATTGGCCGGAACTGCCTGCGAGCCTGCGTCAGGGGATCGTGCGGATGGCAGGCTATCTCTATGCCAATCGCGACGGCGTTGATGCCGGTGGTCCGCCGAGCGCGGTGACCGCTCTCTGGCGACCGTATCGGCGGATGAGGATCGCGTGATGGGACAGGAATTTTCAGGTATTTTGCGGGAACGTATCACCATCGAGCGGCAGCGTGCCGGTCGGGATGCGCTGGGGTCTGCTGAACCCCAATTTGACTCCATCGACGAGTTTTGGGCTGCGGCGGAAGCCTTGCCGAGCGGAGATGATGAGGAAGCGGGGAGCTGGTCGGCCATGCCTCGTTGGCGCTTTATTTTGCGGGAAACACAAGCGATCAAGCCGGGTGACCGGCTGCTTTGGGGCGGGCGAGTGATGGTCATAAACAGCGTGATTCTGGAACATCGGCTGATCCCGAAAACCATATTGCAGGCGGAAGAAAAGAGATGATGGAGAAATTGCAGAGACGCGGTGAGACGATTGCGGAACAGCGGCTCGGTCATGCCAAATCCGAAATCAAATCGGTGCTGGCGGACGAGTTGCCGAGCGATGCCCGCGTCAGCATAACCACTACGGGCGTGCTGGTCGAAGCGCCGCGACTGAAAGAGCGGGTCGTCGAGAATAGCAGCCTGCGCGATGTCGCCTTTCTGATGCGGGGTGTGCGATGAGCAGCGCGCTGGAAGCGGTCCAGCAGCAGTTGGTCGCGAGGTTGAATACACATGTTTCGCTGACGGACCTGATCAACGGAATATTCGACGGCCCGCCGTCGCGCACCAGTTTTCCTTATATCGCACTGGCGACCGGAGCATCGCTCGACTGGAGCCACAAGGGCGGGATTGGTCGGGAACTGAGTCTCGCGCTGACCGTCCACGATGATGGCGAGACGGCGGCGCGGCTGCATCGGGTGATGACGCTGGTCGAAGAGGCTTTGGGCGATGGATTGTCTGATCCGGCAGGTTGGCAAATCGTCACCTTCGATTTTCGCCGGACACGCATCTTGCGCAGCGTGGTCAGCCCCTGGAGCGGGTTGGTGGAGTATCGCGCGAGGGTTTTGAAAGTTTAATTTAACCTCAAGCGCCGGGCGCGGGATATGACTTTGTCTCACGGCAGTTCGCTGCGCTCACGCCTCCGACGGGGCGGGGAGTATTTTTTTAACCTCAAGCGCCGGTCGGGCGCATCCGCGCCCTTGGCTATCGCGCCAATAAGGCGCGGCGGCCGGTCGGCCTTGCCTCGGCTGCGCCTCGGTTTGAACCTAACCAGGATTAGGAGCGCCGAACCGACGCGAAGCGGAGGCAAGCGCGACTGCGCGTCGGGCGAAAGCCCGCCCCGTCGGAGGCGTGAGCGCAGCGAACTGCCGTGAGACCAAACACTTACACACACCACATAAAGGAACCACGATATGGCAGCAGAAAAAGGCAGCGCCTTTCTCCTGAAAATTGGCGATGGGGAGAACCCGGTCGGCTACACGACAATCGCCGGTCTGAGGACCACGCAAATGACCGTGAACGGCGAACCGGTGCCGATCACCAGCAAGGATAGCGGCGGCTGGCGGCAGCTTCTGTCGGGTGCCGGAATCCGCTCTGTTTCCGTCTCCGGGGCGGGTGTGTTCACCGGATCCGATGCTGAACTCAGGATCAAAAGCCATGCGCTCGGCGGTATCCTCGATAGCTACGAACTGAGCTTTGAGGGCGGCGAGCGGATGCAGGGCGATTTTCTGGTGGCGCGGCTGGATTACAGCGGCGATTATAATGGCGAACGGAGTTACACGCTCAGTCTGGAAAGCTCCGGTCCGGTGATCAATGTCTGATCGGCCCGCCAATGCCTTGCGCGGCGAGGCGGAGATCGTGGTCGATGGCACGCGCCTGATCCTGCGGCCCAGTTTTGCCGCCTTGGTCGCCGCCGAAGAAGAGCTGGGCTCGCTCTTCGATCTCGTCGAGCGGGCGGTCGGCGGGCGGCTGTTGCTATCGGAAATCGTATCATTATTCTGGCATGTCGCCAGTGATCGCCCGGATAATTTGACCCGGGATCAATTGGGCGAGGGGATGATGAAACTTGGCCTTGCCGGGGTGACTCCGGCGCTGAAGGTTTTGCTCAGGCAGATATTGCAGGGCGGTGCAGAGTGACGGGTGCCCCCGGCGTAGGCCGGGGTCCATCTCGAGATAGATCGTCTGCCGAGGCAGCGGGAGATGGACTCCCGCCTTCGCGGGAGAACAAGATTTTCGCGGTCCTCGCATCCAAATTGTCAGGCACGGTCTCGGCCGTTTTCGGCTGGACACCCGATCAATTCTGGAATGCTACACCCGCTGAACTGACGGTCATTTTTACAGCATTTACGGATGGTGATCCAGGCAGCCCCGGAACAACGCCGCTCGACATCAATCAACTCGAAAAACTGAAAGAAACCTTTCCCGATGGATGAAGAAATCGAACGGCTGGTGGTCAGCGTGCGCACCGATACCGCTGGTTTTGCAAAGGATGTGGCGGATATGAAGGGGCAGCTCGACGGCCCTTTTGCAGAGGGGCTGGAACGGGCAGGTTCGGCTCTGGAGAATACGCTCAGCCGAGCGATCCGGCGCGGTTCGCTGGATTTTGAGGACCTGCGCCGGGTGGCGCTTTCGGTGATGAACGATATTGCCAGCGCCGCGATCAATGGCGGCTTGCAAAGCCTGTTTGGCGGTAGCTCGATCGGTTCCGGTGGCGGCTTGCTTAGTATCGGGACATCCTTGCTCAATCCATTTCTGGGTGCGCCGGGACGGGCAACCGGAGGTCCTGTAACCGGCGGCCGCGCCTATATGGTCGGCGAACGCGGGCCGGAAATATTCGTGCCTACTGCGGCAGGACGGATTGAACAGACGAGTTCTATCGGCGACGCGCCCAATATCCGTTTGACCATCAATATTTCCGACAATGGCCAGGGGAGCGCGCCGGACCAGATGCGCCGATCAAGCCGGCAGGTGGCGCGGGCGGTGCGCAATGCGCTGGCCGCAAAGGCGGGCTGACCATGGGTTTCTGGCTTGCCGACAAGCGGACTGCGCAGCGCAGCAGCTTCATTCAGCGATTTGACCCCCTGTTCTGGACGATCAATTTCCCGCGCCCGATGATGGCGTCGGTAGTGACAACCGCGGCGAATGCGCTGCGCGTGGACGCGGTTTTCTACAATAGTGACGATCTTGCCGGGCTGATCTGGGAAAGCGAAGATACGTTCGATCATCCCCTGCTCGCCTATGAAACCGTGAAGGATTATTCGCGGCTCAAATGGGAATTTCACTGGCGGTCCGACGGCATCATGCCGCTCGATGCGATCAACGGGCCGACGCTGACGATCGAGGGGCGGGATGCCTCTGGCCAGCCCAAATCCTGGTATGTCCGGCTGTGGAACTATGCCAGCGGCACACCAACCGATGCGCAGATTTCTATAGAATTTTCCAAAGTCGAAGGCGGGTTCCTGTTACCGGGAGAGGCCGACCCGGTCTTTCCGGAAGATATCGACCGGCTGTTCATTTCGATCATTCCGCCGGAATATGACGAACTGGGTACGCGCTATCTGACGCCGAAGATCGGCTGGGCCGAAATGAGCGCGATCAAGACCGATGGCCAGAGCGCGGTGCTCGAAATTGGCGACATCATGGTGCCGGAACACTCGCTTTCGATGGCGACCGCCTATGACGACAGTTTCAACCAGACGCCGGAGCGGTTGCTGCGAGCGATCCGCGCTCTCGGCTATCGCACGTCGATCAATCATTATGTTGGAATGAGCCATTATTTCCGGCTGGAGACGGTTGGGGAGGGACTCTATGTGAGCCTGTCCGCCCCCCAGACAGGTGAAGAATTTTCGGCGATCAACCAGCCGACAGCGGTTTGGCATCGCGACCTGATATCCCGTAGCGAAGCTATGGGGTTCTCGGTGATCCTGTCGCTCTCCTACGAACTGTTTGATGCGCATTGCTGGAACGACTGGAAACAACGCGCCGAAAATGGTGATCCGGCGTTGACTGGATGGGAACCGCCATCGACATTGCTCTCGCCTGCTAACGGCAACGCGATGAGTTATTTGCAAGCTGTGGCGCGCGCTTTTATGGCGATTGCACGAGACGCGTCAGCGGCGATCCGCTTTCAGGTCGGCGAACCGTGGTGGTGGATCATGCCGGACAAGCGCATTTGTCTCTACGATGCCGCCGCTACTGCCGCCCTGGGGCCGGTTTCGGTCAGCATATCATCTATTGACGGGCCGAAAACCGCTGCACAGCAGGCGATGCTCGATCAGGCCGGAGCGATATTGGCGCAGTCTACCGGCGCGCTGCTCGATGCGGTGAAGCAGGAAGCGGGAGCGGTTCCGGTTGAAACCCTGCTGCTCGCCTATTTGCCGACGATCCTGGATGAGCAGGCCCCCGAAGCGAAGCGGGCAAACTTGCCGGTGGGCTGGGCATCGCCCGCCTTCGATATATTGCAGCTTGAGGATTATGACTGGGTGATTGCGGGGAATCGGTCGGCGACCAGAAGCGGGATCGGACTGGCTACCCAGCGGCTCGGTTATCCGATTGATCAACAGAATTATTTTTCCGGCTTTGTCCTCACCGCCGGGGATCGATTCATCTGGGCCAATATGGTCGATGCCGTCACCGATGCGCAGGCGCGCGGCACGCCGGAAATCTATGTCTGGGCGCTGCCGCAGGTCGCGCGCGACGGATTCACCTATTTTCAGGAAAAGGAAGAGGATGTGAACGCCTTTGACGACGTGCAATTTCCGCTGGCCATTGGTCAGGGCGCCAGTGTGTCGCCGGGATTTTCGACCCGGATTGTGACGACTATTTCCGGCCATGAAACTCGCAACAGCGACTGGGCCGATGCGCGGCTCGAAATCGATGTCGGGCCGGGGATCAGGAGTGAGGAAGAATTGCGTAGATTGATCGCGTTTTTTCGGGCGCGCCGGGGTGCGGCCAAGGCTTTTCGCTTTCGTGATCCCTATGACCATAGTTCGCGCGACATGGTCGGTGAGCCGACACCTACCGACCAGTTCCTTGGCAAGGGCGATGGTCAGCAGACCCAGTATCAACTGGTCAAAAATTATGGTGACTCTGCCGGAGAACCGCAGCAACGATGGATCACCCGGCCCGATCCGGATTCGCTTCAGATCGCGATCGACGGGCAATTGACCGGCGACTGGGCACTTGGCCCGACCGGGATGGTCGTGTTTGATATGCCTCCGGGCGAGGGCAGCGATGTCACCGCCGGTTTTCTGTTCGATGCGCCGGTGAGGTTCGCCAGTGATCAATTGCAGGTGAGTCATGCGACATTCCTGGCCGGGGATATTCCGGAGGTCCTCCTGATCGAGGTCCGGGAAACGTCATGAGCCTCGACTGGCTGGATCAGGACGTCAGCACCAGCGCCTATATCTGGCGGCTGGAGCGCGAAGACGGGGTTGCGCTTGGCTTTACATCGCATGATCGTGATCTTGTGGTCGATGCGTTTCGTTATCGGGCAGCGCCGGGAATGGTGCCGACTTCGATCGCGCTGTCCGACAGCCTGGACATTGACAATGTTGAAATTGCGGGGGTTATGACCAGCGCCGCGATTGCGGAATCGGACTTGGCCGCCGGACGCTGGGATGGTGCGCTGTTGTATATATCACTGATCAATTGGGAACAGCCCGATGCCGAGCCGTTACCCCTGATTTGCGGGGAATTTGGCGAAATCGGCAGGTCAGGGGACAACTTTACCGTGGAAATGCTGGGTGGCACATCGTTTCTCAACGAGCCGATCGCACCTTTGACGTCGCCCACCTGCCGGGCCGAATTTGGCGATCGTCAGTGCAAGCAGAGCCTGCATCGCTTTCAACGGGAAGGCCGGATCACTTCCGTCAGCGGGGATGAGATCGGGATTGATGCGCTGGCTGGCGCGGCGTCCGATTTTATATTCGGATTCATGCGCATCCTGGACGGTCCCGATTGCGGGCTCAGCTATGCGATCATCGACGGACAGGGGAATATTGTGAGACTGGCGGACTGGCCCTCCCGGTCCGCGGTCCCAGGCACACGGATAATGATTACCGAGGGCTGCAACAAGAATTTTGCGACCTGCCGGGACCGCTTTGCCAACAGCATCAATTTTCGCGGCGAGCCCTATCTTCCCGGCAATGATCTGCTCACGCGGTATCCCGGCGCATGACGCAATCTGGAAGGATAGCAGCAAAAATGGCGGATAAAGCTATGTCTCTATGCGGATCACAATTTCGCTTGCACGGCCGTGACGAGGAAGGCGGGCTGGATTGTATCGGGCTGGCAGATCAATGTCTGCTCGCAGCCGATGTCGATTGCCGGGCGCCCAATGGCTATTCGATTCGCGGTGGGTCTGAAGGCGCGATCAACGAATTTATGGCGAATATCGGTTTCGAGCGGTTCGCACCGGCAACCCGGCTGTGTGAAGGCGATATCGTTCTGGTCAAGCCAAGCCCGGTCCAGTGGCATTTCCTGATCCGGGCCAAGGATGGCTTTGTCCATGCACACGCGGGTTTGGGCAAGGTCGTATTTTGTCCGGGCGATCCGCCGTGGCCGATCGTTTGGATTTTCAGATTGATGGAGGATTGAATGGCGACATTGGTACTGACCGCCGTCGGCTCCGCAATTGGCGGACCGATTGGCGGCGCAATCGGGGCGATAATCGGCCAGCAGGTCGACCAGAATATACTGTTCAGGCCAAAAGGAAGGGAAGGGCCGCGGTTGCAGGAGCTGGCCGTTCAAACGTCGAGCTATGGTTCCCAGGTCCCCAGGATATACGGCAAGATGCGGGTTGCCGGAACGGTCATCTGGGCGACCGACCTGAAAGAAACCCGAAGCCGGGAAGGCGGGGGAAAGGGGCGGCCGAGTACCACGGTCTACAGCTATTCTGCCTGTTTTGCCGTTGCCCTGTCCAGTCGCCGAATTCAGGATATCGGCCGGATCTGGGCGGACGGGAAAATTTTCCGGGGCGCTGCAGGAGATTTCAAAACCGAAACGCAATTTGCCTTCCATGCCGGTCGCGAGGACCAGGCCGTTGATGGTCTGATGGCCAGTGCGGAAGCGAACGGTGGAACGCCTGCTTATCGCGG
>CBETBW010000052.1:0-8331 GCA_965534715.1 uncultured Parasphingorhabdus sp.
GCAAGAGCAAGAGCGTGGTATTACCATTACCTCTGCTGCGACCACCTGTTTCTGGAATGCCGAGGACCGCAAGGGTCCCGAGCACCGGATCAACATCATTGATACGCCTGGCCACGTTGACTTCACCATTGAAGTCGAACGGTCCCTGCGTGTGCTCGATGGCGCGGTAGCCTGTTTTGACGGCGTTGCCGGCGTTGAGCCGCAGTCCGAAACCGTATGGCGTCAGGCAGACAAATATAAAGTGCCGCGGATGTGCTATGTGAACAAGCTCGACCGTACCGGTGCCGATTTCTATTATTGCGTGGACACGATTGTCGAGCGTCTTGGCTCGATCCCCGCTGTGCTCTATCTGCCGATCGGCCGCGAAAGCGACTTCATCGGTCTGGTCGATCTCGTCAACCAGCGTTCGATCATCTGGAAAAACGAAGATCTGGGTGCAGAATATACCTATGGTGAAATTCCGGAGGATATGGCGGACAAGGCGGCGGAATATCGCGAGAAACTGATCGAGCTTGCTGTCGAGCAGGACGATGGCATCATGGAAGCCTATCTGGAAGGCACCGAGCCCGATGCAGCGACCTTGAAGTCGCTGATCCGCAAGGGCGCGCTCAACCAGAGCTTTGTTCCTGTCCTCTGTGGTTCCTCGTTCAAGAACAAGGGCGTTCAGCCTTTGCTCGATGCGATTGTCGATTATATGCCAAGCCCGCTCGACGTTCCCGCCATTAAAGGCGTGAAGCTCGACGGCGAAACCGAAGATAGCCGGGCATCATCCGATGAAGCGCCATTTTCGGCGCTTGCCTTCAAGGTCATGAACGATCCGTTCGTGGGTACGCTGACTTTCTGCCGTATCTATTCCGGCAAGCTGGAAAAAGGCATATTGCTGAACTCGGTCAAGGACAAGAAGGAAAAAGTCGGTCGTATTCTCGAAATGCACTCCAATGATCGTAAAGATATCGACGAGGCATTTGCAGGCGACATCGTTGCTTTGGCGGGTATGAAAACAACCACCACCGGCGATACGCTTTGCGATCCTGAAAAGCCGATCATATTGGAACGCATGGAATTCCCGGATCCGGTTATCGAGCTTAGCGTTGAACCAAAGACCAAGGCTGACCAGGAAAAAATGGGCATTGCCTTGCACCGGCTGGCGGCTGAAGATCCGTCTTTCCGGGTGACGACTGACCATGAATCGGGTCAGACGATCATCAAAGGCATGGGCGAGCTTCACCTCGACATTCTTGTCGACCGTATGCGTCGTGAATTTAAAGTGGAAGCCAATGTCGGTGCGCCGCAGGTGGCTTATCGTGAATCCCTCGGCAAGGCGGTTGAAGTTGACTACACGCATAAAAAGCAGTCCGGTGGTTCCGGGCAGTTTGCGCGTATCAAGTTTGAAGTCACGCCGGGCGAGCGCGGATCGGGCATTACCTTCAGCGATGAAATCAAGGGCGGTAATATTCCGAAAGAATATATCCCGTCTGTCGAAAAAGGTATGCGCGAGACCGCCGAGACCGGTTCCTTGATCGGCTTCCCGATTATCGACTTTGACATCCGCGTATATGACGGCGCTTATCATGATGTTGATAGTTCGGCGCTGGCATTTGAAATTGCCGGTCGCGCAGCGATGCGCGAAGCGGCGCAGAAATCCGGCATCAAGCTGCTTGAACCGATCATGAAAGTTGAAGTGGTTACACCGGAAGACTATCTTGGTGATGTGATCGGCGATCTTAACTCCCGCCGGGGCCAAATCCAGGGTACAGATACACGCGGCAACGCCCAGGCTGTGAACGCCATGGTGCCGCTTGCTAATATGTTCGGTTATGTGAATGAGCTGCGTTCCTTCAGTCAGGGACGTGCACAATATTCGATGCAATTCTCTCATTACGAGGAAGTGCCGAGCAACGTAGCAGAAGAGATCAAGGAGAAAATGGCTTAACCGCCACTCCTTTTCGATGTAACGCGCTTTCCTTTTGCGCGGGTCTGGCGGGAAAACCGTCAGACCGGCAAAAGGGTGTTGACAGAATTAGAGAGTCTCGCCAAAGCGCGGCGCAGACTATCAAGATGATAGAAAATCAGAGGTAAAATAAAATGGCTAAAGAGAAGTTTGAGCGCAACAAGCCGCACTGCAACATCGGAACCATCGGTCATGTTGATCATGGTAAAACGACGTTGACCGCGGCGATCACCAAAGTGCTTGCTGAATCAACCGGCGGTGTTGCCGTTGACTTCGCAAATATCGACAAAGCGCCTGAAGAGCGTGAGCGCGGCATCACCATTTCAACGGCCCACGTTGAATATGAAACCGAAGCCCGTCACTATGCGCACGTCGATTGCCCAGGACACGCTGACTATGTGAAAAACATGATCACCGGTGCTGCTCAGATGGATGGTGCTATTCTTGTGGTTAACGCTGCCGACGGCCCAATGCCCCAAACCCGCGAACATATCCTGCTCGCACGTCAGGTTGGCGTGCCTGCTCTGGTCGTGTTCATGAACAAGGTTGACCAGGTCGACGATGACGAGCTGCTCGAACTGGTGGAAATGGAAATCCGCGAACTTCTTTCCTATTATGATTTTGATGGCGATGCCATTCCAATCATAGCCGGTTCTGCGCTGGCTGCGCTCGAAGGCCGCGATGACGAAATCGGCAAGAACAAGATTCTTGAACTGATGAAAGCTGTCGACGAAGCCATTCCTCAGCCGGAACGTCCTGTTGATCTTCCATTCCTGATGCCAATCGAGGACGTGTTCTCGATTTCCGGTCGCGGCACGGTTGTTACCGGTCGTGTTGAAAGCGGCATCGTGAATGTTGGTGACGAATGTGAAATCGTTGGTATCAAAGATACTACGAAAACAACCGTTACCGGCGTGGAAATGTTCCGCAAGCTGCTCGACTCCGGTCAGGCTGGCGACAACATCGGCGCGCTGATCCGTGGTGTTGACCGGGAAGCGGTCGAACGTGGCCAGGTTCTCTGCAAGCCCGGCTCGATCACGCCGCACACAGAATTCTCGGCTGAAGTTTACGTGCTGTCGAAAGACGAAGGTGGCCGTCATACGCCGTTCTTCGCCAACTATCGTCCGCAGTTCTACTTCCGTACGACCGACGTGACCGGTGAAGTGATCCTTCCTGAAGGCACTGAAATGGTTATGCCTGGTGACAACGTGACGATCGGCGTGAAATTGATCGCTCCAATCGCCATGGATCCCGGCCTGCGCTTCGCTATTCGCGAAGGTGGACGCACGGTTGGATCAGGGGTTGTCAGCAACGTAACAAAGTAATATAGGAACGCCTCGCTGCCCGGATCGGTGATTCGGGCAGCCAGTAATTTCGCCGCTCCGGCCTTTTTCGTTAGAAAATCGGGGCGGTTTATTTTTGGCTCTTTGACATTGGTAACAGGTACATGGAAACGCAGAATATTCGCATTCGCTTGAAGGCATTCGACCATCGGGTTCTTGATCAAGCAACCGGCGATATCGCTGACACTGCACGCCGCACCGGCGCGCTAATCCGTGGACCGATACCATTGCCAACGCACATAGAAAAATTTACCGTAAACCGCGGACCGCACGTGGACAAAAAGTCCCGCGAGCAGTTTGAGGTACGGACCTATAAAAGGTTGCTCGATATCGTGCAGCCAACGCCGCAGACTGTTGATGCTTTGATGAAGCTTGACCTTGCTGCCGGTGTGAATGTCGAGATCAAACTGGCCTAAGCCAATTGATTAGAGATGCCCGCCCAGGCGGGGGTCCAGACGAATAACGGGATACCGCCGGTTTCTACCGGGCAGCGTCCTCCGTCTCGTTCCGGAATTTTCGGAACAATACAGCCCGGACGGGGTGACGCATGACAATTTGGGCTGGCAAGCCGGACGAAATGGTTCGTTCGGCCTCTGTGAAGGAGATTGATCGTGCGTACAGGCGTGATCGCGAAAAAAATGGGGATGACCCGCTTGTTTCAGGAAGACGGTCGGCACGTGCCGGTTACCGTTCTTTCATTGGAAGAATGCCAGGTTGTTGGCGCCCGTAATCAAGAACGTGATGGCTATTTTGCTGTTCAGCTTGGTGCAGGCCCCCGCAAAGCGAAAAATGTAAACAAGCCGCAACGCGAAGCTTTTGCCAAGGCAGAAGTCGAGCCAAAGGCGCGTGTTGCCGAATTCCGGGTCGAGAGCGAAGAAGGCTTGCTCCCCGTTGGTGCAACAATAACCGCTGACCACTTCATTGCTGGTCAAATGGTTGATATCCAAGGTGTGACACAAGGTAAGGGCTTTGCCGGTGCCATGAAGCGTTGGGGCTTCGGTGGTATGCGCGCAACCCATGGTGTTTCCATCTCTCACCGTGCCCACGGTTCTACTGGTCAAAACCAGGATCCAGGCAAGGTGTTCAAAGGCAAGAAAATGGCCGGCCACATGGGCGCGAAAAATCGCACCCAGCAAAATCTGGAAATCGTCCGTACAGACGCCGCTCGCGGTTTGATCTTTGTACGCGGCAGCGTTCCTGGTTCTAAAGGCGGCTGGCTTCTGGTTAAAGATGCAGTGAAAGTTGCTCTTCCCGAAGGCGTTCCATTCCCGGGTGCCATGCGCCGCAACGCGGATGAAACGAAAACGGAAGATGCTCCGGCTGGCATGATCGAAGCGGATGCAGCGATCGAACGTCCGGTTGGTCCGACCGATGCCGAAATCGAAGCGGCAGTTGCGAAATCAGATGCAGCGGCGGCAGATGATGCCAAAGACTCTGACGGGAAGGAGGGCTAAGCCATGAAATTGAAAGTGATAACCCTCGACGCAAAAGCCAAGGGCGACATCGAATTGAACGATGACGTGTTCGGCATTGAAGCGCGTGCAGACATTCTTCACCGTGTCGTCAACTGGCAGCGTGAAAAAGCACGCGGAACGGCCCGTCCGACCCGTGAACGTTCAGACGTTGCCCGTACCGGCAAGAAATATGGCAATCAAAAAGGCGGCGGTACAGCGCGTCATGGTGATCGCCGTGCTCCGATCTTCGTTGGTGGTGGTAAAGCCCACGGTGCCCGCAAGCGTGATTTCGATCCATCGCTGAACAAGAAAGTTCGTGCTTTGGGTCTGAAAATGGCGCTGAGCGACAAGGTCAAAAATGACAATCTGATCGTGCTTGAAAATATTGACCTGAAGGAAGCCAAAACACAGGCGCTTCTGGCCAGTATTGCCAAGCTCGGTTTCGGCAAATCAGCACTGATCATGGACGGTGATGCTGTGAACGAAGCTTTCTCGAAAGCCTCGAACAACATTCCACGCATCAACGTGATGCCAGCTGCTGGTGCCAATGTTTATGACATTTTGAACCATGAAACCCTGGTGCTGACGCGCGCAGCGGTAGAAAAGCTGGAGGCGCGCTTCAATGGCTAAAAAAGAAGCTGTCGATATCCGTCATTATGACGTGATTGTCGGCCCGCACATCACCGAAAAATCAACCTTGCTCAGCGAACATAACGCTGTGGTATTCAAAGTTGCGAACACCGCAACCAAGCCGCAGATCAAGGCCGCTATCGAGGCGTTGTTTGATGTCAAAGTCAAAAACGTCAACACGCTGGTGCAAAAGGGCAAGACCAAAAAGTGGAAGGGTCGCCCCTACACACGCAATGACATCAAGAAGGCTGTTGTCACCTTGGCCGAAGGCCAGACCATTGACATCACCACGGGAGTTTAAGGGCACATGGCATTAAAATCCTATAAACCGACAAGCCCCGCCCGGCGTGGTCTTATCCTGGTCGACAAGAGCGGCCTGTGGAAAGGCAAGCCTGTCAAGAAGCTTGTCGAAGGCAAGAACAAGACGGGTGGCCGGAATAACAAGGGCCATGTCACGTCACGCGGCATCGCCGGCGGTCACAAACAGAAATATCGTCTCGTCGATTTCAAACGGCGCAAATGGGATATGGCTGCTACGGTCGAGCGGATCGAATATGATCCCAACCGCACTGCCTTTATCGCGCTGCTGAAATATGAAGACGGCGAACTGGCTTATATCATTGCACCGCAGCGTCTCGACGTTGGAGATAGCGTGATTGCCGGACACAAAACCGACGTGAAGCCGGGCAACGCGATGCTCTTGTCGCAGATGCCGGTTGGTACGATTGTGCACAATGTCGAAATGAAGCCAGGCAAGGGCGGCCAGATCGCTCGCTCTGCCGGTGCTTATGTCCAGATTGTCGGTCGTGACCGCGGTATGGTTATCGTTCGCATGAAAAGCGGCGAACAACGCTATTTGCGCTCCGATTGCATGGCGACCGTTGGCGCGGTTTCCAATCCGGATAATTCGAACCAGAATTTCGGCAAGGCAGGCCGCACCCGTTGGAAAGGACGTCGTCCTCTTACTCGCGGTGTTGCGAAAAACCCAGTCGATCACCCGCATGGTGGTGGTGAAGGCCGGACTTCCGGTGGCCGCCATCCGGTTACGCCATGGGGTAAGCCAACCAAGGGTGCTCGTACCCGTAGCAATAAATCGACTGACAAGATGATCATCCGGTCGCGTCACGCGAAGAAGAAGAGGTAAGCATGGCTCGTTCCATCAAAAAAGGTCCATTTGTTGACCTCCACCTGCTGAAGAAAGCGCAGACTGCGCAGGAAAACAGTGTTCGTACACCGATCAAGACATGGTCGCGTCGTTCGACGGTCCTGCCTGACTTTGTTGGTCTGACCTTCAGCGTTTATAACGGCATGAAATTCATCCCGGTTTCGGTGAATGAAGACATGGTCGGTCACAAGCTCGGCGAGTTTGCGCCAACGCGCAGCTATTACGGTCACGGCGCTGACAAAAAAGGCAAGAAATAATGGGTAAGGCATCATCACCCCGCCGCGTTGGCGACAATGAAGCTTTGGCTGTCGGGAATTCCATTCGTGGTTCCGCCCAGAAGCTGAACTTGGTCGCTCAGTTGATCCGTGGCCACAAGGCCGGCGACGCGCTGAACATATTGTCCTTTTCCAAAAAGGCGATGGCCAAGGACGTCAGCAAGGTTCTGGCTTCTGCAATCGCCAATGCCGAGAATAATCACAATCTGGATGTCGACGCATTGGTCGTTCACGAAGCGAGCGTCGGCAAGTCGATTACGATGAAGCGCTGGAAAGCGCGGGCCCGTGGTCGTTCAGCCAAGATTATCAAGCCATTTAGCCGCGTTCGCATTGTCGTACGCGAGCATGAAGAGGAAGAGGCGTAACCATGGGTCAAAAGAGTAATCCTATCGGGCTTCGCCTGCAGATCAACCGGACCTGGGACAGTCGCTGGTATGCGGAAGGTTCCAATTACGGCGATCTCTTGATGGAAGACATCAAGATGCGCAAATATATCTTTGATGCTCTGCCACAGGCAGCGATTTCCAAGGTTGTGATCGAGCGTCCGGCCAAGAACTGCCGGATTTCCATCTATGCTGCCCGTCCTGGTGTGATCATCGGCAAGAAGGGCGCGGACATTGAAAAGCTGCGTCGCAAGCTTAGCGATATGTCTTCCAGTGACGTATCTCTGAACATCGTCGAAATCCGCAAGCCGGAAGTCGACGCGAAACTCGTTGCACAGGGTATCAGCGATCAGCTGATCCGCCGTGTGGCTTTCCGGCGCGCCATGAAGCGCGCGGTGCAATCTGCGCTGCGTCTTGGTGCCGAAGGAATTAAAATTGTTTGTGGTGGCCGTTTGGGCGGCGCGGAAATCGCGCGGGTTGAATGGTATCGCGAAGGCCGCGTGCCGCTTCATACGCTGCGCGCCAATATTGACTATGCCGAGCATGAAGCGCTGACCGCTTACGGCATTATCGGTATCAAGGTCTGGATTTTTAAAGGCGAAATATTGGGTCACGACCCGATGGCTCAGGACCGGTTGAATGTGGAAGCGCAAACTTCCGGCGTTCGTCCGCAGCACCAACGTTGATTTTGAGGAATAGGTAGAGCATCATGCTGCAACCCAAGAAACATAAATTCCGCAAGGCTTTCAAAGGCCGGATTAAAGGAAAAGCGCCAGGTGGCTCTAACCTGAACTTTGGTAGCTACGGCCTGAAAGCCATGGAACCGGACCGGATTACCGCGCGTCAGATCGAAGCGGCTCGCCGTGCGATCACGCGTCACATCAAGCGTCAGGGCCGGTTGTGGATCCGCATTTTCCCGGACGTGCCTGTATCCAAGAAGCCTGCCGAAGTTCGTCAGGGTAAGGGTAAGGGCTCGGTAGAATATTGGGCTGCCCGGGTGAAGCCAGGACGCATTTTGTTCGAACTGGACGGTGTTCCCGGACCGATAGCAGCGGTCGCTTTCGAGCGGGCAGCGATGAAGCTCCCGATCAAGACAAAGGTTGTGGCCCGCCTCGGCGATACGTCACATC
>CBETBW010000053.1:0-8191 GCA_965534715.1 uncultured Parasphingorhabdus sp.
GCCGGCGGGGATGATACCGACGATATCATCATCACCCAGTTCGAAGGCAAGCCGCGCGATGAAGCGAAACGCAACCGCAAAGGCGGACGCAGTGACAATGCCGGGGGCAAGCGCGACTACAGCAACGCCAGCAAGAAATATGGCGGCAAGCAATTTGGCAAGAACAAGTTCGGTGACAAGAAGTTTGGCGACAAGAAATTCGGTGACAAACCGGGTGGCGGCAAACCTTATCAGAAGCGCAAGCCGGAAGGCGAAGGCGGTTCTGACGGCGGCGGGCCAAAGCGCGAATTTGGCGACGGTTTCAAAAAGAAATCCGAATATAAGGGCGATCGCAAATCCGGCCCCAAGGGCAATTTCGGCGGCGGCGATAAAAAGCCGCATCGCGGAAAACGTCCGTTTGAAGGCGCGAAACATAGCGGGCCAAAAGCCGACTGATCCGATCGATGACGGATGCCATTCAAATATTGGTCGATGCTGACGCCTGTCCGGTGAAGGACGAGATTTACCGGGTGGCCGATCGCCATGCCGTGGCGGTGGTGATTGTCAGTAACAGCCCGTTTCGGGTGCCGGATCATCCTCTTGTCAGCCGGGTGGTTGTCAGCGATGCCTTTGACGCGGCCGACGACTATATTGCCGAACGAACCGGCACCCGCACCGTCGTGGTCACGTCCGACATATTGCTGGCTGACCGGTGCGTAAAGGCGGGTGCGGCGGTGGTCGCGTCCAACGGCAAGCCTTTCACGCCCGATTCGATCGGAGCGGCTGTGGCGACGCGGGCGATCATGGCCGACTTGCGCGCCGGGATGGGGACCGAAAATATCGGCGGCCCGCCGCCGTTCGGCAAGGCGGATCGCTCACGGTTTCTGTCGTCACTGGATGAGATGCTGGTGCGCTTGAAACGCGCCGGCTAATCTACCGTAACTTGGAAAGTAAGCGCAAAAGCGCTTGCCGGACCCAATGTCGCTGCGGTCGCGGTGATGGTTGAACCGGCAATTGATGCGCCATATGGGTCGCTTTCATCGGCGCCCGTTGAATTATCATCTTCCACCGTAGCGGCCGATCCACAATTGCTGCCGCTCTTCATCGTTCCTGACGTGTAGGTAAAAGGTCCGGCAAGATTGTCGGTTGCGACAACCGAGCCTGCGCTTGCGGATCCACTGTTGCTGATAAGGATACAATATTCGACAATCGCTCCCGGGATGCGCTTGGGATTGGTGGTGCCGCTGACCGGATCGCTGATGATCGAGCTGATCTTGGTGACGCTCAGGGTGGTGAGCGGCCGGCAGAAGTTGATGTCATGGATCGAAATCGCCTGTCCGTCGGGATCTGCGGGCGCTGTGGTGTGGTTGCCATAGATGATATCTACCTTGTCCACCGGAGAGGTGAAGGTGACCACCACGTTACCATTGGCCGAGTTGGAATTGGATCCGGCATCACCAATCGCGACATTGCCAATGACATAATTGGCGACCCCGTTGGTCAGTGTCGGCATCACTGTCGCGCCATTGAAACTTCCCACTACGGTCAGCTTGTCGGCAAAGTCATTGTTGGCAAAGTCGATATCGAACACGGTAAATTGAAGCCCGGGTACTGCCGTTGGCAGGGTCAGTACCGTCGTTGCCGTTTGGCTTTGAGTCGTGAATTGAAGATTTTCATAGAGCGACTGTTCGCTGTTCGCGAGACCCCCGTTGTTATTGTTATTCACGGCAGGCGAGCCATCATCATAGGTTCCGCCGGTCTTGGTGATTGCGAAATTGATCGAGCCGATACCGGTCACAGAATAGCTGTTGTTCGTTGAACCGCCGGTCCAAGCCTTGCCATTCCAGTCAAACAATATCTGATTGGTGACGGGACAGACGGTGGTCAGGCTGGGCGGTGTTCCTGCCGTTCGCGAACCGGAAACTGTGAAGCTCCTGCTGGCGTAATCGTCTTCACTTGCGACGCCATTATTCGGCGCTGAATCCGGATCAACACGATTGGATGATGCTACTTCGGCGATATTTATCACGGTGGCTCCCGACGTAGCCGAAACGGTGGCAATGATGCTCAAAACCCGTGTCTGTCCCGGAGCTATCGAGGGTATAGTCCATATGCCAGTGCCGCTGGTATAGGTACCGTAGCCGGATGCGCTGACGAAGGTCGTGCCCAGCGGGAGCAGGTCATTGACCGTCACGGCGGCGGTCTGGTTCGACGCCGCGGAATTGGTGAGCGACAGCGTATAGGTGACATTGGTGCCGTTGGCCGGGCTCGCATTGCTGACCGTTTTGGTCAGAGACAGGTCGGCAAAATTGGCGGGTGTTTGTGCAAGAAACAGATCTGCGCGCAGGAAGGCACCGTTATCCGCGCCAGGAAAAAGGTCGCAGATTTCCAGGCGCCAGATACCCAGTGAATTCTGGCCGTTAAAAGCACTCAATAGGGCGTTGGGCCGCAAGTCGTGTTCATAGGGCGCGGTGCCCGTGTTGTGATCGACATTGCTGGCATTGACCAAGGTTCCGGCTGCGTCGTTGAGGCGGACGTTGAAATTGTCGGCACTGCCCGAACCGGAAGTGTCTCCGTTGACAATCTGCACCCGCGTTCCGGTCGGGGATTGCAGGGTCATGCGCATGTCCCCGCGCCATGTGTGCGCGGCGATAACGCCTATGTCCACATCGGTTACGGTGTAGCTTGTACCGACCGAAAATGTGCGCACTAGCGGTGCAGCAGGGCCGCTACACGTCCGGGTGCCATCAATATTGTTGGCTGTCGTATCCGTGTTGGTATAGGCGGTGACCTGCGCATTTGCGGTCGTGGGTGTCAGCGTGACGAGAGCTGCAAGCAGGGCAGCAAAACCCAGCTTCAGCGCAGCAGCGCTGAAACCGGCAAAATCTGTTCCCCGGAAGAAATGGTCCCTATTCATGGATAGCGGGTTAACCAATTACGACTAATATTTGGTAAAATTTGCTCCGAAAGCGCTCGATTCGAGATGATTTTACAAGCGCGGCAATTTTCTCTGAATGAACAGAAAATAACCTTTAACCGCAGTGTTCAAGGGGTCCAATCGCCCCTGCCCGCCATCCAAAGGCTGATAGCGGCGACAGCCGCCGTGTCAGCGCGCAATATGCGTGGTCCGAGAGATACCGGCACCGATTGGGACAAGGCGCGGATTTTATCATTTTCGTCGTCTGTAAAACCCCCTTCGGGGCCAATCAATATGGCGGCCGGACCGTCATGGGCGACCAGCGCCTTGCGGAAGCTGCCTTCCCCGGTTTCATGGATACGCTCATCGGCAAAGAAAAGATGGCGATCGGCGGGCCATTGTTCCAGTATTTCGGTCAGTTTTATCGGCGGATCAAGAGCGGGCAGGGAGGTGCGTTCGCATTGCTCCGCCGCTTCGATCATATGGGCGCGCAGTTTATCCGCTTTAATGCCATGACTCTGGGTGCGTTCGGTTTGTACCGGGATGATCTTGGCCACGCCCAGTTCGGTTGCTTTTTCGGCAATCCAGTTGAATCGGTCCTTCTTGATCGGCGCTGCGCATAGCCAGAGATCGGGGACAGCTTCCCGGTTTCGGGTCTTGCCATCAATCATCAGGATCAGATCGCGTTTGCCCAACGCGGAGACACGGGCGAGATATTCACCAGTGCGGTCGTCGAACAGCTTTACCGGATCCCCTTGCTTGATACGCATCACTTTCATCAGATAATGGGCGTGGCTACCGTCCAGCCGGATGTCGGCCCCGTCGGAAAGTTCGACATCGACGAAGAGGCGCGGGGCGCTGTGTGGTGGATAGGCAGGAGTAGCGGGCATAGTGATTTGATATAACCGTTCGTCCCGAGCTTGTCGAAGGGCGTTTTTCGGTTATGAACATATGGGCTTCGACAGGCTCAGCCCGAACGGATAGAGTTACATCATGACCGAACAGATTGTTCCCGATACCGAGCATAAGGGCATCATCGGCCTGCTACCGGCGGCTGCCCGGTCCTATGCCTTGCTCGCCCGGTTTGACCGTCCGATCGGCTCGTGGCTGCTGTTCTGGCCCTGCGCCTGGGGCGTTGCCTTGGCCGGTGGTGCAGTGGAACGGTGGGATTTATTGCTCTGGCTGCTGCTCGGTTCGATCGTGATGCGCGGAGCGGGCTGTGTATATAATGATATTGTCGACCGCGATCTTGACCGCCAAGTGGAGCGAACCCGCTCGCGCCCGTTGGCCAGTGGCGCCCTGTCCCTGAAAGCGGCGTGGATATGGCTATTGATATTGTGCCTGATCGGCCTGCTTGTCTGGTTCCAGATCAACTGGACAGCCAGACTGGTCGCGCTGGGCAGTCTGGCTCTGGTCGCCGCCTATCCGTTCATGAAACGCATCACCTGGTGGCCGCAAGCTTGGCTGGGCATGGTGTTCAGCTGGGGCGCGCTGGTCGGCTGGCTGGCGATCGATCCGCAGTTTCACTGGGCAATGGTATTGCTCTACCTCGGTTCAATTTTCTGGGTGATCGGATATGACACGATTTACGCGCTGCAGGATAAAGAGGATGATGCATTGGTCGGGATACGCTCGAGCGCGCTGCGACTGGGAGAGAATGTGCGCCTTGGCGTGCTGCTTTTCTACCTGATGGCGCTTGCCAGCTGGGCGGCGGCCTTCTGGATGCTCCGGCCCCAATGGCTTGGCATAGCGGCTCTTGTCCCCATTGCACTTCACCTTCTGTGGCAGGCAATGACGCTGAAAACCACCAATGGTGACGATGCGCTTGCCAAGTTCCGGTCCAATCGGTTCGCCGGTCTACTGATGTTTCTCGCTTGTCTGGTTCTCGGCCAGGCTGGCTAGTCGCCCGAGAAATTAGATTGCTTCCTGCAACCTACGCGGGTTATGGACCTTAACCGCACAGTTAATCCGAAGTCCTGTCTCCCGGAGCGATATATATGAAAAAACGCCGTTTGGGTCGAAGCCCGATCTATGTATCCGAAATCTGCATGGGGACGATGACCTTTGGTAGCGGCGCCGATGAAGCCATGTCGCACAAGATTCTGGATGCCTCGCTGGACGCCGGGATAAATTTTTTCGATACGGCTGAAAATTATCCGGTGCCACCCAAGCGCGAGTGGGCAGGGGAAACCGAGAATATTGTCGGTCGCTGGATGAAGGGCAAGGATCGCGATAGCCTGATCATTGCCACAAAAGTTTCCGGCCCCAGCCACGGATGGATCGCCTCGGCGCAACGGGCAGGCATGACCGCGATGGACCGCCACAATATCGTCAAGGCGCTGGATGCCAGCCTGAAGCGCCTCCAGACCGACTATATCGATCTTTACCAGACCCACTGGCCCGATCATGGCACTGCCTATGATGAGACGATGGAAGTGCTGGACGAAGAAATTCGCAAGGGCAAAATTCGCACCATCGGGTGCTCGAATGAAACCAGCTGGGGGTTGATGAAATCTCTCGAAGCTTCGGAGCGGCTGGGTGTCACCCGTTATTGCACGATCCAGAATAATTTCAGCCTGAACAATCGCCGGTTCGAAGACGAACTGGCGCAGGTCTGCCAGCAGGAAGGGGTCAGTCTGATCCCTTATTCTCCGCTAGCTGGCGGGGCACTGTCCGGCAAATATAATGATGGTGCGACGCCCGAAGGGGCGCGCTTCTCCGCCTATCTCAAACTTGGTGGCCGGCAGAAGAAGATGGCGGAACGCTTCGTCAATCCCAAGTCGGAGGAATCGACAAAGCGCTTCGTGGCGATTGCCGAAGAGCTTGGCGTAGCGCCGGTGACGCTGGCAATCGCATGGTCGAAACAGCATGATTTTGTCGCCTCCACCATTGTTGGCGCAACGCACACCGATCAACTGCCGGAGATTTTTACCGCTGCCGATCTGGAGCTCAGTTCCGAGATCATGAAGCGGATCTACAAGATCAGCCGGGAAATCATGTACCCGATGGGGTGATTTAAGAGGAATTACAGATGAACAGATTTTTGCAACATTGCGGCGCGAAATATCCGATCGTGCAGGCCCCGATGGGCTGGATTGCCCGCTCGCAACTGGCTTCGGCGGTTTGCAATGCTGGCGGTCTCGGGATCATCGAGACCAGTTCGGGCGAGACCGAAAATTGCATGGCCGAGATCAAGAAGATGAAAGATCTCACCGACGCGCCGTTCGGCGTGAACCTGCCGATCATGTTTCTCAAGGACCCGGCGATCCTGATGCGCGTATGCGAGTCCGGCGTCAAATTTGTCACCACCTCTGCAGGCAGCCCGCGCAAATTTGTCGGACCGCTGCAAGAAGCGGGAATCATCGTTTATCATGCCGTTCCCACCGTCGCTGCTGCGATGGGGTGTGTAGAAGCCGGCGTCGATGGTCTGGTCGTCGAAGGTGCCGAAGGCGGCGGGTTCAAGAATCCGGAGGAAGTGTCGACGTTGGTCCTGCTGCAGGCAATCCGCAGGCAGACCGACATTCCGATGGTCGCGGCTGGCGGGATTGTCGATGGCAAGGGCATGGCCGCAGCCTTTGCGCTGGGCGCGGAAGGCATTCAGATGGGCACGCGCTTCGTGTCGAGCGCCGAAAGCCCGGTGCACCATAATTACAAGCAGGCGATACTGGATGCCAAGGAAACCGGCACCTATGTGCTGAACAAGAAGGCGTCTCCCTGCATCCGTGCTCTGAAAACCGAGCGGACTGCAAAGATTTATGAAGACGGCTTGATGCCTGCCGATACGTTCAAGGGCATTCAGGATGTCTATTTCGGCGGTGATATGGAGGCGTCCGTCGGCCTTGCCGGGCAATCTTCCGGTTTGATTGACGAGGTAAAAACTGCCAAACAGATTATCGATGAGACGGTGACAGAGTTTTTCGAGATCACCGAGCGATTGGGCGCGCTAGCCGCCGCCAAAAGTTTCTAGAAAAACAAGAAAGAGGAACAACTGATGACCCATTTCCCCGAAGCGAAGCAACTGTTCACCACCGTTACCGAAGACGGCAAATCGATCCTGTCGATCGAGCCTTATGCCGTGCCTGAACCGAAAGAGCATGAAGTCGTCGTCCAGATGGAGGCCGTGCCGATCAATCCGTCCGATCTTGGTCTGCTGACCGCAGCCGCCAATATGGACACCGTGCGTAGCGAAACGGTTGATGGCCATCCGGCTCTGGTGGCCGATGTTGACCCCGTCATGCAGCCTTTCTTCAAGGGCCGTGCGGGCAAGAAGCTTGCTGCCGGTAATGAAGGCGCGGGCAAGGTTGTCGCCGCCGGATCATCCGACGCGGCGCAGGCGCTGATGGGCAAGACTGTCACTATCGTCGGCGGCGAAATGTATCGCACTCACCGGGTGATGCCGGCGATGATGTGCGTGCCGCTGCCCGAAGGCGCACCCGCGAAAGAAGGCGCTTCGCTGTTCGTCAATCCGATGACCGCGCAGGGCTTCGTAAACACCATGCGTGCCGAGGGCCATGACGCCTTGGTCCATACCGCTGCGGCGTCCAACCTCGGTCAAATGCTCGCCAAGCTTTGCCTGAAAGAGGGCGTACCATTGGTCGCCATCGTGCGGTCTGACGCACAGAAAAAAATCCTCACCGATATCGGCCTGACCCATGTGATTGATAGCACCCGAGACGATTTCATGGAGAAGCTGATTGCAGCTCTGGCCGAAACCGGCGCGACGCTCGGCTTTGACGCGATCGGCGGCGGCAAGATGGCGAGCTATATCCTGACCGCAATGGAAAAGGCAGCAGCCGTGCGCGGCGCGGAATTCAGCGTCTATGGCTCGACCGTCAACAAACAGGTCTATATCTATGGCCGTCTCGACACCGGCGAAACCATCCTTGGCGGCGGTCTCGGCCTCTACTGGGGCGTCGGCGGCTGGCTGCTCACCCCTCATCTGGAAAAGGTCGGCGGCGAACGGATGATGGAAATGCGCATGTACAGCGTCGAAGAACGCAACGGCATTTTCAACAGCGACTATTCGAGCGAGATCAGCCTGATGGACATGATCGACCCGGAAATCGCCAAGGGTTACGACAAGAAGGCCACGGGCGAGAAGGTGCTGGTTAATCCTTCGATGTAGCCAGATCAGATTTCAATTAAAGCCGTCACCCCGGACTTGATCCGGGGGCTAGAGCGACAATCCGCCATTGTGGCACTTGCCGCTCTGGATCCTGAATCAAGTTCAGGATGACGAGTGGTGGTGTTCATCGATCAATCCCCTCTCCCGTGAGGGAGAGGGATGCGTTAGCT
>CBETBW010000054.1:0-7987 GCA_965534715.1 uncultured Parasphingorhabdus sp.
GTTTGGATCTTCAACATCGTTGGCACTGTTGATTTTGCGAATGCGTTGAGCCGGGGAGAAGCCCTACCTTATTTCGGAGCGACATGGTTCATCCCTGCCATCTTCGTACCACTTCTGCTCGTATCCCATTTTCTCGTCTTCATCCGGCTCTTTAAACGGAAATCACATACGTCGATTTCGACACTCCCTGTCGCTGAATAATTAGAAAACACTAGAGGAGTATCCCATGCCCCGCGCCTTTGCCGAAATAGCCTTCACCCCCTCGGTTCAATCGATTCAAGAGCGACAAGGGTCTGCGGCCAGTTACGCCAAATTTCTGAAACCCGAAGTGGGTGGCGGTGACAGGCTTAGCGCGCGCGAAACAGAGTTTATTACAGAACGCGACGGCTTTTATCAGGCCACCGTTTCTGAAACCGGCTGGCCCTATGTTCAGTTTCGCGGCGGGCCGGTTGGTTTTCTCAAGGTACTCAGTGAAACGCAAATTGGCTACGCCGATTTTCGCGGCAATCGCCAATATGTAAGCACGGGCAACCTCACCGTTGAAGATCGTGTATCGCTCATATTGATGGACTATCCCAATCGCCGAAGGCTCAAGATATGGGGCCATGCGACAATGGTTGATGCCGAGGATCAACCCGCGATGATTACCGAATTGCACGACAAAGACTATCAGGCTGTTCCCGAACGTGCTGTGATTATCACAATCGATGCGTTTGATTGGAACTGCCCACAGCATATTCCGCAGCGCTACACGATGGAGGAAATGGAGCAGCTTCAAATACTGGGCTGATTCTAATTTCCGCTTTCGGGATGAAGCAGTCATTCCCGACGGCATATCTTAATGACCGCTTCCCGCCCAGAAATTGCCATTTGGGCGCGAGTGAATAGTACGCGCTGAATGTCTGCTTGCAGGAACCAAATTCTAACTTGGCAATGACGACCATGAGGGCGCGAAGCGATATTGGAATCGTACGACGGTAAACGACCGAAGCCGGGTCGGCCGCCGACCGGCAGCGACTGTACCAGCAATATAGCCATTCGCGCCCTTCGCGGGCGTCAACCATATTCAAATCTAATGCGAGGGCACATCGGAACCGCCGCCGCTCACTCCCACCAATAAGCCGCGCGCTTCCGGTTCCCCGTCTCCACCTCGTTCATCGTCAGCGGATCGTATAGCCGCCCGTTGAGCATCACGCGGTTGATCTTGTCGCTATTGCGGATATCGGCAGTGGGATCGGCATCGAGCACCAGCAGGTCGGCGAGTTTGCCGGCCTCCAGCGACCCGATATCGGCATCCATGCCAAGGGATTTGGCGGATTCTATGGTCCCGGCTGCAAGCGCTTCGACCGGGCTCATGCCGCCGCGGACGAAGGACCATAGTTCCCAGTGGCTGCCGATCCCGGCTTGCTGTCCGTGGGCGCCGATCGAGACTTTCACGCCGGCGTCGGCCAGTTTTTTGGCTTCACGGGCATTGTCGTCATCGATAAAGTTGCTCTCAGGCGCCTTGGTCCGGCGGACCGTATCTGCGGCAAGGATTTTCGGTGGCGTGTGGACGAGCAAGGGATGCTCCCAGACATTGGTCTCTTGTCGCCAATAGGGATCGCCAGCCAGGCCACCAAAGCTGACCACCAATGTCGGGGTGTAATTGGTCTGCGACTGCGAAAACATCTGCACGACATCATCGTAGAAGACTTCCAGCGGTATATTGTGCTCCAGCGTCGAATTGCCATCCGCTACCAGCGCCATGTCCATGCCGAACAGCGAGCCGCCTTCGGCAACGACCAGCATATTTTCCTGCCGTGCCGCCGCGACGACCTGCTGCCGCTGTTCGCGGCGCGGCTGGTTGTAGTTCTTGACGCTGCTGCCACCTTGCGCCTTGAGCCTGCGGACATGGGCCAGCGCATCATCGAGATTGTTGATTTCGGCATAAATGTCCGCCGCTTTCGCGCCATAGACTATCTCGCCGGTCGAAAATATCCGGGGTCCCAGGATCATGCCGGCGCGCTGCATCTCGCTGGCGACAAATATTTCGCTGGCACGGCTGGACGGGTTATGGGTGGTGGTCGTGCCGAGCGCCAGATTTTGCAACAAGGACCAGTTTTGCTGCGGCACAAGTTCGTCACTACCCTGCGGGCCATGGGCATGGGCGTCGATCAGGCCGGGAATGATGGCCTTGCCCGTGACATCGACCAGCAGCGCCCCAACTGGGATGCTAACCTCTGCGCGTGGGCCGATTGCCACAATCCGGTTATCGCGGATGACAATCACACCATCGTCGATGATCCCGCCGTCGCTTGCGGCCATGGTGACCAGACGCGCTCCGGTGAGCGCAACCGTTCCGGAGGGTTTCTCAGCGGCAATCGTCCGGTCCAGCGACACGCCGCTGGTCTGTGGCTGATATTTTGGTGCGTCCTTGGATGCGGGCGCATCGGGGAACAATCTGTTGGTGCTCTCCGAATAGACCGTCGGCCCAAGGCTCCAGTGCAGCTGCTGACCACCATGGGACCAGTGGATATAATCGGCCCCGCTGGCGCTGACCCGGGTGACCGGCAGGGATTTGCTGGTCGGGCTGACATCAACCGCCTGGGTACCCG
This sequence comes from uncultured Parasphingorhabdus sp., assembly GCA_965534715.1. Lineage (GTDB taxonomy): Bacteria > Pseudomonadota > Alphaproteobacteria > Sphingomonadales > Sphingomonadaceae > Parasphingorhabdus. The sequence continues at coordinate 2,595 of CBETBW010000054.1, forward strand.
GCATCAGCGGCATGACATAGGCTTCATAGCTCTGGCGGAAAGCGACATGATGCCCGTCGGGCGAAACGATATAATCGTTGGTCATCTCGCCTGTAGCATGGGTGCGTTTCGCTTCGCCGTTGAGATCAGTGCTGATCAGAACGCGCTTGTCCTCTTCGCTGTCGACCATGAATATGCGATCGCTGGTCGCGCCATATTGCGGGCTGGCCGCGCCTTTTGTGATCCGTTCCGGTGCTCCGCCTGAGGCAGAGACCCGGTAAACTCCGTCATCCACCGACCATTGGGGAGAGGTCAGATAGCCGCCGCCCTGCATTTCAAACGCGATGGTTTTGCCATCCGGAGAAAATTGCGGCCGGGCATAATGGCCGGGGCGATTGGTGATCGTTCGCGGCGATCCGCCGCTTGCCGATACCGTTTTGATCTGACCCAGTTGCGCATCGGTCCAGCCAACGAACACGATCGAACGACCGTCGCGCGACCAGGACGGGAAGAGTTCCAGTTCGGCGCTCGTGTTGGTCAGGCGTTTTGCAGAGCCGCCGGCCATCGGTTTCACATAAAGCTTACCGAGACTTTCAAACACCACTTGCCGGCCATCGGGCGACACCGCCGCAAAGCGGGGCATTTTGGCTGTAAAACTGTCCGGTGCGACCGCAATGCGGGGATGCGGTGCATCGGCCACGCCGCGGGTGTCGCTGACCTGAAACGGGATGATCGCCGAAGCGCCGCCGTCTGCGGCAACCCGGCGGACCTTCCCGCGGGCCCAGAAGACGATTTCCCTGCTGTCGGGAGTCCAGTCCATATTCGGATAGACGCCGGTGACCGCCCAGGTTTCCTGGACGTCCTGATCGAGGTCGTCATAGACTTTCCGCTCGATGCCGGATTCGAGATCCTTCACATAGAGTTTGGATCGGGTCATCTCGCGACGGACAAAGGCGATCTTCTTGCCGTCAGGAGACGGATTCGGGCGCACCGATCCGCCGAGGCCTGAAACCGCGGTTGTTACCTCACCGCTTTCCAGATCATATTTCTCGATGTTGAACAGATCGCTATTGCTGTCCTGCGCATAGATAAACGTGCCGCCCGGCGTAATATTCCTGGTGTAATAGACCGCCTTGCCATCGGGTGCATAGATCGGTTCGCCCAGTTCCTTCTGGTGTTTCTCGCCCGGTTTCTTGACCAGCTGCACCCCGCCGCCGCCCGAAACATGATATATCCAGATCTCTCCGGTACCGAGCGAGCGCGCGGTGGTGAAATGCTTTTTCGCAACGATATAGTGACCATCGGGACTCCAGCTCGGCTGATTGAGCAGCCGGAATTCTTCCTTGGTGACCTGCCTCTTGTCGCTGCCGTCGCGTTGCATGATCCAGATATTGTCGCCGCCGCCGCGATCAGAGGTAAAAGCTATTCTTTTGCCATCGGGGGAGAAACGGGGCTGCACTTCCCATGCGAGACCTTCGGCGATCCGCACGGACTTTCCTCCGGCAACCGGCATCGTGTAAATGTCGCCCAGCAGAGCGAACACGATGCTCTGCCCATCGGGACTGACATCGACATCAATCCAGCTTCCTTCGTCGACGTTGATCGGGATTTGCTTGATCGTTGCGCCCGTGGGCGCGTTGACATCCCATTTGTCCTTTGCGGGCTCTTCGGGCTTTTCCTGCGCTTGCGCCGCTCCTGAAAAAAGCAACGCCGCAACAACCGAAACCAGACTATATTTCATAATATTCCCCGAAACCCGAATTCACCAATATCCAACCTCTATTCCAGTTTTCGACCGGAAGAAACAGACAACAATGTCCGGTCGCTATACGTTGCCACCAAATTGACGGTGATAGCATTCGACTACCTCTGCCAATGTCGACAATGCCAATGTCGCCGGATCACGTGTCGACGGGATCAGTCCTATCGGCGCAGCCATTCGTGATTGCTCTGCTTCCGATACACCGATTTCCTCGAGATAGCGCTGCCGGGCCGCATGGGTTTTGCGGCTGCCCATTGCGCCGACGTAGAAGGCGGAAGAGGACAAGGCCTGCTTCATCAAGCGGGCTTCCCAGTCATGATCGTGAAAATAGAATATGCAGGCAGTCCATGGATCGGGATCGAGCAGCGCATTCGCCTCCGGTGTTTTCAGCAGATTGGCGGCGCTTGCCAGGCCTTGAACCTGCTCGACCGCCACGGGATCTGGCGATAACACGTTGCAATCAATGCCATAGCTGAAGGACAATCGCGCCAGGCTTTCGACCGACGGTCCATGCCCCATTATAATGATCTTGGTGGGCGGAATATGATGGACCAGAATCTGCGAAGCTGCACGCTCCACCGACACCTTGTTCGATATCTGCGCTTCACAGCGAATATCCGCGCTTTCGCGATCCAGAATGATCGTCAGCGGCTCGCGGTTCCTGATCCGGTCAAAAATATCGCCGATGATCGTGCCGTCCATGATCGGTGTAAACAGCAGGTCGATGCTGCCGCCACATGGTAGCCGTATATCGAGATAGGGCGAACCCGCACCGAATTTTATTTCGTGTGGCTTCCCGCTTTTGATCGCATCCAGCGCCTCGGAGACGACAGCAGCCTCTACACAACCACCAGAAAAAGAGCCCGAGAAGGATCCATCTTCTGCAACGGCCATATGGGTACCGGGATTTCGCGTCGACGCGCCGGTGACCGCGATCAACGTCACCAAGACTGTTTTCTGGTCCGCTTCCGATCTTGATTTCAGGAAGCTGAAGATAGGCATAATATTGTTCAAACGTGATTGTCCCGCCGTTTGCCCCAATGGGGATAATGGAAATATCCATGCCGCAAACAGGATAGTTGAGCAATGGTCATCGACCAAAAAGGGGAGTTCTGGCGGCCATGATCGATCACCGCGCAAACGACGGGACATGTTCTTCGGGGCAACTTTGCCCTATGGCGAGCGCTGAACAGGCTGGAGATACCTTCTCGGGGGATGGTCTGGCCTAATAGATCACTCTCGGTTTGCGGCTAAAAGCCCCGGACTCTCTCTAAATAATGGCTATAACGGCCGCAGTGGCCGCAAAAAGCGAACTATCTATTATTACCCTCGGATTGTTCTTCTCGGATTCGAGAGAGTTTTATGTCCAATATTTGTTTCCGCAGGATGACGAAAAGATTTCGTGCAATCAAAGCATTTTGCTTACACTTACCATGAATAAAATATGCTGATTCGTTTCTTTGTTGTTTCCCGGAATGCAAAGACGGCTGAGCTTGGATTTGAAGATATTGTGAAAGCCAATTATGCCCACCCGTAGCGAAATCAAAAATTTCAGGTTAAACGAATCCCCCGACCGAGGACTGACTGACTCCAAGATTCAGGAAAAGGGTGCCCTGCAGCTCAGCGGCGATGCTTTTCATGCACTAGCTGACACAATGCCTCAGATGGTCTGGTCGACTCTACCGAACGGTGATCATGACTATTATAACGCGCGATGGTATGAATATACCGGAGCCCCCCTCGGCTCAACCGATGGAGAGGGCTGGGCTGATATGTTTCATCCCGATGACCAGCCAGAAGCATGGAAACGATGGAAACACAGCCTGGCGACCGGCGAGCCATATGAGGTCGAATATCGCCTTCGTCATCGCTCGGGTCAATATCGCTGGGTCTTGGGCCGTGCACTTCCGATTATCGGAACAGATCAAACGATACTGCGGTGGATTGGCACATGCACCGACATCGAGGATGCCAAGCAGATTGCGCGCCACAACGAGATTCTCAGCCAAGAGCTCAGCCATCGTATCAAGAACATCTTCGCCATAATCTCCGGCTTGATCAGCATGACCGCCCGCGGGAACGAGAATTTCCGAGAGCCTGCGGAAACGTTAAAGGGCCGTATTGCTGCTCTGGGGCGCGCTCACGATTACGTCCGCCCGCGCAATGATGAAATGCGGGCTGAAGTTGGTGAGATCACTATTCATCAGTTGCTATCCGAGATATTTGTTGCCTACCCAGCCTTTGCCGAAAACAGGCTCCTCATCTCTGGAGGAGATATCGGGGTGAGTGATCGCGCAGCAACACCGGTTGCGCTGGTTTTTCATGAACTAGCGACCAATTCCATGAAATATGGCGCGCTTGCAGCCGAAAAAGGTCACGTAGATCTGGCGATATCACGGGAAGATGACATGGTAATATTCAAATGGTCTGAAAATGGAGGAACGGCCATCTCCTCGCCGCCGTCCCATTCAGGATTTGGTTCAAAGCTTGTCGAAATGTCGGTGACGCAGCAACTCGGCGGGACGCTCGAAAGGCTATGGTTGCCGACCGGACTGCAAATACATATGGAAGTGCAGGCCTCACGGTTGGCTGGTAGCTAGGGTCAGGACCTAGTTGGCGTTAGTCGAAAAGCTTCATCCTTGAAGGCGGCTCCACATCGTCATTGTTATTCGAAACTTTTACCAAATAATTCAAAACATCTTTCAAGACATCGATCTCGACGGGTTTGGTAACCGCGCCAAGCGTCCCTTCGACGCCGTCTCCCAATTGCTTGGGATTGGCGGTCACAAAAACGACCTTTACCCCGAACTCGTTTGCCAAGCGTGCGCCGATTTCCGGTCCGGTCGGGCCATCGCTAAGATTGACGTCGACCAGAGCAATTGCCGGGCCTTTCGCAACCAGCTCGATCGCAGAAACCGTGTCATCGGCCACACCGATACAATCAAATCCCAGATTGCCAACAATCTGCTCCAATTCCATAGCAATTAGAAACTCGTCTTCGACGATCATAATTTGAGAGCTCATAATAATGGTCCGCTAAAATACATCTGCATCCATAACGCGGAAACCACGCGTCTGGTTCCCCATATTAGCCAAACAACGCAAATTCTATATGGGTAAAGAAAGCAAGCCATTTGGGAGAAACCAGCCAAACGCAAAAAAGCCTCACTGTTATCAGTGAGGCTTGAAAAGCTGTTGCTTCATCAGCTTTGTTGGTTGGGATAGCAGGATTTGAACCTAGCGCAGGCGACGAACGATACGGGGCATCGTGCAAAAGCCGAGCCTTCAGATCATTAAAAAAGTGTGGGGGATGGGTCATCGCCTTCGCGGGGACAACAATTTGCTAGGTTCGCTTTGCTCACCAAGAAAATTTGTTGGTTGCGGGAGTAGGATTTGAACCTACGACCTTCAGGTTATGAGCCTGACGAGCTACCGGACTGCTCCATCCCGCGCCAACAATTCGGATCGCCATTACGACAGATCCAAAAATCAAAAAAGCGACCGACCCGTATTAGGGACAGGCCGCTTTTGAAAAAGTGAATGGGTTATTTCCTCGTGACTACATCTTAATGCGCCTGCTGCAATGCCTGGCGACGACCTACTCTTCCATGCCTTGAGACAAAGTACCATCGGCGCAACCTGGTTTCACGGC
>CBETBW010000055.1:0-7835 GCA_965534715.1 uncultured Parasphingorhabdus sp.
GGGGGGGGGGGGGGTGGGGGGGGCGCGAGGGGGTTTCCTCTTTGCCGGCCAATTCAGTTAAAACACGGAGAGACTTCCCCTCTCCCAACCCTCTCCCCTGAAGGGGAGAGGGCTATTTCCATTCATCGCCTTACCGCAAACCCTCGCCGTCAAACTTTACAAACTTTACACTGTTATGAATCAAATATCTTCTAGCCCTCGATCTTCGAAAAATCAGCGACTTGATGGACGGCATTGCGAAAGCGCGCGAGCAGGGCCAGCCGGGCCTTTTGCTTGTCATCGTCATCATCTTTCACCGTCACCTCCTCGAAAAACTGGTCAATCGGCCCGCGCAATGCTGCCAGCGCGGTCATCGCTTTTTCAAATTGCTCGTCGGCGATCGCCGCGGTCACTTCCGGTTGTGCAGCATCGAGCGCGTCCATGAGGGCCTTTTCCGCTTTTTCGGGCGTGTAGGAAAGCGGTTTTGCATCACCCTCACCGTTCGTCTCGAGCGAAGTCGAGAGACCCTGCGTACCATCATCCGTGTCTCGACTACGCTCGACACGAACGGCACCAGCACCCTCTTTCTTCAAGATATTCGAAGCCCGCTTGTAACCGGCGAGCAGGTTCACGCCGTCCGTAGTTTCCACAAAAGCCTGCAGCGCCTTAACCCGGGCGAGCAAACGCACCAGATCATCTTCGCCGCCCAGCGCAAAGACCGCGTCGATCAGGTCGTGACGGACGCCGGCTTCGCGTTGCTGGACTTTGAGGCGGTCGGCAAAGAATTCAAGAAGATCATGCATATAGCCGACATCTAACGGGGCTTCTACTTCGCCTCGAATTTCCGCTAAATTGAAATCTGAAAACCCTTCTCGTAAATTAATGTTGGCAACATCTTCAATCCAATCATAAACCTCTCGTCGAACGTCAATTTCTCGATCCGTAACGTAGTGTGCAAGCAGATTATTCAATATGGGAAGTTCGACATGGTGTAGTGAAAGTCTTATGTTGTTCGTCGTCAGCAAACGAATAACCGCAATCGCTGCGCGACGGAGTGCAAACGGATCCTTGGAACCCGTCGGCGTTTCGCCCATTGAGAAAAACCCAGCCAGCGTATCCAGCTTATCCGCCAGACTCACCCACACCGTCACCGGATCGGTCGGGACATCATCACCCTGCCCGACCGGCTTGTAATGATCTCTGATTGCGTGTGAGACTTCCACCGGAAGCCCTTCTTTCTCTGCATAATAGCCGCCCATCAAGCCTTGCAGCTCGGGGAACTCGCCGACCATTTCGGTGACGAGATCGGCTTTGCAGAGACGTGCAGCCAGTTGAGTCTGTTCCGGGTTGGCACGGAGTAACCCAGTCCCTTCTAAAGACGCCAACCACTCAGCCAACTTGACTACACGCTCTACCTTGTCGGCAACCGTTCCCAATTTCTCGTGGAACACAATGTTGCTCAATTTCTTTGCATGATCCTCCAATGACGTCTTCTGGTCAAGTTCCCAGAAGAATTTGGCATCGGAGAGCCGCGCGGCGAGGACTTTTTCGTTCCCCGCGATGATTGCCTTGCCGCCATCGCTGGCCGCGATATTCGCCGTGCAGACGAAATTCGGGGCGAGAGCGCCCTGTTTGTCGCGGCAGATAAAATATTTCTGGTTCACCCGGGCGGTCAGCTGGATCACCTCTTCCGGCACATCGAGAAACGCGGGATCAAAGCTGCCGAGCAACGGCACCGGCCATTCGGTGAGGCCGGCATTCTCGATCACCAGACCTTCGTCTTCGACCAGGTCCAGTCCGGCATCCGATGCGGCCTTGGCGACACCATCGCGGATGATATTCTGGCGTTCTTCATGGTCGACGAGAACGTGGCAGGCGCGCAGTTTCTGGGCGTAGTCTCCGGCATTGCCGATTGTGATGCCGCCCAGTTCCGTTCGTGCTGAGCTTGTCGAAGGGTGCTTCTCGTCCGAGAGGCGTGGTTCGACAGGCTCACCACTAACGGTATTTGTTTTCTTATGATGAAAACGGTGTCCGACGGTTTCATAGCCTGACGTCACGCCGTCAATCTCGCACGGCACCAGATCATCGCCCAATATCGCCACTATCCCGCTCAATGGCCGCACCCAGCGCAGGCTCTCGGTCGAAGTGCTCGCATCCCCCCAGCGCATCGACTTCGGCCACGGAAAGCCTCTGATGATCGCCGGAATGGCTTCCGCCAGCACATCTTTCGTGTCCCGACCCGGTCTGTTGATCACCGCAAAATAAGTGGGTCGCCCCTTGACGTCACGTATTTCGAGCTGGTCGCGGGTGACATCATTTTTGCGGCAAAAGCCGTCAACCGCCTGATCGGGCGCCGCTTCCGGCGGTCCTTTGGCCTCTTCGCTCACCGCTTCGGTCTGCGGCGGCAGGTTTCTGGCGATGAGCGCAAGTCGCCTTGGCGTCGACCAGACGGTGATCGCGCCGGCCTTCAGGCCCGCTGCGGTCATTTGTTCGCTGAACAGCCGTCCGAGGTCCACACGCGCCTTCGCCTGCATCCGTGCGGGGATTTCTTCGGAGAGCAGTTCGAGGAGGAAGTCGGTCATGATGGCAATGCTATCGGCTGAACCGTTAGTGGTGAGCCTGTCGAACCACGCCTCTCGGCCGAGAAGCGCCCTTCGACAAGCTCAGGACTAACGGTATGCAGCAAATAAACCATCACGCGGCCCATCCGTTCTTGACCATATGCGCTTCGCAGCTGCCCTTGGCGAGATCGCGGACGCGGCCCATGTAGCTGGCGCGTTCCTGGACGCTGATCACGCCGCGCGCCTGCAGCAGGTTGAATACATGGCTCGCCTTGATCGCCTGTTCATAGGCCGGGATCGGCAGTTTTGCCGCGAGGCAGTTCTCGCATTCGCCGACCGCCTTGTTGAACAGGTCGAACAGGGTCGCGGTATCGGCGATCTCGAAATTCCACTCCGACATCTGCTTCTCATTATCCATGAAGATGTCGCCGTAAGTGACTCCCCCCAAAGGACTATCAACGCCGTTGAAATCCAGATCATAGACGCTGTCTACATTCTGGATATACATGGCCAGTCGTTCGAGCCCGTAGGTCAATTCGCCGGCGACCGGCTTGCAGTCAAAGCCGCCCATTTGCTGGAAATAGGTGAACTGGGTGACTTCCATGCCGTCGCACCAGACTTCCCAGCCGAGGCCCCAGGCGCCGAGCGTCGGGCTTTCCCAGTCATCCTCGACAAAGCGGATATCGTGGAGCATCGGATCGATGCCGATCGCCACCAGACTGTCGAGATAGAGCTGCTGGATATCCGGCGGCGATGGTTTGAGAACCACCTGATATTGGTAATAATGCTGGAGCCGGTTGGGATTTTCGCCATAGCGGCCATCGGTCGGACGGCGGCATGGCTGCACAAAGGCTGCATTCCACGGATCCGGACCGAGCGCGCGCAGGGTTGTCGCCGTGTGGAATGTCCCTGCCCCCATTTCCATGTCATAGGGTTGCAGGATCACGCAGCCCTGATCGCTCCAGTAATTGTGGAGTTTCAGGATGATCTGCTGGAAGCTGAGGGGCTTCGTATCGGACAAGATGAAGACTTTCTTCGCGGCTGCAATATTTCCCGCCCGCTTTGGCGAAAGGGCGGCAGAGGGTCAAGGGAGGATTGGCCGCGCAGCAACCTTAATCGTCATGATGAACCCGATTCAGTATCCCGTCGGGCATTTACCGGCCACCAGAGATTCTGAAGCAAGATCAGGATGACGAGATCATTCCGTTGAAAATTTCGCTTGTCGGCAGCTACTACCGCCTGACCGTCGCTCAAATTTTGCTAGGCATTTGCCTTCAATTGTTGAATGTAGCCCGTCCTATCTACTCTTGGAGCAACTTGTTCATGGCGCGTCGCTGGCTTTCCAATGTCTTACTCCTCCCTCTATATCTGTCCCTAACCGCCTGCCCGGCCACCCGGGAAGATACGGTGAGCGCCGGCAGCAATCCCATTCCCGCCACCGTTGCTACGCCTGCGGTCATGCCGGATGATCCCGATCCGGCGCTCTGGGTGATCCGGGATGAGGACACAACCATCTATCTGTTCGGTACCGTCCATATCCTGAAACCCGGCATGAGCTGGTTTGACGAAGCGGTAAAAGAAAGCTTTGACGCCTCGGACGAGCTGGTCGTCGAGATGATCAAGCCCGACCCTGCGGTGATGGTGAAAATCGTCAATGATCTGGCGATCGACAAGACCGGCATATCGCTGCGCGACAAATTGACCGTGGAAGATCGGGCCGCCTATGAAGCGACAATGACCAAATTGAATCTGCCAGTCGGCGCGTTCGATCCGCTCGATCCCTGGTTCGCCAGCGTCAATCTTTCGCTGATACCGCTGATGCGCAAAGGATATGCGACCGATCAGGGCGTCGAGGATGAATTGCTGGCCCAGGCCAGGGCCCGGGCAATCAAGATTACCGGTCTCGAAACACCGGAGCAGCAATTGGGCTTCTTCGACAATCTGCCGGAAGACGTCCAGATTCGCTTTCTCAACTTCACCGTCGCTACGATCGACGAGGCCGCCGATGGCATGGAACAGATGGTCGCCGAATGGGCCAATGCCAATGTCAATGCGCTGGGCGAATTGATGAATGCCGGTCTGGAGGACAAGATTCTTTACGAGACGCTGCTGGTCAATCGCAACAACAGCTGGGCCGAATGGGTCGATCAGCGGATGGCACAGCCGGGAACGGTGTTCATGGCGGTCGGTGCCGGACATCTCGCCGGAGAGAGCAGCCTGCAGGCATTGCTCGCACAAAAAGGACTTGTTGCAGAACGGATCGAATATTGATTATTCTCGGCGTCGGGTTTGCTTTTGCCGGCAAGTACACCAGATAGGTAACATGCATATTATCTCATCCATCCTGACTCTGCTTGCGTCGTTGATGCTCACGGCGTGCAACAATGCGCCGGTGCCTGTGTCCCTGAACACGGTCAAGATCGGCACACCTGCGCTCTGGAAAGTCAGCGGTACGCGGCCGGAGCAGACAGGCGTGGCCTATATGTTCGGAACGATCCACATCCTGCCCGACGATGTGCAATGGCGCACACCGGCACTGGAGGCTGCGATTGCGGATTCCGACCGGCTGGTGATCGAAGTGCTCGGACTGGATGACACCCAGAATGCAGCAAAAATATTCTCCCGGCTGGCGATTTCCCCTGATCAGGAGAAACTGGATGCACGGATCAAGCCATCGCTCCGCGACGATCTCGACCGGATCATTGACTCCGCCAATATCCCCGAACGATCGCTCAACCGCATGGAAACCTGGGCAGCGGCCCTGTCGCTGGCATCCGCACAGACCAAGAGCCTCGGGTTGAAATCGAGCGGCGGTGTCGAGAAAAAACTCACCGCCCAGTTTGAAAAAGCGGAAAAACCGATCGAGGCACTGGAAACCATCGAGCTGCAATTGGGCTATTTCGACAAACTTCCCGAACAGCAGCAGCGCCAGATGCTGGCCAGCGTGGTCGAGGATTCAGGTGATGCCCGGCAAATGTTTGAAAATCTGTTCAACGCCTGGATGACGGGCAATATCGAGGAAATCGTGACTCTTTCCGATGGCGGGATATTGACCGATCCCACTACCCGCCAATATCTGCTGGTGGCGCGCAATCTGGATTGGGCGGAACAGCTGGACAAACGCCTGCAAAATCCCGGCACCTCGCTGGTCGCGGTGGGCGCGGCCCATCTCGCCGGACCGGATGCGGTCCAGGCAACGCTCGCCAAACGCGGGTATAAAATCGAAAAAATCCAGTAATCAGGGCATTGCATGACATTTATATTTGATCGCGAAACCGCGCTAATCGCGCTGGAAGACGCGCAGTTCACCATCGAGGCGAGCGACCTGTACCGCAATCCGACCGGCATGGCCTTCGGGGGATGGGTCGCGGCAATCGCTGGCCGGGCGGTCGAAATGCATCCGGAATGCCGAGGCCCGCTGGTTTCGCAACAGATAATTTTCATGACAGGTGTCGGGCCTGGCGAAGTCAACCTGTCTGTCACATTGCTCCGCGCCGGCGCCTCGACACAGTTCTGGCGAGTGGAGCTGTCACAAAATGGTGCAATGACCAACGCCGCCGATATCGTGACCAGCACGCGCCGTCCGACCGATATCGACTATCAGGTCGAGATGCCGACGGTCAAATCACCGGACGACTCCATTTCATTGCCATCGGTCAACCCGATGGCGCCAAAATGGGTCACAAACTATGATCAGCGCATTGCCAAGGGCATGCCCTTTGCCGTCAACGAATCACCCGAAGCGATAGTCTGGATCAGGGAAGCGGACGGTCGTCCGGTTGACCGGGTCAGCCTTCTTTCGATTCTGGATACACCCATGCCGCGGACATTTTTCGTCACCGAACAATTCCGGCCCGGCTCGACCGTGGCCATGGCGACCTATATTTATGCGAGCGACGAGGATCTGGCGGCGGCCGGTAGCGATTTCATGCTGCTCCGGGTAACCGGCGCAACGGTCAGGAACAGCGCCACCGACGGACGGGTAGAAATCTGGTCGCAAAACGGGATTTTGCTCGCGACAAGCTCGCAGATCGGGTTTTTCCGCTAAACCCGTTCTGCCACGCAAATCCCTTGCTTTTGCAATGTTCCGACCTTATAGCGCCCTCTTTCCGGCCATGAGCACCCTGGAGGCGTGGCGGAATTCTAACAAAACCTAATTTTGGAGCAACATTATGAGTGATCAGCTGACTATTTCAGCCGAGCCACGCGAACGGGCTGGCAAGGGAGCCTCCCGTGCACTGCGTCGCGAAGGCCGTGTCCCCGCCGTTATCTACGGCGACAAGAAAGAAGCCGTGGCGATTCACGTCGAAGCGCGTGAATTGAACAAACTTCTCGGCACCGGCTATTTCATGAACTCGCTGGTTCAGGTCGTACTCGACGGCAAGAAAACCCGAACACTGCCAAAAGATGTTGCTTTCGATCCGGTCACCGACCGTCCGCTCCATGTTGATTTCTTCCGCCTTGCCAAGGGCGCGAAGGTGCAGGTCGATGTTCCTGTTGTCTTCATCAATGAAGAAGATTCTCCTGGCCTGAAACGTGGCGGCGTTCTGAACGTTGTGCGTCATGAGCTCGATCTGATGTGCGATGCGGACAAGATCCCCGACGAGATCGAAATCGATGTGACCGGTCTGGAAATTGGCGATACGATCCACATTTCGAACATCACCCTGCCGGAAGGCTCGGAAAGCGTGATTACCGATCGCGACTTCACCATTGCCGGCGTGGCCGCACCATCTGCACTCAAATCTTCCGATGACGAAGCCGAAGATGCTGAGGGCGAAGAGGGTGAAGAAGGCGAAGAAGGTGCCGAAGGCGAAACCGCTGAAGGCGAAGAAGGCGGTTCCGAAGACTAGACCTTCCCTTATAAAACAATGTAACGAAAAACCGTTCATGCTGATCAATCAGGGCATGGACGGTTTTTTTGTCTGTCGAGAAGCTGCGAGCGGAGAGAGTGTTAGAAAATGCAACTATGGGTCGGCCTTGGCAATCCGGGCGCGCAATATGCGATGCACCGGCACAATGTCGGCTTCATGGTCATTGACGCGCTCGAAGAAGTGCATGGTTTCCCGCCGCCCAAGCAGAAGTTCAAGGGCTGGACCATGGAGGCCCGGCTGGGCGGCGAAAAGCTGATCCTGCTGAAGCCGGCAACCTTCATGAACGAAAGCGGCAGCAGCGTGCGCGCCGCGCTGGATTTCTACAAATTACAGCCTGAGGATGTCACGGTCTTTTACGACGAGCTTGACCTCGAACCGTTCAAGATCAAGGTCAAACGCGGCGGCGGCGCAGCGGGCCATA
>CBETBW010000056.1:0-7546 GCA_965534715.1 uncultured Parasphingorhabdus sp.
TTGCCGATCGCGTTGAGCATGATCGGCGCATCATATTTTTTCATCGCCCGGGTCGCGACACGCTGAAACTCGCTGTGCAGGCCGCCACCGCCATATTCCTTGGGCCAACTGGCACCGAGATAGCCTGCTTCATAAACCTTGCGCTGCCAGTCTTGAAGGAAATCAAACTGCTGGTCGGTCGAGACTTCCATGAAGGTCAGCGGCAGCATGAAGCCGGGATCGCGCACCGTATTTTCCTTGAACCAGGCGTCGGCGGCTTCCCCATATTCCTTTAGCTCGGTTGCACTGGGTTTGTCGGCCATGATGTCGCTCCTGAACGTCTTGTATCGACAGGGTCAGAGGCATAACCTGCTGCCCTGCGATATCACTTGAATCAATAGCAGGTTAATTGAACGATTAAATTACAAAAAGCAATGGGTGGACTCTGCTAAATTGTGCCTGTCGAGAGAAAGATGTTCACCGGCAAATTTTGGCCGGTGAGCGGCACGTTTTTGCCGACTCTCTTCCCCTGCAAACGATATATATCCGAGCTGGACGCTAAAAACTTCTGCAAACCTGGTCACCGATCGCGTTTTCCCAAAACTGGCACAAGCCTTGCGGTGTTGTGCTGGAGATCGCCAAATTTTCTGCGTGCCCTCGGGTCTATTCGGCCGGAAGATGGGATCGCGACAGGCAGATAAGGTCAACATGAAGGAACCGAAAGCCATGAAAGAAACCGTTGCTGCCTGGGAAATTGATACGCTTCTTGATGGCCTGGATGACAATATGGAAATATTGTCGCTGGACTGTTTCGACACCTTGATCTGGCGTAACGTTAATCGGCCAACGGATGTTTTCCATGATCTGGACATCCCCAATTGCAATATGGAATTGCGGGTTCTGGCGGAGAAACGCGCGCGCAAGGCGCTGATACTCGACACACACAAAGACGACGTCACCATCGGTGAAATATATGAAAATATGTTCCGCGAAGCCGATGAGAAGCGGACCTCTCAATGTGTCGAGGAAGAACTTTTGGCCGAAGCGCGCCACTGTTTTGCGTTCCAGCCGGTTTGCGATTTGATCGACCGGGCGAAAGAGCGCGGTCTGACAATCATCATCGTATCCGATACCTATCTGCCGGATCCCCTGTTGCGCCGATTGATTACGGACGCTGCCGGACCGGAACTTGCCGACAAAATTGACCGGATATTCTGCTCCTGCGACTATGGAACGGGCAAGGCGGGCGGCCTCTTCAAGCCAGTCCTCGCCGACCTCGGTATCTCGCCTGCGAAAATTCTCCATCTGGGCGATAATCTGGACGCCGACTTCAAGGCACCCCGACAGCTTGGCATTCACGGTGTCCATTTCGAACAATTTGATGATGAAGCATCGGAGCGTTTGAGACTGGAAGCGGTGGCAGCCACAATATTGGAGAAAGATACGCGTAAAGCGACCCCTGCCATGCAGCCGCATCGCGCACAAATCTCGTTGCGAAAACAGGATGATGCCACTTTCCAATTCGGCCATGATGTTCTGGGGCCGATACTGCAGGGATTTTCGCACTGGATAGCCGAAGAATCAGACAGAATAGAGACACAGACAGGCAAGAAGCCCAAATTGCTGTTTCTGCTGCGTGACGGTTATTTGCCTGCCGCGGCGTTCAAGCTAGCCTATCCTGAATATGCTGATCAGGTCGGCATGATCGAACTCAGTCGTTTCACCGCCAATGCCGCCAGCTTTACGAACCGTGATGCCATCCGGTCTTTCTTGACCGCTGAAGCAACAAACAACAAGAAGGACGCCTATTCCAGCCAGCGGCAAGCGGCTTATTGCCGCCAGTTGCTGTTCCTGAAAAGCGAGATCGCGAAACTTTCGGGAATCAAAACGCCCGAAGCTTTTATCCGCGAGATTCTGAAGCAGAAGAATGTCAAGAAAATCGTCGCGCGGGCGACGACATTTCGGGCAGGATTGGTCGCCCATCTCCGGGCTAATGGTGTCGAGCAAGGCGATTCCGTCGTCTTTGTCGACCTGGGTTATAACGGGTCGGTCCAGAATGTGATCGAGCCTGTGCTCAACGCGGAAATGGGTCTGGAAATATCCGGGCGCTACCTTTTGCTTCGCGAGTTGATGATAACCGACCTCGACAAAAAGGGCCTCATCGATATCCGCCATTATGACAATAGCGCGCTCAATGCGCTGTGTGAATCGATTGCGGTTCTGGAGCAGCTGTGCACCCAGTCCAATGGTTCGGTTCTCGGTTACACCGAAGCCGGTGAACCGAAGCGAGACACGGCTGACATCAAGGGCAAGCAGAGCGAAGAACGGGATAAGGCGCAAACCGCATGCCTGACTTATATCGAACAAATCGGCTGCGGATGGGCCACCACGCCGCGCTCGTGGGACAGTGATTGCGCGCGCCAGATGACGGCGGCTTCGCTTTCGCGCCTGCTATTTCTTCCGGTCGAGCGGGAAGTCGGGATTTTCGAGAATTTCCATCATGACGTGAATCTGGGTACGAAAGACATGCTCAAATTCATTGATCCGGAATCGGCTGAACAAGGGATCAGACGCCGCGGATTATTCTATACCAAGACCATCAGCCGGATATATTTGCCGGGAGAATTGAAACAGCGCGGAATGGAAGCGCTGCTACCATTATTTACCGGTAACCGTTTCGGGCTTGATCTGCGTCAAAGCGACTTTCAGAGCGGCGGCATCAAAATCCCGGTCATGCTCGCTGATAATCAGGAGAATCTGCAGATTGAAATTGATGCCTACCCGACAAGCGACGGCTATTATCAAGCCCTGATTCCGGCTGGCACGGGGCAATTTAATATCGCTATCATGCTCGGCCAGATTTGCGACTGGCTGCAGGTAGAAGAGGTCAATTTTCAGGAGATCGAAAATTTCATGGCAAAGAAGGTCGACGATGATTCGATTGAAGCGCACCCTGTTTTTGAAGCGATGACCGAAAATGCACCGGGCCTTTACCGCTGCGCCCGGCAAGATGCCTTCATGTTCATTCCGCCTCCCGCCATAACCACCGGCGAAACGCTCATGTTAAACTTCGTTTTTCGGCCGACAGTGCTCAGCAAGTCCGCTCCGGCCCAAATGCGGCAGGTTGCCTAGATATGACCTTATTGATCCATTCGATGTCCGAATTTTCCGATATTATCGAAAGTGCAATGGAACTTGCCCATGTGTCACAAATCGCTGAAATCGGAGCCGAATATGGCGGCATGACCAGTATCCTGGCCGACCATGCCAGGGAAAATGACGGCCATCTGTTCAGCATAGACCCCAATCCCAAGCGTGAATTTCTGGATTGGGTGGATGCCCATAAAAGCGTCACCCATATCGCCAAACCAAGCCTGGCCGCATTTCCGGAGCTCAAAAATATCGACCTCTGGACGGTCGATGGCGATCATAACTGGTTTACCGTCTATCACGAATTAAAGGCCATAGAGGCCGCCTGCGAGCGCGACAGTAAACCCCTGTTTGCGATCTTGCACGATGTATGCTGGCCCGCCGGACACCGGGACATGTACTACGCCCCCGATGCCATTCCTCAAGAATATCGCCACGACTATTGCATGGACGGCGGTGCCAAGCCCGGTCAATCAGGATTACTGCGGGAACAGGGTATGCGCGGCATGGGACATTTTGGCTGGGCCCTGCACGAAGGCGGAGAGCGCAATGGCGTGAAATGCGCGGTAGTCGATTTTATTAACGAAGCAGAAGCGGGCGGGCACCAATTGGCCTATGCGGAAATTCCGGCTGTTTTTGGACTGGGCATCCTGTTCGACACCAGCGCGCCCTGGGCCGGTCCCCTAAGCGATCTCCTGATTCCCTATCATGACAATCCACTCCTCGCCAAACTCGAGCAAAACCGTCTGGCCAACTATCTGACGGTGCTGGATTGGCAGGACGGGGTGATCAACCGTCCGTAGAAACTACTCAGACACCGCTGCTTGATCGGCGCATGCCGTCCGTCCACTTGCATCGAAACAGCGGGAACAGCCGTCCGACTTCTGGCCCACCAAAATTTTCTCGAGGAAACGCCTATGAACAAATCGATTCTTCCCAAAAACATGCTCCGCCTGATCACCGCAACCTCCATTGTCATGGTCGGTATAACTCCCGCATTTTCCCAAGAGTTGCAGCCGCTCACACAGAAGGAATGCGATGAGGTTATGGTCAAAGCCGCAACCGAATGCTTCTTTGAAACCTATGTCGTTGCAGGTTTTGAAAGCGAGACTGTGGCGATTTCCTGTGATGAAGATAAGTTTCCCAAAGCCCTCGAATAGATCGGAATGACACCCGAAGCGGACGCCACTATTTCCAAACAAAAAAGGGCCCCGAAACCAGTCCGGAGCCCCTGTTTTTGCCTATATCGTCCGGTTGGCTTAGCCGACTACAATCATCACGAGTGATGTCGCGATCAGTGCCGGCGTCTCGATGCCGTCGATCTCGACAACAACATTGTAAGTCAGCAACCAGCGGCCCGGCTGTTTCTCGACCGCATCCACCAGAGTGTGACGTGCGCGTACTTTCGATCCGGCACGAACCGGGTTGAGGAAGCGCACTTTATCAAAGCCATAGTTGATGCCCATCACGGTGCCTTCAAGTCCCAGCGTCGTGCCATAGGAAAGCTTGGGCAGCAAAGAGAGCGTCAGCAGGCCATGGGCGATGGTGCCGCCAAAGGGTGTTGCTTTGGCTTTTTCCTCGTCGATATGGATGAACTGATGGTCTTCGGTGCAGTCGGCGAATGTATTGATCCGGTCCTGCCCCACTTCAACCCAATCGGACACGCCCACTTCCTTGCCTTTCCAGCTTTCCAGTTCGCTTGGTTTAATCATCGGCATAATATTTCTCCTTAATTCCCGGCCCGTTCATGGTGAGCCTGTCGAACCATTGACGGTTACGCCAACCCATCCTTCGACAAGCTCAGGACGAACGGGCGATGGCTTACGGCCTCACTAGCCCTTCATGACTTCCTGCATCCGGCGGAAGAATTTGCCGCCCTGTCCGCCACCATTGGCATATTCCTGCATGCCCGTTTCATCGAGAATCTGGTCGATATTCTCGGCAATCGCTTCGGCGCTGCGCTTTTCAACCGGCAACCAGATGCCTTCGGTTTCTAGAATTTTTGCTGCCGCATAACCACCAGCACCGGCTGTCAGGATAGTCTTCGATGGCGCGCCATCGCTGCACAGATAAACCACCGCGGGCGTCACCGCTTCGGGCACCAGCATTTTCAGCACTTCTTCCGGCATGATATCTTCGGTCATACGGGTGGCCGCGACCGGGGCGATACAGTTGGTGTGGATGCCCTTGCCCGCGCCTTCCTGATGAAGGCTGTTCATCATGCCCACCAAAGCAAGTTTCGCAGCGCCATAATTGACCTGCCCGAAATTGCCGTACAGGCCAGTAGATGATGTGGTCATTACGATCCGGCCATATTGCCGTTCGCGCATATGATCCCAGACCGCCTTGGTACAATTGGCGCTACCGGTGAGATGGACGTCCATGACGAAGTTGAAATCTTCCATGCTCATTTTGTGGAAGCTTTTGTCGCGCAATACGCCGGCATTGTTGACGAGAATGTCGACATGACCCCATTTGGCGATCGCATCGGCGACCATTTTTTCAACCGCCGGCATATCGGTAACGCTGCAGCCTGCTGCCATGGCTTCGCCGCCTTCGGCTTCGATTTCCGCGACTACTTGTTCGGCGACCGTCGCCGATCCGCCGGTTCCGTCACGCGCGCCGCCAAAATCGTTGACGACAACCTTTACCCCGCGCCGCGCCAGTTCCTTGGCATGTTCGCGGCCCAGACCGGCGCCGGCGCCGGTGACAATGGCAACGCGGTCGTTAAATTCTACTTTGCTCATGACGAGTCCCTTTTGTTAATCGAATGATTAACTGAAGCGATGCTCAATCAGGCTCAGGGAGTCAAGCGGCAAGGCCGCTATTTTCCGGTCGTTCTCACCCGGGTCCTGCCCGCCGTAGCGGCAGAGGCGGCAACCCGTTTTTTCGGCTTTTTCGGCTGCTTGGCCTTCTTCGCCTTGGCCTTTCGCGTGGCGGCCGTCTTTTCCTTGGTCGCCGCCGCCATCAGGTCGGAAAAGCTGCGCGATATGCAGGTCGCGTAAAATTCCGGATCGGGCATGATATTGCGATCCGCCAGAAACGTCAGGATGACATTGCCATTATAGCTGGTCACCACATGGAACAGCCCTTGCCCTTCGGCCAATATTCCCATTCCGAACGATTTGACCAGTTCGGCACCGGCAAAATACATCGGCACCATTGGACCCGGAACATTGGTGACAACTGTATTCACCGCCGGATTGAGCCGCTCGACCAGTCCGGCGCGGACCATCATCTTGGTCCCGGCCGCGGTTAAACCGGCTGGCATCGCGCCCGATAGTTCCATCAAGGTCTTTGCACCCATCGCCTGGGTCATGGCCTTGGAACGCTGGGTTTCCTGCATGATGAATTTCAATCGCTCGCCCGCATCGGCCAGATGGGTGCCGACGCCGACCTGCATCATCGTGACCTGATTGCCGGCACTGTCTTTATCATCGTCAGACCGGACCGATACCGGCGCGCCGATTTTCATCGTCTTGTCCGGAAGGTCTTTTTTGGCTTTCAGATATCCGCGCATCGATCCGCTGACCACTGCGATCATCACGTCGTTCACCGTCGCACCGGGAAAGGCTGCGCGGATTTTCTTGATGTCGGACAAGGCAAATTCACGCCCGTCAAACACCCGGTGCGGGCTCAGTTTTTTGTTGAAGCGCGTCTTGGGGATACTGCCCTTCGCGTCATCCCGCTGGCGATACTGGCGCTGCACGTCGAGCAGCCGTTTCGGCATCGGCAGGAGTTTTTGCAGATTCTGCAGCCCGCGCACCGGATTGGCGATATTGTTGAACTGGGCCTTGGCGAGCAATGCGATAGGATTGGGATCTTTTTCCGGTTCGAACTGCATGTCGAATGTGCGCGGCTTCAACTTGGCATCGAGATCGTGGAGCGCGAGCGTCATCTGCAGGCCGGACTGCCCGTCAATCGCGGCATGATGCATTTTGTGCAACATCGCAAAGCTGCCCTTTGGCACGCCTTCGACATTGTCGAGTCCTTCGATGACCGTATATTCCCACAACGGCTTGTTCATGTCCATCGGCCGTGCATAGATGCGCGCCGCCTGGATGCACAATTGCCGCCAGTCGCCCGGCTTCGGCAAGGCAATATGCCGGACGTGAAACTCGAGATCGAAATTCGCGTCATCCACCCAATAGGGATGATCGAGATCGAGCGGGACCCGCACCAGTTTCTGCCGGAAAATCCGCGCGCCGTCGAGACGGCCTTCGATATAGCGCAAGATATCTTTGAAACCGACCATGCCGCCAGGCGCGGTCGACGGATCATAGATCAGCAATTGCCCGATATGCATCGGCGTATTCGGTGTCTCCGTATAGGCAAACATCGCATCCAGTGCGCTTAGCTGTTTCATGGCAATTCCCTCAAGCTGTTCTTCTGATGCAATAGTCTAGTGCAAATCTGT
>CBETBW010000057.1:0-7458 GCA_965534715.1 uncultured Parasphingorhabdus sp.
ATTGCGATATTGCGAAGGGACATATATAGATTCTACCGTATGATTGAGGAAGGGGCGGCGATAAGCACAGCCCCGCTATCGTCGCGCCCTTAGCGTGTTTGGTGCTGCACCGCAACATTAGAAAGCTTGCTAAATCATTCGGGGGCATCCATTTGGCACTACCGACATGCAAACTCTTCGCCTGATCCTCACCGATAAATTTATCTGGCTGCTTAGTGGAGCGGTCTTGCTGGCGACGTTGGCACCCGTGCAGGGGCAGGCAAAATATATCGCGGAGATTCTGTTCAACGCTGGAATTTTTGCGGTATTTCTGCTCCACGGCATCCGTCTCGAACGGCACGAAGTGAAGGCCGGGCTTGGCAATATCCGGTTGCAGGGGACTATATTCGTCTGGGTATTCGGTGTGATGCTGATCATCGGTTTGCTGCTGTCCAAGGCGGTTGATCAAGTGCTCCCCGCAGACGTCGTGCTGGGCTTTCTGTTCTTGGCTGTGCTGCCGTCAACGGTGCAGTCGGCCACCAGCTATTGCGCTATCGCCAAGGGAAATGTTGCGGCCTCCGTTGTCGCCAGTGCATTTATAAATCTTGTCGGGGTGTTTTTGTCGCCGCTGCTGTTCGCGCTGCTGGCCAGCGCAGCAGGGGTCGAAATCACTTCCGAAACGATCGTCAAACTCGCTGCTATTTTGGTGCTGCCGTTTATTCTGGGTCAGGTTTTCCAGAAATGGCTACGGCCCTGGGTGATTGAACACAAGGGTCTGACGGGCTGGATCGACCGGGGTGCGATTGCGCTGGCCGTCTATGTATCGTTTTCCGCAGCGATCATCGCCGGGATGTGGAGCCGGGTAAGCGGTACCGAGTTTATCTGGCTGGCCGCCGCCCTGCTGCTTTGGCTGGGACTGGCTTTCGGCGGTACCTGGCTGCTCGGCGGCTGGATGGGTTTTGTGCGGGCTGACCGCAAGACGTTGCTGTTTTCCGGAGCGCAGAAAAGCGTCGCGATCGGTGCTCCACTGGCCGCGATCATTTTTGCACCCGAGCGTGCGGGTCTGGTGATATTACCGCTGATTTTCTATCATCTCGCGCAATTGTTCCTGTCCGCGCCGGTCGCGGTGCGATTGGCCGGAGATCAGGATTAGCGCGTGGTAGTCCCGTTCGCATTGAGCTCGTTGAAGTGCACCTCTGGCCTTGAACCGTCCTTCGACAAGCTCAGGACGAACGGAACAGTCTAAAGCTCTCTTAGCGCGCGAGCCGGTTTGGCGGACAGCACCGGGATAGACCCCAGTAAACCGATACCCAGGGTGACAATTGCACCGATTGCAAGGGTCAGCAAAACGATCCCCCAATCCGGCTGCCAGGTAAATTCGAAAATCTGGGTGATTACAAACCAGCCGGCAAACAGACCGAGGCCCAATGCGACTGCCGACAACAGAAACGCCAGCAGCGCATATTCAATCGCCTGAACCGTCAATATCTGTGCCCGTGTCGCACCAAGCAGTTTCAGGATCACGCTGTCATAGACCCGGGTCTGGCGCGATGCCGCAATAGCTCCGATCAGGACCGCAATGCCGGAGAAGATCGCGATCGAGGCGGCGGCGGCAATTGCGGTGGCCATCTGATCCAATATGTCGCCGATCTGCGAAGCGATTTCCTTGACCTTCACCATCGAAATGGATGGAAATTCCTGCGGCAGGATGCCGAGCAATCTGTCTTCCTTGGCCGTTTCCAGCTGGATGGTCGCGGCGACATTATGGGGTACGTTGGCAAGCACATTGGGCGGAAATACCAGCACATAGTTGAAGCCGAAATTGCGCCAGTTGACCTTGCGAAAGGAGGCGACTTTGGCGGGTATTTCCACGCCAAGCAAACTGACAGTCAGGCTGTCTCCGATCTTCAGGCCCAGCGCCGCGCCCTGTTCTTCATCAACCGAAACCAGCGGTGGTCCGTTATAATCGGCATCCCACCATTCACCCTCGGCTATTTCGCTGCCTTCGGGAATGGTCGCGCTATAGGTTAAGCCGCGATCACCCCGCAGCACCCATGCGCCTTCGGGGAGCGTTTCCAGTTCGGATACCCGTTGGCCACCAAATTCGGTGATCGTCCCGCGCAATGTGGGGACGATATTGATTTCCGCGTCGCTGGCGGTCTCCTTGACCTTGGAGCGGAATTCGTCCGCGCGTTCGACCGGGATATCGAGCACGAAAAAGCTGGGAGCGTCGCGCGGGACAGTGGAGCGGATTTCATTTGTCAGGCTGGTCTGGATCGCCGCCAGCGTAGCGAACAGGGTCAGGCCCAGTCCGAGCGCCACCACCAACTGTCCGGTCTGGGCACCGGGACGATGGAGGCTGGTCAGGGCGAGGCGCAGCAACGGTTGTTTCGGGCGCGGTGCCTTGCTCGCCAGCCAGCGGATCAACGCGCCCAAGCCTGTCAGCAACAGCAAGATCGCTGCTGCCGCGCCGATGAACGAGGCCGAGAATAAAGGTTCGTTAGCTGTTCCCAAGGCGAGCGCCAATATGGCGGCAATCGCCAGGCCGACACCGATCCAGCTCTGGCGATCAATCTGTCGCCAAGACCGGCCTTCGCCGCGGATGATACCCGCTGCCGGGATTGTTTTCGCTCGCGACAATGGCGGCAAGGCGAAGATGATGGCAATAAGTAAACCATAAAGCGCGCTGACCAACAGTGGCAGCGGATAGAGCGCGAACTCCGGCTTTATCGGGAGGACATCGCCGGCAATCTGAATGATCGCCAGCGGAGCCAGTGCGCCGATCACGAGGCCGAGTGCAATCGCGCCCAATGCGACCGTCATGATCTGGAACAGATAGATGCGGAAGATCATCGCACTGTCCGCACCGAGAATCTTGAGCGTCGCAATCGCACCTTGCTTGCCGCGCAAATAGGAAGCGACGCCGTTGCCGACGCCGATGCCGGCGATCACCAGCGAGGCCAGGCCGACCAAGGTCAGAAACTGTCCCATGCGCTCGATAAAGCGCCTGGTGCTGGGCGCGCCATCGTCGCGTGTTTTGATTTCCCACGCAGCGTTGGGGAATTGTTCGGCAAGTTCGTCGCCTGTATCGCGAGGAATGGCCGTAGAGGGCAGCTTGAGGCGATATTTGCTCTCGAACAGGCTGCCCGGTTGGATCAATTGGGTGGCGCGCAGACTGTCGAGCGAGGTAATTGCCACGGGCCCGAGCGACAGGCCTTCGCTGAGCCGGTCGGGCTCATCGTCAATGACTCCGGAAATGGTGAAACTGGCCTCGCCAAAGGAAATCTTATCGCCGATTTCCAGCGACAGGCGCTGCATCAGGGCAGGGGTGACATAGATTTCCTGCGGCTCTGGAGCAGAAACAGTCTGGCCATTCTCCAGCGTAAATTTGCCGTACAGCGGATAGGACGCATCCACGCCTTTCAGTTCGACCAGTTGCGTGTCGCTGCCGTCCGGCAGCCGTGCCATCGCCTGCATCCGCAGCGTTTCGGACAGCGTTCCCGCCTGGTTGAGCGCCGCGAGCTCCGCGCTGGTTGCTTCGCGCTGGGCAACCGCAATCTCGAGATCACCGCCCAATATCGCCTGACCGCGATTGGCCAGTTCTTCGGTGATCGCGTTGGTCAGGCTGCCAATCGCCGCCAGCGTGGCGACGCCGAGGAACAGGCAGATGATCAGCAGGCGAAGTCCGACAAATCGACCACGCAGGTCGCGCCGGGCAATCGTCCATGCTTTGCGGATATCGCCGGGCATCAGGCGTCGCTGTCCCGTTCGATCAAACCGTCGCGCAATTCGATGATCCGGTCGCAGCGTCTTGCGAGTTCGGGATCATGGGTGATAATCAGCAGTGTAGCATCGGTGGCTTCCTGGCGATCGAACAGCAGGGCGATAATCTTTTCGCCGGTGGTGCCGTCGAGGTTACCGGTGGGTTCATCCGCGAAAATGATCGTCGGCCGCGACGCCATCGCCCGGGCTATGGCTACCCTCTGCTGCTCGCCGCCGGAAAGCTGTGTGGGATAATGACCCAATCGGTCGCCAAGGCCCACTGCGGCCAGTTCTTTTGCCGCGATTCCAAAAGGGTTGGCCTGGCCGTCCAGTTCGAGCGGCACTGCGACATTTTCCAGCGCCGTCATCGTCGGAAGCAGATGAAAGGCTTGCAAAACAATGCCCACCCGGCCGCGCCGCGCGACCGCCAGCTGATCTTCGTTCATCGCGCCGAAATCGGCTCCGGCAATGTTAACCGAACCGCCGCTGGCCCGTTCGAGGCCGGACAGGATCGCCATCAGCGATGATTTGCCCGAGCCCGACGGTCCGAGCAATGCCACGGTCTTGCCGGCCTCGATCGACAGATCGATGCCGCGCAAAATATCGACCCGTGCTTCCCCTTCCCCCAAAGACAGGGTGACATTCCGGGCTGCAATCGCGATATGGGGTTCAACTATGGCGGCGTCGCTCGATGCGGCGTTTTTTTGGATCATGGGGGTAAGGATATCCGATGTTGAAGAATTTGGTTCTATATGGGTTCACGCTGGCACTTCTGCAACTTTTGATCGCCTGTGGTCCAGCGCCGGTCGGCGAAAAGGCCACTGCCGTCGACGCAGGACAGGTTGTGCCGGTCACGGACGGCGATCAAACAGCGGACGCCAAAGAACCCGAAATCCTGATCGTCGCTTTCGGTGATAGCCTTTATGCCGGCTATGGCCTGGATCAGAAAGAGGGTTTTGCGCCGGAACTGCAAGCGGCGCTGATCGCAGCCGGCAAAGACGTGCAAGTGTACAATGCCGGCGTGTCGGGCGATACGACAGCAGCGGGATTGCGGCGGATGGACTTTGTTCTCGATAGTCTGCCGCGAAAGCCGGATCTGGTGATATTGGGCCTCGGCGGCAATGATCTGCTCCGGGGCCTGAAACCGTCGGACACTCGCGCCAATATGGAAGCGATGGTCAACAAGCTCAAGGATCGCGGTATCCCTGTCATGCTGACCGGGATGCTTGCCCCGCCCAATTTGGGAAAAGCATTCAGCGACGAGTTCAACATCATTTATCCCGCGCTGGCCAAAAAATATGATGTCGCGCTCTATCCTTTCTTCATGGACGGGGTGGTGGGGCAGCCCGATCTGTTCCTGCCTGATGGCCTGCATCCAACAGCCGAAGGCATTGATATCATCGTCGGAAAGATCGCGCCGCAGGTGGTCGAAACACTGGAAGGCTGAGCATCGCGAAAGCTGGAAGGGCTGGAAGCATGTTGCACAGTCTGGCAAAAACTGTATTATTTTACTAATACAGCACTTGAAACGCTTGAAAAGCGCGGCATTTGCATCCATTTATAGTAAAAGCCCCGCACTAGTGTCGGGGCAGGGAGGCTGAACAACATGGCGACCGAAACAATTACCGCGACCGACGACCTGAAATTGACCCCGCCAGATCCGGTGGTTGCCGTTGCACCGGAAAAAGCTGGAGGACTTGTGTCGATTGGCGACGAGGTAAAGTCCAAGCTCGAAGAAAAGGTCGACAGCTTTATCGACGACCTGATCGCTCAGGATCAGAACAGCCCCGAATTCGGCAAGAAGGTCGATCAGATCACCAATATGGGCCGCAAGGAAATCGCCGAAGCGGCGGGCCAGTCCAACCGCTTTCTCGATCGCCCGATCCGGTCGATGGACGAAGAAAGCGGGATCGGTTCCGATCTTGCGGAATTGCGCCGCACCGTTGAGGATCTCGATCCGGGGAAGCGCGGCAATCTGACCGCCAAGAAGAAGATTTTCGGGATCATTCCCTTCGGCAACAAGCTACGCAACTATTTCGACGGCTATAAAAGCGCGCAGGGCCATATTGGGTCGATCCTCGACCGGCTTCGCTCCGGCAAGGACGAACTGTTGATGGACAATGCCGCGATTGATGTTGAACGCAAGAATCTTTGGGCGGCCATGGGCCGGCTGGAGCAGATGATCCACGTTTCCAAGGTCATGGACCAGCGGCTCGAAGACAAGGCCGCCGAGCTGGACGCCACTGATCCGGCCAAGGCCAAGGCGATCCGCGAAAGCGCCTTATTCTATGTCCGGCAACGCACGCAGGATTTGCTGACCCAGATGGCGGTCACGGTTCAGGGCTATCTTGCGCTCGATCTGGTGAAGCGCAACAATGTCGAGCTGGTCAAAGGCGTAGACCGGGCGAGCACAACGACGGTGGGAGCGCTGCGTACCGGCGTCACCGTGGCTCAGGCGCTGACAAACCAGAAGCTGGTCCTCGACCAGATTACCGCGCTCAACACCACGACCGCAGGCGTGATCGACAGCACCAGCGAGATGTTGAAAAACCAGACTGGCCAGATTCATGAGCAAGCGGCTTCGGCAACCATACCGCTCGAAACGCTGCAGCGCGCGTTCCAGAATGTCTATGACACAATGGACAATATCGACACGTTCAAGCTGAAGGCGCTGGAGAATATGAAGGCGACCGTTGATTCGCTGTCCGGCGAGATCGAAAAGTCGAAAGGCTATATTGCCCGGTCCGAAGGGCAGGCGAAGGCGCAACTGGAAGCGCCTTCCGAAAATCCCCTGTCGGCGCTGGAGGGCTAGAACCAGGTGCCCGAATCCAATCAGGAAATCTTCGACGGCGCGGCGCGCGCTCTGCGGGAGTCCCAGTTCCGCCGCTCGATCGGCAATCGATCCCACAAGCTGAAGCAGGGCCATTTTTTCAAGAAACTGGGGCGCGCGGCCGTGTGGACGGCAGGGGTTCTGGTCGGGGCCAGTATCATTGGCGGCATATTGAGCGGCATCGGCTTCTGGGGCGTAATGATTTCCGCCGGGCTGATCGCCGGCGGGATCTGGGCTTCGATGAAATTCCCGAAAATGAAAATGCCGACCCCCGAGACGATCATGAAGTCCGATCTCAAATCGCTCGCCGGCAAGACCGAAATCTGGCTGGAAAACCAGCGCCCGGCTCTGCCAGCCCCGGCAGTCCAGATTGTCAACGGTATTGGCGTCCAGCTGGATATGCTGTCTCCGCAACTGAACAAGCTCAACGAAGGCGATGCTGCGGCCTATGAAGTGCGCAAGCTGGTCGGTGAGCATCTGCCCGAACTGATCAACGGCTATCGGGCGATCCCCGTGTCGATGCGCGGCAAAGCCACCGATGGCGGTAAATCGCCAGATGAGCAGCTGATCGGCGGCCTTTCGCTGATCGAGAAAGAGATTTCCGGAGTCACCCAGCAAATTGCCAAGGGCGATATCGACAATCTCTCCATCCGCGGCCGCTATCTCGAGCTCAAATATGATCAGAGTGCCGAAGCGGAATAGAGCTTTTTGGCAAGCCATGTCTCATTACGGGCTGCGGCCTTGTTCGCGAGCAGTTAGATTCGATAGACCTCACCCGAAATCCTGGCGACAGTCCCTTCGTCCGCTTTTGCGCGGTGATTCCAATACGCAAATATTCGGGTTGGAATGCACGGTTTACCAAGAAAAAACTGGATCCCCCGTGAGGA
>CBETBW010000058.1:0-6791 GCA_965534715.1 uncultured Parasphingorhabdus sp.
TGGATGATCCCCGGCAAGATGATCAAGGGCATGGGCGGCGCGATGGATCTGGTCGCGGGCGTGAAGAAAATCATCGTCGTCATGGATCATTGTGCGAAAGACGGCAGTCCCAAGTTCATCCCCGAATGCACTCTGCCGCTGACCGGCACCAATGTCGTGGACATGATCATCACCGATCTTTGTGTGTTCAAGCGCGACGACCATGACAGCCCGTTCCGGCTGATCGAACTGGCTCCGGGCGCCAGCGCGGAGGATGTTGCGGCGAAAACCACCGCAGCTTACGAACTGGCATTATAAAATATTGGACGTGAAAAAAAATCTGGCGCTGCTGTGCGGGCTTGCAGCTCTGCTGCTCGTCGGATGGTATGGATATCGAGTCCTTGTCGAACAGCAAGCCGGCTTCCCGCTATCGGCGCTGATAGAATCAGCGGCGCACAATAAACTGCCAACCGAACCCGATGACTGGCAGGGGAAGATCGATTACCGCAGCCTCGATCAAGACTTTGCGGCTCTGGCGGCGCGGCCCGAAATGGCCGGACTGGCGGTTGCGATTGTCGAGGATGGCGACCTCCGGTTTGTTCGTACCTATGGCGTAACCGATAAACGTAGTGGAGAGCCGGTGACCCCTCAGACGGTTTTCCGCTGGGCCTCCGTATCAAAAGGTGTGGCAGGTTCGCTTGCCGCAAAATTGTCGGAAGAAGGCAAGCTCGATCTCAATGCTCCGCTCAGCAGCTGGCAATCGTCACTCAGGCTTCCCGGCGGTGCTCAATCGCGGATAACGCTGGCGCAGCTTCTGTCGCATCAGACCGGCCTCACCAAGAATGCCTATGATACGAAGCTTGAGGACGGCGTAGATCCTGGGCTGCTTCGCGCGCAGCTGGCGGGTGCTCCGTTGCAGTGCGTGCCGGGCACCTGTCATAGCTATCAGAACATCGCCTTTGACACGGTCAGCGAGATATTGGGCCAGGCGGCAGGAACATTATATTCTGACGCGGTGCAAAAGCGTTTATTCGAACCGCTTGGCATGAAGAGTGCGCAATTTGACATGGCAGGCCTTACCGGCGCGCAAAGCTGGGCGCGGCCCCATCGCGGTGATGAGGTGCGATCCCTGTCGGAATCCTACTGGAGGATTCCCGCAGCTGCTGGCGTCAGCAGCAATATTGTCGACATGACACGCTGGCTTCGCGCGCAGATGGGCGAGAATTCAGCGGTCTTGTCGGCCGAGACACTGACCTTGGCCCATGCCCCGTTGGTCAGGACCGCGCGCGTCTATAGAGGCGACCTCGCCCGTGCCCTTGGCGAGCCATCCTACGGATTGGGCTGGCGGAGTTTTACCTATGCCGGCCGACAGTTGGTCGGGCATAGCGGTGCGGTGGATGGTTATCGCGCGACGATGATATTCGACCCGGCTGCGCGGACGGGAGTGGCGGTGATGTGGAATAGCGGTTGGGGAAGGCCCTTCCGGTTGCCGTTTGCGGTGTTTGATAGCTATTATGGTCAATCCGGGAATGACTGGCTAGATTTGTCAGACTTGCCATTGCCAGACCCGCCGCCAACTCTGCCGTCTTTATCGAACTAAGTGCTAAAGCCTACGCAGATCAAGCGCTCAAACCAATCCTGATCATCGTGTTTACCTTGTCGCCCAATTCGGAGCGTCCTAGTGAGGTGATCAACGAACAACGCAATTGACGTGCGTGGATGACATTTGAAAAAGGAGCAACAGGTGATGACAGAATTGGTGCTGCGGGAAGACCAGAACGGCTGGACGCTTTTGACCCTCAACCGTCCGGACAAGCTAAATGCTCTGACCGTGGCGATGTTCCGGGAATTGCGCGATCATGTCGCCGACTTGCGTAAGGATGAGAGCATAAGCTGCGTTGTCCTGCGCGGTGTGGGAAAATGCTTTTCCGCCGGGCATGATCTGGGTGACATTGCGGAGGGCGAGGCGGTGCCTTCTCGCGGATGGCATTCCGAAACCCTGCGTTTGCTGGAAAAGCTGCCGATGCCGGTGATCGCGGCAGTGCACGGGCATTGCTATACCGGCGCACTGGAAGTCGCATTGGCGGCGGATTTTATAATCGCAGCCGACAGCGCGCGTTTTGGCGATACCCACGCAAAATGGGCGCTGACCCCGATCTGGGGGATGAGCCAGCGTCTGCCGCGAAGGGTTGGTATCGCGACCGCCAAGCGGCTGATGTTTACCGCCGATATGATCAATGCCGAGGAAGCCGTGCGCATCGGTCTGGCCGAATATGCCGTACCGGTCGAGCAATTCGATGCCGAGATTGCGAGCCTTGCCGGGAGAATCGTCGCCAACTCCAGTTTTTCCCATGCGGCCAACAAGCGCCTTCTGGAGGCAACCGATGGCGGTCCGCTGGACGCAGGGCTGCAATGGGAAGTGATGGAGTCCGAAGGCCACGGGACGGACATGCACGAGCGGATTGCGGCTTTCACCGGTAAAGGCAATTAAGCGCGCTCCGGCTAAGCGAGCGTCTCCATATCAATCACGAAGCGGTAACGCACATCGGATTTTTCCATCCGGTCATAAGCGTCGTTGACATCCTGCATCGCGATCATTTCTATTTCGGGAAGGATATTCTTCTCCGCACAGAAATTTAGCATCTCCTGTGTTTCTGCAATCCCTCCTATACCCGATCCGGTGAGGATCCGGCGTCCGAGAAAATGCCCGCTGTGCATCTCCGGAAGCATATCAATGACGCCGACCAGCACTTGTGCGCAATCCACTTTCAACAGAGGCATATAATGGGCCACCGGGTGCGGCACGGGTATGGTGTTCAGGATCATGTCGAAACTGTTCGCCGCGGCTTTCATCGCGTCGCGGTCGGTCGATAATAATATAGTCTTTGCACCCAAAGCCTTGGCATCGGCCAGCTTGTCTTCGGTGCGGGTGAGCACCGTGACTTCCGCGCCCATCGCTGCGGCCAGTTTGACGCCCATATGGCCGAGGCCGCCAAGACCGATAACGGCGACTTTGCTGCCCGGTCCGACTTTCCACTGCCTGAGCGGGGAGTAGGTTGTGATCCCGGCACAGAGCAGAGGCGCTGCAGCGCCCATTTCCAATCCATCGGGGATCCGCAGGACAAATTCCTTGCGCACAACGATCTTGTCCGAATAGCCGCCACGGGTGGTGGTGCCATCCCGGCGATCCTTGCCACCATAAGTGCCGGTCATGCCGCCGTTCAGGCAATATTGTTCCAGGCCCTGCTGACAATGATCGCATTCGAGGCAGGCATCAACCATGCAACCCACCGCGACTCGGTCGCCTTCGGTAAAGTCCGTGACATCTTCGCCGACCGCTTTTACATGGCCGACAATTTCATGTCCCGGTACCACCGGGTAGGTGCTTCGGCCCCAGTCATTGCGCGCTGTGTGCAAGTCCGAATGGCAAATGCCGCAATGCGAAATATCAATCAGAACATCGTCGTGCCGCAGGCCGCGCCGGTTGAACGCGAAGGGTTCGAGCGGCTTGTCCGGTGCATGGGCGGCGTAGCCTTTGGTGGGATATTCGTTGGTCTGCGCATTGGTCATGTTCGTGCCTTTTCAACAGATCGGATTCCGTACGGCGTGATGGTATCGCAAAAAGGACGCATTGCCGTCTTTTCAGCCAAGCATCAAGCGCGAAGCGGGTTTTTTGCGGAGCGGAACACCATCGGTGAAGCCGTCACTGATTCCGAAAGCACCCGTATTCAAGCCTATGGCGCACCGAGCATATCTGCCGTAACGATTCTCCAAAGACAGGAGAATCCATGACCAAAGAAATCAGCGCCGAGGCGCATGACATAGCCAATCGCGTCGAGAATTTCGTCCGCGACAAAATTTTTTCCTATGAAAAAGACGAGCGCTGCGAGGACCATGGTCCGACCGATGAACTGGTGCAGGAAATGCGGGCGCTGGCCAGGGAAGCGGGGGTCCTGACGCCGCATATCCGCGAAGATGGCAGCCATCTGACGCATCTCGAGACGGCGCTGGTGCTCCGCAAGTCTGGCCTCTCGCCGTTAGGGCCGCTGGCGGTGAATACTTTCGCACCGGATGAGGGCAATATGTATCTGCTCGGCAAGTGCGCCTCGGACGACCAGAAGGAGCGGTTCCTGGAGCCATTGGTGTCCGGCAGAGAGCGCTCGGCGTTTTTCATGACCGAGCCGGCCAGCGAAAATGGCGCCGGTTCCGACCCGATGATGATGATGACCACGGCCAAGCCAGATGGCAATCATTG
Organism: uncultured Parasphingorhabdus sp.; assembly: GCA_965534715.1. Lineage (GTDB taxonomy): Bacteria > Pseudomonadota > Alphaproteobacteria > Sphingomonadales > Sphingomonadaceae > Parasphingorhabdus. The sequence continues at coordinate 4,235 of CBETBW010000058.1, forward strand.
GGTGATCAATGGCCGCAAGACTTTCATCACTGGTGCAAAAGGCGCCAAGGTCGGTATCATCATGGCGAAATCGGAAGAGGGTGCAACGATGTTTCTGGTCGACCTCCCCGATCCGGCGATCCAGATCGAACGGGTGCTGGATACGATCGACAGCTCGATGCCGGGCAGCCATTCGGTGGTGAAGATCGATAATCTCCGCGTTCCTGCAGACCAGATGTTGGGGCAAAGCGGTGAAGGATTCAAATATGCGCAGGTGCGCTTGTCTCCGGCCCGACTGACCCATTGCATGCGCTGGCTCGGCTGCTGTGACCGGGCGCAGGAAATCGCCATTGATTATGCGTGCAAACGCCACGCATTCGGCAAGCCGCTGATCGACCACGAAGGCGTCGGGTTCATGCTGGCGCAGAATCAGATCGACCTCAAGCAGGCAGAACTGATGATCGACTGGTGCGCGTCGGTGCTCGATACGGGCGCATTGGGGACAACCGAAAGCTCGATGGCGAAGGTCGCCGTTTCCGAAGCCCTGTTCCGCATTGCCGACAATTGTGTACAGGTCATGGGCGGCACCGGCCTCAGCCGTGATACGGTGGTAGAGCAGGTGTTCCGAGAGGTGCGGGCATTCCGGATCTATGATGGTCCGACCGAAGTGCACAAATGGTCGCTCGCCAAGAAGATCAAGAAAGCACACAGGCTTGCCAATGAGGGCTAGGATGTGATCAAGGGCCGCGATTGATGATGCCCATTGATCCAATGCTTATGTAAAGGCTGATCTATGGTCAGCCTTCACAACACATGGCAGGTTAAACGTCGAGATTGGCCACGTTCAGCGCATTGTCGACAATGAACTCGCGCCGGGGTTCCACCACTTCGCCCATCAACTTGGTGAAGATATCATCGGTTACGTCAGCCTGTTCGACTGTCACCTGCAGCAGCGACCGTACTTCGGGGTCGAGCGTCGTTTCCCAAAGCTGTTCGGCGTTCATCTCGCCCAGACCTTTATAGCGGGAAATGGCGAGACCCTTGCGCCCTGCGGCCATGACTGTGTCGAGCAGTTCGGAGGGGCGGGTGATCAGCGTGCCCTCGGAACCGACGCCGTCTTCTTCCCCTGAATCCGTATCGCCCGAGGTCGATTTTATCAGCCGGCTGCCGCTACCATAGGTGGCGGTTTCTTCCGAGGCGAGGCGGTGGAGTTTGCGGCCTTCCGCGCTTTCCAGAAATTTTGCCTCGATGATATGATGATCGGTGACGCCACGCCAGAACCGCTGGAACAGATAGCCGCCTTCTTCGGAAACCTGGCCCGACCAGCGGCCTTCCTCGTCAACCTTGTCCATCCATTCGGCGGTTGCGTCGACTGCAGCTTGCCGTTCTGTCCGACCATGATCGGGGTTGAGCGCGCCGGTGAGCGCCATGCCCTCGACAATCGTGCTGTCATAACGCCGCGGGACATAAGCCATCAGGCTGCGCATCCGCCGGGCATGTTCGATCAGGCCGCGAAGATCCTCGCCGCTCCGCGCGCCTTCGCCGGTTTGCAGGATCATACCGCTCAGTCCGGCCTCGACCAGATATTGGTCAAGTGCATTGTCGTCCTTGAGATAGACTTCGCTCTTGCCCTTGCCCACTTTGTAGAGCGGTGGCTGGGCGATATAAAGATGACCGCCCAGGATGATTTCCGGCATCTGACGATAAAAGAAGGTCAGCAACAGGGTGCGGATATGGGCGCCGTCGACATCGGCGTCGGTCATGATGATGATCTTGTGATAGCGCAGCTTTTCCAGGTTGAAATCATCGCGGCCAATGCCAGTGCCCATAGCCTGAATGAGCGTACCGACCTCCTTGGACGACAGCATCCGGTCAAAGCGGGCGCGTTCGACATTGAGGATCTTGCCCTTGAGCGGCAGGATCGCCTGATACTGGCTGTCCCGCCCTTGCTTGGCGGAGCCTCCAGCGGAGTCGCCTTCGACCAGGAACAGTTCGCATTTTGTCGCATCGCGCTCGCGGCAATCGGCGAGCTTTCCGGGAAGTGAGGCGATATCCATCACCCCCTTGCGCCGGGTCAGTTCACGCGCCTTTTTCGCGGCTTCACGGGCGGCAGCGGCGTCGATCACTTTCTGCACGACCATTGCCGCATTCTGCGGATTTTCCTCGAGCCATTCGGCGAGCTTGTCAGCCATCAGGCTTTCCAGCGGTTGCCGCACTTCGGACGAGACCAGCTTGTCCTTAGTTTGTGAACTGAATTTCGGGTCGGGGAGTTTCACGGATACGATGGCAGTCAGCCCTTCGCGCATATCATCGCCGGTCAGCTTGACCTTTTCCTTCTTGAGCGCGCCGGAGCTTTCGGCATAATTGTTCAAGGTCCGGGTCAGCGCCGAGCGGAAGGCCGCCAGATGGGTGCCGCCATCGCGTTGCGGGATATTGTTGGTGAAGCAGAGGACATTTTCATAATAGCTGTCATTCCACTCCAGGGCGACGTCGATGATGACATCGTCCCGTTCACCGTGAATAGCGATCGGATCAGGCACTAGCGGTGTCTTGTTGCGATCGAGATACTGGACGAAAG
>CBETBW010000059.1:0-6339 GCA_965534715.1 uncultured Parasphingorhabdus sp.
AATATGACACCGGAAGATATGCCGGAAGTCCATATCCGCGGAGACATCAACACGCCCTACAAATGCATTGGCGGTGCAATATATACCATGCAGCGTGCCGGGTTCGCGAAAGTGGGCTTTTTGTCCACACCGATTGTCGTCGAATAGTTTCGATCGGCAGCTAGAGTTATTTAAGGTTAAGGAGACGCACGAATGGCAATGAGTGGCGGAAGCGATGATGGCGAGCCAATGATGGAGATGAACACGACGCCGCTCATCGACGTCTTGTTGGTTCTTCTCATCATGTTCATCATCACAATCCCTGTGCAAACGCACGCTGTAAAAATCGACCTGCCGGTCGCGGATGACAGTGAGCCGCCGCCAGACTTTGTAGATCCGGTTAAAAACCGTCTCGGGATCTCTGCAACCAACCAGATTCTCTGGAACGACAGCCCGGTGACGCTGAATCAGGTCAAACAATATCTGGCGCAGACGAAATCGATGGTTCCCGAGCCCGAACTCCAGTTCCAGCCCGATCCGCTGAGCGCCTATCTGACCACCGACCGGACATTGGCGGTGATCAAGGACAGTGGCGTGACCAAATTTGGTTTTGTCGGCAACGAGATGTATGGCAGCTTCAATAAAGCAAGCCGACCACCGAACTAGGTTCGGAAGCTAGAGACATCAGGGGGCCGCGATATTCTTTCGCGGCCCCTTTTTTGTGTCCAAAGCTTAGCAAAGGTTAAACGACATTTTTTGACCGGCTTGTCTCGACGCTGCTGAACTGCAAATCTGCCAGCCGCGAGTAGAGCCCGTTTTTGGCGATCAGGCTGTCATGGTCGCCCTGTTCCACGATCCGGCCCTCGTCCATCACGATGATGCGATCAGCCGATCGTACTGTCGCCAGACGATGGGCGATGACGATGGTGGTGCGATCCTTCATCAAATGGTCAAGCGCGTCCTGAACCAGCTTTTCGCTTTCAGCGTCCAGCGCGGATGTCGCTTCGTCAAGCAGCAGGATGGGCGTGTTGCGGAGCAAGGCGCGCGCGATCGAGATGCGCTGGCGTTGACCGCCGGATAGCCGCGTTCCTGCTTCACCCATGAAGCTGTCCAGTCCCTCCGGCAAGGCACGGAGGAATTTCTCGGCATTGGCGACACGCGCGGCCTCCCAGATCTCGTCGTCGGTCGCCTCCCAATTGCCGTAACGCAAATTGTCACGAGCGGATGCGGCGAATAATAATGTTTCCTGCGGCACCAGCGCCATGCGTTGCCGGATTTCCGAAGGATCGGCGGAGGGCAGGGCTACGCCATCGATGCGCACCGACCCGCCCTGCGGATCGTAAAAGCGCTGGGCCAGCTGAAACAGGGTGGATTTGCCGGCACCGGATGGCCCGACCACGGCGACCGTCTCGCCAGGAGAAACGGTCAGAGAAAAATTGCCGAGCGCGCGGGTGTCCGGGCGCGTCGGATAGGAAAATGTGACATTGTCGAACGCGATCTGGCCGCGCGAGGGCACCGGCAGGGCAATCGGATTATCGGGCGCTGCAATGCCAGGTTCTTCGGATAGCAATTCCGCCAACCGGCCTGCTGCCCCGGCGCCGCGGAGCAGGTCGCCATAGACTTCGGTGAGAGCGCCGAAGGCCCCGGCAACCAGACCGCCGGTGATCACAAAGGCGGCGATCGTGCCGCCGGATATGGATCCGTTTGAAACACCAATCGCACCCCGCCACATCAGCATCGTGATGCCGGTGAAGATCAGGCCTATGACAATGGCGGTCATCGCCGCGCGAAGCCGGATGCGACGTTTGGCGGTATCAAAGGTTGCTTCGACTGCGCCACTGAACCGCTCGTGTTCGCGCTTCTCCTGACCAAAAGCCTGTACAATTTTCATCGCGCCCAGGGTTTCCGCCACCATCGCTCCGACATCCGCAACCCGGTCCTGGCTGAAGCGCGAAACATTGGTCAACTTCCGACCGATAAAAACAATCGGCAAAATGATCACCGGAATCGCCATCAGCAGTCCGGCAGTCAACGCGGGCGCAAGAGTGAAGAGATAGATGATCCCGCCTATCCCGATAACGATGTTGCGCAGAGCCACTGACACGGTGGTCCCGACCACCTGTTCGATAATTGCGGTATCGGCGGTCATGCGCGACGCGATTTCCGATGGCCGGTTCTCTTCAAAAAAGCCCGGTGCCAGCCGCAGGAGATTGCCTTGAACGGCGAGCCGCAGGTCGGCGACAACCCGCTCGCCGAGCCAGCTGACAAAGTAGAAACGGAAGGCGGTCGCGACCGCGAGAACCGCAACAATCCCCAGAAGACCCTGAAAATAAGGTGCGATATCGCCGGTTCCACCGATAAATCCCTTATCAATGATGGTCTTGAACCCGGCCGGTATCGCCAGCGTAGCCATTGCGGCGACGAACAGGGACAGCAAGGCAAAAGCTATTGCCTTTGGATAATGAATGGCGCGATCGAACACCATCCGCAGATTGCCGATTTTCTTGAGCGGAGCGGAAGGAGTGTCTTTTTCGACTGAATTGGTTTTATCGTTCATAACAGCGCGCTTAGCAGTCCGTCCGGATTGTCACAATCACTGGATTGTTCCGTTATCACGCGGCGCTTCCCGCCCCGCCAACATGGCGATCAAGCGAAAAAACCAAGGCAGGCGATAATCCTCTCCGGCTGCCGGATGCCACGAATTCTAAGGCTTAGCGCTAGCCAAATGCCGAAAGATTGTTAAAAGCACCAGAGTTTCGGGCGCAAGTCACCCCGAACGATTCGTGTAATTTTTCGAGCAAGGATGCTGCCCCTGTGAACCAGATTGCTTCAAAAGGTCAGCTGCGAATGTCCTTGCTTCGATGGATATTGTTCATCGTCCCGATCACCGTGCTCGTCGGCTTCACTTTCAGCCAGTTTGCGAATTCCGGCGAAGAAAACCGCTGGTTTCAGGCGCTGGTAAAACCGGCGGCGCAACCGCCAGGCTGGATATTTGGTGCTGCCCGGGCGCTGCTCTATACGATGATGGGAACAGCTTTTGCGATGGTGCTTCACGCACGCGGCGCACCTTTGCGCGTCCCCGCGATCATATTGTACCTCGTGCAATTTGCACTCAACCTGTTCTGGCCGATCCTGTTTTTCGGCATGCATCAGGTGGCAGCAGCATTTTGGCTTCTCGTTATTGTTTTTCTGTTGGCGCTGGCTACGACGCTGGTTTTCGGGCGGGTACGGAAGGCTGCAGCTTGGCTCATGATACCCTATCTGGCCTGGCTGTGTTTCGCGGCGATTCTCAACAAACAGATCGACTGGCTGAATCCTGGCGCGGAAACCCTTGTCGTTCCGGCTGCGAGATCCCAGATATAGGACATAAGTTTTTTCGGGCCCGAAGGGCCATTGACGGAGTTTTAAAAAATGCAGAGCCAGAACCGCTTTTTCGATGATCTTTCCAAAATATTGAACGGTCTTGCCGGCACCATGGCCGGTGTCGGTCGCGAAGCCGAAGCCAGTGCGCGGGAACGCGCCAAGGAATGGTTCGGCGGCATGGACTTCGTATCGCGCGAAGAATTCGAAGCAGTGAAGGAAATGGCGGCCAAGGCACGGGCCGAAGCCGATGCGCTGAAGAAGCGTGTTGATGCACTTGAAAAGGGCTCAGGCGCGCCGATCAAGCAACCGGCTGCGAAACCCACAGCAACCCGCAAGCCCGCTGCACGGAAGCCAGCATCGCCCAAAACCGCTGCTCGGAAAGCACCTCCTTCCAAAAAGGGCGGCTGATCGCCAACCCTGAACGGCGATCAATTGCCGTTCATTATCCACAGCGTTCCCACAAACAATGTGAAGGCAGGCGCTTCGCTACCTTGCCCCGATCCGGCGAGTGGGCCACTACGCTTTCATTAGCAAAGGATCTGGAACCACGATGCTTGACGACCAATGGGAACAGCTTGATCAGGATGAAGCACCGCCCGTGGACATGCTGGCGGCCTTTTTCGAGGCGCGCGGCTGGTCGGCTGATCGTGTCGGCGAAGACGAGCTGTCGGTCGAGATAAAGGGCAACTGGACCAGCTATCAAATGCGCGCCATCTGGCGGAATGAGGATCATGTCCTTCAAATCTTGCTGCTACCGGAAATTCGTGTTCCGGAAGAAAAGAAAACCGTTATTTATGAAACACTTGGCCTGATAAACGAGCAACTTTGGTTGGGCCATTTCGATCTTTGGTCGAATAATAATATTTTGCTGTTCCGTCACGCAACCCTGTTGGGTGGCAGCGGCATGCTGGGTCTTGATCAGGCCCAGACCATTGTCGACCTGGCGATTGAAGAGTGGGAACGCTTTTATCCGGTTTTCCAGTTCGTCTTGTGGAGTGACAAGAGCCCGCAGGATGCAATCGAACACGCCATGGTAGATACAGCCGGCGAAGCTTGAGATTCGTCGCTATCGGGTCATAGCGGGAGAGGCCAAGGGCCTAAGCGGGGCTCAGACGTTGTCCCCGCGCAGGTCAAATACCATCTTGCGGTCACTTTCGGGGATCAGCCCTTCCAGCACATGCCAGAAACCGGTCACCGATTCCTGTCCGGCCGAAACATAGGCGGAAGACAGTTTCTGGCGCAGCTGGCGAAACAGTTCCGCTTCCAGCCCGGCACCTTTCTCGGTCAGGCGGAGTAATTTCTGCCGCCGGTCGACCACACCGGGTGATGTCAGAATGAAACCCCGGTCCTGCAATTCCTTGAGCACCCGGCCGAGTGACTGTTTGGTGATCGCCAGCAATTTGAGCAGTTCACCTACGGTGAGATCGGGCCGCCGGGCAATGAAATATAATGCCCGATGGTGCGCTCGGCCAAGCCCCTGTTTCGCGAGCTCCTGATCAATAGCGTTGGTCAATCTGGTGTAGCCGAAATAAAGCAGTTCGATGCCGCGACGAATTTCGTCCTCGCGCAGAAAAAGCGGAGAGGCTCCAGGGGATATGGCAGGGCGAGATACGTCAGTCATGTTGACGTATCTTGACAGTCTGATTAGGGGATTGCAAGATAATTGGATTATGCTTCCATTTCTTCCAATGGTCGGCATGTTTCACAGCGAAAGCGGCAGTATATGGCAGATGCAAAAACCCTTGAATTCAACCTCGAGCCCAGCGCTACACCGGTGCATGCCAGCGAACGGATCAGACTATTGGAGAACCCGGGTTTCGGCACGCTCTTCACCGATCATATGGCGATGATTCGATACACCGAAACCGAAGGGTGGCACGACGCGAGGATCACCAAGCGTGAACCGATATTGATGGATCCCGCATCCTCGGTTCTGCATTATGCTCAGGAAATATTCGAGGGAATGAAAGCCTATCGCTTGGCCGACGGCGCGACGGCTCTGTTTCGTCCCGAAGAAAATGCAAAACGGTTCCAGGCATCGGCGCGGCGGATGGCGATGCCGGAATTGCCGCAGGCGTTGTTCCTCGATTCTGTCGAGGCGCTCGTCGATATCGACCGCGAATGGTTCCCTTCCGTTGAGGGCGGCTCTCTTTATCTGCGGCCGTTCATGTTCGCGAGTGAAGTTTTTCTGGGCGTCCGTCCGGCCAAGGAATATCTTTATCTGGTAATCGCTTCGCCGGCTGGCGGCTATTTCAAGAGCGGTGCCTCGGCGATCAGCATCTGGGTGTCTGAACATTATAGCCGCGCAGCACCAGGCGGTACCGGCGCGGCCAAATGCGGCGGTAATTATGCGGGTAGTCTGATCGCTCAGGCTGAAGCAATCGAGAAAAATTGTGACCAGGTCGTTTTTCTTGATGCGGCAGAGCACAAGTGGGTTGAAGAACTCGGCGGCATGAATCTGTTCTTCGTGATGGACGATGGCAAGCTGATCACACCGCCGTTGAGCGGGACCATCCTGCCGGGTATTACCCGAGATTCGATCATGACGCTCGCCCGCGAAGAGGGCCTGACGGTGATTGAAGAACCTTATTCTATTGACCAGTGGGAAGCCGATGCAGCCAGCGGCAAGCTGATCGAAGCCTTCGCTTGCGGCACGGCGGCTGTCGTCACAGCGGTTGGCACGGTGCGGTCCAGCGGGGGTGAATTCGCCATCGGTGGCGGCGGCCCCGGCCAGTTGACCGAAAAGTTGCGACGGCGGCTGGTCGATATCCAGCGCGGGATCGCGCCGGATGATCACGGCTGGGTCAAAAGGCTGTTCGCGAGTTAGATATAACTGCCTCTTGCTCCTTGCGGGCAAACTGGATAATAGGCCCGTTCACCAGCGCGACCCGGCAATATATGGTCCGCCGCTATTGGGGTGTCGCCAAGTGGTAAGGCAGCGGCTTTTGATGCCGCCATGCGCAGGTTCGAATCCTGCCACCCCAACCAACTTTTGTT
>CBETBW010000060.1:0-6249 GCA_965534715.1 uncultured Parasphingorhabdus sp.
TCAATTTTTCTGGCCAGGCGGTTGGTTCCGCCGGTCTTGGACCAAAATTGCCGCGAGCACCTCATGTGACCGCCGCATCCACCAGATAACTGCCAATATTTGGTGTATGCGAGTATGAGCACAAATGGCAAAAGCTGCGCTAAAGCCGAGCCGGTTCCTTACCAGCCCGTCTTGCACATCATTTGTCTGCTATGCCGGATCTTTGTCGCGCCGGCCGCTTATCTTCGCATTCACCAGAGCAATTGCCTGCTGAATGGCGGCGTCTATAGTCAAATCGGTTGTATCAAGCAAGTCTGCATCTGCGGCGGGCTTGAGCGGTGCTGCGGCGCGATTCCGGTCGCGTTCATCGCGTTGCAAAATGTCGGCCAGGATGTCATCGAAACTGGCCGCGTCACCGCGCCGCTTCATTTCCTCAAAGCGCCGTACCGCACGCGCCTCGGATGAGGCTGTGACAAACAGTTTTACATCGGCATCCGGCGCGATAACCGTGCCGATGTCACGGCCATCCAGAACGGCACCGCCGGTTTGGTAGGCGAAGTCCTTTTGACGTTTGTCGAGCGCTCGTCTTACCTCCGGATGGACCGAGACACGACTGGCCAAACCGCCAACCACTTCGCTGCGCAGGGCCGGATTGTCGAGCAAAGCGCCGTCAAATATGCAAGCGGCAAGGGCATCGGCGGCATTATCAGCATCACCACCCTGTTCCCTGAGCGTCCAGCCAACCGCGCGATAGAGCAGGCCGGTATCGAGAAAGGGCAGGGCGAAATGTTTCGCCAGTTGTTTGGAGATTGTGCCTTTGCCAGAGGCGGTCGGGCCGTCGACCGCGATGATCATGATCCTTGCCTCGTATGGTCCCGATAGGCTTTCCAAAGGCCGCCGAGAGCAATGATGATCCAGACGATTTCGAGCAGCAATGATGCCAGATTGAAATGCACCATAAGCGAGAGAGACAGCAAGAGTGCGCCGATCAGGTTTGTGCCGTTGTAGACGAAGGCATTCACCGCTTTGGCATAGACATTATAGGCATAGGCAAAGACGATCAAAGTGCTGCCCAATATACCGATCACGTTCGCGGAAAATCCATCAATCATCAAGACGCGAGCCTCGCCACAAGATCCTGAAACCCTGGAAAGCTGGTTTGTGCCGGCATAATATCATCAATAGAGAGGCCGGATTTTGTCACCAGTCCAGCGATTGCGAAACTCATAGCGATGCGGTGATCGAGCGCGGTCTCGATTACCGGTTTGGCTCGTCCGCCGGACAGCGGTTTGCCACCGCTGCCTTCGATTACCAGGCCATCTTCCTTCTCGGTCAGGGTTACGCCGAGGCGACCAAGACCTTCTGCCATTTGTGTCAGGCGGTCGGATTCCTTGACCCGCAATTCGTGCAGGCCGCTTGTGGTTGTTTGGCCGCTTGCCAAGGCTGCAGCAACAAACAGAATCGGAAATTCGTCGATCATGCTGGGCGCGATACTGGCGGGCACGTCGATGCCACTGAGCGGGCTGTGTCTGACATGGATATCCGCGACCGGCTCCCCGCTAACGGTGCGCTTTTTCTTGAAGCTGATATCGCCGCCCATATTCTGCAACACATCGAACAGACCGGTGCGGGTGGGATTTATGCCGACGTTCTCGATGACGATATTCGATCCGGGGACGATCAATGCTGCGACTACCAGAAAAGCGGCGGATGATGGATCGCCCGGCACTTTGATCTTTTGCGGTTTGAGTTCCGCTTCGCCGGTCAGGGATATGATTCTGCAATCCTCGGCGTCTGTTTCCACCCTGATTTCCGCTCCAAAACCCTTGAGCATGGTTTCGCTATGATCCCGCGTCAGCACCGGTTCGATGATTCGGGTAATGCCGGGGGTGTTGAGTCCGGCCAGCAGAATCGCTGATTTAACCTGGGCGGAAGCCACTGGCAGGCGATATTCAATCGGCACCGCGGGGCAAATGCCTCTCACGGTGAGAGGCAGGCAGGATTTGTGGTCCGAAGTCTCGCGTGCCCGGATATCCGCACCCATTCGGGAGAGCGGATCGATAACCCGGCCCATGGGCCGTTTCGCCAGACTCGCATCACCGATGAACGTTGCGCTGATCCCGTGTGACGCGACCAGACCCATAAGCAACCGTGTCGATGTCCCGCTGTTGCCCATCTCGAGCGCATTTTCCGGTTGCATCAGGCCACCGACACCCACGCCATGGACGGTCCAGACGTCGTCCTTTTTCTCGATTCTGGTGCCCATCGCACGCAAGGCATCGGCGGTCGCGAGGACATCTTCGCCTTCCAGCAGCCCGGTAATCCGGCTTTTGCCGATGGCGAGCGCCGACAATATCAGCGCCCGGTGCGAAATGGATTTATCTCCGGGGACGGAAATATCCCCGGTGAGCGGGCCGGACGGTCGAAACGTGGCTGGCAATGGAGATTTACTGGTCATGACAGGGCTTTGTTTGCGGAACGCACAAATGATTCGTGCAGGAAAATCAAACGGCTTTTGACAGCGCTGCAAAGCTATGGCAAGGCGCGCCGGATTTCGCGGCTGATTTGAGCGAAGCTTGAATCGGCGCATTACAGACTTAAACCAATCAACGACTTGATTTAGACAGGATTTGGACACCAGCCATGGGTAAACCGGAATGGGGCACAAAACGCACATGCCCGAAATGTGGAACACGCTTTTACGATCTGGGCAAAGAAGACCCGGCAACTTGTGTTGAATGCGGGGAAAGCTTTGTGCCGGAAGCGGTCCTGAAATCCAAACAGCCGATGCCTTTCGAAGCAGCGCCAAAGAAAGACGCGAAGAAGGAAGAAGACACGGTTGACGATGATGATCTGGACGTCAACATCGACGATGATGAACCGTCCCCGGACAATGAAGTTGATCTGGGTGGTGACGATGATCTGGGCGTCAGCAAGGGCAAAGGTGACGACGAGCCGGACGACACCTGATTTTTGATTTGCATTTTGGAGCGCGTCTGGATTAAACGCGCTCCTCTAATGGGGCCTTAGCTCAGCTGGGAGAGCGCTTCGCTGGCAGCGAAGAGGTCAGCGGTTCGATCCCGCTAGGCTCCACCAACCTTCGCTCGCTTCGCGAGCTACGGTTGGCAGGCCGATTTCCTTCTCCCGCGCAATATTGTTTGGAAATCGGTACAAGTGTAGGTTGCCCGCCGAAGCCTTGGCGAAGGAGGGCTATATCGGCTGCACTACGTTTACTTTCTTCAGAACGTTGCATTTCCTGATCAATATTACACTGGTCTAACAGAAGATGTTCAAGCCCGGTCTGATTGTTTCCCGGGAGAATCGAACAATGGCTCTCCCAATATAAAGCCGATGATATTCGGGCTTCCCAGTTGGTCGACCAGCGCCTTGCCGACGATCAGCAGCGGGACCGCTATCAAGGCCCCGGCCAGTCCCCATATCCAGGTAAAATAGCTGATTGCCAGGAGGATGAGGACCGGGTTCATGGAAAACCGCCGCCCCAAAATAGCCGGCGTGACTAAATTTGCTTCGATGGCCTGCAGGCCGATATAGGCTGCGGTGGGGGCGAGCCCCCCTGCCAAATCGCCCGTGGAAGCCGCGCCGAACCCGAACAAGAGCACGGCCATCAGCATCGGCCCGAGATAGGGGATGAAATTTAGAATTGCAGCAAGACCACCCCACATAAGGGGTGATTCTATACCAAGCGCCCACGCGCCAAATGCGACTATCACCCCGACCGCGATATTGATCGTGGTGACGGCACCGATATAGTGAGACAGGTCCTCCGTAATACTCCGCCCTGCCCGAGCCGCCTTGAGCGTGGTGCCTAGAGTCGACCGGTTCAATAATATGATTCGTTTCAGCCGCAGGCGGGATTCCAGCATGAAATATACCAGCAACACCACCAGGAGAAACTCGATGAGGACGGCCGGGGTGGCATAGGCGGCTTCTTCCATGACATTGGGACTGGCCAGGACCACTTCCTGCCCCGTGGATTCGCCGATTGTCGAAGAAAATTCCGTGCCCATTTGCGATACCGATGCGGTGAACTGTCGGATATCGACCAGCCGTTCCTGCAAAATATTCGTGATATCCGGGAAGCGCTCAGCCAGTTGCAATGCTGGTTGCAAGATCAGAAAAAATCCGAAAGCCAGAAAGAAAAGAAACGCAAGCACGGCAAAAAAGGCGGAAATCGCGTTTGGTATTCCGATCCTGGTCAAGACATTGGCCAATGGCATCAGCATCAGCATTATTACAATCGCGGCAAATAGCGGGCGAAAAAAGACAGCCCCAGCTGACAGGACGAAGGGCAGCGCCAAGAACAGGCCAAGCGACAACAGGAAAATCGTCGTCGAGAACAGTCTTTTTATAGTTATTTTCGGGCTGAGGCGCGGCTCGATTGCCGACGCCGCTTCGGCGTCCCCGGTGGTAGAATTGTTTTCATTGGCCAATATAGGATGCGCCTGTCTGTGTGAATTTGTAGCTGCCCGGAGTATAATTGGTTGCTACCACAGGATAGTCAATTTCCAATGCAATATTGGGCCGCAAGGCATCATCCTGCGCTTTCTCACATTCCTGCAACGTCGCAAAAACACGGTCGTCCCTGACCATTTTCCTGCACATGGACATGTCATCCGAACATCCCATCAATATGATTGCATATGCGAGGCTAGTGATCATTTCCGGCTCCATCGGGTTTGGCATTTCATGTCGTTTAGAAACACGACCGGAGCGGAAAGGTTGCGATGGCTGAAAAGAGCGACTTATTCCGCAGCAGGCAATTTGCCGGAATCAGGCCGTATCGAGATTCGGTGCGCTGGACAGGAAGAACGACCATCGATCCGAAATAACAAGTTCAGTAGCATGCCTTGCTTGCGACGTTGCAAATGGAACCCATCGCTATTACATAACCGTGTCACAGTCCTCGAAAAACCTGTGTAATTCAGGGATTTTCGCTTCGATTGAGATGTTGCTCCCGAGCTTCGCCAATTTTTCGGACCTGAGCCCGGGCGAGGGGCGAGTACCGAAAATTCCTGAGTGACGGTCTCGGCGTGGGCGATATTCGCGAAACCTGTTCACAATTGAGAGTTCTCGACAATCTGATGGCCAAACCACCAAGTCATTATGACGCAATAATCCTGGGTGCTGGCGGGGCTGGCCTGATGTGCGCTGCCGTTGCCGGCCAGCGCGGCCGCAAGATATTGCTGATCGATCATGCCGATGAACCGGGCAAGAAAGTCCTGATCTCTGGCGGCGGACGCTGCAATTTCACCAATATTGGCACTGCGCCTGAACGCTTTTTGTCGCAGAACAAGCATTTCGCGAAATCGGCATTGAGCCGCTATTCGGCGAGCGATTTTATCGCGCTGGTGGATCGCTATCGTATCGACTGGCACGAAAAAACATTGGGTCAGCTTTTCTGCGACGGTTCCGCAAGACAGATAGTCGCGATGCTGATGGATGAGTGCCCGGCTGACGCGGTTAGCCTGTCGCTGGGAAAGGCGATAACCGATATCAGCCATAATGGTGGCCGATATCGGGTGGAATATGGTGGGCAAACCGCTTTTGCGCCTTCGCTGGTGGTCGCCACCGGCGGCCCGTCGATCCCGAAAATGGGGGCGACGGGATTCGCTTATGATCTGGCGCGGCAATTCGGCTTGAAAATTGTCGAGCCGAGACCAGCGCTGGTTCCACTGACCCTGGGTGGAGAAGAAACTTTGTTCCGATCCCTGTCCGGCGTGTCTGCGCCGGTGATCGCGCGATGCGGAAAGACCGCATTCCGGGAGGCCGCTCTGTTCACCCACAAGGGGTTGTCGGGACCAGCGATCCTCCAGATTTCATCCTATTGGCAACATGGTGAACCGGTAGAGATAGATTTTATGCCCGATTTGCCGGGTGACTGGCTGACTCAGGCAAAGAAGCAGCTGCCGCGGCTTTCTTTGAAAAAGGCAATTAACGCCCATTTGCCGTCCCGCTTGACCGAGACCCTGATCGAACGGATCGCCCTCGAAGGCGAATTGGGTAATCTGACCGACAAGAAGCTTGATGAAGCGGCAAGACGCTTGTCCCATTGGCGCTTCATGCCCAATGGAACCGAGGGTTTTGCCAAGGCCGAAGTCACGGCGGGCGGGATTAGCACAGCGGAACTTTCGTCGAAAAATATGGAAGCTAGTCAAGTACCCGGATTCTATGCTATTGGCGAAGCGGTTGATGTTACCGGCTGGCTCGGTGGCTATAATTTTCAATGGGCTTGGGCGAGTGGCCATGCTG
>CBETBW010000061.1:0-6237 GCA_965534715.1 uncultured Parasphingorhabdus sp.
ATGATCGGTATGATCTTGAGCTGACCGTCTTTCTTGATCTGCTCGATCAGCTCCAGACCGCTCACGTGGGGCAACTGGATATCCATCACGATCAGATTCGGCACAAAGCTGCGCGCCTTTTCGAGCACTTCCCGGCCATCGCTGACCGGTTCCACCACAAAACCATGGGCCCGCAGCAGGTCGCAAAACAGCTTGAGGTTCAACTCGTTGTCCTCAACCACCAACACTCTTTTTGCCACGACCGGATTTGCCCTTTCAAACTTGCTGCCGACCCATTAGGCGAAAGTGGCAATGGAAACAAATCCCAATCTCGGGCAGGATGCCGATATCATCGCCTTGCAGGCGTTAGGCTGGGTGCTGCAGGACCAGGACCGGGCGGAACGGTTGCTTGCCCTGACCGGACTGGATCCGCGCGAGCTGCGATCAGGCCTTGAAGACCCGGCGATGCTGGCTTCCCTGCTCGGCTTTCTCGCCAATCACGAACCCGATCTGGTCGCCTGTGCAGATGCTATCGGTATCGCACCCGCGAAACTGGCCGCCGCGGCAAACCAACTTAACGCTCCCGGAGAATTTCATGAGTAAGAAGCCGCTTCTGATCAGCGACTGCGATGAAGTATTGCTGCATATGGTGGTGCCCTTCCAGCAGTGGCTGGATAGCGACAAGCACATTCATTTTGATCTGGAGAACGGTAGCGATTTTGCGAAGGCCCTGCGCCACAAACATGATGGTACCCAGGTCCTGCCGGAGCAGATCTGGCCGATGCTAAAGGAATTTTTTGACACCGAAATGTACAGGCAGGGGGCCATCGAAGGCGCTGTCGAGTCGATCAACAAGCTCGGTGAAATAGCCGATGTCGTGATATTGACCAACCTGCTGGACGATCGCCGTGAAGCGCGGGCGGAGCAGCTCAGGGCTGTCGGCATCGATTTTCCCGTCTATACCAATCAGGGCGGCAAGGGCGAGTTGCTAAACAATATCATCGCTGAATTCGAGCCAGCGGTCACCGTCTTTGTCGACGATCTGGGCCACCAGCATGGCAGTGTAGCCAAACACGCTCCCGATGTATGGCGGCTGCAGATGGTCGGCGAACCGATATTGGCGAGACATATCCAGACGAATCCGGCTGCCCACGCCCGTATCGATCTGTGGGCCGAAGGCCTGACCTGGATATCGGACAAGTTTGACAATGCCGAACCGGCTCCGGCGATGAACTTGTCATCGCAGAAGCTTGACCCTGCCAACCATGCATGAGAGTTTTGCCTTATGACCGACAATATTGAAAAAGCCCTGATAGCCAAGGGCATAGACCTGCCGACGCCGGCTGCCCCCGTGGCATCCTATGTCCCAGCCGTCGAAGTGAATGGATTGCTCTATATCAGCGGACAGGTGTCGATGCACGACGGCAAGCTGATCACCGGACGCCTTGGTGAAAATATGTCGCTGGAAGAAGGGCAAGAGGCCGCCAAGGCCTGTGCACTGATGATCGCGGCGCAGATCAAGAAGGCGACCGGATCGCTCGACCGGGTTGACCGCATCGTCAAACTTGGAGTCTTCGTCAACAGCACGGCGGATTATACCGACCACCCCAAAGTCGCCAATGGCTGCTCGGACATGATGGAAGTGATTTTTGGTGCCGCAGGCAAGCATTCGAGAAGCGCGGTCGGCGTAGCGTCACTACCGCTCGGCGTAGCGGTCGAGGTCGACGCCATAATTGCCCTGAAACCCGAGTGATCGGGACGCTGCTGGATAACGCGCTTGCGCCAGCCCCGGCACCCGCACGTGTGGCGTTTCTGAAAGGCCAACCCTATGCTCATCGCGGGCTCCATGGCAATGGCGTGCAGGAAAATAGTCCCGCCGCCTTCGAAGCCGCGATCAAGCTGGGTCATGGAATTGAGTGCGATGTTCAGGCCGCGGAAGACGGTCGTGCCTTTGTCTTTCATGACTATGAACTGGACCGGTTGACGGATCAAACTGGCCCGATCGGTAAATTACGGGCAGACGATATTGACCAGATCCAGCTGAACGGCGGGCATGGCAAGATTCCACGCTTGCGCGAAACACTGGCCCAAATAGCCGGACGGGTGCCTGTGCTGATCGAAATCAAGTCGCGCAACATGCGGGTTGGCCCGCTGTGCCTTTCGGTACGCCGGGCGCTGGAAGGCTATGGCGGCAAGGCGGCTATCATGTCGTTCAACCCGCTGGTCGGCGCCTGGTTTCGCAAGAATGCCGACCATGTCGTCCGCGGGTTGGTGGTAACGGAAGAAGACAGCAAGAACTGGCGTGGCCGGATCGCCCGCCACCGCAATCTGTGGACAGCGCGGCCCGATTTTCTGGCCTATGATATCCGCGATCTGCCTTCCCGCTTTGCCGCTGGCCAGCGCGCGCGCGGCCTGCCGATCGTCACCTGGACGGTACGCTCTGCCGAACAGGAAAAGATCGCGTCATTATATGCCGACGAACCGGTTTATGAGATACCGCAGAACTGATAGCATCGCGCGCAATGTCCGAATCCCCAACCGAGATCGTCGCCCATGTCGCACCCGATATCGCCAGCCTGCCGGCGGATCAGTGGGATGCCTGCGCCGGTTCGGACAATCCGTTTGTCTCCCATGCCTTTCTTTCCGCGATGGAGAAATCGGGGAGCGTCGGCCCGGGCACCGGCTGGAAATCCATGCCGATCATCATCGAAGACGCCGCAGGTGAAATCGCAGCCTGCCTGCCCAGCTATCTCA
Organism: uncultured Parasphingorhabdus sp.; assembly: GCA_965534715.1. Taxonomy (GTDB): domain Bacteria; phylum Pseudomonadota; class Alphaproteobacteria; order Sphingomonadales; family Sphingomonadaceae; genus Parasphingorhabdus. The sequence continues at coordinate 2,734 of CBETBW010000061.1, forward strand.
AATCACACAGCCAGGGCGAGTATATTTTCGACCAGCAATGGGCGCACGCGTTTGAACATGCCGGCGGCCAATATTATCCCAAAATCCAGATAGCCTCGCCTTTCTCGCCGGTGCCCGGACCCCGCCTGCTGTTACGCGACAAGAGTTTGGCCTTGCCCCTGCTACGGGCAGCGGAACAATTGGCGGAGAATAATGGCATTTCATCGGTGCATGCGACATTTGTCAGTGAAGATCAGCTCAGCCATTTTCGAGAAGCCGGCTGGATGATCCGCGCCGACAGCCAGTTCCACTGGCGCAATGACGGCTATAATAGTTTTGACGATTTTCTCGCGGCATTGTCTTCGCGGAAACGCAAGGCGATCCGCCGGGAACGGGCCAAGGCCCAGGAAGCAGTGGATATTGTTCACCTTTCGGGAGATGAAATTCAGCCCCGGCATTGGGACTATTTCTGGGAATTTTATCAGGACACCGGGATGCGGAAATGGGGACAGCCCTATCTGACTCGCAGCGCCTTCGATCTGTTGCACCAGAAAATGGCAGATAAGCTGCTGCTGATATTTGCGATGCAGGACGGCATTCCGGTGGCCGGCGCACTCAATGTCATCGGTACCGAGACGCTTTACGGGCGCTATTGGGGGTGCGCGGAAAATATCCCGTTCCTGCATTTCGAAATTTGCTATTATCAAGCGATTGACGCGGCCATTGAGCGGGGATTGAAGACCGTCGAGGCCGGGGCGCAGGGGAGCCACAAACTGGCGCGGGGCTATCAGCCGGTGCCGACATGGTCAGCGCATTATATCGTCGATCCGGGATTTCGTTCAGCAATTGCCGACTATCTCGAACGCGAGCGGCAAGCGGTTGCTGCCGACATTGAATTTCTGGCCGATATGGGGCCGTTTAAAAAGTCGAATTCGGTTTAAGCGGCGCGGCGGGTATTTTCCTGGAGCCAATTGCGCGCTTCCCGTTGGGCTTCGGCAATTTCGCGAGCTGTCATTTCCAGGGAGATTTCTGCCCGGCAAATCTTGCTTTCATCATGGCCTGACAAGGCTGCCAGATTAAACCATTTATGGGCTTCAACCAAATCGACATCGACGCCCTCCGATCCGGTAGAATAGATCACACCCAGATCAAAATATGCATTGCTGCTGCCTTGCGCTGCCTCGGAGAGGCGGCTTTCGATAAGAAAGGCGGCGCTTTTCATGCTGTTGCCCATATTGTCAGTCCCTGTTTTTGTTGCCGCAGTTACTGGCGACAGGACGACTTTCAACGCAATTTCCTAAAGGAATGGTTAACGCAATTCGTAGAAAATTAATTTTACCGCGCTGAAATGCCATGATATTTCACAATGTCCTGCTTTGGCATGGTTAACAGGAAGGCGGTGCAGCCCTAGGAAACGGGGATATTATCGATCAGGCGGGTCCGACCAATATGGGCGGCAGCAAAAAGCCGGGCAGACTTTGTAAAATCATTCAAAACCGCCAAGGTATTTGCGTCGCGGAGCTCGAGATAGTCAATTTTGTGAAAGCCTGTCTCCAGCAATCGTGCTGTGGTTTCCGCCAATATGGCTGAAACGGCTCCACCAGCCGCAATCGCCATTGCCGCATCCTGCATCATTTGGGGGAGCGCTACGGCATTATTCCTTTGCTCTGCGGTCAGATAGGCATTGCGCGACGACAAGGCGAGGCCGTCAGGGTCCCGGACTGTCGCAACGCCGACGATTTCATGGGTGAAATCAAGATCGCGCGCCATCCTCCGGATGATCGCAAGCTGCTGATAGTCTTTCTCTCCGAAAAAGGCGGCATCCGGTCGAATCTGGTTGAACAGTTTCGCCACCACCGTGGCGACACCGTCAAAATGGCCTGGCCGCGCCGCGCCACAAAGTCCGTCGCTGATCCCGCTCACACTGACGTTGGTGGCATAGCCTTCCGGATAGACCTGATCCGCCGTTGGCGCCCACAGTAATTTCACACCCGCCGCCGTCAGCAGGGCGGCGTCGGCAGCTTCCGGACGCGGGTAGGCATCCAGATCTTCCCCCTCGCCAAACTGGGCCGGATTGACGAAGATCGACGCGACCACCGCGTCACATTGTTCTTTTGCCACTTCCACCAGTCGCATATGTCCGGCGTGGAGAGCGCCCATTGTCGGGACCAGCCCGATTCTGGATCCGGCTTTGCGAAATTCCGCCAAAGCGTCCCGCAGCGGGTCCAGCTGTCGAACAATTTGCATGCATCACTCTTTGCGTTTAGATTTTGCTGTAAAGCTCTGGTAAGCTATGCGACGGTGAACCGTCCTTCGCAAGGGCCAAGAACAGGGGTATCGCTCAAAACGTGACCAGCAGTGCGCATCATATCGTCTTTGCCAATGAAAAGGGCGGGACCGGCAAGTCCACCACCGCGGTTCATGTCGCAGTTGCGCTTGCCTATCAGGGTCACAAGGTCGCGATCATCGATCTCGATCCCCGCCAGCGCACGTCCTATCGATATCTGGAAAACCGCGACGCGACGATGAAGCGGCTGAATATTGATATTCCGCAACCTTTTTACGACGTCTTCGATGGTGACGATCTGGGCCAGCTCGAACAACTGATCGAGCGGATGTCACACGGGGTTGATTTCCTGCTATATGACACGCCGGGCCGCGATGACAAATTCGCCCGTTATGTGGCGACCCGGGCGAATACACTGGTCACACCGATCAACGACAGCTTTGTCGATTTCGACCTGATCGGGCAGGTGGATCCGGAAACCTACAAGGTTCGCAAGCTGAGCTTCTACGCAGAACTGATCTGGGACGCGCGCAAAGAACGCGCCAGGGTCGACGGCAAAACAATCGACTGGGTCTTGCTGAGAAACCGGACCCAATATGTCGAAGCACATAATATGAAACGGATCGTTGCAGCCCTTGGCGAATTGTCGCGGCGCGTGGGATTTCGCATCATTCCCGGACTCAGCGAACGGGTCATTTATCGCGAGCTTTTCCCCTCGGGCCTGACGATGCTCGACAAGAAACATCTTGGCCGCCTCGCGACGAGCCATCTGGCCGCGCGTCAGGAATTGCGCGAACTGATCAAACATCTTGCGCTGCCGCAATCCGCCCGGCAGGTGCCTGAAGATGACAAGCCCGCCCTTGGCAAGCCCAAGCTGGTGGCCTGACCGATGGTACCATTACTCATATTCAGCGGCGCGATATTGGCCTGGCTGGTGTTGTCGGGCAAGGCAAAGACCATGACTCCCAACCAGTGGCTGGCATTGGTGATTGCGCTGGTCGGCGCGAATTTCCTGCGGAGCGGTGGATGGATCATGGGCGGGGCCATGCTTGCGGGTGCGGCCTTTCTGAGTGGCTGGCGAATTTTGATACCGGCCCGCGACAGTGAAGAGCCAAAGCGCAAGCCGCGCAATTTTGAACTGGACCGGGCGCGATCCCTGCTGGGCGTCAGCGATGACGCCGGCTTTATCGAGATCAACGCCGCCTGGAAAGAACGGCTGGCGGAACATCATCCCGACA
>CBETBW010000062.1:0-5414 GCA_965534715.1 uncultured Parasphingorhabdus sp.
GCAATCGAGGCCCGGTCGCTCGTCATTGAAGCGGCGCAGAGCGCCGCGATTGCCGTGGATCAACTTCCCGATCCGAAGCTTAGCCTAGACATAATGGATCGGAGAATTGCTGGCCCATTCGAGTTTTCTCCGCGCCCCGGTCGTGACGGGTTTCCAAGACAACGGATCGGTATCAGCCAGGATATTCCCAATGGCGCAAAAAGGCGCGCTCGTGCCGGTCAGGCGATAGCGGACATAACTGTGGCACGAGCCAATAAGGAAGCGCTGGTTCAGGATGTGCAGCTCTATTCTGCGCTCTCCTGGATCGATCTCTATTATGCCCAGCGGCGGCTCCACATATTGGAAGTTTTGCAGCAGAGCCTCAATGAAGTGTCGGCAACGGTTGGTGCGCGCCTTGAATCAGGGATCACCCGACCGGCTGAGGCATTTGAGCCGGAATTACTGATCGCGAAACTGGCTGACCGGCATTCACAGCGCGCCGCCGATATTGAAAAGGCTCGGGCAATGCTGGCGCGGTGGACCGGCGTTGATCGTCCCGAAACCGAAGGCTCGCTCCCTGATTTTACCCTGGACCGGGAAGCTCTTGTCAACACGGTCAAGGAACTGCCGATTCTGGATATTCAGGATGCAAAAGTGGAACGCGCGGACGCCGATGTTGAATTGGCGCGCGCGAACAAGCGGCCCGATTTTAGTGTGAATGCTTCCTATGCGCATCGCCGACCGGAATATGGGGAATATGTCTCGATCGGCGTGACGATCGATCTGCCATTATTTGCGAAAAAGCGCCAAAATCCGGTGATTGATGCGAGGATACTTGAGGCCAGCGCTGCCAGACTGGAAGCCAATGATCTGGAAAGGCAATTGCAGGCAGAGCTCTCCCGCGACCTCGCCGAAAATAGGTCTTACCGGGAAAATTGGGAACGGTCCAAAAACACGCTTCTGCCATTGGCCAAAAAGCAGGCTGAACTGGAGCGGATCAGCTATGGCGCCGGGCGCGTTGATCTGGACACGGCACTCAATGCAGCCGTGGCCTTCGCCGAAGCGGAAATCGATCTTCTCGACAGAGAGGCCACATTGGTTCGCAACACGGTTCGCATCAAATATACCTATGAAAGGACCCAGCCATGACGCTGACATCCGTACAAAGAAATAAATGGAGCGCTCTTGTTCTTGTAGCAGTTCTGGCCGCTGGCGGCGGCGGGTACTGGCTCGGCACTGGCGGAGCTGGCAATACCAGCGAGACCGAGACTGTGCAGGGCGAGGGCAAAGTTCTCTATTATTATGATCCTATGTTTCCCCAGCAGAAGTTTGACAAGCCGGGCAAATCTCCTTTCATGGATATGCAGCTTCTTCCCAAATATGCTGACGAAGGTGGTGATGGGAATGTAGGAGAGCCGGGGATCAACATTGCTCCCGGTATTGCACAAAATCTGGGTATCCGCACTGCGGAGGCACAAGTAGGCAAAATTGAATCTAAGCTCCGCGTGACGGGAACGATCGAATTTAACGAACGCGATGTCGCTATTGTTCAGGCAAGATCGGGTGGATTTGTCCAGCGCACCTATCGCCGCGCTCCCAGCGACATCGTGCCTGCTGGCGCTCCATTGGCAGACATATTGGTTCCCGACTGGGGCGGCGCGCAGGCGGAATATCTGGCGCTGGCAAGAAGCGGTAACGAGCGTTTTGCAACAGCGGCCAAGGAAAGAATGCGGCTGCTGGGCATGCCGGATGATCTGATCCGACGGGTAGCGCGAAGCGGAAGGCAACAAAGCGTGTACACGATCTCCGCGCCCATCGGCGGGGTGATCGAAAGCCTGAGCGTAAGAGAAGGTATGACCTTGGCTGAAGGCCAGCCGCTGGCACAGATAAACGGCCTGAACACAGTTTGGCTCAATGTCGCCATTCCCGAAGCAAGAGCATCCGAAATCCGCGTCGGACAGCGTGCGGTGGCTGAGTTGCAAAGCTTCCCTGATATGGAATTTGCAGGTAAAGTTATCGCCATTCTTCCGTCTGCTGAAACCGAAACCAGAACGCTTACCGGAAGGATCGAACTGGCCAATAAAGGCGGTCGGCTTCGTCCGGGCATGTTCGCTACTGTCGATATGGGCGACACGGGCAGTCCTGCTATTCTGGTCCCAACCGAAGCGGTAATCGCAACCGGAACGCGCAACTTGGTAATGCTAGCGAATGGCAAGGGTCGCTATCGCCCGGCAGAGGTCAAAATAGGCCGCGAAGGCGGCGGACAGACGGAAATATTGGCCGGCCTGTCACCAGGTGAAAAAGTCATCGTTTCCGGCCAGTTCCTCGTCGATTCAGAAGCCAGCCTGTCGGGGATCAAGGTGCGTCCTATCGAGGGTGACCAGAAGAGCGGGCCCAAGAAAATGTCCGACTATCAAACCTCCGGCAGAATTGAAGCGATCAAAAGCGGTGCGGTCACCCTGTCGCACGAACCGGTGCCCGCCCTCAAATGGCCGGCGATGACGATGGACTTCAAACTCGCGAAACCGGGATTGCTGCGCGGCTTTAAAAAGGGCGACCGCGTGACCTTTCGCTTCATGCAAATGAAAACCGGATCAACCATCACCAGCATCAGCCGCGCAGAGGCCGGCCAATGATCGAAAAGGTCATACGCCTCAGCGTAAAAGCGCGCATGTTTGTCCTGCTGATAATGGCGGCCTTGCTGGCTTCGGGCATCTGGGCCGTCAGAACCATGCCGGTCGATGCGCTGCCAGACCTTTCCGATGTCCAGGTCATCATTCGCACCTCCTACCCCGGACAAGCACCGCAGATCGTCGAAAACCAGGTAACTTATCCACTCGCGACCACGATGCTGTCGGTTCCGGGGTCGCGCGCAGTGCGCGGCTATTCATTCAATGGCGACAGCTATGTCTATGTGCTGTTCGATGACAGCACCGATCTCTATTGGGCGCGTTCGCGGGTTCTGGAATATCTCAATCAGGTCCAAGCCGATCTGCCGACTGGTGTTGTCCCGACGCTGGGACCAGACGCAACCGGGGTCGGCTGGATTTATGAATATGCCCTTGTTGACCGAACGGGGCGCAATGACCTGTCTCAGCTGCGTTCGCTGCAGGATTGGTTCCTCCGCTATGAATTGCAGACCATTCCCGGCGTTGCGGAAGTCGCTTCGATCGGCGGCATGGTCAAGCAATATCAGGTCGTGCTTGATCCCGACCGGATGGTGTCTCTGGGGATTGATCAGGACAGCGTTATCAAGGCTATTCAGAACGCCAATATGGAAGTCGGCGGTTCGATCGTGGAAATGGCAGAACGCGAATATATCGTGAGGGCCAACGGCTATCTAGAAAATCTCGATGATTTCCGTGCCATTCCGTTAAAGACCGCTCGCGGCGGTGTCCCCGTTACCTTGGGCGATATTGCCCGCATACAAATCGGCCCTGAAATCAGGCGCGGGCTGGCGGAGCTTAACGGAGAGGGTGAGGTGGCTGGCGGTGTCATCATCTTGCGTTCGGGCAAGAACGCCCGCGAGACGATTGCCGGCGTGAAAGAGAAGCTCGCAACGCTCAAGCAGAGCCTGCCGCAGGGCGTCGAGATTGTGACGACCTACGATCGCTCCGAACTTATCGACAAGGCGGTCGACAATCTCACGACGAAATTGCTCGAGGAATTTATCGTTGTTGCGATTGTTTGCGCATTATTCCTTTGGCACGCACGCTCTGCGCTCGTCGCGGTGCTCACCTTGCCGCTGGGTATATTGATCGCCTTTCTGGTCATGCGCTTTCAGGGGATTAACGCCAATATAATGTCGCTTGGCGGGATTGCCATTGCTATTGGCGCTATGGTCGATGCCGCCATTGTTATGATCGAGAACGCGCATAAGCATCTTGAAAAATGGCAAAATGACAACCCGGATGCCGAAATGCCGGGCGAAAAGCGTTGGCAGCTGATCGTTGATGCGGCGGTTGAAGTTGGTCCGGCGCTGTTCCTCAGCCTGCTGATCATCACCTTTTCGTTCCTGCCGATCTTTACCCTGGAAGGGCAGGAAGGACGGTTATTCTCTCCGCTGGCATTCACAAAAACCTACGCGATGGCGGGAGCTGCCATCCTCTCGATCACTTTGATCCCGGTTTTAATGGGCTATTTCATTCGCGGGAAAATACCGTCCGAAGAGAAAAATCCGATCAGTCGTTTCCTCGTCAAAATCTATCGACCCGCGCTCGATTGGTCGCTCAAAAGCCCAAAAAAACTGCTCGTGATCGCGGTGCTCATCTTTGCGACAAGCGCTTGGCCGATCAGCCAGCTTGGCGGCGAGTTCATGCCGCAAATGGACGAGGGCGATTTGCTGTATATGCCCAATGCCCTGCCGGGGCTATCTCCGGCGAAAGCCTCTGAACTGCTTCAGCAAACCAACCGATTGATAAAATCGGTGCCCGAAGTGGAAACAGTGTTCGGCAAGGCTGGGCGAGCCGACACCGCGACTGATCCCGCCCCGCTCACCATGTTCGAGACAACCATCCATTTCAAGCCGAAGGAGGAATGGCGCGCCGGCATGACGTCGGACAAGCTGATCGAGGAACTTGACAAAGCCGTCAGGGTTCCCGGACTGGCCAATTTCTGGATACCGCCGATCCGCAACCGTATCGAAATGCTCTCGACGGGAATCAAAAGCCCGATCGGGATCAAGGTCTCGGGTGATAATCTCGAAGCCATTGACAAGGTCGCCCAGAAAATCGAGGGCGCGGCCAAAAAGGTCGATGGCGTCAGTTCGGCCCTGGCAGAACGACTGACCGGCGGAAGTTATATCGACATTGATATCGACCGTGCCGCTGCCGCCCGTTACGGACTCAATATCTCCGATGTCCAGTCGATCGTATCGAGCGCCATCGGAGGCAAGAATATCGGTGAAACCGTTGAAGGGCTGGCCCGCTATCCGATAAGCGTCCGCTATCCGCGCGAGATACGCTCCAGTCTGGAAAACCTGCGCAATCTTCCGGTGCTCACGCCATCCTTGCAGCAGATTACCTTGGGCACGGTTGCCGATATTGATATCAGTTCGGGGCCGCCGATGCTGCGCAGTGAAAATGGCCGACCGTCAACCTGGATATATGTCGATACCAGGGGCCGAGATCTCGTATCGGTGGTCGCAGATTTGCAAGCATCGATTGGAAAGGACGTCGATCTGCCGCCCGGCGTCAGCGTAGCCTATACGGGGCAGTTCGAGTATCTGCAGCGTGCAACCAATCGGCTGATGGTGGTCGTGCCCGCCACTTTGGCGATCATCTTCTTCCTGCTTTATCTGACCTTTCGCCGCTTCGATGAAGCGTTGCTCATCATGGCAACATTGCCCTTCGCATTCACCGGCGGATTATGGCTCCTCTACGCGATGGGCCTCAACCAGTCGATTGCAACTGCGGTCGGTTTCATCGCGCTTGCCG
>CBETBW010000063.1:0-4925 GCA_965534715.1 uncultured Parasphingorhabdus sp.
TCCGCAAACGCACGATCTGGCGCATGATCTTGGCATCATAGCCTTGTGATTTCGCCTCGGAATATACATCACGGATATCGTCCGCCATGCCCTTTTTCTCTTCTTCCAGCCGCTCGATACGCTCGATAAACAGACGCAGCTGGTCTGCGGCAACATTGCCTTCGCTCATTCTTTCATTCCTTTGAAAAATTTTGTTCGGATTCGAAGCCTGTCTTTAAGATGCGTCGGCGTTTTTGGCCACGCTTTCCTTCATCTTTTTGAGCCGCTCCGGCGTCGCCTCGGTCTGGTATTTTTTCTTCCACTCGTTCACCGGCATGCCGTGGATTGCCTCACGGGCCTGGTCCTTGGTCATCGAACCGCCTGCGTCATTGGTCGCTTCCATCACCCAGTCGGCAAGGCAATTGCGACAAAAACCCGCCAGCCCCATCAAATCGATATTTTCCGCATCATGGCGGTGCTGGAGATGCGTGACCAGACGGCGAAAGGCAGCGGCGGCGGCGTCGTCAGATATTTGATCGGTCATGTTCGTTTCCGTTGTTTTTTGTTATGAACCTGTCATGAAATAGGAATAGGCAACGCGCGGGTAAAGCGCCACCGAGGAATTCATAAATGGCATCGCCGATCTTCTCCCGTAACCGCAAAGTCAAAGTACTGGCAACGCTCGGCCCGTCCAGCGGCAGCCCGGCTATGATCGAAAAAATGTACCGGGCCGGTGTCGACGCCTTCCGGATGAACATGAGCCACGGCGAGCATAAAGCGCATGCCGCCAATGTGAAAGCGATCCGGGCGCTGGAAAAGAAAGTCGGTCGCCCGATCGCGATCCTTGCCGATCTGCAGGGACCGAAGCTGCGTATCGGAACATTTGCCAAACCGCCGGTGATGCTGAAAGACGGCGCAAAGTTCACGCTTGACCTGATCAAGCAAAAGGGCGACGCGACACGCGTCACCTTACCCCATAGAAAGATATTGAGCACGTTGCAGCCGGGGCACACGTTGCTGCTCGACGACGGCAAAATCCGGCTGGAGGTGACCAGGACGGACGGCAAGAGCGTCGAGACCAAAGTGATCGTCGGAGGCGAAATTTCCGACCGCAAGGGGGTCAATGTTCCGGAAGTCGTGCTGCCGGTCAGCTCGCTCACCGACAAGGACCGCAAGGATCTGGCATTCGCGCTGGCACAGGATGTCGACTGGATCGCGCTCAGCTTCGTACAGCGCCCCGAAGATGTCGCCGAAGCGCGGCGGCTGATCGGCGGCAAGGCGGCACTACTGGCCAAGATCGAGAAGCCCGCGGCGATCGACCGGCTCGACGAGATACTCGAGCTTTCCGATGCCGTGATGGTAGCGCGCGGTGATCTCGGCGTGGAACTTTTGCCGGAACAGGTGCCACCGCTGCAGAAAAAAATCGTCGCTGCTGCCCGTAAGCTCGGGCGGCCGGTGGTCGTCGCCACCCAGATGCTGGAATCGATGATCAAATCGCCGACGCCGACCCGCGCCGAGGTGTCCGATGTCGCGACCGCCATATATGACGGCGCCGATGCCATCATGCTGTCGGCAGAATCGGCCGTGGGTGACTGGCCGATCGAGGCCGCGACGATGATGGACCGGATTGCCGCGCAGGTGGAAAGCGATCCGTCCTATGCGGACCGCGTCCATTTCACCGAAACCGTACCCGATGAGACAACAGCGGATGCCCTGGCGGCCGCAAGCTTTAATATCGCCCGTACCATCGAGACGTCGGCTATTGTCTGCTTTACGTTTTCCGGTTCGACGGCCCGCAGAATGGCCCGGGAGCGGCCCTCGGTGCCGCTCATGGTGCTCACCCCCAACCTCCACACCGCCCGGCGGGTCGGCCTGCTATGGGGCGCTTATGCCGTGGTCACCCGCGACGTTACCAATTTCGAGGAAATGATTGCCAAGGCCAAACGCATGGCTCTCCGCCACAAGCTGGCCGAGGCAGGATCGCGGTTGATTGTCTGTGCAGGCGTGCCCTTTGGTACCCCGGGGTCAACCAACCTGCTCCATATCGTCCGTCTCAGCGGAGACGAACTCAAGCGCAACTAGAGCAGGCGCAAGGCCTTCAGCTCGCTTTCAAATTGTCTCGCATCCTTGAAGTGATGGCCGGCGAGCCCGACCGCCCGACCTGCCGCGATATTATCCGGCCGGTCATCAACGAAAAGACACTGGTCGGCGCGGCGGAAAAAACGTTTCAGGGCCAGTTCGAAAATGGCCGGATCCGGTTTCATCAACTTTTCTTCACCGGAAATGACAATATCCGAAAATTTATCGAATATCGGTGCCAGCGGCCGGAATTGTGCCCAGGATTCGGCACCGAAATTGCTGATGGCAAAAACTTGAGTGCCGCGATTCGCCAATGCGCGGACAATATCGAGCATGCCGTCGACCGGTCCCGGGATGGTTTCCGGGAATCGCTTGGAATAGGCTATGATGTGATCGGTATATTCGGGAAATTCGCGGCAGCGTTCCGCCACCATGTCGGCAAAGGGCCGTCCGGCATCATGCTGAAAATGCCATTCCGGCGTCACCACATGGGCAAGAAACCAGTCCAGTTCTTCCGGGTCGTCAATCAGCTTTGCAAACAGGCAGCGCAAATCCCAGCGATACAAGACATTGCCAATATCGAAGATGACGGTGTCAATTTTGGAAATGGCAGACTCTTCTGCCACAATCAGGCAGTTAGCCCTGGCGTGCCTTGAACCGGCGATTCGTCTTGTTGATCACATAAGTGCGACCACGGCGACGGATGACGCGGCAATCCCGGTGACGGTTTTTAAGCGACTTCAAAGAGTTGCGGACTTTCATTTTGGTACCACGCCTTGATTTTCTGAATTTCTTGGAAGCAGCCTTGCTGCGTTGAGCAGGGCAATTAAGGTCGACAGCCGCCAAAGTCAAGCGACCAGCGCTATTCTCCGCGAATTTCGACGAGTTTGCGTTCCCACGCCAGCGCGTGGGCGACAATTTTGTCGAGATCGGCATGTTTCGGCTGCCAGGGGAAGCGTTCCATGATCGCGTGATTGTCGGAAATCAGCGAATCGGGGTCGCCCGCGCGCCTACCTTCCATTTTCCGCGTGATTTTCAAATTGGTCACCCGATCGACGGCATCAAGAACCTCGAGCACCGAAAAACCGCGCCCATAGCCGCAATTAAGCAGATGATTCTGATTCGGGTCCGCGATCAGCGCTTCGAGCGCGAGCACGTGAGCATCGGCGAGGTCCGAGACATGGATATAGTCGCGCACGCCGGTGCCGTCGGGCGTATCATAGTCGGTACCAAAGACCCCGACGCTGTCACGTTTGCCCAGCGCGGCCTCGACAGCAACTTTGATCAGATGGGTGGCACCAGCGGTCGACTGTCCCGTCCGCGCCTGTGGATCGGCACCGGCTACATTGAAATAGCGCAACGCACAGAAATTCAGGTCATGGGCCGCCGAGACATCGCGGAGCATATGCTCGGTCATCAGCTTGGACATGCCATAGGGATTAATCGGCAGTTGCGGCGTTGTCTCGCTGACCGGGCTTTCCTCGGGGATCCCATAGGTCGCTGCGGTCGATGAAAAAATGAAATGGCGCACTCCGCCGGTCACCGCCGATTCGATCAGGCTACGGCTCTTCGCGCTGTTATTGTGATAATATTTGAGCGGATCTGCGACCGATTCCGGCACGATGATAGAACCGGCGAAATGCATGATCGCACCGATATTCTCTCGCTTGATAATTCGCGCGACCAATGCGTTATCCTCGATGTCGCCCTCATAAAAGGCGACCTCCTCCGGCACCGCCCAGCGGAAACCGGTGGTCAGATTGTCGATCACCGCCACCGGCCAGCCGGCGTCCTGCAACGCCAGTACCGCATGGCTGCCGATATAACCGGCCCCGCCGGTGACCAATATCGTGAACGGTTTCGCTATCATTCCCGGATCCCTGTAAATTCCCAATATCGGCTGTTTAGCGCGCGGGTCTCTCCAATCGATTAAACGCCGGGGCCAATTGACGCAAATTTTTTGCCACAGTCGCGCGGATTATGCGCTAATATGCTCCCGGACATGTTGAGGAGTGAGTAAAATGACCGGGTTTCAATCATTTGCGGCGACCGCATTGGCGGGATTATTATTGTCGGGGTGCGCCGCGGTGACGCCGCCGGTCGATGTCACCCGCTTTCATAACGCTCAGGTCGCTCCGATAGTACCGGGCAGTGTCGTCATCGAGGCTAATGTCACCGATGAAGGGCATAGTCGCAGCATCGAATATACGACCTATAGCGCAGCATTGCTGCGTGAATTGCAGCGAGTCGGCTTTTCCGAGGCCAGGAATGACACCGGAAACAGCGAATATGTCGTGCGCTATACCATCGAAAGAGCGCAGATAAGCGCTGGCGGATCACGATCGCCCGTCTCGGTCGGTGTCGGCGGCAGCACCGGCAGCTATGGTTCCGGCGTCGGCCTGGGCATCGGCATCAATCTCGGTGGCCGGCCGAAAGACAAGATCGCCACCGAACTGTCGGTGCGCATAGCAAAGCGCCAGAGCGACATTGTCGTCTGGGAAGGCCGCGCATCGGTAGAGGCGAAACAGGGATCACCGGCATCCCAACCCGGTCTGGCAGCAGCAAAACTGGCCGAAGCCCTATTCAGGGACTTCCCCGGAGAGTCCGGAGCCACTATCAGGGTTCCATGAGCATTCAAATCACCAGCGCATTCGATAGCGGCAATATCGAAGTCCATGCCATCAAGGGCACCACCGCGACACTCTCGATCCGCAAGGACAAGGACAGCGATTTTTTTCAATGGTTCCATTTTCGGGTGTCCTGCCAGATTGGCGACGAACTCGAGTTGAATATCAGGGGACTGAAAGAATCTGCCTATCCGCAGGGTTGGCCCGATTATGACGCCTGTGTCAGCGAAGACCGGGAAT
>CBETBW010000064.1:0-4485 GCA_965534715.1 uncultured Parasphingorhabdus sp.
ATTGATTATGTAACATCGATTATATAACTCAATGTCCTCGACATCGACCGTACATTTTTCTGCGAGCAGGAATTTCTGGCGGAGTTGTCGAATTCTTGACAAAATGAGAGGGATTATCGCTGCACCGCTTCCAATATCACGTCTGATGTGATCCGCAGCATTCATTAAATACAGCACCCGCTTTTCAAATTTTGCGGTATCCAATTTCTTTGATACAGTTTTATCACATACTGAAGCAATTAGTTCGCTGACTCGAATCTGAAAGCTATTATAGCCGTATGGTCTAATCAGATCCGCCAAACTATTTGATAGTTGTGTAAGGTCTGTTCCTGCCGGACCGGAAATACCTATGATTAACTCTGGCTTCGGATTGTTAACATTATAATGCTTCAAATTCGCACCTGCAATATAGATTGAAACTTGGTTTTACATAACCTGAAGTAACGATCAAAACTAGTGGCTAATTTTTACGGTATATTAGTCCATAGTCCTTCACTTCAGGTTGATCTAACCCACGTTTTATAGTCAGTGTCCCTCGACCATCCTAATATTACGCCATGCAAAAACAACCCGCTTTTGATATCCTCCCTCCCACCCACAACAGCAGGAGGAACCCCCATGACCAAATCCCAAACCACCGAACGCCACGGCCATTGCCTGTGCGGCGCGGTCAGGATCACCGCGAAACAGGCGGCCAGCCATGTCGGAGCCTGTCATTGCCGGATGTGCCGGCGCTGGGGTGGCGGGCCGTTTCTGGAGATTGATTGCGGGACGGATGTAAGAATCGAGGGCGCGGATAATGTGACCGTCTATCCCTCGTCCGAATGGGCGGAGCGCGCTTTTTGCGAGACCTGCGGCAGCAATCTGTTCTACCGGCTCAAGGACACGGGCCAGCATATGGTCTGCGCCGGGATATTTGATGATGCCGGCAATGATAGCCTGACCTTCAAGACCCAGGTGTTTATCGACGAGAAACCGGATTATTACAGTTTTGCCGAGGATACCGAAAATCTCACCGGGGCCGAGCTGTTTGCGATGGTTCAGGGGGAGCAGGAATAAGTTTTATCCGTTCGTGCCGAGCTTGTCGATGCATGGATGGAAAAACGCCGATCACCTGCAGACGCCGACCCTTCGACAGGCTCAGGGCAAACGGGGTATTGGACGTGGTTGTTCCTGCCCCACCCGATCCGTTCGTGCTGAGCTTGTCGAAGTATGGATGGCAATAACCGACCTGCATCATAGACGCTGTCCTTCGACAGGCTCGGGATGAACGGGTGTGTTTGACAGGCTAAGGGCGAACGGCGATGTGCAGCGCTCGCTCCGCCGGCAACAAATGTTAGCCGCATTGTCGTAAGGGGCGGTCACAGTCCGCCAAATCGACAGCCCGTTTCCCCATAGCGCCAGTTTGTGATTGCGGCGGGAACCATCCTGCGGTTCATGCATAGATTAACTATGCAAGCGCGATCGCCTGCACCCCCGCGGGCCGGCAATCCGGCTCAATAGAAGGAGTAAGAATATGGGTGAACTGGTAGACAAGGTAAAAGGCAATGTGAACGAAGCCGTTGGCAAAGCCAAACAGCACAGCAATGATCCCGAAACCCGCGCCAAAGGCAAGGCGCAGGAGACCAAGGGCAAGGCCCAGCAGGTCAAGGGCGAGATCAAGGGCGCTCTGGGCGACGATATCTGATATTGCCTCAACCTGGCGCTGCCCAACCTCCCTCCTCCATCGGCAGCGCCAAAAGAAAAGCCGGCCCTCGCGGGTCGGCTTTTTTTGTGTGGTACGGCATAGCCCCTAACCCGTTCGTGCTGAGCTTGTCGAAGCACCTTCACGCGGCCCTTCGACAAGCTCAGGACGAACGGTGGTGTGCGGCGCATTGCTCCCGTTACACCCGGGTGCCCTGCATCCAGATCATTCCGGCTTGCGCGCGACAATCTTGATCTCGACCAATGCCGTCGGTTCGTAAAGCGCGGAAATCCCGATCGCGGTCCATGCCGGGAAAGGCACCTTGATGTAGCGGTTCTTGACCTCGGCAAATTCGTTGATCTGTCCCGCGAGATCGGTGTGGAAGGTGGTCAGGTCGACGACATCGTCCCAGCTCACCCCGGCCCGGGTCAGGGTTGCTTCGAGCCGCCTGAACGCCCGGTCATAGGCCGCAGCCCCGCCGGTTTCATCGGGACCGGGTACGGCAACAACCCCGGACAGATAGACCGTGTCGCCCGCAATCACCGCGTCGGCGTAACCGACTGCGGTCTGGAAGGCGAGCGCTTCGGCATCCTCGGGCATCAGAACGTCTTTCGCATCCTTTGCGTGCAGCGGTGCGGCTGCTAGTGTCGCAGCAGCAATGGTCGCAGAAATCAATGGGAACAGGCGCATGATGGTCTCCTTATAAGTCGTTTAATATCAGGCGGGCCGGGCGTGTTGCGCTCACTCCGCCGGATCAAGGATGATCGACAGGATCTTGGGGAAATCGTCGCTCATCACATTGCCTTCATTGTCATATTGCTCGCCAATGCCGATGGTCGCGGTGGCGCTGCGTCCGATAAATTCCGGCGGCATGTCCTGCAGGTCAAACCACGGGTAGCAGGCATCGACCTGGCACAAAGCGGTCTGGCTTTCTTCGGCTGGATCATCGCCCTTCGCCGGAGCCAGTTCGGTAAAATCGAGATAGCAGTTGTCGCCGCATTCAAAGCCGTCGATCCGGATATGAACCGCGCCATCGTCGGGAACGGTCACCGCTTCCTCATGCGCGCTTTCCTCGGCCTCGGGCTCGCGCTCGGCGGCGGGCGTCTCGCTGGCGGCGCAGGCGGTGAAGGCCAGTATGGCGATGGCGGTCAGCGGCATAGGGATGAAACGCGGCATAGGGGCGGTCTCCGGAATCGGGTAATCGCTATCCTGAACTTTTTTTGGCGTGTCGTCCAGCAGGGCCGTTTACAGCGCGCAGTTTGCTGGCGCGCGGGGAGCGGAGCGGATTTGCCGGTGGAACAAAAGGGCGGTGAAAATCGGTGAAACTTAAGAACCGGTCTCCAGCGAGGCTAACGGTGCAAGGGACAGAATTTACTTCATGTTGTCGATGATGTTCTGGCGGGAGAATGGTTCCATGCTGGAGCGATTTGGTGGCTCCGAAAAGGGTGCGGAGGATAGCATTCTGTTTAAGGTACACCGTCACCGCAATTGTCACCGCAATTCCTCACTTGTCAGCGCTTCGCGCTTTGCGCAACGCGGTAATGAAGGGGGCATAATCGACATAGTCGATGTGGCGCGTGATCTTGCCATCGACCACGGTCAGCACGATCACCATCGGGGTTACGCTGTCTACCATCGTCCCGTCACCAATATCCGTGCCCCAGTGCAGCGCGCCTTCATAGATCGCGCTTTCGTCCGAAATGAGGCTGCGGTTCTTGACGAATTCCATATGCGATATGCTGGCATAGCCGGTGCGGAACCGCTCCATCATCGCCGTGCGCCCTTCGGAGAGCACCCCGCCAAAGATGCGCTTTGCGGTCGGATCATGGAAAGCCGCAGCCTCGGCCAGCAGCGGTTCGAGCGCATCCCAGTCATTGCCGACATAGGCAGCGAAATAGGCATCGGCGACGGGCGCGGTGGCGGAGGTGATTGCTGCGTAGGACGGCGGCTTGGGGGTATTGGGGGTTTGCTGCGCCGATTGTGCCAGCGCGGGTGGGGAAAGGGGCCCAGAGAGGGTGGCTGCGATAATTGCGGCAAATAGGCGTGGTGCGTGGATCGATTTCATTGGCGTGGTTCCCTGTTGTTTGAATGGGAGCGCCTTAGGATGGCGTAGCTGTGCAGCACATTGGTTTTCGACAGGCTTATATTACAGATCGACCGGCGGGCATGATCTCTCACGGGCTGGAGCTGACGTCAGGGACGGTGAGCCTAGGAACAGGCCTCGACATAGCCGAGCACCGGCATGGTGCCGACGTGGATCTGGCTGACCCTGCCGTCGCTGCCGATCTCGAAGCGCAGCGCGGGCTTGCCGTTATCGGCAGCCGGCGCGGTCAGATTTTTGGCCGGCGCATTGACATATTTGTGCGGCGTTTCGGTGAAGGAAAATTGCTTTTTGACTGCGGCTTCGCTGGCGCCGGGACCAATGCCCTCGGCCAGTTTTACCGGCGAGCCCTCGCCAATCGAGACACGGCGGATCTTGCCGCCTTCGGCAATCGCATAGCTGCGGGGATAGTCGGGAGACGTCAGAACGCGGCAAGTGTCCGATGCCTGCACCTCCTCTTCGCGCCAGCGGCTGCCGGCGGGAACCGCCGCGCCGATGCGCAGATCGCCGAGACCGGCTAGCGTGAGGGTGTTTGCCGATGGCGCCGGATCAGGAGCGGGGGCTGAATTGTCCGGGGCCATCGGCTTAGCGGGTGTCACAGAAACAGTCTCGTCCGCGGCCGGATCGGCATCGGGGGAGGACTGCGATGAACAGGCCGCCAGGAGCGCGAGCGGGATCAGGGTGAGGGTTTGTTTCATGT
>CBETBW010000065.1:0-4439 GCA_965534715.1 uncultured Parasphingorhabdus sp.
CCAGCCCCATCCCTGCGACCGCATGAACCGAGGAACCTGAAAAATGAGCCATCTTCTCGACCGCCTGACTTTCTTCAAACAAACCAAAGCTCCCTTTGCTAACGGCCACGGCGTGACCACTGGCGAAGACCGCAGCTGGGAAGACAGCTATCGCAAACGCTGGCAGCATGACAAGATCGTGCGGTCAACCCATGGCGTGAATTGCACCGGCTCCTGCTCCTGGAAAATATATGTCAAAGGCGGGATCATAACGTGGGAAACACAGCAGACCGATTATCCTCGTACCCGGCCCGACCTTCCCAATCATGAGCCGCGCGGCTGCCCGCGGGGCGCAAGCTATAGCTGGTATATCTATTCGGCGCAGCGGCTGAAATATCCTCTGATTCGCTCGCGACTCGTCCGCCTGTGGCGCGAGGCGCGCAAGACAATGACACCGGTCGCTGCCTGGGCATCCATCGTCGACGACAAGGTCAAGCGGCAAAGCTACACAGCCATTCGTGGCCATGGCGGCTTCATTCGTGCGCCTTGGGATGAAGTTACCGAAATCATCGCAGCAGCAAACGCCTATACTGTCAAAAAATATGGTCCCGACCGGGTGGTGGGATTTTCTCCAATCCCGGCCATGTCGATGGTCAGCTATGCCGCGGGATCGCGCTATTTGTCGCTGCTGGGCGGGACTAATCTATCCTTTTATGACTGGTATTGCGATCTGCCGCCATCATCACCGCAAACCTGGGGTGAGCAAACCGATGTGCCTGAAAGTGCCGATTGGTATAATTCCGGTTACCTCATGCTCTGGGGTTCCAACGTACCGCAGACCAGGACGCCCGACGCGCACTTCATGACCGAGGCCCGCTATCGAGGCGCAAAGGTTACGGTGGTGTCACCGGACTATGCCGAAGCGACGAAATTCGCCGACATCTGGCTCAATCCGCAACAGGGCACCGACGCCGCGCTGGCGCTGGCGCTTGGTCATGTCATCATGCGTGAATATCATCTTGACCGGCAGGTTCCCTATTTCGAGAATTATTGCCGCAAATATTCCGATATGCCGATGCTGGTCCGTCTGGTTGAAAAAGATGGTGCCTATGTTCCCGAGCGGATGCTTCGCGCTTCGGACTTCAAGGGCGGGCTTGGCGAGAAAAACAATCCGGACTGGAAATCGGTTGCCTTTGACGAAAAGACCGGCGACGTTGTTACCCCATTGGGGTCTGTCGGTTTTCGCTGGGGCGAAAAGGGCAAATGGAATCTGGAAGAAAAGGACGGCAAGGGCAGCGATGTAGAACTGCGTCTCACCGCCATATTGGAACAGAATCGCGATGATGTTGTAGAGGTGTCCTTTCCCTATTTCGGCAATCAGGAACATGACCATTTCAAAGGCACGGATCATCCTGATGTTCTGAATCGCCGGGTACCGGTGCGCTCTGTAAAACTCAAAGACGGCGACGCTATGGTCGCAACCGTGTTTGACCTTCTCTGTGCAAATTACGGCCTCGATAGAGGTCTGGGCGGAGACCATGTCAGCAAGGATTATAACGATAATGTGCCGTACACGCCGGCGTGGGCGGAGAAGATTACCGGCGTTCCGGTCGAAAAAATCGTCACCGTCGCTCGTGAATTCGCGACCAATGCAGAAAAGACAAATGGCAAATCGATGGTCATTCTCGGCGCGGGTCTGAACCACTGGTACCATATGGACATGAACTATCGCGGCATCATCAACATGCTTGTGATGTGCGGCTGCATTGGTCAGTCGGGTGGTGGCTGGTCGCATTATGTCGGTCAGGAAAAGCTGCGTCCGCAAACCGGCTGGCTACCGCTGGCCTTCGGTCTCGACTGGAATCGCCCGCCGCGGCAGATGAACGGGACCAGTTTCTTTTACGCGCATAGTGATCAGTGGCGTTACGAAACGCTGGATGTCAAAGAGATACTGTCTCCGACTGCGCCCGATGGAGACTGGTCGGGTACATTGATCGACTATAATGTCCGTGCGGAACGGATGGGCTGGTTGCCCAGTGCGCCGCAACTCAAGACCAACCCTCTTGAAGTCGCCAAGGCAGCCAAAGCCTCAGGCAAAGAAGCCAAGGATTTTGTTGCCGAGGGACTGAAGTCCGGCGCGCTGGAAATGTCCTGTCACGACCCGGATGATCCGGCGAACTGGCCGCGCAATATGTTCGTCTGGCGCTCCAACATTCTGGGCTCATCGGGCAAGGGCCATGAATATTTCCTCAAGCATCTTCTGGGAACAGCCCATGGTGTTCAGGGCAAGGATTTGGGAGAAACCGGTGCCCAGAAGCCGGATGACGTGGTCTGGCACGATAAGGCTCCACAGGGGAAACTCGATCTGGTTGTGACGCTCGATTTCCGTATGTCGACGACTTGCCTCTATTCGGACATCGTGCTGCCAACCGCGAGCTGGTATGAAAAGGACGATCTCAACACGTCCGATATGCATCCATTCATCCATCCACTTTCTGCAGCCGTTGATCCGGTGTGGGAATCCAAGTCGGACTGGGAAATCTATAAAAGCATCGCCAAGAAATTCTCAGAAATAGCACCGGAAGTTCTTGGTGTTGAAGAGGACGTGGTGCTGACTCCGATCCTGCATGATACGCCGGGCGAAATGGCACAGCCGTTTGATGTGGACGATTGGGGCAAGGGTAAAACCACACCAGTCCCAGGGATGACCATGCCCAATGTCGCTGTTGTCGAACGGGATTATCCCGCTCTCTACAAACGCTTCAGTTCGCTGGGCCCGCTTCTGGAAAAACTGGGCAATGGCGGCAAGGGCATCGGCTGGAACACCGATACCGAAGTGGAATTGCTGAAACAGCTCAACGGAACGGTGAATGACGGCGGTCCGACCCAAGGCAATGCCAAGATCGACACTGCCATTGATGCTGCTGAAGTCGTGCTGATGCTGGCACCGGAAACCAATGGCGAGGTGGCGGTCAAGGCGTGGGATGCATTGTCTCAAAACACTGGACGCGATCACAAGCATCTGGCCCTGCCCAAGGAAGACGAGAAAATCCGTTTCCGCGATTTGCAGGCGCAGCCACGCAAGATCATCTCTTCGCCGACATGGTCGGGGATCGAGAGCGAGCATGTCTGCTATAATGCCGGCTATACCAATGTGCATGAACTGATCCCGTGGCGCACATTGTCCGGACGGCAGCAACTGTATCAGGATCACAGCTGGATGCGGGCTTTTGGTGAAGGTTTCTGCGTCTATCGTCCGCCGATCGATACCAAATCGGTCAAGCCGATGATTGATCAGGCAAAAGATGAAAAGCACGTCATCCTGAACTTCATTACGCCGCACCAGAAATGGGGCATTCACTCCACTTATACCGACAACCTGCTGATGCTGACACTGTCGCGCGGCGGACCGATTGTATGGATGTCGGAAACAGATGCCGCAAAGGCGGGTCTTGTCGATAATGACTGGGTTGAGGCTTTCAACAGCAACGGTGCTCTGGTCGCCCGTGTCGTTGTCTCCCAGCGCATGAAGGAAGGAACGTTGTTCATGTATCACGCGCAGGAGAAGATTGTGAATATGCCAGGGTCGCCGCTAACCGGCAATCGCGGCGGTATCCACAACAGCGTCACCCGGGCTGTGTTGAAGCCAACCCATATGATTGGCGGCTACGCCCAGCTTTCTTACGGTTTCAACTATTACGGCACCGTGGGGTCGAACCGTGACGAGTTCGTCATCGTTCGCAAATTGTCCAAAGTGGACTGGTTGGAAGAAGAATTGCCCGAAGGGGCATTGGCCGGGGAGCAGATGGCATGAAGGTTCGCGCACAAATTGGTAAGGTATTGAACCTCGACAAATGTATCGGTTGTCACACTTGCTCGGTGACCTGCAAAAATGTTTGGACCAGCCGTGAAGGCATGGAATATGCTTGGTTTAACAATGTCGAAACCAAGCCGGGCATTGGTTATCCCAAGGACTGGGAGAACCAGAAACGGTGGAACGGCGGGTGGACCAAGAAGGGCGGTCGCCTGCAACCGCGTATGGGCGGGAAATGGCGGCTGCTTGCCAAGATTTTCGCCAACCCGGATTTGCCGGAAATTGACGATTATTATGAACCGTTCACCTTCGACTACGGCCATTTGCAAACCGCAAAAGAGTCAAAGGCGCAGCCGACAGCACGGCCTCGTTCGGCGATCACCGGCAAGCGAATGGAAAAGATCAACTGGGGCCCCAATTGGGAAGAAATTCTGGGTGGTGAATTTTCCAAACGGTCGGAAGACTATAATTTCGATGGTATTCAAAAAGAGATGTACGGGCAGTTTGAAAATACATTCATGATGTATTTGCCGCGCCTGTGCGAACATTGCCTGAATCCAACCTGCGTGGCGGCCTGCCCTTCAGGGTCGATCTACAAACGTGAGGAAGATGGCATTGTCCTGATCGACCAGGAAAAATGTCGCGG
>CBETBW010000066.1:0-4214 GCA_965534715.1 uncultured Parasphingorhabdus sp.
GAGCCGTGAAACGGCGAAGGGAGGGGGGCATGCCCTGTCCGACAGCCCCCTCCTCCTGACCCCCTCCCCTAAAGGAGAGGGGGAAGCAAGATGGACCCTCCAGAATATCCCGCACGAAGACCCGGCCACCTATGACATGCTGTGCAAGGGCGACAGCATCGGCGTGTTCCAGGTCGAAAGCCGGGCCCAGATCAACATGCTGCCGCGGCTGAAACCGCGTGAATTTTACGATCTGGTTATCCAGGTGGCGATTGTCCGCCCCGGCCCGATCGAAGGCGACATGGTGCACCCCTATCTCCGGCGGCGCTCGGGAGTGGAAAAAATCACTCTGCCCTCGCCGAAGCCACCCCATGATCCCGACGAACTGAAATCCGTGCTCGGCCGGACTTTCGGCGTGCCGCTGTTTCAGGAACAGGCCATGAAGCTGGCGATTGTGGCCGCCGATTTCTCTCCCAGTGATGCCAACAAGCTGCGCCGTGCGATGGCGACCTTCCGCAATGTCGGCACGATCCATCATTTCCAGGACAAGATGGTCGAAGGCATGGCCGCGAAGGGCTATGAACGGGATTTCGCCGAGCGCTGCTACAAGCAGATTCAGGGCTTTGGCAGCTATGGTTTCCCGGAAAGCCATGCGATCAGCTTTGCCCGGCTGGTCTATGTGTCGAGCTGGATCAAATGCCACCACCCGGCAGTGTTCGCGGCGGCTTTGCTGAATTCACAGCCGATGGGATTTTACGCACCTGCGCAGATTGTCAGGGACGCGCGCGAACATGGGGTGGAGGTGCGGGAGGTTGATGTGAATTTCAGTGGTTGGGGCAATGGGGTGGAGATCGAGAAAGCGCCGTTCGTCCTGAGCCTGTCGAAGGATCTCTCTCCTCTCACGCGAAATGGGCTTCGACAGGCTCAGCCCGAACGGCATCCCAAGCCAGCCCCATCCATCCGCATCGGCTTCCGCCAGATCGACGGTTTCCGCGAAGCCTGGGCCGAACAGATCCTCGCCGCACGGCCTTTCCGCAATATCGAGGAACTGGCCCGCAAAGCGAACCTTCCGGCGCGGGCGCTGCGTCTGCTCGCCGACGCCGATGCCTGCCGTTCGCTGGGGCTGGACCGCCGCAAAGCGTTGTGGGAAGTGCGCCGGACTCCGGTCAACACCCTGCCCCTGTTCGAGGCGGCACAGGCGAAGGAACTCGGTCAGGAACAGGACGCGCGCCTGCCGGTCATGACCAAGGGCGAGCATGTCGTCGCCGATTATCAAAGCGTCCGGCTGTCGCTCAAGGGCCATCCGATGGAATTTCTCCGCGAGCGATTCCGGGAACTCGACGTGCTCAGCTGCGCAGAGCTTGCGCAGGCCCAAAACGGGTCGCAGGCAAAAGTTGCCGGCGTCGTCCTGATCCGCCAGCGCCCCGGCAAGGGCAATGCGATTTTCATCACGCTGGAGGATGAAAGCGGGGTTTCCAACCTGCTCCTCTGGGCCAGCCGGTTTGAAAAAATGCGCCGCCCGGTGATGGCGGCCCGACTGATGCTGGCCACCGGAGAGGTCCAGCGGAGCGTCGAGGGCGTGACCCATCTGATGACCTCGCGCGTCGAGGATTACACCTTCATGCTGGATGAAATAACCGTTCGATCAGCCCAGCCCCATCCAGCCAGTTCCAATGGCGGTCACCCGCGCAACGTCCGGATATTGCCGAAGTCACGGGATTTCCACTAGGCCTGCGCTGTCTCGAACTGCCGTTCGCCGCTGCCGAAGACGAGATAGAAAATCAGGCCAAAGGCCGCCACGGCCGCGGCCACCTGAAACACCAGCGCCCATGATCCGGTGACGTCCAATATCCACCCGCTGACCAGCACACCTACAATCCCGGGAATGGTCCCCGCGGTATTGGTAATCCCCATCAACGTGCCGGCATGTTCCGGCGCAATGTCCATATGGTTGACGAAAAAGCCGCTGACCGCAAAGGCGCCAAGGGCGCTACCGATGGTCATGATGGTGATCGCGGTGACCGCATCGTCCGCCTGCCCGACAAGCAGCAGCGCTACGATGCTGCCGCCAAAGCCGATCAGCATCATCAGCTTGCGCACCCGGGTAATCGTCATGCCGCTGCCAATCAGCCCGTCTGCCACAACCCCGGAAAGGTTGATGAAGATGAATAATGCGATATGCGGCATCATCGCGAAATAGCCGACCGAGGCATAATCGACGCCCAGCCCCTTGGTGACAAAGGTCGGCAACCAAGCGAGCAGGACATAGAACCACCAGTTGTTGCAGAAATGGGCGACGATCACAGCCCAGACCGGCATATTGCTCAACAGCGCGCGCCAGGGCGTTGCGACAGCGGGCGTATCGGCAATCGTGTCGGCGGCAATCAGGTCCATCTCTGTCTGGCCAATGCCGGCTTGCAGGCGCGGGCTCGATGCAATGAGAAAATACCAGACAGCGCACCAGCCAAAACCGATGCCGCCGAATATGTAGAACACCCATTCCCAGCCCCAGGCCGCCACAATCACCGGCGTCGCAAGCAGCGCGAAAACCGTCCCCAGCGGGATGCCGCTATTGGAAAATGCTGCTGATCGCGACCGTTCCCTGACCGGTATCCAGCGGGCGTAGAGAGCATAAATGGCCGGAAAGGTGACCGCTTCACCCATGCCCATCAATATCCGGGCGACGATCAGAACCGCGATACCCAGCGCTGCTGCCGGAGGGACGACCAGCGTGAACAGCGACCAGATCAGTACCCCGAAGCCGAGAACGATCTTGCCGCCATAGCGATCGGCCAGCTTTCCGCCGACAACCTGGGTGAGCAGATAGCCAATGAAGAAACTGGACAAGACCAGTCCCTGCGTCGACAAATTCCAGCCGTAGGTTTCAACCATCGGGATAATCGCGACCGAAATCGCAACCCGGTCCATATAGCAGATGAAAATGGCCAGAAAGGCCATGAATACCAGTTGATGGCGTTTTTGCATTGTCATCCTCCCCCGATGATGCCCCCCTGCCTTGCTTTTTGTGAACAGGGTCGGCGGCTATTAACTTGCATATCTGGCGCTAATCCCCTATAGTATCATTTGTAACTATATTGCGCCTCCGCGCATCATTATCTCAAGGAAATTTTGTGGCTGATCTGTTTGAAAACCCCGTTGGTCTCGACGGCTTTGAATTTGTCGAATTTTGCGCACCCGAACGCGGCGTCCTCGAACCGGTTTTTGCGGTCATGGGCTTTACCGAAATTGCGCAGCATCGCAGCAAGGATGTCCATCTGTGGCGGCAGGGCGGAATCAACCTGATCATCAACTATGAGCCCAAATCCCCGGCCTGGTATTTTGCCCGCGAGCATGGACCGTCGGCCTGCGGCATGGCTTTCCGGGTCAAGGACGCGCGCAAGGCCTATGCCTATCTGCTCGAAAAGGGCGCCGAACCGGTGAATGTCGAAACCGGACCGATGGAATTGCGCATCCCGGCGATCCGCGGGATCGGCGGCGCCATCCTCTATCTGGTCGACCGCTATGATGGCGGCGAACGCGGAGAGAATCTTTCGATCTATGATATCGACTTTGAATATCTTCCCGGCGTGGACCGCAATCCGGTTGGAGCCGGCTTCCAGATCATCGATCACCTGACCCATAATGTCTACGGTGGCCGGATGAAATATTGGGCGGACTATTACGAGACCCTGTTCAATTTCCGCGAAATCCGTTTCTTCGACATCAAGGGCGAATATACCGGCCTGACCTCCAAGGCGCTGACCGCACCGGATGGCAAAATCCGCATTCCGCTTAACGAGGAAGGCGAAGGCGGCAAGGGCCAGATCGAGGAATTCCTGCGCGAATTCAACGGTGAAGGCATCCAGCATATCGCGCTGATCTGTGATGATCTGGTCACCTGTTGGGACCGGCTCAAGAAACTCGGCGTGCCGTTTATGACAGCCCCTCCGGCCACCTATTACGAGATGCTCGACGGACGGCTTCCCGGCCATGGCGAAGATGTTGAGGCGCTCAAGACGCGCGGCATCCTTCTCGACGGCACGACAGACGGCGGCGAACCGCGTCTCTTGCTGCAGATTTTTGCCGAAGCACAGGTCGGTCCGGTTTTCTTTGAATTTATCCAGCGCAAGGGCGATGACGGTTTTGGCGAGGGCAATTTCAAGGCCCTGTTCGAGAGCATCGAACGCGATCAGGTTGCGCGCGGGGTGCTGAATGTAGAGGAGCCGGTATAATGG
>CBETBW010000067.1:0-4194 GCA_965534715.1 uncultured Parasphingorhabdus sp.
GCCTATACCCGCAAGGCACAGGAAACCAATTCGACGGTCGAGCAATTTGCTTTCACCTCGGGCTGCAACCTGATCATGCGGACGGTGAGCGGCGAGAAATATCAGACGCCGAGTGGCACCTGGAATACGCGGGACAGTTCCGATCCGGTGCGGGATTCGCGTTGCCCTTGAACTAAGTCACTACGAAAAATCACAGGAAGGCGTGTCGGCTAAGCTGGCGCGCCTTTTTCTTTTTCCAGCGCCCCGCTGACCAGATGAAGATCGCGCTGCGGGAACGGGATGGTGATGTCATATTTGGCCAGAGCCGTTTCAATTTCCCAGCAATAGGTCGCGTGGACCTTTCCCGGCTTCTTGGTTGCTTCGTCGGTCAGCCATACGATCAGTTCGAAATCCAGACTGCTGTCGCCGAAGCCGACCAGCCAGACATCGGGTTTCCGGTTTTTGACACCCTTCAGGGTAAATTCCACATTGTCCGCCGCTTCCAATATCGCCTTTTTCACCAGATCCTTGTCGGTTCCATAAGCCACGCCAACCGGTACGTGCATCCGCCGCTTCGCTTCCCGCAATGTCCAGTTGATCACCCGTTTGTTGATGAATTCAGAGTTGGGAATCAGCATGTCGATATTGTCATTGGTGGTGATTAATGTGCTGCGGACATTGATTTCCCGTACTTCCCCGGTGATACCGCTTTCCAGATCGACAAAATCCCCGACTTTCAGCGTTTTCTCGAGAATGATGATGATGCCGGCGACGAAATTGGAAAAGATCGACTGCAGACCGAAACCGATGCCGACACCCAGCGCGCCGCTAAACACGGCAAAGGCCGTGAGATCGATTCCGATCATATTGAGCGCGATGAAAATGGCGATGCCGATCATCAGGATACGGATCAACTGGCCAAACAACCCGCGCACCGAGGGCGTCATCCGCTCGGATTTGCTGAGCCGCGTTTCAATAAGCCGAGAGAAAAACGAAGCGCCCCAGACCAGCGCAACAGCGATCACCAGTACTTTGAATATATCGAGCAGGGAAAGATTCTCGCCGAGCGGCAGCGAAAGACTGTCGATAAATGCAATCAGCGGCGCAAACAGGCGCACTATCACGAGTAGTGCGCCAATGACCGTCAATATGATTGTCGTCCAGCGCCAGAGCGGATCGCTGCTGGTCAGGGCAAAGGTGCGGATGATCAGTGTCGCAACCAGCGCCGCACCGACGATCCTCATATAGTCGACCGGAATGCCGCGTCCGGTAAAGCCCGAGATTATCAGCCAGATGATGACCGAGGAAATTAATGGAAAGACAAGCGTGGCCGATACAGCTTCATATTTTCCGCCGCGAAAGCTTTCTGCAAGATCGGAGAAAAACCCGCCGGTTGCGGCCTTCAGGATGCGCGTAAAAACAAAACCAAAAAACAGGGCAACGACGATACCACCCAGTTGCAACCAGATTGTTCCCGATAGCAATTCAGCCTGCATACGCTGCAGGAATGTCGAAAAGAACGCGTCTATGTCGCGAAATCCTGCACCGATATCCTGAATCGACGGGACGTCGGTAATGCCCGGTATGGTATTTGTCGCGGCCAGTAAGTTCGTGATCATATCTTTATATCCATTTCAGGCGCCTGAGCACGTAAACCTCGGCCGCCATCAAAATCGTCATGATCGCGCAGGTAATCCAGAACGCCAGACTGCTATCGACCCCCGGCATGCCGCCGACATTGATGCCCAGCAACCCGGTCAGAAAACTGAGCGGCAGGAAGATGGCCGCGACAATCGACAATGCATACATCGTCCGGTTCATCGATTCCGCCATCTTGTTGGCCAGTTCATCGAGCACCACAATTGCGCGGTCGCGCGCGGCATCCAGGTCTTCGAGATAGCGCAGCGTCCGGTCGGCGGTTTCCCGCAAGCTCATCCGCTGGGTCGGATTGAGCCAGTCCGGCGCATCATATTGCAAATTGGCGAGCGCCTCTCTTTGCGGGGACAGATAGCGGCGCAGAGCGACCGTATCCTGACGGGATTCCGCTATCTTGGAGCGCAATTTGGTAGGCTGTTCCGTATCAACCTGGGCTTCCAAAGCGTCGAGCCGGTCTTCCAGCCCAATGATGACATCATTGATTTTGAGCGACAGTCGTTCGGATAAAGCGACAAATAAATCGGCTATCGTCTCGGCACCATGACCACCATCAACTATATCCGCGAGCACATCGCGCGGTGTCATTAATCTCTCGTAGCGCACCGTGATAATCCGGTTTGGCTCTATCCACATGCGGACGGCGACCATATCCTCCGGTTCAGCGCCTTCATTGAAATTGACTCCGCGCAGGATGACCAGCAATCCATCATCAATCCGCAGGCTTCGCGGTCGGGACTCCTTGGCCAGTAAAGCGCTGATAACCGGAGCAGGAATGCCGGATTTCTCGTGCAACCAGGTTTTTGCCCGGGCAGAAACATTATCGAGATGGAGCCACAGTGGTTTGGATGCTGTTTCGGTCGCTTCGGCTTCGGCCCAATCGCATAGGCGTCCGCCGCCCTTGCCATCCAATATGCATCCGAACAACAGGCCGTCCTCCGGTTCGATGTCATGAACACGGGATTCTATCAGGGTTGCGTCAGTCATTGGCTGCTCCTGCTCGCGATTCGTCCGATCTTATTTCCCATCGGGAGGTCGCTGCGAACTCATTTCTCCAGCGGCAATGGCGGTAGCGTGATGTTGCCGCCAGCTCTGGGCTTCGATAAATATCCGCTTCACTTGCGGGAATTGGCTTTTGATCACCTTTTCAAAATCGGTTATCGCCTGTTCCACCTTGTCGGCGGTCAAGCTGTCATCAAAATCAACGCTCGCTGCGAGCAATATATCTTCGGGGCCCATATGCATGGTCAATATCTCGTTTAGCCCGGTGATCCGGCTGTCGTTGGATACCACGGCACGGATGCCGGCGACTACCTCGGGAGAAGCACCTTCACCGATCAGCAGCCCCTTGCTTTCATAAGCCAGCAGAAGTGCGACCAGCGCAAGCACGACGCCGATGCAAATCGAAGCAATCCCGTCGAGTATCGGCAGGTTAAAATATTGCGCGGAAAATATGCCGATAAATGCGATAATCAGGCCGAGCATTGCGGCGGTATCTTCGAACAGGATCGTGAAAACCGTTGGGTCCTTGGAATTGCGGACGGCCGCAAACCAGGTTTGATTTCCCCGTGTGCGCCGAAACTCCCGAAAGGCCACCCACCAGGCCGCTCCTTCAAAAACCATCGCCAAGGACAGGACCGCATAGCTCCATTCCGGCGATTCCACGGGATGGGGATGATAGAGACTCTGAACGCCTTCGTAGATCGAAATGCCGGAGCCGACAGCGAAGATCAAAATCGCAACGACGAAGGTCCAGAAATATAGTTCCATGCCATAGCCGAAAGGATGTTTCTCGTCGGGTTCTTGCACAGCGCGCTTCAAGCCAAACAGCAACAGCAATTGGTTGCCGCTATCAACGACCGAATGTACGCCTTCGCTGAACATCGCAGAGCTGCCGGTGACGGAAGCGGCAACAAATTTCGAAACAGCGATCAGGCTATTGCCCGCCAATGCCGCGTAAATTACCGTCTTTGAACCTGAAGCCATAAAAAACGCGGCTCCCTACCGCGAAGAAATACCCTTCACGACAAACGATTGGACGTCAAGAAAATGGGCTGTGATCCCGAGGACCAACCGTATGCGGCTCCTATTCGTAATATGGACCTTTTGCAGTCGATACAACAAGGCTGCCCCGCATGAAAATTCTCACATAAACCACCTAATTTCCGCATTGCAGCATTGCTGTTGACTTGGGCTCGCTGCTTTCCTAAACGGACCGCGCCTTGGCGGGTCGGCCTGCTGTTGTTTATGGCTCTTTCTGGCGCTCTTCGGGGCATTTAAAGGGACAATAATGGCAGCAAGCGAATCTGATCGGGATCCCCTCGAAGAGGATGTGCGGGTTTCATCGCTGGAAGAGCGACTGGAAACGGCACAGAATAGAGAGCGGATCAAAGCGGGGCACCGAAACAAAGGGCCGGACGAAAGTCAACGGCTCGGCGCAAGGGTGCTAAGCTATTTGATCGGGGGCGTGGCTGGTGGTTTTCTCCTCGGGTGGCTTTTTGACACCTGGTTGGGAACGACGCCATTGTTCCTGTTGCTATTCTTCTTCCTCGGAACGGGAGT
>CBETBW010000068.1:0-3929 GCA_965534715.1 uncultured Parasphingorhabdus sp.
GCGCCGCCGCGGATGGCTACATCATCAACGATTGTCGCCCCGCCACTAATCGCGACATTCTCGACTATCATGCCTTCGCCGCGGATCGCGGTGTTGGCGGCAATTGCTGGCCGTCCAGTAGAAGCTGCCTCTGACGTCACGGCAGTCGCCTGAACTTCTGCAGATGCCTCAACGACTGGGGCCGCCGGCGAAGCGGAAGTCACTTCAGCAGCTGTCGAGTTTGGAACCTGAGCCACTCCGATACTGGAGGTCGGAGCCGGAACCGAGTCTTCCCGAGCAGGAGGAGTCGCATCGCCGGTTCCAAGATCCTGACACTCATCGCCTGGGGTGGCACCTTCTGGATCGAAGCAAACTTCACCAAATTGCGGGCTATCGCCAAAACGGCCAGCGGACTGCGTGTCAGGAAAGCCGTTTACGACATTGCCGCTGGCGTCGATGATCCGGTAGGCCGGATCGAGATCGGTCTGCCAGTGCGTTGCATCTTCCCAAGCGCCGTCGCCTGCTTTCGCGCTGACATAACGGTAAGGGTTTGTGGCTGCAATATAGTCGGCAAACAGGAACAGTGGCTGATAAAAGCTTTCTGTACCGTAGGAACTAAATACCTGAGGGCCAAAGAAACGCGAGCCGCCGGAAAGAACGCCGATCTGGAGATCTTCGGTGGCAAGGCTGTTGTTGGCTGCATCGAGAATCAACGGGCCACCCGAATCTCCGCCAGCGGTTGTCGCTTCGCGAACACGGGGCTCATCCTTGTAAAGATTGAAATCAAACGGATTCGTTTTGTTCGGATCGTCAAAATCCAGGCGATAAAGAACCTGCGGCAGATCACCAAATGGATCGCCAAACAGGAACTGGTTACGGTCATCAAAGGAAGTCAGCGAGCCAAGCATATTCTCAGCTGCACGACGACGCCAATCGATACCCTGCGAAGCGCCGGTTGTACCGCTACCTGAGCGACCATAGCCTGTTATGTTGACGTGATAGCCGGTACCATCTTCATCGCTGATCGAATCAGGAGTTGGCAGCGGTGAGAAAAGCAGTGCCCAGGTCGGGATGTTCCGGGCCGGATCATCAAGAGCCGCCAGCGCAATATCACCTTCAAGGAATCCGAAACTGTCAGGACGCTCGTTAGATTGCGGGTTCCAGTAAATCTGGCTGATATTGTAGACAAACAGATCTGGATTTGATGTGAACCCGTTGTTGATCCAGTTAATAAAGCCGGGAAGCGCATTGTCATCAAACGAGAATGCCGAGCGAATGCCACTTTCGGAAAAACCGCTCTCGGGGCGATCATTCACACAGTGAGCGGCGAACAATACCGTACGAGGGTTGATTAGGGTACCGGTACAAACAAAACCATCGTTGCGGAAAAACATACCAACGCCGTTTGCGCCGGTTTCGTCAATAATCTCCGCGGGTGTGAAATTGTCGTTTGGTACAATGGCCTGAACAGGTGCTGCCAAGGCGAGCGTAGCGATTGTCCCCGCCGCCGCGCTACGAAGAAGTACTGCTCGTGTGGATTGTCCGAAATTCCTGATCATGGAAGAATGTCCCCTGTAATATTCAGCCAGAATAGACTCAAGCCGTTGCTTTGCTTGATTTTGCTGTCCAAATCAAAGTGAAATTTTTTTAGAATAGGGATGACGGGGGAGAAAGGCCGGTTTTCTGGGGTTTGCTTTCCCATAAAAGTTAAAATTTGGTTACGTCTGTGATGAATTGGCAACAGGCTTTGGCCGATTTCAGCCAAAAACCCGCCGCTTGCTTGCATATACTGGCAAGCGGCGGGAAACTGATTCGGGTGAAGACTTTGCTCCGATTAAACGGACAATGCTTAGTCGTTGCTTAGTCGATGCTTAGTCTTGCTGCGCAATCTCGAGCAGGAACCAAGCGCGTTCTTCCGCTTGATCGGTCCAGTCGTCCAGCAGGCCGTCGGTAGCATTGTCACCAGCGTCTGAGGCGAGTTCCTTCGCCTCCCGTAGCTTCGCCACGAGTTTCAGATTGTCCGATCGCAATTCGTCCAGCATGTCCGCTGCCGCAACCTTGACATCATCATTGTCTGCGATGCTTTGACGCTTGGATATATCGCCGATCGAAGTGAGCGTACGATGGCCATTTTTACGGACGCGTTCGGCGATCACGTCTGTGGTGCCGAGAATCTGCCCCGCATGTTCATCAAACATCAAATGATAATCGCGGAAATGCGGCCCCGAAACATGCCAGTGGAAATTTTTGGTCTTGAGATAGAGTGCGAAGCTGTCGGCCAATATACCGTTCAGCGCTTCAGCTACGGTTTTTTTTGCATTGTCCCCGTTGGTCATTGGTTTGCTCCTTTTCATCATTCTATGTCAGGAGAATTACAGTTCTCGGGAATATTTTCCCAACGGGAAAATTGGTTGTCACTGATTGACCAAGTCGATCATATTGGCCCTATTGAGAATTTACGTGGCTTAGTCAGAAAATGCCCCATGCGCTGAGCGCCAGGATGCTGCCGATCAGAAGGAAGGCAGCACCGCCGCCAAACCGGACCGCCTGAATCGGAATGACTTCAGCCAGCCGCCGTCGCAACAGAATAGCAGGCACACAGGCGATCATGACCCCGATCCATCCCCCAACTGCGGCAAATATTCCCATGTCCGTTCGCGCAGCGGTAGCCGCCAGAATGAACTGGCCCTTGTCACCAAATTGCAGGATGAACAGCCCCAGAAAAGATGTCCAGAACGGCCCGAGACTCCAATTTTCCAGCAAGTTGGTCGGTCGACGCCATGCCACCATGCCAGCCCCTGCAAAAACCAGCGACAGGGCATAAAGGAGTCGCAAAGGCTCTTCGCTTATCCACTGGTTCACCGCAGAGCCGGCGATCACGGAAATCATGCAATTGCACAGGGTCGCGAGCCCCAGCCCCCAGATAATCGGTGAAATACGACCGTATCTCATGGCCAGCGCGGCACAAAGAATTTGCGGCCGGTCGCCAAATTCGGCGAGGGCCATGGCGAAAAGCGAAGTTAGAAACGCATCCACTATCCTGTGCGGTTAAGGCTGGCCGCCGAGCCGAAGCGCTACGTTGGCCATCAAGGCTTCGGTCATTGATGGGCTAATCTCTTCGCAGTCCAGAGTCGCGCGCATCGCTTCAAGATAAAAACGCACTACGGTTGTTGCGCCGCCATTCTGAATGGCTGGTTG
Organism: uncultured Parasphingorhabdus sp.; assembly: GCA_965534715.1. Lineage (GTDB taxonomy): Bacteria > Pseudomonadota > Alphaproteobacteria > Sphingomonadales > Sphingomonadaceae > Parasphingorhabdus. Next base: position 3,178 of record CBETBW010000068.1, read on the forward strand.
CAATGCGGTTTCCAATGCACAGCTGAGATCATGGAGCGCGGACAGATGGTGCTGTGTGGCCTTTTGCCGGACATGATCCAGATGCATCAGAAATTGCACCGGATGCCGAACAACCAGTTCCGCCGGCAACTCGTCTAGCAAAGTCCGCATCTCGGCTTGCACAAATAGATTCTGATCATGGTTCATCGTGAATGCCCCTGTTTCCATGCAACCATGCAAAAACATGGTTAAGAAGCCGTAAATGGAACAAAGTTTTTCGATGGGAAGACGGTGCAGGCTTTTTCTTGACATTCCCCGGCACTTTCACCATTAGCGCGATGAACGAATGCGGCGCCCATGCGTCGCTGTTTTTATTTCAGCTTCTGCCTTAAGGAATGCACCATGGCGAAACCAGCCAATGTAAAGATCAAACTCGTCAGCACAGCAGACACAGGCTTTTTCTATGTAACCCGGAAAAACCCGCGCAATCTCACCGAAAAGATGGTGCAGCGCAAATATGACCCGGTTGTCCGCAAGCATGTCGAATTCAAGGAAGCCAAAATCAAATAGGCGTCTTTTGGTCAGACTTTAACGGTGCAGAACCTGTTGCACCGATTCGATGAATTTCGCGACCGATATAGGCTTTGAGACATAAGCTTCGGCCCCGGCGCTCAATATCCGGTCTTCATCACCTTTTCCGGCATAAGCGGTGACAGCCATGATCGGTATGATCTTGAGCTGACCGTCTTTCTTGATCTGCTCGATCAGCTCCA
>CBETBW010000069.1:0-3829 GCA_965534715.1 uncultured Parasphingorhabdus sp.
TGCGTGGCCGCTTCTAAAGCAAGCCATAGACCCTGATTAAAACAAAGCGTGCGGTTCACCAGATGAACCGCACGCTTTGTTGTTTGCCCCGCCGCAGCCTGTCACCGGGCTGTGTTTTATGACTGTCACGGCGGGCTATGTGCGTTTTCATATTCAAACCGGCGCATAGATACTCTCGCGCGCCGCTTGACGAATCTCCGCAGAATCCCTAAATTTGGCCTATGGCTATTTTACCGATCCTTGAAGTTCCCGACCCGCGGCTGAAAACTGTTTCAGAACCGGTCACAGAGTTTGACGACGCGCTCAAAACCCTGATCGCCGACATGTTTGAAACCATGTATGAAGCGCCGGGTATTGGCCTCGCCGCGATCCAAGTCGGTGTGCCCAAACGGATTTTGGTTATCGACCTGCAGGAACCGGTCGAGCATGACCACGACCATGAACATGGCGAGCATTGCCATCACGAACATGAAGTGGTGCGCGATCCGCGGGTTTTCATCAATCCGGAGATTCTCGATCCGTCCGAAGATTTGAACATATACAGCGAGGGATGCCTTTCGGTGCCCGATCAATATGCCGATGTCGAACGGCCCGCGAGCATCACGGCGCGCTGGCAGGACGAGAATGGCAAACAATATGAAGAGCCAATCGAAGGCCTGCTCGCCACCTGTCTGCAGCACGAGATGGACCATCTCGAAGGGATATTGTTCATCGACCATCTGTCGCGGCTGAAGCGCCAGATGGTGCTCAAGAAGCTTGCGAAATTGCGCAAGGAACACGGGATAGCGGCTTAGACGTCTGGTGAAGAGCTCGTCATAACGAGTATTGCCTATTCCAGAAAACGCTCCTAAGTTCTCTTTTCGTTCTTGTGGAAAAGAGATTAATTTTGGACCCCATCATTGTCATCATCACCATAGTCATCGCTCTTTTGGGCGGGCTGGCGCTGGGCTGGTTTGTCGGTAGCAAGCCGGCCAAAGATGCCGCTCAGGCGACGGATGCCTTGCGTATCACGCTGGATGGCGTGCGCGATGAACGCGATGCTGCGAAAACCGAACTGGCGACGCTGCAGGCCGATGCCCGCAATCATGACAAGCAGATGCAGCAGTTGATCGAAGCGAAAGAGGCTTTGTCAGCGCAATTTTCAGAAATTGGCGCAAAAATGCTGGAGACCGCCCAGCGGCAGTTTCTCGAGCGGGCCGACCAGCGCTTTGACCAGGCCAATGAAAAGGGCGGCGAGAAGATCGCCAAGCTGTTGCAGCCGGTGCACGAACGGCTGGCGACTTACGAAGCCTCGATCACCAAGATCGAAAAGGAACGCACCGAATCCTATGCTGGAATTTCTGCCACCATCGAACAGGTAAGGCAGGGGCAGGACAGGGTGCAGCAGGAAGCGGCGCGGCTTGTCAATTCGCTCCGCAACGCCCCCAAATCGCGCGGACGCTGGGGTGAGCAGCAGCTCAAGAATGTCCTCGAAACCTGCGGGCTATCCGAACATACCGATTTTGTTACCGAACAGAGCATCGACACCGATGAAGGGCGCCTGCGTCCCGACGCGGTGATCAATGTGCCCGGCGGACGCAAGCTGGTGATCGATGCCAAGGTTTCGCTCAACGACTATCAGGATGCGTTTGAGGCAGAGGAAGAAGATGCGCGCAGTTTTGCGATGGCGCGGCACTGCAACAGTATGAAGGCGCATATCGATGGACTGTCGAAAAAGGCCTATTGGGATCAATTCGAAGACGCGCCGGATTATGTCATCATGTTCGTTCCGGGGGAGCATTTCCTCGCCGCCGCACTGGAGCATGAACCCACTTTGTGGGACCATGCCTTCGAGAAAAAGGTGCTGCTCGCGACACCTACCAATCTGGTCGCGATTGCGCGGACGGTAGCCGGTGTCTGGCGTCAGGAAAAAATGGCGGCCGAAGCGAAGCAGATCGGGCAGCTCGGTAAGGAAATGTATGATCGTCTCGCTACCGCCGGAGAGCATCTGAAACGGATGGGATCGGGCCTTGGCAGCGCGGTCGGCAATTATAATAAATTTGTCGGCAGCTTCGAGCGGAATATCATGGCGACCGGGCGCAAGTTTGCCGAACTGCAGATCGAAACCGGCAAGAAAGATCTGGAGCCGGTGCCCGAAATAGAAGCGCTTCCCCGCTATAGCGACGCGGTGACCGAAAAACTCATCGAAGATGATCGGGAGATCAGCAACGAAGCGGCGGAATAGACCTTAGGGCGGTCCATCCGGTCCTTCGGTGATGGCACCGCCACAGCCGTTCAGACTACCGCTTTTGCTCGCTTCCACTTTCACCGTATCGGCATAGCTGCGGTCGCTCATGCCATCGCTGCATTTTTCGCCGCTGGTGATATAGATATTGATATTGTCGACGTCGGAAAAGCCTTTAACCTCCCAGCCGCTATCGGTTTTTACCATGCGATGTACCGGAAGCGTAAAATCATTGCCGTCCTGGGTTGTGAAGGCAATCTCTTCACCCTTGAGTTCGACGCTCCAGCCCGGTTCGGTGCCGATGGCATTATAGTCACCCAGCTTTTCTTCCACCACCGGTTCTTCCGCTGTTTCTCCGCAACCGGAAAGCATCAATGCGGCAAGTGATGATAGCAGTATAACGTTTTTCATATCATTCCCCCAACCATGAAACTACCATAAGGGTTACCGGAACTCCAATTATCTCTTCCGGCTTTGATTCAATATTTCATAAGCCATGACGGAGGCCGCGACGGCAGCGTTGAGACTATCTGCCTTGCCCATCATCGGCATTTTGACGAGCATGTCGCAAGCCGATTCATATTCCGCGGGCAACCCCTGCGCCTCATTTCCGATCAGTAAAAAGGTCGGCGCCGTATAGCGGATCGATTGATAGTCGGTTTCGGTGTTGAGGCTCGTCCCGACCAACTGGCCCGGACCGCTACGCAGCCATGAAAGGAATTCCGGCCAGAGCACCTGGGCGATTTGCTGGGTGAAAATGGCGCCCATGCTGGCGCGCACCGCCTCGACCGAAAAGGGATCAACGCAATCGTCGATCAGGATCAATCCGCCCGCGCCAACCGCATCACCGGTCCGCAATATCGTGCCGAGATTGCCGGGATCGCGCAGCGCTTGCGCCACCAGCCAGATATTTGCCGTCGTTCGATCAAGCTCTTCCAGCGCGACAGGATGGTCCTTGTAGATACCGATGATCGACTGCGGATTGGATTTGCCGGACAGTTTGGCAATAATCGCTTCGCTGGTTTCGATGACGTCGCCACCGGCGGCCACGGTTGCAGCCTCTATTTTCCGGGCGAGCGGGTGGAGGTCTGTATCTTCGACAACCACCAGCATCTTCGGCGTTCTTCCGCTGTCCAGCGCCTCGGTTAGAATTCTGAGTCCTTCGGCGAGAAACAGGCCCTCGCGCTTGCGGTGCTTTTTCTCGCGCAGGCTCCTGAGCCGCTTGATTGTCGGATTGGAGAAGCCGGTAATCTGGTGGCGCATGAGCTCAGTCTTCGCCGAAGCCGTCAAAGACCAGGCCGGTCAGCTTCTCGAGCGCGCTCTCTGCCAATTCACCGGAAACAATGATTTCGATACTGTCGCCTTTGGCGGCGCCGAGCATCATCAGGCCCATGATCGACATGCCGGTTACTTCGGTGCCGTCCTTGGCCACCTTGACGACCAGTCCATCGGGCAATTTGCTTACATAGGTCACAAATTTTGCGCTCGCTCTTGCGTGTAGCCCCCGGCTATTTGTGATCTCGACGATTTTACGAAATTCGCTCACGCATCGCTTCCCAATATTTCCGAAGCGACGCTGATATATTTCTGTCCGGCTTCCTTGGC
>CBETBW010000070.1:0-3687 GCA_965534715.1 uncultured Parasphingorhabdus sp.
AAATCTCCACGCCACAGTCGGCGACACAGAAATCCTCAAGGGGCTTTCGCTCACCCTCAACGCTGGCGAAATCCATGCGATCATGGGGCCCAATGGCGCTGGCAAGTCGACGCTCGCCTATGCGCTGGGCGGGCGGCCCGGTTATGAAGTGACCGAGGGCTCCGCGACCTTTGACGGGCAGGATCTGCTCGCGCTCGCTCCGCATGAACGAGCCGCGGCAGGCCTCTTCCTCGGCTTCCAATATCCGGTCGAAATTCCCGGTGTGAGCAACCTGCAATTCCTGCGCGAGAGCCTGAACGCACAGCGTGCGGTGCGCGGTGAAGATCCGTTGTCCGGGGCCGAGTTTATCAGGCTTGCCAAGGAAAAGGCGGCGTTGCTGAAGATGGACATGGATATGCTCAAACGCGCGGTCAATGTCGGTTTTTCCGGCGGCGAGAAGAAGCGCAACGAAATGGTCCAGATGGGCATAATCGATCCCCGGATCGCGATCCTCGACGAGACCGACAGCGGCCTCGACATCGATGCGCTGCGCACGGTCGGGAACGGGATCAACAGTATCATGCGCAAGCCCGACAGGGCGGTGCTGCTGATCACCCATTATCAACGGCTTTTGGAGATTGTCGAACCGGACTTTGTCCATGTGCTTGCAGCTGGCCGGATTGTGAAGACCGGCGGGCCGGAACTGGCGGTGCAGCTGGAAGAAGAAGGCTATGAAGCGATTGCGGAGGCAGCATGATGCAGGCTCGTTTCTTCTTTCCGTCAGCCCTGAGCCTGTCGAAGGGCGCCGATATGCCAGAAGCGTGGTTCGACAAGCTCACCACTAACGGTGTGTCATGAATGTTCCTCTCCCCACCCGCCGTGACGAGAGCTGGCGCTATGCCGATCTCAAGGCACTCGAACCGGTCTGGCCAAAACTGGACGGACCCGAACAGATCAATGTGCCGGCTGGCGAAACCGTGTCACGTCAAATCGCCGAATTGCCGGTAATCGACGGTGTCGGCATAGTCGATCTGGATGTCACCATTGGCAACAATGCGACGTTCAACCTCCATCTGCTTGCGCACAATGCCGGCTATGGCCGCATTCAGGTCAAGGTGACGCTGGGCAATGGCTCCCATTTCGAACTGGGCGGCGCGATATTGGGCTCTGGTTCCCAGACGCTGGAAATCGTCACCGAAACTATTCATGCGGAGCCCAATGCCACTTCCAATCAGGTCGTCCGCTCGGTTCTGGCAGGCAAGGCCACCGGCAGCTTCCTCGGCAAGATCAATGTCGCTCGCCATGCCCAGAAAACCGACGCCGCGCAGTCGGTCAAGGCGATGCTGCTCGACCGCACGGCAACCGCGAACGCTAAGCCCGAGCTCGAGATTTTCGCCGACGACGTGAAATGCGCCCATGGCGCGACGGTCGGTGAACTGGACAAGCAGGCGCTGTTCTATATGGCCTCGCGCGGCATTGATCCGGCGACGGCAAAGAAGCTGATGCTGCAGGCGTTCATTGCCGATGCGTTTGTGTCGCTCGACGATGATGCGGCGCGCGACGCGATTGAGGGCAAGGCGCTTGGCATTCTGGAGGATTTGTCGTGAATGCGCCCGCTAATATCAAAACATCTTACCGCGCCGACTTCCCCGGTATCGCCGATAATTGGCATTATCTCGACTCTGCCGCCACAGCGCAGAAGCCCAAAGCCGTGCTCGACGCGATAGAGCGCGCTTATGGTCCGGACTATGCCACCGTGCACCGCGGCGTCTACGAACGCTCGGCCCATATGACGCTCGCCTTTGAAGCCGCGCGCAAGCGAGTGGCGGGTTTCTTGAATGCGTCTTCCGAAAATGAGATTGTTTTCACCAGCGGTGCGACCGACAGTATCAATCTGGTCGCCGAAAGCTGGGGCAACAGATTTATTGCCAAAGGCGACCGGATCATGTTGTCGCAGCTGGAGCATCATTCGAACATCGTGCCGTGGCAAATGCTCGCCGAACGGGTCGGGGCACATATTGATGTCGCGCCGCTCACCGTTGATGGCCAGATCGATCTCGACTGGATCGAAGCCCATCTGACCGAACAGCATAAACTGGTCGCGCTGGCCCATGTCTCCAACGTGCTCGGGTCGTTGCTTGACGCGAAACGGGCGGTGAGAATCGCGCACAAGGTTGGCGCAAAGCTATTGCTCGATGGCTGTCAGGCCGCACCGCGTCTGCCGGTCGATGTGCAGAATCTCGGTTGCGATTTTTATGTTTTCTCGGGGCACAAGATTTACGGCCCGACCGGTATCGGTGCCCTTTGGGCGCCTTATGCCACCCTCGAAGCGATGCCGCCCTGGAAAGGCGGCGGGTCGATGATCGACCGGGTGTCTTTCGAAGGCACGACATATGCACCGCCACCGGGCCGCTTCGAAGCGGGCACGCCGCATATTGTTGGCGTGGTCGGGCTGGATGCGGCTATCCAATATGTCGAGGCGATCGGGCTGGACGTGATCTCGGCGCATGAGAATGCAACGCTGGCAATGGCACGCGAAGCCCTGTCCGGGATCAACTCGGTGCGGGTTTTCGGGCCGGACAAGAGCATGGGCATATTAAGTTTTGCAGTTGGGGACGTGCATCCGCACGATGTCGCCACTATATTGGATGAAGGCGGCGTTGCGATACGCGCCGGCCATCATTGCGCGCAGCCTTTGATGGACTATCTCGGGGTGCCGGCGACCGCGCGGGCGAGCTTCGGGATTTACAGCAATGCAGACGATGTCGAGGCGCTGGTCCACGGTATCGAGCGGGTCAGAAAGATTTTTGGGTAAGGTGACGATATGAACGAAGAACGCAAAATTTTGGTCGAAGAAGTCGACAGCGTCGCAAAGCCGCCTTTGGCGAAAGTCGAGGATGCGGTCGAAGATACACCGTTCGTCTCGAGCGAAGTCGAGAGATCGGGCGATCGCGAACAAAGTGTCTCGACTACGCTCGACACGAACGGAAAAGCGGAGGCAGTCATGGCGCCTTCTCCCTACGAAGCGGAGAGCGACGCCAGCAAGCTCAATCGCAAGCGCGATTATCTCGAAGGTTTTCTGGCGCAAAAACCGACCGAAACACCGGCGAGCGAAGCGGGCGGCGATCTCTATGAAGCGGTGGTGGATACGCTGAAATCGATCTATGATCCGGAAATCCCAGTGAATATCTATGACCTCGGCCTGATCTACGGCGTCGAGATTACCCCCGACAATCACGCTATTGTGACGATGACCCTGACCACGCCGCATTGCCCGGTCGCCGAATCGATGCCCGGTGAAATTGAAATGCAGGTCGGCAGTGTGCCCGGCGTTGGCCACGCCGAAGTCAATCTCGTCTGGGACCCGCCGTGGGACCCGCAAAAGATGAGCGACGAGGCGAAGCTCGAACTGGGGATGTTGTGAACGAAGGAAAGAATTTTATCCGTTAGTGGTGAGCCTGTCGAACCACGCTTCTCGACGATAGGCGTCCTTCGACAAGCTCAGGACTAACGGAATTGGAGTAAGAAAATGACCGAGACAAAAACCAAGACGCGCGAAATACCCGCCGCAATCATCCTGACGCCCGGCGCGGAGCAGCGCATTACCGACCTGATGGCCAAAGCCCCCGACGACGCGATCGGCGTGAAACTGTCGACCCCACGCCGCGGCTGCTCGGGCCTCGCCTATTCGGTCGACTATATCACCGA
>CBETBW010000071.1:0-3591 GCA_965534715.1 uncultured Parasphingorhabdus sp.
TTTGTGGTTATCCGGTCCCACTTTCCCGCTGGGAATCACTCAATAACAAGAAATTGGACTTTTACGATGTCGCGGATTTGCGAACTGACAGGTAAGACTCGGCTGGTAGGCAATAATGTGTCGCACGCCAAAAACCGGACCAAGAAAACATTTTTGCCTAACCTGCAAAATGTCACTCTTTTGTCCGATACGCTCGGCAAGGGTGTAAAACTTCGGGTTTCTACCCATGGTCTGCGTTCCGTGGAACATGTCGGCGGCCTCGACAATTGGCTGCTGAAAACCAAGGACGACAAATTGAGCCTGCGTGTGAAGCGCCTCAAAAAGGAAATCGCGAAAAAGCAGGTTGCTACCGCTTAAGCGATCAATCTGATTCGAACGTTGAAAAGCCGGGGCTCGCTCCGGCTTTTTCGTTTTGGCGGTCGGGATCGGACTTTTTCTGTGTATTCTTGCCCTTCAGCAGGCGGAATTTGAGAAACAGGGTTTCCTGTAGTGCGCTGAAATTATCATCCGAAGCGATCCAGACAATCGTTTCATTGCCATCCCGGGTGACGGCCAATGCCTCCATATTATCGACCTTCAGAGGCGGTTTCAAAGTGGCGATCGGGATTGATGTCGCGACTTTTCCAGGCTGAAAATCTTCCAGTCGAGCGATTGACAATATGGCTGAAACCCCGTCGAGCGGCGTGAACCGTCGGTGCAGCATCAAGGCTGATTTGTCGTCGATCATAGCGGCATCGGTTATCTTGTAACCCTTCGGGGGCTGATATCCGAACAGCACCGCGTCACTTGTCGGTTCGGAAGGGTCGGCTTCAAACATCAGCGCCTGATAGCCACCTTTGGCATAGAGCGCAGATTCGGAGAAAACCAGAAAACGGCCATCGGACAAATGGAGCATGGCCTCTGCCCCTCCATTGTCTGGCCAGCTTTGCGCCGCTTTTGGATAATGCGAGGCTTCTTTGCGAGCGAAGGACGGGCCGTAGCGCCAGATACTATGCTGATGCTCGTAGCCGACCCAGAACTGGCCGGTCCCCGAGTTGTGAAGTAATGATTCGGCATCCCAGTTCTGTCGAGCAAATTCATTGGGTTTTGCTGGCCCGTCGGGCAGCGGCGCAATGAACGGGCGAATCGCCAGATGCTTGTCTTCATCCAAGGTAAAGCCCATTAGTGAGCCGTTGTCGCTGAGCATCAGGAAACGATTGTCCGGCAATGCCACCATTGATGATATGCCACCGAATTCGCCATTGTCGCTGGTGATTTTCCAGCCGCCCAGAAACGCGAGGCGACCAACCAGTGTGCGGGCGGGGTCCCTGGCATCAAGTGCTATCGGCTCGAGTGCGATATACTGGCTGTCATTTGCCGGTGGCACAGGGCCGCGCACATAGGTGACCGGCACGAGAAAGAAGAAGAGCGAAAGACAAGCAAGCAAGCGGGACATGCCGCCGCGCATAACCGATTCGTCGCTTCAAACATATTCTATTCTGGACGCTCGGGCGCGACCTGCGCTAGACGCCGGGAAACCATTCAGGAAAGCGCGATAATGAAAAAAGTCTACCCCGATGCCGCCGCCGCTCTCGACGGTCTTTTATTCGATGACATGCATCTCTGCGTCGGCGGTTTTGGCCTGTGCGGGATTCCCGAACGGCTGATTGACGCGATACAGAAGGATGGAGTCAAGGGACTCACCATCGCTTCGAACAATGCCGGAATCGACAATGAAGGCCTAGGCAAGCTGCTCCGTTCGCGGCAGGTGAAGAAGATGATCTCTTCCTATGTTGGCGAGAACAAGGAATTCGAACGGCAGTTTCTCTCCGGTGAACTGGAGGTCGAATTCTGTCCGCAGGGAACCTTGGCGGAACGGTGTCGCGCCGGCGGGGCTGGTATTCCGGGCTTCTACACCAAGACGGGGGTCGGAACGCAGGTAGCCGAGGGCAAGGAGCACAAGGATTTCGATGGCGAAACCTATATTCTCGAGCGCGGTATTTTTGCCGACGTCTGCCTGATCAAAGGCTGGAAGGCGGATAAGGCAGGCAATCTGATATTCCGCAAAACGGCGCGCAATTTCAATGCGCCGATGGCAACCGCCGGAAAAATCTGTGTGGCCGAGGTCGAGGAAATTGTTGAAGTCGGCGAACTGGATCCCGATTGTATTCATTTGCCCGGCATCTATGTGAAGCGGCTGATCGATGGATCGCCCTATGACAAGAAAATAGAATTCCGCATGACGCGGGAGCGCGAAGACGCCTGATGCGCCAACTTCGCCTATCACTGATCGCTTTGGCCGCCTTGCCGCTGCTCTCGAGCTGCGTCGCGGCGCTGTTGCCGCTCGCGGCTCTCGGAACAATCGGCAAAAAACAGATTGACCGGGCTGAGGCGAAGCGGGAATTGGTCGCGGCCGGTGCCATCGATCTGGCGATGCCGCTCGGTTCCGTTACGATTGGCCCTGATAGCGCGGCGGCGGGTGCATCTCCCGCGACGCAAATGAAATTCTCCGGACAAGGCGGTGCCTTCGAAATTGCCGAGGTGGATCTCGATGGTGATGCAGCTGATTATATTTCCCAATTTTTTCAGCCGATGGGGTCGAATGTATCACCCTATGCCGGTTTTGCGGCGCATGCCTTGAGACAATCGGCGAAACTGGAAGCAGGAGAGGGCGTCGAATCGGTGGTGCTGATTCCGCGGGTCGACATTTTCAAGCCGGAAACCATGGGATGTGCGGGCAAGCCTTTGGCCGTAGCCATTGATCTTGACGACAAAGCCGGTCCCGACTGGATAAAAGCGGAGACGCTTTACCGGCAAAATGGTTTGATTGAAGTGCTGACCAGTCTGCGCGCCGCCGAAATCAGCGTGATCTGGTTGTCCGATCAACCGGTTGCCGCGTCGGAGAGAATTTCGGCGATTCTCAACGAGGCGGGTTTCTCGCAATCCGAATCGGATGACTTTCTTTTCCTTGACCGCGGCGGCGAAGATCGCAAACAGGTCCGGCGCTGGGACGCAGCGCGCAACTATTGTATTGTCGCCATCGCGGGTGACGACCGCGCCGATTTTGACGAGCTCTACGCCTATTTGCGGGATCCCGACGGGGCAATCACGCTAGAGAATATGTTCGATAATGGCTGGTTCCTGACACCGCCTCCTCTCGTGGGAGCGACTGAGGCAACAACGGCAAAATCAGATGAAAAAGAAGGATAAATATGCCCTGGACTCGTGATGAAATGGCCGCTCGGGCGGCGCAGGAACTGCAAGACGGTTATTATGTTAATCTCGGGATTGGGATTCCGACTCTGGTCGCCAACCATATTCCGACAGGAGTAGAGGTCACGTTGCAAAGCGAGAACGGAATGCTCGGCATCGGACCGTTTCCCTTTGAGGACGAGATTGATCCCGACCTGATCAACGCCGGCAAGCAGACGATCAGCGAGTTGCCGTCATCGAGCTATTTCAGCTCATCGGACAGTTTTGCCATGATCCGCGGAGGGCATATCGATCTGACGGTATTGGGCGCTATGGAAGTCGCCCAAAATGGCGATATCGCCAACTGGATGATCCCCGGCAAGATGATCAAGGGCATGGGCGGCGCGATGGATCTGGTCG
>CBETBW010000072.1:0-3479 GCA_965534715.1 uncultured Parasphingorhabdus sp.
GCTTCCTTTTTCTCGAGCAGCGCATCGACCTTGTCGAGCGGATCATCGCCGCCCATTTTCGGTTGATAGGCGCGCTCGCGGCGCAAATCCGCTTGCGCCTGCCGAGTCGCGCAATCCGGATATTTGCCGGAAATTCGCTGGAAAAACCCGCCGCCGAATGGATCCTGTTCGAGTGACTGCAGCACCAGAGTGGCATGTTCGCCCGACAAGGGCTGCGCCGATTCGTGTAGCTGCCGGTCGAGCGAGCGCAGATTCTCGAGCATCTCTGTCTCGGTCATCTCGTCGCGGTTATCGGACAGCGCCTTCGGAATAGTCACGTAAAAATATATGCCGACGATGCCGGAAATGATGACGATCATCATGAAAACATAAGCGGCGGTGTGGATATTCCAGCCGAGCTGGAATCCGGTGTGCAGCGTGCCGATCACGATCAGGCTGAGACCGAGATAGATATGCGCGGATGTCCAGGCCTTGAGTGACCACTGACCGGGGGTCATCGCCCGCTTGCGCACCCCGAGCATGGTCAGCCATAAAATCAGCAGCGCGCCGATGGTGCCAAGCGTGTAGCCGTACCAGCTGCCGCCATTATGCCGCGGTGACACGTCGATGAACAGATAGCTGACGATGCAGATCAGCATGATCGCCGACGAAATTTTCAGCCAGCGGAAGCCGGCGTGCCTGAGAAAACCGTCGTGCATCACGACTTTCTTGCGGCCGGACTTGGCGGGTGCTGCTTGGCTCGCCATCAGACAGCTCCTCCCTTCGCTATAGGCACAGCCGCATTTTCCGCCGTTCGTGCTGAGCTTTTCGAAGCATGGCGTCTTGCCAGCTGTCCTTCGACAGGCTCAGGACGAACGGTGTTGAGGGACGGAAGAGTTATGACGTCTGCGGAAAGAACCGGCATCACACGTCCTCCGCTTCAAGCTTGGAGACGGTGAGAAACTCTTCCGGCGCCACGCGGATCGCCGCGCCGGTGGGGCAAGCACGGACGCAGGCAGGGCCGCCCTTGATCCCGGCGCACATGTCGCATTTGATCGCCTTCTTGGGTTTCTCGACCGAAGGATCGCTATTCTCGGCGGCCCATTGCTTGTCGGGCTCGCCCGGCCCCGGACCGGCGCCAAAGAACAGCCAGCTCAACAAGCCCGGTTTTTTCGGCGGCTCCTTGTCCATGCGGATCACGCCATACGGGCAGTAGCGCTGGCAATTGCCGCAACCGATGCAGGTATCATCGATGAATACCTCGCCATCGGGACCGCGGTGGATAGCGTCGGGCGGACAGTCGGACATGCAATGCGGATGTTCGCAGTGACGGCAGCTGGTCGGCACGTGGAGATGCGCATAAGTGCGCCCCGCTTCGCGGTCGAGGCGCGACAGGCCTTCATGGCTGTCGGCACAGGCCTTCTCGCAATTGTCGCAACCGACACACAGATTTTCATCGATCAGCAGCACGTCGGTGGCTTCGCCAATACCATTGTCGACGAGGAAATTGGCGATCCCCGAATACATGTCGACGACACCCGAGAAACTGTCCTTTTTCGCTTCGACAAAGGCGTTGATATCCTGCCGGGCGGCCATTTCCTGCTTCGCCTTGCGCATCAGGCCGGGATGGGCATCGAGCACTTTCTTGAACGCATCGCCGTTGATCTTGATCACTTCGGACTTGATTGCAGCCTTGACCGTCGCGGTGCGATAGCCACCGGCGATCAGCGTCATTTCCCCGACATAGGAACCGGCGGGCAGATAGGAAAGGAACACCGGCTTGCCGCCAATCTGTTTCTCGACCACCATCGACCCGACGCGAATGACATAAATGTCGTTACCCTCCGCGCCTTCCTCGATAATCGCCTCGCCAGCCCGGACATTGATGATCTCGCTGGACTCGACGACGTCGGCAATATCTTCCTTGGTCAGACCCGAACCGAACATCTGCAGCAATTGGCGCTCGGTGGAAATTTGCGTGATCCGGCGTTTTGCGGCGGGGACCGACGCTTGCAGCTTGAGCGCCGCAGTGCGCGAAATTTCGACGACGATGACATCTTCGGCCGCCTTGATCGTCGCGCCGCGGCGACGGCCGGATATCAGACCGACTTCACCAAAGATCGAACCTTGCTCGATCGGGACGGTGATTGAGGGATCATCCGGATTAATTTCAACCGCGACAGTACCCTCAGCTATGGCGAAAAGAGAACTTCCCGGGTCACTTTTTTCGAAAATCACCTCGCCCCGGCGATAGCCTTGCGGCTCGCTGTCGAGCATGAACTCGCGCATCTGCAAGGGCGACAGGTCGTTGAGAATCGTCACATTGGAGCGGAAAAATTCGAGCCATTCGTCGACCGACCGGCCTTTTGGCAGGCTACTGAATTTCGCTTCGAGGATCGGTTCGTCGGCTGGTTTCAGTTCGCTATTGCCATTGATAAACTCGATAACATCATAGCCCTGGTTCATGCAGTGCTTGATCAGCGGATAGCCGGCGAGCGCGCCGATGACATAAATCCCCTTCTTGGTGCTCTCGAACGCCGGCGACAATTTGGGATAGGCCTCGCGATCCTCGCTGGTAAACTCGATCCCGCATTCCTCGACAAATTTGCGCGGCGGCGCGCTGCCCATCCGCGCGATGATCCGGTCGCACTTGATCGTCTCCTGCCCGTCGCGGGTTTCCAGCACCAGCTCGCCATCCTTGACCTCGGCAGGCGTGGTCTCGTTACGGATCATGACCTTGCCCTGTTCGCCCGCCTCCATCAGCAGCTTCACATTGGCTTTCTTGGCCCGGGCAAATTCCGCCGAGCGGTTGAGAATGGTGACGACATTATTCTGCGCCGCATCGGCTGCGAGACCCAGCGCATTTTCGATACCTGCGTCGCCCGAACCGATGACCGTGATATGCTCGTCATAATATTCGCCGGGATCGTCGAGCTGATATTGCACCAGCTTGTTGTCGCCGCCGGGGCAGCGCATCAGGTTGGGATTGCCCTGCGTCCCGATCGCCATCACCAATGTTTCGGCCTGCACCGTCTCGCCGTTTTTCAGGGTGATGGTGAAATTGCCTTCCTCGCCCTCAATCTTCACCGGTTCGGCCTTGTACATGACATTCACGCCATGACCGGCGGTCTGTTCATCCCAGGTTCCGAGAATCGCCTCGCGCTTGCCCGCGTCGAAATCCATGTCGGAGCGCAGAACCAGCTGGCTCGGCGTCGCCATGACATGCTTGCCCTTCTGATATTTGTAGATGGTGTCGGAAAGATGGTCGGTTTTCTCGAGCAGGACATGCTTCAGCTTCAGCTGCGCGGCGCGCCCAGCGGCGCTCATGCCCGCCGGTCCGGACCCGATTATGACTACTCGAAACTTGTCCGACACGCGCTTGCTTCCCCCCTTTGCTTCCCCGACCAACGCACCCTCATACGTTATATCAACCCGGTTCAGCTGTCTGTCCGGCTTTAGCGCGACCCAAAAGATTGAACTTTGGCAGTATCTTACCAAAA
>CBETBW010000073.1:0-2776 GCA_965534715.1 uncultured Parasphingorhabdus sp.
AAATTCTAGCTTGTCTAGCAGACATTCGGCAGTAATCCGCGAATGAGAAATAATCCAAGAGCCCGGTTGACTGCATTTCTACTCGATTGCCGAAAATTTCTAATTCTTGCCTTCCTTTTTGCGGTGCCTGTGCAAGCCCAGAGCCAGCCTCCACTGGATGCATATGGAAAACTTCCCGGATTGGAGCAGGTAGCGATCTCATCGTCGGGTCGTTATTATGCCATGATCGCAACCATAGGCGACACAAAACAGCTCGTTTTGACCGAAGGCAAGACAAGAATTGTCAGGCAGATCGGTCTTGGCGATGTCAAAATCAGGGATGTGACGTGGGCTGGCGATGAATATGTCCTGTTGACGACGAGCAAAACCGAAGCGCTTGGCATGGGGTTTACAGCCTCCAAGGCTGAGATCGGACAGATTCTCGTTCTTTCCGTTTCAGGCAAGAAAGATGACTGGGTTTTCCGGAAGAAAAAGAGCATCGCAAACGCGGTTATTGGCCGTTATGGCGTCCGAAAAATAGATGATCGCTGGCACGGCTATTTTGGCGGATTTGAACTTGAAAGAACCAATGGTAGCAACGATTATTTTTTCGACAACAATATGGAACATCTTTACCGGGTTGATCTCGCCAATATGTCGAGCAAGGAAATCGACATTCAGGGCTCAGGCGAACACGCATATAGCGACTGGCTGATTGATAGAACGGGAAACATCGCCACAAGACTGGATTTCCGGTCACAGAGCGGCGAATGGAAAATCCGGAACTCTCAAGAAACGACTGTAGGTCAAGGGGTGCAACCAAGAGGTGGAATTTCGCTAATTGCCTTGGGCGCCGCGGGAACATCAGTCTTCTTTTCGAAACGCGAAGGCGTGGATGACACCACTCGCATATATGAAATTCCGCTGGCTGGCGGGGAAGCGGAAGAGCGTTTCGATTCCGACGATATTGATCGTTGGTTCATTGATCACCGGACTGGTCTGTTGCTAGGGTATCGACGATCATCGGGCAAAGACGATATGGTTTTCTTCGATCCGAAGCTCGATAGACATGCGACAAATATCAAACGCGCCTTTGCCGATCGCAACGTACGCCTGGAGGATTGGAGCCAGGATTTTACCAAGGCCATTGTCTCCACAAACGGCAATAGCGATTCCGGGAACTGGTGGATTGTCGACCTCGATACCCTTCGAGCAGAGCAATTCGGCTATGCATATCCGGCTGTTCGGTCAGAAGATGTAGGGAAGATATCGACATTCACATATAAAGCGCAAGACGGACTGGGTCTTGATGGTATTCTGACATTGCCTGCGAACGGCGAAGGGAAAAATCTTCCTGCTATCATGTTGCCCCACGGCGGACCCAGTTCACAGAGCCGACCCGAATTCCATTGGTGGGCACAGGCATTTGCTTCGCGGGGATATGCCGTATTTCAACCGAATTTTCGAGGCTCTACAAACCGCGATGCTGCGTTCAGGAAGGCCGGAGAAGGTGAATGGGGCCGCAAGATGCAGACCGACATCTCCGATGGCATGGCGGCGCTGGCAGAAAGGGGCATTATTGATCCAAGGCGCGTCTGCATCATGGGCGCCAGCTATGGCGGTTATGCCGCGCTTGCCGGGGTGACATTGCAACAAGACAAATATCGTTGCGCGGTATCCGTGGCCGGGGTCAGCGATCTGTCCCGAATGGTCAGAGACGATCTGAGAATAAGCGGTAACAACCGTACGCTGAAGCGCGCCTTGCAAACGGAAATCGGAAAAGGTCGCGCACTGGCTGAGGTTTCTCCTGCGAAATTTGCGAACAGGGCCGATGCCCCGATTCTGATGATACACGGGAAAGACGACACGGTTGTCCTGTATAATCAATCCACGATCATGGCAGACGCGCTCAAGGATGCGGGTAAGCCGTATAATTTCGTAACGCTAGAAGGCGAAGACCATTGGCTGTCGCGGTCGGAAACCAGAATGCTGATGTTGCAGTCCTCGATGGATTTCATCCTCCGACATAATCCGCCACACCAGGCCTCCGGTCAATAGCCCATCAGGCTCATGACTTCTTCGCGGCTCCGCGCATCGTCCAGAAAACATCCGAGCAGACGGCTGGTGGTCATCTTGACGCCGGGCGTCCGCACACCGCGGGCGGTCATGCAGCTGTGGCTGGCCTCGATCACAACCGCTACACCGGCTGGTTTCAGATTATCCCAAATACATTCCGCGACTTCGGCGGTGAGGCGTTCCTGCACTTGCAGACGGCGGGCAAAGCCATGGAGCACGCGGGCGAGCTTGGAAATGCCGACAACCTTGTCGGTCGGCATATAGGCGATGCTCGCCTTGCCGATAATCGGCGCCATATGATGTTCGCAATGCGAATGAAACGGGATGTCTTTAAGCAGGACCAACTCGTCATAGCCGCCGACTTCCTCGAAAGTCCGCGCCAGATGCATCGCCGGGTTCTCGGCATAGCCTTCGCAATATTCCTTCCACGCCCGCGCCACACGTTTCGGGGTGTCGATCAGCCCTTCGCGCTCGGGGTCGTCGCCGGCCCAGCGGAGCAGCGTCTTCACCGCTTCCTGAACCTCGTCGGGAACCGCAATTTTCTGGGCTTCGCGCTCCGCAAGCGCGTCGGCAATGGAATGGGAATAATCGGCCAAGTCAGGTCCTTCGGTTCATCGGGTGCAATGCCGACAAACTACGCCAGCAACAGGCCATGCGCAAGTGCACCTTGGTACATGGTCTGGGGGTGCATGGTCTGACGAAAGAGGAAAGTGGTGCGCCC
>CBETBW010000074.1:0-2566 GCA_965534715.1 uncultured Parasphingorhabdus sp.
ACCATCTGGTTCGAGGGCCGCAAGATCCGGATCGCCGATATCAACACACCGGAAATTTCGAGTCCCGGCTGCGCCTCCGAAAAGCGGCTGGGGCAGCAGGCCAAGATACGGCTCCAGGACTTGCTCAATCAGGGCGCCTTCTCGCTCGCGCGGATCGACCGTGACCAGGACAAATATGGCCGTGACCTGCGCATCATCACCCGCGATGGCCGGAGTCTTGGCGATACACTGGTCGCAGAGGGGCTGGCCGAACGCTGGCAGGGCTACCGCCGCGACTGGTGCTAGCCCGGCTCCCTGCGGGCCAGATACCATGCCAGCGCGAACAAAAGCATCAGCAACCCGTCGACCATCGCCCCGTAAAAGACGCTGCCAGTCGCTACCCTGCCCTGTGTGTAGAGGATCGTAACGGGCAGAAAAAAGGACAGCTTTTCGAGTATCGCGACCGGAATCAGCGCGCGGTAACGGGCCGGGTCGAAGGCGATCATCACAAAGACCAGCTGGAACACCAGAGCCAGCCCGATAAAGCCGTAATAATATTCCGGCTGCGGACCCGCTGGCGCAAACAGACCGGGGATCAGAGCGAGGAAGCCCCAAGCAGCGGCGGCAACAAAAATGATTCGGACAAATCTCACGCCGCCACCGACCCGAACTTTACAAACTTTACAGTGTTAAAAGAAAAAATATCCACTTCTCCCCAAAACGCCATTTTGGGCGTTTTTACAGGTGGTTGAACCAGTCGGTCAGCAATATCTCTCATGAAGCCATCTCTATCACAAAGCGATATTGTAGGACAGAGGCCCGATCCGGAAAATGGCAGGAAGGGATAGCAAATGCCGCCAGTCCTGATATCCCGTGCGGATGGAAAAATATCGTATATATATCGGCTGGGGCGCGATTATCGTCGCGGCGCTGAACTTCATTCCCATCCCCCTGCCCGCGCTGCCGCCGATGCTGTCATCATCGATGTTCCTGCTGCTACCCGGCGTGGGTCCGGTGCTGCTGATGCTGGTTCCGATGCTTCTTTTCGCTGCCGGCATCGGTCTCGTCAAAGGCTGGGACGGCGGACGCAAGCTGTTCGTGATCTGGGGCGCGATTGCCGGTCTGGCGGCGCTCGCCGGTCTGCAATATAGTGCGGCCGAGCCTGTTGTTGATCTCGCGGTGATTGGTGCCTGTCTGGTGGTTGTGCTATGGGGTGACTGGCGGCAATTGCTACCGCGGAGGTAAAGTGATTTTTATAATACTGGGTTGGGACTCGCCATTTTCCCAATCATTGCCGCAATTGGACATTTCAGCCCTCTCCCATAGGGAGAGGCAAGTGGAGCTTGTGAACTTGTTCACTAGCGCAACTCGGTGAGGGGTTGGAACAGCCGAGAGAGCTAAAACCCCTCACCGACTGCGACTAACCCCGGATGTTATCCGGGGAAGTCTTCGTTGCCTCTCCCTATAGGAGAGGAAGATGCTTCGGTACGGTTTTCCTTTTTTAAATGCTGGCTCAACGCCGACGATAGGGTTCACAGGCGATGCCGTCATTGTCTCGATCCAGCGGCGACCGATAGCCGGGATCGCCCCGATAGAGCGGCGCAACGCCGGCGCTTCGGGCGGCATCGCAATTTTGATAATAGGCGCTTGATTGGGGCCGCTGAGCGAAGGTCTGCACCCTCTCTGCCTGCGCCGGCGTGGACAGGCCGCCCGGTTCATAAAAATAGACACCGCAAAAGGTCAAAGCAGCCAATTGGATCAGCCCGATATTCTGCAATCTGCTATTGAACGGCTGCTTGCGCGTCTTGTGGCGAAACAGCGCCCGACCGGCATAAGCGCCCAGCGAACCGCCGAACAGGGCAAGCCGCAAAAGTGTTGCCTCTGACACCCGCCACTGGAATTTTTCCGCCTGGACCTTGTCCCAGCCGAACATCACAAATGTCCAGGCATTGATCAGGAGGAAAGCCAGCAGAATGTTGGTCATCGTCAACATGGACCAAATTTACAGGAACATACTTAAAAACTGGTGAAAAGTGGCTTTGACCGAACTGGCCATATCCAATATTTTCGTCATCCTGAACGCGTTTAGCTTCGCTGGCCTTCGGCTCAGGATCTCGTCGGCTCAGTCGCCGGCCGCGGCAGGGCGATGACCATAGCTGATGACGCGTGCGATTTTCCAGCCTGCCGGATCATAGCGCCACAAATGGATGAAATCGGCATCGCCCTCCAGCCGGTCTTCGCCATCGGGCACAACCAGATAGAATTGGTGACGGCCGCGCTGCATCGCGCCCCAGTCGCCAAGACGCTCGACCGTCAGGCTTTCCGGCACCAGCCGCCGCGCGATCTGTGGGTCGTTGCCTTCGGTCCAGTTCAGGCAGTTGATATGTTGGACGAATTCCTCTCCGCTGGTATTGGTCAGCCCGCTGCGGTCATCGTAGAACTCAAGATCGTCGGAGACGAGCGACCGGACCCGCGCGATGTCGCAGCTGCCAAACGCGGCCCCGAACAGCGCGCTGTCCAGTTCGGCCAATGTTGCGAACAGCCCGGCATCATCCAGCGCGGTCGGGCCGGCGGACAGCGAAACAGG
>CBETBW010000075.1:0-2474 GCA_965534715.1 uncultured Parasphingorhabdus sp.
GGAGCGAAACAATGGATATTATTTTGCTTGAACGCGTAGAGAAACTGGGAAGCATCGGCGATATCGTCACCGTCAAAAACGGCTATGCTCGCAATTTCCTGCTGCCCAACAAGAAGGCGCTGCGCGCCAATGCGGCGAACAAAAAGGTCTTCGAAGCCAATCGCCAGCAGATCGAAGCGGACAATGAAACGAAGCGCAAGGAAGCCGAAGCGGCATCCGGCGGCATTGAAGGCAAGCAGATCATATTGATCCGCGCATCTTCTGCAAGCGGCCAGCTGTACGGCTCTGTATCCGTGCGCGACATTGTCGAAGCCCTGAACGCGGACGGTGCCGAGATCGAAAAGAGCATGGTCATTCTGGAAAAGCCGATCAAGACGCTCGGTGTTTTCGATGTCCGCATTCGCCTTCATCCGGAAGTCAATGTTACGGTTCAGGCCAATGTTGCCCGTTCTGACGACGAAGCTGATCTGCAGAAAGACGGCGTCGACGTGATTGCCCAGATGTTTGAAGATGATCAGGCCGAACTGGCAGCCAATGCCCTTGCTCCTGACAGCGAAGACGACGCTGAAGAAACAGGCGAAGAAGTCGGCGAAGCAACTGCGGAAGCGGCGGCAGAAACCACTGAAACCACTGAAACAGCAGAGCAGGACGAAACCGAAACCAAGGAATAGTCCTATTCTGACTTTGATATCGAAAGCCCGGGTCCGGACCGTCGCAAGACGGGTCACCAGCCCCGGGCTTTTTCATTGGAGGCCGAGTTGAGCAACGATTGGCAGTCCGTTTTTCCAAAAGATGCTTCGCTCTTTCCACATCTGGCTGATCTGCAAAAGGATCAAGTCCTGCTGTCAACTATGAGCGAGCCGGCTTATCGTGAAGCCAGCTTTCTCGATCAGCGTATGTTTACCCCCGATCTGCAGAGGCAGATCGTGTCCTGGGCGGATATCGCGTCCATATCTTTGCCGTCGCTCCCCAAGCCTCACTATATTTTTCATGTCGGCCATGTGGGATCAACCCTGATTTCGCGGCTTTTGGGTGAACTGGACAGCATATTGGCGCTGCGCGAACCGGCGCTGTTGCGGCAGCTTGCCGACGTCCATGTCAACAAGCCGGCTGATATTGGCTGGACGCTCGACGAGCAGTCCAAACGGCTCGGTGAGGTGGAATCCTGGCTTTCCCGCGTGTTTCACGCCGACCAGCGAGTGATGATCAAGGCGAGCAGCTTTGTCAGCCCGCTGGCCCGACCGCTGTTGGCCGACACCGGCACGGCACTTTTCCTGTTCGCCGCCCTTGATCGTTATTTGCCAACCATATTGGCCGGAGAGGCGTCGCAACAGGAAGCGACCGCGTTGGCCGATTTGCGGCTATACCGACTCGAGCAATATTGCGGCCAGGCTTTGGACAAGAGAGAAAATCTGTCGCTTGCCCAGACCGCCGCGCTGGGATGGTTATGTGAAATGGTCACGCTTCATGATGCCGAGACTCATTGTCCGGATACAGCCATCGCGTGGATGGACTTTGATGGGTTTCTAACCCATCCGGCGGAGCAATTGCAGCTTGCGGCCCATCATTTTGGACTGGAACTTGCCGCGGAGCATGCCCGAAGCCTGATTTCAAGCCCGATCATGACCAGCTATTCCAAGGCGCCCGAATATGACTATAGCGCATCGCTTAGGGAGGAGCTCCTTGCCGAAGCAGCGCAAATTCATGCTGACGATATCAAACAGACACTGCTATGGGTCGATCAATTGGCGCGGCGATTTCCGATAGTGGCCGCCGCGATGGCAACAGCGGAAACGAGACGATAATGTTCAAGCAACTCAGCCTACTGGATCAGGCCCAGGTCAACGAACTGAAAAAAATTGCCGACAATGCGCAATTTGTCGACGGCAAGATCAGCAATCCGCACAACAAGGCGAAGAATAATCTGCAACTGCATGATGTTGAAGGTTACAAGAAATCATCGAAGATCCTGCTCGACGCGCTGATGGCCAATCGCGAATTTGTCGATTTTGCTTTCCCCGAAAAAGTCGCGCCGCCGCTGATCACGCGATACAAGCCGGGCATGAACTACGGGTTGCACGCCGACAGCGCGATCATTCCCCTGCCCGACGGCCCACTCAGGTCGGATATCAGTTGCACCATATTCCTGAGCGACGTCAACGATTGCAAGGGCGGCGCCCTTCATGTCACGCAGGGTGAAGCGGGAATGCGATTCAAGGGCATTCCGGGCACTGCCATAGTCTATCCATCCTACACGCTGCACGAGGTCGAACCGGTCACCGAGGGCGAACGCATGGTCGCCATCACCTTCATCCAGAGCAAGCTCCCCGACGTGACAAAGCGCAACCTGCTTTACGAACTGAACGAAGTGGCCGCTCTGGAAGGCCTCAACATGGCACACGAAAACTATACCCGCTTGCAGGCGGTGCAATATAATCTGATGCGAAAATGGATGGAAATCTAGAAAATTCTAG
>CBETBW010000076.1:0-2370 GCA_965534715.1 uncultured Parasphingorhabdus sp.
AGCAATGTCCCGTCGTCGCCAAATCTATGAAGGCAAGGCCAAGATTCTTTACGAAGGTCCGGAGCCCGGCACCATCATTCAATATTTCAAGGATGACGCCACCGCTTTCAATGCAGAGAAAAAGGGCACGATCAACGGCAAGGGCGTGATCAATAATCGCATCAGCGAACATATTTTCACATTGCTAGGTCATATCGGCATCCCCAGCCACTTCATCCGCCGCCTCAATATGCGCGAACAGCTCGTCAAGCAGGTCGAGATTGTTCCGATTGAAGTGATTGTCCGCAACGTCGCCGCCGGCTCTCTTTCCAAGCGTCTCGGTATTGAGGAGGGCACGCCGCTTCCTCACACGTTGCTGGAATATTGCTACAAGGATGATGCGCTCGGTGATCCGCTGGTCGCTGAAGAACATATCGCCTGCTTCGGCTGGGCAAGTCAGGAGGAAATGCAGGATATTTCAGCCATGGCTATCCGGATCAACGATTTCATGGCCGGGATGTTCGCCGGGATCGGCATCAGACTGGTTGATTTCAAACTCGAGTTCGGCAGAATTTTCGAAGGCGATTTTTCGCGGATAATCCTTGCCGACGAGATAAGCCCTGACGGTTGCCGTCTTTGGGATATCAAGACCAACGAAAAGCTCGACAAAGACCGGTTCCGCCGTGATCTGGGCGGAGAAGCCGAAGCTTATCAGGAAGTTGCCCGTCGTCTGGGCCTTTTCCCGGAAGGCGAGAGCGAGGTGCTAGACCTCAATAGTGAACGAAAGAAGCGCGGAAAGTAACCATAGTTTTTCGGGCCGTGGTTAGGTGATCATGCGATTAACCCCGTCAAGGGGGCGGCAATATCCCGTGAATATCGCTTATGGTTTACGCGAATTTAACCATTGAAATGATAGCACCGCCCTCATGTGGAACTCATGTGAGGAATATTTCCGATGCGCTTACTAATTTTGCTCGCCACGACAACCATGCTCGCCGCTTGCGGCGGAGCCGGTCCCCAAACAGCTGGTGGTAGCGCGCCGCCAACCGGGAGCGGGGGCACAGGTGGTGGTGGCGGTGGTACTGGCGGCGGAGCGACCCACACATTTGTCGACCCGACCGAGCCCAAGACCTATAAGGCCGTTGGTGGCTCTCACAGCTATAACTACACAGTGGAGGCCGCCGGTGATCCGGGTGCCGGGCAAGGCAGCCAGTTGTATCAGGGCGATGCCACGACCGTCCGCAACAGCGCTCTGACGATCGCCTATAATCCGCGCGACGCGATTTTTGACGTTAGCTTCACCAATAACTTGGCAGGAACGTCGGCCATCAGCCGCTTCCAGGATCCCTTGCACCGCACCGATTTCGGCGGGTTGGTCGAACCACAAATTGGCACACCCAATCTTGGAGCGACCCAATTCGGCGTTCAGGGCATGAATTATCTGGAATCGGGATCGTCCAATAATCTGACCAGAGCGATTCCAGGCGAATTTGCATTCGGTCTCGTCGACCCCGGTCAGGGCGGCAGCTATGACGTCACAACATTTTTCTATCAAACGCCGGGAACCGAGACGAATTATGTTTCCTTCGCCGGTTATTTGCGGAACAAAGCATCGGTCAGCAATATAACCATCACCAATCCGGACGACTCGACAACCGAATTTCTCAGGCAAAACAGTCAGTTTGAACGTGGTGCTTTTGCCTTTGGTGAAATTACCCCGAACGATCAGGTACCGACGACCGGCACCGGCACTTTCGAAGGCACGATGCTCGCGTCCATGGTTTTCAATGACCAGCCGGATACACTGGGTAATTTCGATACCTATTTCCAGTGGATCGCCGGCCGTGCGACGACCAATGTAGATTTTGGAGCGAATACTTTCTCGCTTTCGCTTGACGGTACGGTTGGAGCGCCGCTTTTCGATGGCACAAGCCGTCAGCATAGTGTGCTTGAAAACGCTCTTTTCCGGGCCAATGGTGCAGGCAGTATCAACCTGGTGACCGCAGGCGGGTTTTTTGGCCAGTTTGACGAGGCATGGTTCGTCAATCCAAGCGGCGGTCGTCTGGATATGGTCATTGCCGGATCGAGCATTGATGGTGCGTTTTATGGCCCCAATGGCGTCGAACTGGGTGGCGGCTACCGAATTGTCGGCGGTACGCCGGACGAACGGATCGATATTCTCGGAACTTTTGTCGGCAAGAAACCCTAGAGGGTAGCTGTGTCTCATTCCGCCATTCTGGTTAAAGCCACAGCTGTAACTTTCGCCGTCGCTGGAGCATCGGGAGCGGCATCGGCGGAAACAGCCTTGCCATTTGCTTCGGACGCGATAGCCGAAGTTGCGGCTGTCGCCGCGCCGGTCTGCGATGCGGCTGGACAATGTCATGTGCGGGT
>CBETBW010000077.1:0-1655 GCA_965534715.1 uncultured Parasphingorhabdus sp.
CTGTCCGGCTTTAGCGCGACCCAAAAGATTGAACTTTGGCAGTATCTTACCAAAAAGCCTCTCCATTGCCAGTGCAAAATATCACAGCCATCTCGGCGCTTGTCAGGCAGTGATCGGCTCCGTATCTCTGCGCGGGAATATCGCGACACAAAATAGCTTGAGGATTGACCATGGCGAAATCAGGTTCATCGACGAATATCAACCGTATCGCTCTGATATTGGCAGCTTTACTGGCGATCGGCGCGATCGCGGTGCAAGTGTACCGCAGCATGAACGACGGTACCGGCGCGGACGCGCCTGTCGCCGGCAACGAGACCGAACAGGCGCCCAGCGTTGACGAGGTCATCGCTGGTCTGGAAAAGAAGCTGCAGGAAAACCCGGACGATGCGGAAAGCTGGCGGATGCTGGGGTGGAGCTATTTTGAAACGGCGAAATTTGCCGAATCGGCCACCGCGATGAAACGCGCGACCACGCTCGACCCCGACAATCCGGAATATTGGTCGATGCTGGGCGAAGCTTTGGTCATGGCAAGCGATGGACAGCAAGTGCCGCCTGACGCCGCCGCCGCTTTCCGCAATGCGCTGAAACATGACGCCAAGGATCCGCGCGCGCGCTATTTCCTCGCGGTGCAAAAAGACATTTCCGGCGATCACAAAGGCGCGATCAATGACTGGTTCGCGCTGCTCGAGGACACGCCCGCCGATGCGCCTTATGCCACCGATATCCGCCGCGTGATTGGTCAGGTGGCGGAGAATGAAGGAATCGATGTCGCTGCCCGTCTTGCCAAGGCTGCGCCCGCAGCCCCGACCGGCGGCATCACGACAGATGGCCCCGCCACTGCCACTGCAGCGATCCCCGGCCCCAGCCGCGAGCAAATGAAAGAGGCCGCGGCCCTCCCCGCCGGCCAGCAGGAAGCGATGATCGCCAATATGGTCGACGGCCTCGACAAGCGCCTGCAGGCCAACCCCAAGGATGCCAACGGCTGGATCATGCTGATCCGCAGCCGCATGCAACTGGGCCAGACGGTGCAGGCAAAGCAGGCGCTGGATCGCGGCTTGAAGGCGTTCAAGAATGATGGTGCGGAAGCGAAACGGATCAGGGAGGCGGCGGCGGCGTTGGGGGTCTAATTAACAGTTAGTCGCAGTCGCACAAGATAATCCAGATTCGACGAATTATCCTGACGATTTAATCGCACTGATCACTTGGCCTTTGGTTTTTCGGTAAGCTTCTCGACGCCAGCGAAGAAATGATCCGGCAGTCGCCCACCGTGCCATCGCCGGAACATTCCAACAGGAGCGACAATTCGTCGCGCAGCGCTTTCAGGTCGGCAATTTTCTGCTCGACCGCGTGAAGATGCGCGGACGCGACTTCATCCACCGCATCGCATGGCTCATTATTGTCATCGGCCAGTGTTAGCAATTCCCGGACAGACTTGAGTGTAAATCCAAGATCACGCGACCGCCGGATGAACATCAGGCGTTCGAGATGTGCCAGGTCATAGTCGCGATAATTGGCCTGCGTTCGTGCAGGTCGCGGCAACAGGCCGGACGCTTCATAATAGCGCACGGTTTCGACCTTTGTGCCCGTCGCTTTTGCCAGCTCACCAATTTTCATCGCTTGACCCTATAGTTACTACAGGGTGCATAGCTAAGATC